>CAZOKZ010000140.1:0-2268 GCA_964580585.1 uncultured Candidatus Sumerlaeota bacterium | reverse complement strand
GTGGAATGCGTCGATCAGTTGGCGTTGGTTCTTAATGGGATTCAATCGCGCAACGTTGATAAACACGATGGAATCCGAGGGGAATCCAAACTCGGCACACAGGTCGGCGCGGCAGGATTGCTGATCGCCGACTTGGATTTTTGCAAGGTCCACGCCGTTGAGCAACACCTGAAGACGTGGTGGGGGATGAGGAGCACAAGCATGGCGAATGTCGTTGGCGACGGCTTCGGAGACGGCGAGCGTTGCGGTACGAAACCGCGAAATGATTCTTTCCGTCCGAATCCACTTTAGATTCCGATAAGTTCCCACAAGATGGACTTGTCCAAAAATAACGGGCACCCGCGCCATCGTGGCAGCCACGGTGGCCGGTGTATATTGGCGAAACATATGCGCATGGACGATGTCAGGTTTTTCGGCTCGAAAAAACTTAGCCAGCGTCAGGATATCGGACCACTTATTCCACTTACGAACCGGGACGACTTCGACTCGAACACCGCCCGCCCGGACTTCGGGGGCATTTTCTCCTTCAGCCAACGTGCAGACAATGACGACTTCGTGTCCGCGGGCTACCAAGTCGCGAGCCACTCGACCCAGACGAATCTGGACTCCTCCCTGGCGCAACTCGTTGATGACACGGATGATTTTCATGCGTTTTTTATGGGCTTGGCGGAGGTCACCGCGTCGAGCGAAAAGAGGTGCCTGGGGCGTCAGCAGGTCGCAATGGAGCAAAAAAATTACTGCCCGCTTTCCCATGATAAGAAAGCGGGCAGCGGGGGGCACCACACAGGGAACCTTTAAAATTCGCGATCGGGGTTGTCATTTTCGCCCCATTCGGAGGACTCGGGTGGGTTTGGGGCGAATTGTGGCAGAAAACCGTCGGTGGATTGTTCCAGCAGATAGTCGCGGTTGGCCTCGAGTTCCGACAACCAGGTATGACGCGTTTCGGGGGGAAAGCGTTGGATGATTTTTCGATAGAGCGTCCGCGCCTGTTGGGCGATGTGGTGGTCGGAGGGCATGGATTCGTCAATAATCCACGACAAGATTGCCACGGACCAATCGGGCGAGCGAATCAGGTCCTGGCATACGACGGCGAGGTTGAAGAGCGCTGCGAGGAACTGTTGATAGTTGGCTTCCTCATCGACAGCCGATTGCACCAATGCGCGGGCGTAGGTGAGCGCGCGTTCGTGTTCACGTCCAAGCAGGACGGCAATTTCGACGAACTTGATGAAGGCGAAATTTCGGATCGGAACTGCCATTTCATTTTCCATGGCGACTTCGATGGCGCGTTCGATGTGCTCGATGGATTCGGCTGGTTTTCCGCATACAGCGTTCATCCAGGCCAAGTTAGCCTGGCAGATAAGCAATGGGGTTTTGTCGTCGAGTTGTTCGGCGAGCAGGACGGCTTCGTACATTTTGGGCAGAGCGGGAGCGATGTCGGTGCTGCTGGTTTCGCTGAAAATCGAAGCCGCTTCGCGCATCAACTGGCTGATGATTCGTCGTTTGTCTTGATCGTCTGTCATGACAATCTGCTCGTGGGTTATATGTGCTAAATCGCTCTTCTCTGGGTATTAGACATTTATTCTGGGACGAAGTTCAAGCTTTGCTGGTCAAGTTGTAGAATATTTCCGGGTAAATCGGAAGAGAAAATATTCCTCTTGTGGTGTTTTTCGAGGTTTTTGTTGCGGTTGAGACGTGTTTTTAGGCCACTGAGACAGATAATTGACCCTGAATGGCTTGAGCGTTGGGTTTCTGACGCGTTGACGATTGAAATATTACGATGTCGCAGGGCTTGACCCCGTCGAGGTTCCCGGGGCTTGTTGATGGCTGTAAATTCTGAGTGGATCACTATGGCTGACAAAAAACAAAAGCCTCAATTGGACGCTTCCAGCGAAGTGCACGCTCCGCCGCGTCCCGGACGCGAACACGAAGGACCGCCTCGCGTGATGCAATTGTGTGCCGTCGATTTCACCGTGCGCCAATTTATTGCTCCGCTGGCGTTAAGTTTGAAAAGTCGCGGTTGCCAGGTTTTTGTTTGTTGCTCGCGCGGTCCGTACTGGAACGAGCTGCGGAGTTGGGGGTTGCATATGTTGCCTCTGAAAATTTCCCGTTCATACAACCTCGTCAGTCATGTGATCAGCGCCGTTCGCCTTTTCAGCATTCTGAAAAAGTACCGAATCGACATCCTTCACGTTCATACGCCAATTGCGGGCCTGATTGGACGATTTGTGGGCAAGCTGGCAGGTGTGAAGCATATCATCTACACTTCGC
>CAZOKZ010000139.1:0-2603 GCA_964580585.1 uncultured Candidatus Sumerlaeota bacterium | reverse complement strand
ACCCCGCACTCAAGCGCGGCGCGAACTTGAACCCAAGCCACCCCCAACGCGTCGGCGCATTGAAGCCAACTCCGTTTGAAAGCGCCACCCACGCGTCCCCGTATGGAGTCACGCACGCCAGATCGTCTTTCCCATCATCGTTGAAATCGCCAACGGCCAGCCCGTACCCGGGGTTGGTGGCGTCGCCTCGATCGTATCGAAACCCGAAAGTTCCCCAAAAACGTGGCGGGTCGAACTCGGCGCCTTTCGAGAGCAACACATAGGCCTGACCGTTCGGGCGAATAAACACAAGGTCGTCCTTGCCGTCGCCGTTCACATCGCCTGAATCGCCCCAATAACCGTTGGCCGGGTCGTAAACGACGCCCAGAGAACCGAGCGTTATCCCGAAGGCCCCAACAAACGTCGGCGCGGGAATCGAATTGCCCGCATTCAAGCCCAGCCAAACGTTGTTGAAATCGGTAATTTGCGCAAGATCGACGACTCCGTCCCCATTGTAATCGCCCGGGATCGCGGCCCAACCGCTGGCTTCGTCGAACAAATAACCCGACGCCGATATTACGGGCTCGGCAAAGGATTTATCGGAAGTGTTTTCGGCGATCCAAGCTTCGCCGAACTCCGTGATCGAGATCAGATCATCGACTCCGTCCCCGTTCGTATCGCCCGCGAACGTTTGCCAGCCATTCGCCGCATCGTGAAACAATTCAATCGCCGCCCATTTTTCAGGCGCGTTGAGACGATGATTGAAATTCTCCGCGCCCCAAACTTCGCCGAGATCGGTGAGGGTAAGAAGGTGCGTCGGAGAGATTTCGGTGTACCAGACGTTGTTTGTTTTTTCGGGTTCGGTGATTCCTCCACATAAGTTCCAAATTTTATTTTCAAAGACAACACTCGAAGTCATCCATTGAGCAGGGTAAGCAGGATTATCCGCGACTTGATTCCAATTTACACCATCGACAGAAGACCACACGTCATGGCGAGAACCGCCAATGAGCCACATTTTATTATCAAAAACGAGGCACGCATGACCGCTTTGGGTTGGAAAAGCAGCATTGGCCGTGGCCTCGGTCCATGTGAATCCATCCGTCGAATACCAAACGTCATTTTTCGTAGAACTCTTTGCGGAATCATCACTGTATCCACCAATGACCCACACTTGATCATCAAAAACAACACTTGTGTGCCAATATCTTGGTGAAAAGGCAGCACTTGCTGTAGCTTCAATCCATGTAACGCCGTCCGTGGAATACCAAATATCGTTGAGATATTTCCCACCGTCGTAACCACCGATAACCCACATTTTACCATCGTACACCACGCTGGCATGACTCGTCCGTGGCGTAAAAGCAGCGCTCGCCGTGGTTTGAATCCAATTAATTCCATCCGTGGAATACCAAACGTCGTTCTTTCGCCCCCGACTCGTATATCCGCCAATCACCCACATTTTTCCATCATACACAACGCAGGAATGACTACTTCGTGCCTTAAAAGGAGCTTGGTTCGTGGCCTGAATCCATTTTATCCCGTCCGATGAATACCAGATATCACTTCTGACACTGGTGACATAACCGCCGATCACCCACATTTTTTCGTCATAAACAACACTTGCATGTTCTCGCCTGTCGGGTAGGTAGCCGAACCTCACGGCCGGATTCCACGAATAACCGTCCTCGGATTTCCATACGTCATTCGTGGGGCCTTCGTCCGAATAATAGGGAAAGAGGATCGTATTTCCCTTGGAACCACCAATCGTCCAAACCCGTCCATCAAAAATCAGGCTCGACTGATTTTGACGATCTCCAAAGGACGCGTCTGCAACCGCAAGTGACCAATTTACTCCGTCGGAGGAACACCAGACATCGTTTTGATAATCGCTTACTTCAAAATAATAATAATGGGGAATGGGAACCCAGACTTTATCGTCAAGCGAATCCGCCACAGGATTGTCTTTCTCCTGAACAATACCGACTCGACTTTCTCCATGATACGAAGCGCCGCCGCATATCCACATCTTGCCATTCAATTCAAAGATCGATAGATTGCTTCGCCGTGGAAAAATAGAATCCGCCGTTTTTGTCCAATTGATCCCGTCCGTAGAGGACCAAACGTCATTGCTCGCAATGCGAACCATAGCATTACCGTAAATACCTGCCCCAATTGTTCCGGCAATGACCCACATTTTTCCATCGTGGACGAAGCTTGAATGATCCGCGCGCCTACTGAACGTGGCGTGTTCGGTGGCGCGCGTCCACGTGACGCCGTCCGTTGTACGCCACACGTCGTTGCGAAAACTCGCATTGATCGAAGAAATGCTTCCCGTGTCTTGATTCCGCCCACCGATTACCCACAGTTTCCCATCAAACGAAACCGCCGAGTGTTTGTATCGCGGCGTAAACCCCGCGTGTTCGGTGACTCGAAACCATGTGCTGCCGTCGGTTGAACACCAGACGTCGTTCTGCAAGACACCGTCCGCATGTCCGCCGATGACCCAGAGTTTGCCGCCAAACACGGTGACGGTGTGTTCGCTGCGGTTGCCGAAGGGTGCGTCTTCATTCAGCAGCTTCCAATGTTCTCCGTCGATCGAAGACCACACATCGCTTTGCCCC
>CAZOKZ010000138.1:0-3262 GCA_964580585.1 uncultured Candidatus Sumerlaeota bacterium | reverse complement strand
CGTGCGTTGTATTGTTGGCGGACGAATTCGATCATTTCGTCGGATTGGAATAAATCGACAAACGCCGGGGGATGAATTCCGGGTTTTTCTTCCTCGTAGGCATTCATTCGCGATTGTTCGCGAACCATGATCAACGCGTGAGATTCGAAAACGTTCGGTTGGAACAGGAATATCCCCAGCCAGGTCAGGAATAAAACGGCGAACGTCAGTCCTCCGAGCAACATGCGACGATTCCACAAGTGAATCACATAATCGGAGGCTTGAAGTTCCCACGGGGCTTTATCGGCAAGGCGGGTGTTGGAATTCATCGAGGCGCGAGCTTTCTGAGGAGAAGGTTTGACGCTCCAAAGGAAAGTTTATCGTCCAGGAGGTCAAGGCGATAGGTGCATTTTCGTTCATTCTTCGCTAGCGTTCGTCCGCCATTGTCGGAAACGTTCCTCGGAACATTCTGGCCGGGACCCGCACGATGCACACCGTTGGACAATTGATTACGAAATCGACCGAATATCTCGACGGCAAAGGCGTGGATTCGCCACGCCTGGACGCCGAGCTGTTGCTGGCACGGGTGCTGGGGTGCGATCGTTTGCGGCTGTACATGGATTGGTACAAGCCGTTGATGGAATTGGAGGTTGCCGCGTACCGCGACCTGATTCGCCAACGGGGCCAGAATCGCGTGCCTGTGGCGCGGTTATTGGAGCACAAGGAATTTTACGGACGCGATTTTATCGTCACCCAGGACACGTTCGTTCCGCGTCCCGAAACCGAGGGGCTTGTCGAACGGGCGTTGGCGCTGCTCGACAGCGAACCGGCGCTTCAGGTCGAGCGTCCGCAAGTGTTTGAAGTCGGTACCGGCACCGGCTGCATCAGCGTCACGATGGCAGCGGAAAACGCCGGGCCGCATTATATCGCCAGCGACATCAGCGAAGGGGCGCTTGCCACCGCCAAACGCAACGCGGCGGCGCACCACGTGGAATCGCGCATTGAATTTCGCCACGGCGCCGGGTTTTGCGGATTCCAAGGCGCATTGCATTTGCTGGTGTCGAATCCTCCGTATGTCAAAACGGGTGAAATCGCCGAGCTCGACCCCGAAGTCCGTGTGCACGATCCGCACGCGGCGCTCGATGGGGGAGAGGACGGTCTCGAAATGGTGCGTGGACTCATTGCCGACGCGCGGCGATTGCTCGTGCCGGGCGGTTGCGTGATTTTGGAACTGGGCGAAGACCACGAACCGGGGATTTTGGACATTTTCCGTCATGCGGGTCTCGCCGACGGTAAAATGCACCGCGATTACGAAGGCAAACCGCGGTATGCGTTCGCGCGCAAGAAGGTGGAGTGAAAAAAAGGATAAAGGATGAGGGATGAAGGATGTATCCCCGGCACTTGAGTGGTTTGAACTCCTCGAAAATCCGTCATCGGCGTTGTCCTTTCCGTCCCTTTAGTCATTTTCGTCCTTTGAAAAAAATCGCCGAGTGCATCTCGGCTTGCCTGAACGGAAAAACCTGATACAGTAGTCGTGTGGTTTTGGGTTTCTTTGGGGAGCACACGTCGTGAAAATGACTAACCCACAACGAGCGGTGCTGGCGGTTCTGGTTTTACTGGGATCGGTGGGGTTGGTTGCGTTAATCGCGCAACCAAAAGAGACTGTCAAAATGATAGAGAACTTGTTTTCTGATAGCAGTATGACAAATTCTTTTGTCATGCCAAGGTGTGGGGTGGGGTTGGGGTATTGCCAAGGGCCAAATTTTGTTTCCGAGCCCCTAAGATGCAGATTATCAATCGAAGGCTTGCAACATTCCAAATATCTTTTTGCCGAGCAGTCTTTAAATAGTGGTATTCCGATAAACGAAGATTACGAAGTAACATTTGGAGTCAAAGAAATCCACTCCGAACACAAGTGCCCAACAGGGATTCGATTTAAACCGGGCCGGTTATTTGAAATGCCGGTGTGTCATAATCATCCAGCATCTTTTACGACTGCTGAACAAATAGATATATTGAATCGGCACCCACTCTTACAGGAATATCGATACCGTTTTCCTGTGCATTTCTCTGTCTTTCGCCAATCTCGTGAAGATTTTGAATATTATTTAGCTTCCGGCTATAATCCCAACGAATTGGATTTTTGGGGACGGACGGCATTCGTTTTCGATCAAGATCAAGTATTTGCAAATTTAGCGCGAACAAATGGGATAGAGCCTTTGGACATTTGTGATGTGGACTATGAGTACATCATTGAATGTTCTTATCGGCGGGACTGGTCAACGGTGCGTCAGATGATTGCTGACCGTCCTGAATTAGCCGATGCGCGTGGACCTTCAGGTTATACTCTGGCAAATGTAGCACACACATTTCATGAATCAGACCAGGAAGCGTATTTGCTGGTTCATGGGTCGCCACAGGGTGTGGGGATGCAGTTGAAGCCAGAAGACCAAGACGTTTATTTTATGAAACGTCGGTTGGAGAAATTTCAATTGGTAGCAGAAACAGTCAGGAAATCTGACACTTCAGAAAACACCACCCAACTCACCGCTGACGAAAACGGCGCCTTGATTTACCCCGAGTGACAGCACCTTCCCTCACCCCGTAATCGTTTCCTGCAACAGTCCAATCGCGCGTGCCAAGGCTTCGGCTTCTTCCGGTGATTGGTTTTCGAAACACAGACCAAATTGGCAGATGGTGGGTTGCTGGCGTTCGTCGAAGTGGGTCCAGACGACGCGACCGCGCAGACGCACGGCTTCGGGAGAGCCAGGCAGGTTGATTTTGATCAGTGCTTCGCGCAGGGCGGGCATGATGAGCCGATAGTAATCGTGTGGGACGTTAAGGGCGGCGACTCGCATACCGAATTGACTGATATCGCAGGTTTCGACACCGAAGCGCATGATTTTGTCTGGAAATTCGGGCACATGAATGCGCAGGTGAGCACGCATTTTGACGGGAATGCGGGGCGCTCGGCGCCGGTCGGCAAAATTCTCGTTTGAGGTCATGATGAAATTAGGAAGCCTCCCCAAGGCGTTTCGATGAGTGTGCTGGATTTGGGCAGGCGTGTCGAGTTCAATCGACCCTGGTTACCCCGTGGGTTTTGAATTTTGCAGAATTTGCAACGCGTGTTCCATGGCACGGTGTTGTTCCGGGTTCAGTTTTTCAAACATCACACCGATTTGGCAAACCGGTGAAGCAAGCCGGGTGTTATAATCCACCCAGACGATTCGTCCGTGCAGCGATTGAGGTTCGTCCACGCCGGGGAGTTTGATTTCCATTTTGG
>CAZOKZ010000137.1:0-3444 GCA_964580585.1 uncultured Candidatus Sumerlaeota bacterium | reverse complement strand
GGACAAGGTCGCTTTTGAGAATCGCCGACTGTCCGCACCCGAGAGCCTGCGCGATATGTTCCTGTGCTTCCCGTTTGATACTGCCGTTTAAACGCACTATCTTCTGTTCGCTCGAACCGAAAGCGCGTTTAAACGCACTTACCGCCTTGAGCCAGTCGGGATGCCAAGCGTCCATGCACTTCTTGACTTCATCGGTGTGGGAACGGGAGAATTTTTTGTCCGTAAAGACCAGCCATTCGGTGCAGAGATAGCGGACAATGGCTGACTGGCATTCAATGAAATCCTGCCATGTCCTGATGCTGTCCCTGCGCCCGGCTACGGTGATGCCCCGGAGCGCGTCGCGGCGAAGCTGGAATTCGATGCGGGTCACGTCCTCTGGCAACTCCCCGCCGAACCGCCGCTGTGACAACGCCAGAAGCATTTCCTCGCAATGCTTTTCCTTTTCAAGTTTGTCGTAGCCGCGGCACATGATCTTGTCTTTGCCGATGGAAAAGCCGGTGCAGGCGTAACCTTTGCCGTGCAGGGCGATCATGCCGTTTTCGTCGTCGAATTCCGACGCAATGATTTCGGCTTTGTCCCATCCGTCATGATCGAATTCGCAATACATCGACCACGAACGGGCGCGAGAAATGTAACGCCGGTCGATAATGGCGTGTTGCAGGGATTGCACGGAAAACGGCAGATCGACGCACACGTCCACGCGGCCCAGGCGGTTCTTGACCACGATCAATCCCATTTCCTTCAACCGTTCTTCGACTTCCAGCATGAGCGTTTCCATGGAACCGGCGATAATCAGCGGCATGGCCCCGATCTCGACCCGGACGTTGGAACACTTGTTTTTGTCCTTGTCGTCCTCCTCGCCGACGGCTACGCCGGAATGTTCGCGCGGCTGCAAGCCGATGGTGATGCCGCCGTCTTTCAAGACAAACTGGTAATAGCAGTAACGCGACTGTCCCTTGTTCGGCGAAAAACCGTAGGGCATGACCACGTACACGCGATCATTGCAGACAAAGACGGGTTCGGGCGTGTCCTCCGCGCCGGAATTCTTCGGCGGATGCTCGGCAATGCGCTTCGCCTCCGCGATCTCGTGAAGGTTTTCCAGAAACTTCGGGGTGAACTTGCAGTAAAACGAGCAATGCACGGTATCGACCCCGCCGGGGGTGATGATGGTTTCAGTCTGCGTTTGCATGGGAAAAACTCCTTTCATATTAGTTTTCATATTTGATTTGAACTTTGGTTATTGAACACAGGTTGTCGGCAAACAATTCAATCGCAGTTTTTAAATCGCATTCGGTTAGCATATCGTTGAGAATGTCACTGGTTCGCAAACTTCCAATGATGATTTCCACCATGAATTCTCGCGTTTTACCATGTGATAGCTTTGTAAATTTCTGGCGCTTTTTATTCGCCATTTCCGAAACTCCTTTCCGAAAGAGGCCCGGCAATCCGGAAGCAACGCAACCACACCTGAATATCGCCGCTGCTTTTCGACTTGTTGAAAAGCATGGGGAAAAGCGGTCCTTCGGTGTCGCGTTGTTTCTGTTTCCGGGCGAGAGAACCGAGCAGATACACCCCCGCCGGTTTCCAGAACGGCGGTAGTGGAAAACTTCTGTCCGTTGACGATGGGCGCGGAATCGACGTAGCCGGTGATGTTGGTCAATTCGATTTCAAGTTGGCATTTCGCGGTCGAGGGCGAAACCTCGCGCAAAGAGGATTTGATAATCAAGCCGGTCTGAATGTACTCGAAACCGGAAGTCGTGACCGCGCCGTTTTCGGAAACCGTTTTCTGCGGAATCGGAATCGTGTCGCCGTCCGTGTCCTTATCGGGAAGTTCTATGTCATAATAAGGAACGCCGTCAACGGTTTGCCAATCGTCATGAGGATGTGAACCGGCGTTATTCGGATCGGTGCCGAATTTTATTTCCGTTTTATCCGCCCATCCGTCTTTATCGGAATCGGTTAAAGATGAATTTTCAAGGGGATTTTGTCCCCAGTAGACTTCTTGCCAGTCGCTAATGCCGTTGTTATTGCCGTCTCCGAGTCCGTTGGTTCCGTCGTATCCTTCCACTGGTTGTCCGGTAGCAGGGTCAATGGGAACAATCGATGTAATTCGCCCATCCGTTGCATTGATTTGGATATTATCCAATTCAGGGTTCCAGAAACTTTGCGCATCGTTCGGATCGGTTCCCATTAATGCTTCAAAACCGTCGTCTTGTCCGTCGTTATCAGAATCGACGCTTGGGTTTTCCATATCGCTTGGAGTCGAGTCAAAACGATCAGGAATGCCGTCGTCGTCATCGTCGGGATCCTCGGCGTTGGATAATTTGTCGCCGTCATTGTCTTGGGTAGTGCTGTCGGGATCATATGCGGGAGTGTTGTACGGATCGGGATTTTCCGGCGTTATGGCAGGATCGGTATAATTGCCGTCAGCTTCGCTTATTTCCCAGAAATCGGAAGTGCCGTCACCGTCATAATCGCTGGTAGTCATTGCGTTGATGAGCGCCGTGTATTGTTCTTTCGTACAATTTCCTTGCGCGTCGAGTAAATGTTGTGCTGATATATTGCCTTTCCAGCAGTTTGTTCCAAAATTACTGTCCGGATTTACGTTATTGCCCCATACATGCCACCATTTACCCGTAGCGTTTTCTTTTGCTATCCAATGGAATTGATATGGCCCCGTTCCCGTCCGCCACTGACAAACCGGTGTCAAGCCTGCAATGTTATGGTATGCATGCGCCAGCGACGGCAGACAAAACACCACAAATGCAACAATAGGTAACAGCCGTTTAAACGCCATTAGAATAAGCTCCTTTGATTCTTGGAGAGCAGAATCAAGCGCCACAGAACAAGCCCGAGTCCCAATCCCGCGCAGACGGCGAGAATGGCGGCGTAATATTCAATGTTGGTGAGTGTGTTGAGAATGGATGTGTTGATGCTGACCAGTTCGGCGATATGCTCTTCCATGATGGTTCCTTTCTATCGCCGAAAGATGGCGTACAGGCTGCGCCGGATCAATCCGACAATGACCGTGACAAAGATATAGCGAAGTGTTCCCATGACAGATTCCTGCAGGATGACGAGAGAGAAGGAACCCCGCTTCGCTTTACTTCCGAGCAAAAAGCTCATGGCTGCCGCGAAGCGGGGTTTCAGGGTGGTGCTATGCGCGCCCGTTGAAAGCTCCGGAGAGCTTCTGCAGGCCCATCTTGACCAGCGCCACGACCACGACGATACCGGCGATAGCGCCCAGCACCGTGCCGACCACGGTCATGCCGGCGGTGGCATAATCCGCGAAGTCGATGGGCATGTTCGGCAGCGTAACCGCCGCACACGCATGATTGCTGATCGCCAGAACGGCAAGCAGCGCCAGAGCCCCAAGGGCACTAGAGGGTGTTCACAATTAGCATGTGCCTGCAGACAAATTTTGGCGAGGATGATTCAAGGTAT
>CAZOKZ010000136.1:0-3463 GCA_964580585.1 uncultured Candidatus Sumerlaeota bacterium | reverse complement strand
AGCCCGAACTGGGGGGGGGGGGGATAAATTTATGTTTTACGGCGGGGCAAAACGGCATAATTGCATTTCGCAAGGCGCATATCAAACATGCCAAAAACGCGGCAGGAAGCGTAATCCTCGCCATTCGCGGGCATATTCGAGCGCGAAGTCGATTTCCAAGGAGGCGCTGCGAACGCGTTTCGGCCAAGTTGTTTTGTCTAGTTTCGCCGTTCTTTTCATAACGTCAATACTCTCAATCCTGAGCAGTTGGACAAATATTGTTGGGTTTCGCTTGACGCAGGGAGGAAAATATCAAATAAATATTCGTAAGCATACGCAATCGCTTTGCCACCCCCTGGCAACACTATTGGATTCGGGCCGCTTTGTCGGCGGAAAGCATTGGGAGGAATGATGAAAAGTCCATTTGGGGTGTGCCGAAGAAAATTTTCCCATATCTCAACATAATAGTAAGTGCGAGCGGTTGTATGGTAGCGCGGAAGATTATTTTCAACGGGAGGGCTTAGGTAATGGCTATCCGTAGCAGTGGGGTGTTGTGTTTCGCATTGGCGAGCGCGTTGTGTGTTTCGACAGCGCGAGGAGAAACGTTCCAGCTCTATAACCAGGATTTTGACACGCCACCGGTGTCCGCATCGGTGGTGGGGGCGTTTAATAACTGGGATGCATCGGCAGGCACAATGACCCCGAATGACGCGGGGTTTGTTGCCGATGTCCCTCTTGGGGACGAAGAACACGCGTATGCTTTTTACGTCACACTTCCTGACGATTCGCAAACATTAATAACCGACCCGCGCACTAATGCATATACGTTTGGAGAATCGGGTGAAACGCATAGTTTGATTAAGTTGCAAGACGGTTTGCGGGTCGCCATTTCTGGGCTTGAACCTTTTGCGTTGTACGCTCCCGAATCGGACGAGGTATTTTTGGCAGGCGATTTTAATCAGTGGAATCCAAGCGCGATTCATCTGCTCAAATATCCCGACGGTGTCTGGCGGGCGTTTCTTCAAGTTTCGCGGCCTTGCACTTACAAGTACATCGTCGATGGCTGGTGGAAAACGGAACCGCTGTCTGGCGACAATGAATTTGTTCCCGATAATTTTGGCGGTGAAAACAATTATCGGCCGTCGCTTGTTCCATCCGACGACCCCGGTGAAGAGGGCGGTACAGCAACCGCGATCTTCACAGCTACAGAAGATCAAACAAGTTCCTTGGAACGCACTGACGCCACTGAACCGCAAGCGACGAGAAACGATGCGACGCTTCACGATGCGCAAGAATTAGCCAAGCAGGGAAATTATAAAGACGCGGTATTGGCGTGCCGCGCCATTCGCGCTCAATCGACAAACGATCCGGCTACCAAGCGCCAAAGCCTTCGCGCGGAGGCGGAAATTCATCGGCAGTTTGGCCGGAAAGACCGTGCGGCAAAACTTTGGGAGCGTTGTATTCGAGATTACCCGACGGCGTATGAAGATCGCCGCGCCTCGCGTGCGGATTTGGCAAAATACTATTTGTACGAAGCCAACGATGCGGAAAAAGCCCGCATTATTTATGATATCATGCTGAGCGAGGCGGCAGACGAACGCCAACAAGCAGCAGCTTTGCACGACCAAGCGGTCACGTATCTGCTTGAGAAACGTTGGCAGGAAACCTTCGATCTGTCGAACGAAGCCCTCACGATTGCTCCGTCCCCCGATGGCGCGGATGCAAGCTACACGCATCTTTGGACGGAACTGCTGCTCGTGCGCGGCAACGCGTTGGTCGGATTGGAAAAGCTTGAAGAAGCTCGCGACGATTACGAACAAGTTCTCGTCATTTTGCAGGCAACCCCGCACACGCAAAACGCGCAAGTTGCACGCCGATGGATCGATTACATCGAAGCGCAGGGAGGGAAGAATTGATGAAGCGTCGAATGAATACGGCATGGGTGGCTTCTGTCACGGTGTACCTCATTGCAATGAGTAGCGCTCCAAGTGTGTTTGCGTCTCCACCTCCGACGGCAGGGTATGAAGCCTGTACTCCAAAAGTGTTGGAATATATGTACGAACCGGTCACGCAAAATAATGTGAGTGAATGTACCGAAGTTCCCGGTTGTATGTCTTCAAGCAATCGCGGCTCATGGATCGAATGCATTATTCCTCCTTCGTGTTCCGTTACGATCACCATGGTTGATTCCAATGGCGGTCCAGTTGGATTGGCAGTGTATGATGAATCTTGTGCGTTTATTAATGTATCGACAACATCGCCAGAGTATCTTGGATGTTCTCTTTACGGTGGACCCGTTCAAATTACTCACGAAAACACGGGTGCCGGAGTTCAGTTCTTGAGAATTCTAGCGGGTCACAAACCGCACAATCAGAATCCAAATTATCAAGTGAATTTTGTATTGGAATGCGACGAGCCCATTGTCGAATTCAATTTCAATGAATACGATGGGGCGATATATGCAAATAATAGTGGCCTCGCTTCAAATCTTGTAGTAGGGGGCTACAATGCATCGGTTTATCCAACCGCAGGTTACGATTCTGGCATCAATGATAATACACTGGAACTGAAATCTCCAAACGACTACATGGAATATTTCAACACATCCGGGTATAATTCGCTGAATGGCACGGTCCAGTTCTTTGTAAAAAGCGTTACCAATACAGGCTCGAACGCTTACACGTATCGCATCGCTTCGGCGACCACGAATTTGCTGGGAATTCGCGCGGAACAAAATCAGGTTGTGGTAAATTCAGCGCTTTTCTACGGCACGTTGAGTTCGTCGCAATACATTAACGATGGTCATTGGCACCAAGTCGCCCTGACGTGGAGCAACAACGACCAGGAGGCCAGACTTTACGTTGATGGCGAAGAGGTCGATTCGCTTACCAGTTTAACGATTACGCCGCCCACCACGGCGAGGGGTTCGCGTTATTGGTTCGGGCGCTACAATCAAACGACGTATAATTGGAATGGAATCATGGACTCCATTCGCGTCTGGAACCGCGTGTTGTCCGCCGAAGAAATCGAAGGCCAAAATTACCTCTATAACGACGACTCGGTCGAGTTCGCTTTGAGCGTTTCCGACGAAGTTCTTTCTTACGAACCGGTAACCGGCAGCGGTGTGTTGATGGACGCAACGGGCGTGACGTTTTCAATCGATACCGTGCGCGGTTATACCACCTCCGACCTGACGCTTACGTTCCAACCCGATCCGGACACGTTGAATTTTACCAACAGCGGAACCGGCGTTGTCGATTCCGACATGTATTTAGGCACGATTACCAACGTCGTCATTCCGGGCACCTATACCATGAAGGGCACCGTATCGGCTGACGGAAACTATTTCACGCAAACTTTCGGGCCGCTGAGCATCCACCACCTCAAACCCCAAAACGTCACGGTGGAAGCCCCCAGCACAACCCACGTTAAATTCTGAGTAGGATTATTTTCGAGCGAGGATCATGATGAAACGAGTTTTAGC
>CAZOKZ010000135.1:0-3484 GCA_964580585.1 uncultured Candidatus Sumerlaeota bacterium | reverse complement strand
AAAAAACGATGTAAAATCAAAAAGGGACGGTTGACAAACAAGCATTCATAGGTGGACTTCGTGGGCGGCAACACCGCCGCCTGCATTGAAAGCAAGGTTACCCATGATGCGGCTGTCGCGAAGGACGAGGCGCGATTCTCCGTTCGTCATCAGAATCCCACCGCCATATCCCGTAACCGAATCGTTGGAAGCGCCCGCCGTGATTGTCAATCCATCAACGATCATTTCACCCGCCTCTGTGCAAACAACGACCCACGGGCTGTTGGTGCCCTGAAGGTCGTTGAAACTGAGGGCTGGATTTTGGAGGTCGTTGTGATCCACGTCGCCAGAAAGAATCGTTACGTGGCTGGAAAGATTGCGGTCCGAGGGCAATGTCTCTATTCCGGCGAATCCACCGAAGAGGCTGACTCCCCCTGGAACGACATAATAGCCAAAAGGAGCAGCGCTCGGGGTGTAGGTTCCTTCAGCAATCCAGATTTCATCGCCGGGTAACGCCCCGACCAATGCATCCGCCAAGTCACGGAACGCATCATTCCAGGAAAGGCCGTTTTGTAAACTTTGAATCGGGGCATTTTTATCGACGTAAATAATAGCTGCCTGGCTGTTATATGCTAAACAGGAAGCTATTATCCCGGCAAAAATCTTAATTTTCCAGCATCGCATATACAATAACCTCGAAAGAGTATAGAAATCGAGCCATCGCAAGATTTCGAGATTCATTGGTCAAGGCAAAATGTCCTGTTTTCGCACACTGGAATCAGGGAGTCTCGATTATCCAACATCTCTGAGTTGTCCGCTTTTTCGACGCCATTGCCCGCTTGACTTCATTCACGGTCTTTCGCCAAATTAGATGGTCGGAGATTCCTGATCATCGAGCCCCTCATGCCACCAACCTGTCGTGCGCAGCCATGCCTGCCGAAGAATCCCAGGAAAGCCATCGAACATCTTCGGGCCGCCGACCCGCGCATGGCGCATGCCATCGAGACGGTGGGGGAGAAATTCCCCCTGTCGCAGCGTCCAGCGACGTTGCATTTGTTTTGCGCGTCGATCATCGGCCAATCGATCTCCATGCGAGCGGCGGAAACCATCGTGGGGCGGTTCGACGAGCTGATGGGTGGGCGCGATCCGAACCTTGCGGCTGAGACCGTGCTCTCGAAATCCATCGAGGAATTACGCGCCGTGGGATTGAACGGTACGAAAGCAGGCGCAATTCACGGAATTGCCACCTGGTGGCATGACCGATGTCCGACTCCGGAGGATTTACGTCGGATGGACGACGACACTCTGTTGCGCGAGTGGACCGCGATTCGTGGAATTGGACCGTGGACGGCGAAAATGTTTTTGATCTTCGGGTTGCGGCGCCCCGATGTGTTGCCGCACGAAGATTTGGGCGTGCGCGAAGGACTGGTGCGACTCTATGGCCTCGACGAGCGCCCCAATCGCGCCGCCACCGAGGAAATCGCCCAGATTTGGGCGCCATGGCGCACCGTTGGAGTGGTTTATGTCTGGCAATATCTGTTGAGCCTGGAACAAAAGTCTTTATCTTCAGGGAATGGGTGGTGGTGAATGACAGGATGTTCTCAAAGCCGCAATCTCGGTGTTGCGCGTCGGGATTGGACTCCCGCAACGTAGCGCTGCTACGCCTTGGTCGTCCAAACCTCGCGCGCCTTGATCTTGCAACTTTTAGATTCATCCTGTTTCACTGAGCGAAATTTTTGGGTGAATGGCCGTTGTCCCCCCATAATACCGTCGCGGCCGGATGACCGCAAATCAGAGGAGATTCCGTGTCGGCTTTTCCCGTCTATCCGCTTGAAACCCCCGCAGTCCGGACTGTCGAGATTGTTCCTGTGATGCAGCACGGGCAGCAGTTATTGCTGATTCAGGACCCGCTCGGAATCATCGACGGGGTTCTGGCACTGGTGCCCGATCCGGTGTTGATGATTTTGCTGCAAACCGCCAACGGAGAACGCACCGTGGCGGAAATTGCCGAAATCGCCCGCGACGTGACAGGGCTGATCATTACGGCCGATAAAGTGCGCAATATTGTCCGCGAGTTGGACGAGGTTTCACTGCTGCTTTCCGAATCGCTGATTGAAAAACTCGACGAGCGGAAACAAAAATACCGCAACATGCCGATGCGCGAGAGCATCGTTTTCAACTCGGACGACCGATTGCTTCTAATCAAACAACTGACCGACGAATTCGAGCGTCACCGTTACGGGAAAAATTCCCCACCGTCGCAACTCAATCTGCCGTCCGTGGTGCGCGCGGTACTTTCGCCACACATCGATTATGCTCGCGGCGGGGAAACATACGCGTGGGCGTACAAGGCCATCGCCGAACACACCATGGCGACGACGTTTATCATTTTGGGAACTCTTCACCGTCCCTCGACACATTTTTTCATCGCCACGGACAAAAATTTCCGCACCCCGCTCGGCACCGTGGAAATAGACCACGACATGCTGAACGAGCTGAAACGCGAGTTCCAGGGCGAGCTGTTCACGGACGAGTATCTGCACGCGCACGAACACACGATTGAGCTTCAAGTGATGTACCTGCAACAGGCGCTCAAGGTCCGGAAGTTCAAAATTCTACCGATTTTGGTGGGGTCGTTCGAGGAGTTTCTGCATGTCGATCCGCCGATTTATCCCAGCGACGATTCCGAGGTGACGAAGTTCATCGAAACGCTCAAGACGTTGATGCAGCGACACGGCGAACGAGTGGTGTTGATTGGCGGAGTGGATTTTTCGCACTGTGGACCCGAATTCGGCGACGATGAATTGAACCACACGGAACGTGAAGAGGAAATTCGTTACCAGGACAACGCGATGCTCGAAGCCATCGAGGAAGTGAACCCGAAGAAGTTCTTCGATTCGTTCCGCCCGACGATGAACCAGCAAAAGGTCTGCTCGATTTCGCCGATTTACTGTGTGCTCGCGGCGCTTGAAGGTGAACATAAGGGGACGACGCTCAAATACCAACAAGCGAACAGTCAGGACCGGCAATGTTTGGTTTCGTTCGCCAGCGTGGCGTTTACGCCCAAGGAACAAAAGAAGAAGATTATTTTGTTGTGAGTTTTTTATGTAAATGAGCGAGGCGGGGTATGGAACGAGGTGAAGCTCTTCAGCAAATTGAGGGTGGATTGGCCGAAGGCAAATCGCGACGAGAGTTGTTTGATGATTTGTCGCCGAATGTAAAGTTCAAATCGGATTTGATAGAATGGATAGCTGCTGTTCCGCATCCGGAAGCAAAAGCCAGGTATTCAAAAATCAATTCTACGCTATTTGCTTTATTGGTTTTCATTACCGTTCTGAAATTCATCTCTGCTCTTCTCTGGTTTGGCAAGGTTCCGTTGATGACGATTATAGTTGCGAATCTCGGATGCATTCTCAGTGCTTACTTTGCCTTTCTTGTGTGGACTTATAGGGGGAAATTTTATCGAGCCATCGGAATTTTGGCATTTGTTAATGTTTTGAAAAGC
>CAZOKZ010000134.1:0-3531 GCA_964580585.1 uncultured Candidatus Sumerlaeota bacterium | reverse complement strand
TACATCGCGGGCAAACAACCGAAGTCTCGCTTTCCGCCGATCATCGCACCCGCCACTGTTACATATTAGGCGGGTCGGGCACCGGCAAAACCACCGCGATGCTAAACATGATGATTCAGGACATGCACGCGGGAAACGGCTTTGCAGTGCTGGACCCGCACGGCGATTTGGTCGATCGATTGCTTGAATATGTTCCCGAACATCGTTTGCACGACGTGGTATATTTCGATCCAGCGGACGAACAATTTCCCATCGCGTTTAATATACTCCAAGCCAACTCCGAACTCGAAAAAACATTATTGTCTTCCGATCTGGTCGCGGTGTTCAGGCGTCTCTCGTCCGCTTGGGGCGATCAGATGAACTCCGTGCTCGCGAATGCCATCTTAGCGTTTCTCGAAAGCGCTAAAGGCGGCACGCTGTCGGATATGCGCCGCTTTTTGATCGAGCCGAATTTCCGCGCTCAGTTTCTTTCGACCGTGAACGATCCCGAGATTCATTATTTCTGGCAGCGCGAGTTTCCGCTCCTTCGCGGCAACCCGCAAGCCCCGCTGCTCACGCGCCTCGACACGTTTCTGCGCCCCAAACTCGTTCGCCACCTTGTTTGCCAACCCGGCAACCGCCTCGACTTCGCCCGCATCATGGACAGCGGGAAAATCTTCCTAGGCAAACTGGCGCAAGGTGCCATCGGCGAAGAAAACAGCTACCTGCTCGGCACTATGCTGGTGGCGAAAATCCATCAAGCTGCCCTTTCGCGTCAGCAAACGAGCGCCCATCGTCGCCGCCATTTTTACCTTTACATCGACGAGTTCCACAACTTCGTCACCCCTTCCATGGCGCAGATTCTTTCCGGCGTGCGCAAATTCCACCTCGGGCTCGTGCTCGCACACCAGGAACTTCGCCAACTGGGCCGCGATTCCGAGGTCGCCGCGTCTGTGCTGTCCAACCCGTTCACGCGCATTTGCTTTCGCCTGGGCGACGCCGATGCCGCCAAGCTCGCCAGCGGCTTTGCGCATTTTGAAGCCGCCGATTTGCAGTCTTTGAGTATCGGCCAAGCCATCGCCCGGGTCGAGCGGGCCGACTACGATTTCAACCTCGCCACGCCGCCGCTTCACGACGTGGACGAAGGTGTTGCCGAACAGCGCCGCCTTGCCGTGTTGGCCCTTTCGCGGCGCGAGTACGGCACACCGCTTGCCGAAGTCGAAGAACATCTGGCCGAAACCTGGAAAACCGTCCCACCACCAGCCACGAAGACTAAAGAGCCGAAGAAACCGAAAGCCGAACAAATCCCAACACCCAAAGCGGTGCGCGAACCCACACCCTTGCCGGAAGATGGCTCCGTTACCAAGCCCCCCCAAACCTGTGACACCAACCACGCCTCCCGAAGCACCGATTAAAAACGACACGCTTAAGCAAGCCACCCCTGAATCCCAGCCAGAGACAGCTTCGCTACAGGCCCAACCGGAACCGACCCATTCCGAGCCGGAGGCCGACAAAATCCCGTCAGAATCTCCAATCGCAACGCCCGAAACCCGCCCCGTTCCGCCGCCAACTCTCCCCGGACGCGGCGGCCAGGAACACAAATACCTCCAAAACCTCATCACCCGCTGGGCGCACGGCATGGGCTGGAAAGCCGACATCGAAGCGCCTGCAGGCGATGGCAAAATTGATGTTCTTCTGTCCCAAGGGAAAACAAGTGTCGCTTGCGAAATTGCGATCACGACGACAATCGATCATGAAATTAACAATTTAAGGAAATGTCTTGAAAGTGGCGCAACGTGGGTAGTATCGGTCTCTAACGAGAGCCGAAAATTACAACAAATCCGCAAAGCTGCGCTGGCTAAGTTGCCGAAGTCCAGTCACGAGCGAATCCGGTTTTTCGACCCCGAGGAATTGTTTGCGTTTGTTGAAAAAATCACAGCCAAGCAAAGCAGTCGCGAGGCAACTATTCGGGGCTACAAGGTCAATCTCGCGTATCAGACATTGAACCCGGAAAACAAATCGGCGCGCAAACAAGCTATCGGCACGATCATTTCCAATGCGATGCGGCGCGAAAAATAGTCTCAACGGGAGGCAGAAATCATGGGGTTGAACCGAAAGAATCCAAAAGCAACCGAGGGCGAATCCAGGCAGGTTGGCATCTGGATTCGCGTATCGACCGAAGATCAAGCTCGTGGCGACAGTCCCGAACATCATGAGGCGCGCGCGCGGCAGTATGCAGAAATCAAGGATTGGAATGTTGCCGAAGTGTACCATCTCGAAGGTGTTTCCGGCAAAGACATCATCAACCATCCCGAAGCCCAACGAATGCTCAAGGACATCAAATCGGGTCATATTACCGGACTGATTTTCAGCAAGCTGGCACGTCTAGCACGCAATACCAAGCAACTCCTCGACATTGCCGAAGTCTTTGAAGTGCACGGGGCTGATCTCGTCTCATTACACGAGAATATCGATACTTCTACTCCTGCCGGACGGCTCTTTTATACGATGTTTGCCGCCATGGCTCAGTGGGAACGTGAGGAAATTGCCGATCGCGTGGCGGCGTCCATTCCCATTCGGGCGAAACTCGGCAAATCATTGGGTGGTCCGACTCCGTACGGATACATGGTGCAGGATGGCAAACTGGCAATCAATCCGGACGAAGCTCCTATCCGTAAATTGATGTACGAGCTATTTGCCCAACATCGGCGGAAAAAACGCGTAGCCCGGTTGCTCAACGAGATGGGCTATCGTACCCGTCGCGGGACGAAATTCAGCGATACGTCAGTGCTTCATATGTTGCGTGACCCAATTTCAAAGGGTTCCCGATGCGTAAATCAAACCACCCGCATCAATGGAAAGGTGGTGATAAAGGACGAATCCGAATGGGTATGGCAGGAAATCGAACCTATCGTCAGTGAAGAATTATGGGACACCTGCAACGCAATACTGGGGGAGAGCCGTGCCAAAGTCAAACCGGCCAAGTCCATCGCGTACCTGCTGGCGGGGTATGTGTTCTGCCAGTGCGGCGAGAAAATGTACGTTCCGTCGAAGGGCGTGAAATATACCTGTAAAAAATGTCGCAACAAAATCCCGGTTGAAGACCTCGATGCCATTTTCTACGAACAACTCAAAGACTTCGTGTTCTCACCGGAGGACATCAAGACTCACCTGCTCCAGGCAGACGAAACCCTGGCTGACCTGGAACGCCTCATAGAAGCGAATAAATCCGAGCAAGCGAAGCTCAACGAGCAGATTGAAGAACTTTTCCATCTGTATCATGAGAAACAACTTACCTCCGAGCAGTTTGGAGAAAAAAATCTGCCGCTTGCACATCGCCGGGAGGCTCTGAAACCTGAACTAGCCCGACTTGAAGGACAAGCCGACTATCTCCGCGTCAGCATTCTGTCCTCCCAGCAAATCTTCAACGACGCCCAAAGTCTGGCCTCCCAATGGTCCTTTCTCGACTTCGACGAGCGGCGTGCCATTGTCGAACAAATCACTGATTCTATTGAAATTGGTGAAGGCAACATAACGGTTACGTTGCTCTAT
>CAZOKZ010000133.1:0-3540 GCA_964580585.1 uncultured Candidatus Sumerlaeota bacterium | reverse complement strand
ATTCTGGAAAAAATCGCCGCCAAATTCCACAATTACATGTTTCTGGTCAGCGAAGAGGATGTGCGAGCCGCTGAGCGATTGAAGATCGATAACCCTTCGCGCATGTTCCTGGTGCGCAACGGGGTAGATCGCGGGCGCTTTCATCCGGAGTTCAAATCCGTGGCGCGTAAAGAACGCCGCGAAGAGTTTGGTATTCCGCTCGACGCTCCCGTCGTGGCGATTATGGGCCGGATGACGCGCGAGAAAGGGTTCTTTGAGTTCTTCGAGGCCGCACGTCTTGTGTTGAAGGTTATTCCCGACGCGCATTTCCTTGCCATTGGCGATACCCTGAGCAGCGAACGCGATCGCATCAAACGCAAAATCCGAGCCCTGGTTCAGCACCCGGACATGAAGGGCCATGCCCACATGGCGGGCTTCCGTAAAGATATCCCAGACATTTTATCGGCGTGTGACGTGTTTTGTTTACCCTCCTATCGCGAAGGATTGCCCGTTTCGGTCATGGAAGCGATGATGATGGGATTGCCGGTGATTGCTTCGCGCATTCGCGGTTGTCGCGAAGAAGTCGCCGAAGGTTCCTCGGGGCTTCTGGTTACGCCGGGCAGTGTGAAGGAATTGGCAAGCGCGATCAGCTATCTGCTGCGCCATCCGGAAACCGCGCGCAAAATGGGAGCGGCGGGACGACGCCGGGCGTTGGAGTTGTATTCGCTGGAACCCGTATTGGACGCACAATGGCGCGTTTATAAAGGGATCATCGAGGAGGACCTTCGATGATTCAGACCTATTTGCCCGATCGTGTGACCGTGGTGGGTGGAACCGGCCATACGGGGGAGCGACTCTGCCGCCGTTTGTCGCGCATGGGGACGAAAGTGCATGTCCTGACGCGCTTTCCCGAAGGACCGATTGCGAAACAACTGACCGAAGAAGGCTGCAAAATTTTCGAAGGCGATTGTCTGCGTCGGTGGACATTGTGGGAAGCAATGGAAGGAACGGACGCGGTAATTTCCTGCGCGCCGTTGGCGTGGGCCGAGGTTCTGGTGCAGGCGTGTTATCGCTTGGGAATCGAACGACTGACGGTGATGTCTTCGACGCGGCGATTTTCGCATGTGGAATCCGAAACGGTGAACCAGGTGTTGGCTGGCGAAGCGACCATCGTGGAATCGGACCTGGAGTGGACGATCATTCGTCCCGCAATGATTTTTGGCGGTCGGCGAGACAATAACCTGACCAAGGTGTTGAATATTGTTCGTCGCTCGCATATTTTTCCCGTGTTCGGCGACGGTTTATCTCAGGTTCAACCGGTGTTTGTCGAAGATGTCGTTACCGCGTTGATGGAAACATTGCGGCGTCCGAATACTTGTCGGCGCGATTACACGGTAGCTGGTCCCGAGCCGATGGATTACAACCAGATGATCGAGCAAATCGCCCGGGCGTGCGACCGCGAAGTGCGATTGCTGCACATCCCATCCGCGATGGGGATTATGTTGTCGCGTATTGCCGGACCCATTGTGCGCCGATACGGTGTGACCGAAGAAGCGATCCGCCGCATGTCCGAAGACAAAGTGTTCAGCATCGACGAAGCGCACCGCGAATTAAATTTCATCCCCAAATCATTCTTTGAAGCCATCCAGATGAAAGCGCGCGGTCTGGCCGAAATCGAAGCGCTGTATCCGTCTCGGAACGCCATTCTCGGCGCGTCGGGGACGGAGCAACCGGTGGCCGCCGCCGGGAGAGCGGATGACGACGATTTCGACGATGATGATTTGTAAATTCGTCATCGTCCCGCATTGCTAATCGAGTCGTTTTTCGGTATTATGGTACCGTATCGGTTTTTGGGGGAAGTGCCATGAGGGATTTGCGTTCGGATTATTTACGATTTGAAAACTTTCTTCTCATGTGGGACGTTTTCTCGTTCAGAAAAACGGAATTCGATCCTGCCTTTTGCGCCTTGCGAATTCCCGTGCGAATTCTTCGCTGGCCTTCCCTTCTCTGGATTGTTTTCTATGTGGCGTCGCTTGTTTTTTTGACGGCGTCGTTGACAGAAGTGGACTCAATTCTGGCTTTTTTCGCTCCTGCCAGCCTGCTACTGATTCCGGCTGCTTTTTTACAGGGCTGGTTTTTGCATACTCGCCTGCGTGCGATGCCGCAATTTCTCGAAGAACTTAATTTGTCCCATCTTTCCACAAGCCACATCGGGCCGCTCATCCTGCTGAATTCATTACGCGATTGGCTTCGTTTGTTTTTGGTCGGGTTTGTTGTGGAAACGATTCTCCTGATTTCTATTTTCTTTTACAATGTCAGCGAGATTTCGCTCTTCTCCTCATTTTCGTTTTTCGTTGCCTATATATTTATGGTACCGACAGCTCTTTGCTTCTTGATGCGAACGTGTGCTTGCGCCACATGTCTGACGCTTCCGTTGGTCGATCGTCATGACAATGCGATGAGACGATTGATGCGCCTTGCGATTGTTTTTTTTGTTATTTATCCCTTGTTCACGATCGTGATGGTCGTTGCGATTATTCTTTCGCTGATGATTCAGGCGAATCTTCCCGGTGCCATGTATGATGCGCAATTGAGGGTTGTGGTAATGATGGGACCCGCGTCGGTTTTGCTGATATTCGTCCAAGGACTCTTTTTGCGTTTGTTGCAACGAAGGTTTACGAAAAAACTGGAGACCTCGCTGACAAGCGATTCTTCCTGATTATTCCAACCCCTGGCTGCGCGCCCAGCGGATATAGTCGCGAACGCCTTGAGCGAGTCTTTCTTTCGCTTTCTTCAACGCTTTTTGATCATAGGCATCATAATATTTTTGTTCTACTTCATATGCTTTTTCGTAACTGCTTGTTGAGTGTATCGTTTCTATTTGAGCTTTCTCTAGTGTTGTCAGTGGATCGCTATTCACCTTAACATCAATGAGGGGATGACGTTCGTCCATCACCAGAATGAAGCGTTTGTCCCGAGTGGCGTTTTTTTCCAGGTGTAGTGCTTCTTCTTTTGAAAGTTGCGAAACTTGCATTGAGGCAAGATAATTCTGTATGGCTTTTTCTTTCTCCGGCCCATCTTTCATCAGACTGATGATTGCAACGGGATCTCCTCCTCTAGCGAGTTGACGAACTAATTCCACCTGTTCGTCCCGGTTTACATTCGAATTGGATGTGTCAGGATAAATACTTTGGAACTGCGATTCGCTTGTATAAATTTCGTAACCAATTTTTGATTTCGTATTGTAACCGTCGGCTTCAAATTCGACGGAATCCGTTTTAAGTTGAACATTTTTTTCCAACTCGAAGCCTTCTGTTTTGAACACACCTTCGATGGTATCGCGTATTTCTTTTTGGGAAAGTTTGGTGATGCGTGTTGGCCCCATCATTCCCACACCATACCCCGCCACCATACGTCCTCCATAATAATTAATCGGGTCGGGCGAATAAACGAAGTTCTGCCTGATATCATTGGCGCTGATCGGTGGCGGGGGAGTTTCCTTTTCTGCGGTTTGCGGCGCTGCCCCGGCTACACCGATTCCAAGGCTCGCCAGCGCCGCGA
>CAZOKZ010000132.1:0-3541 GCA_964580585.1 uncultured Candidatus Sumerlaeota bacterium | reverse complement strand
ACTCGGCAAAATATGACAAAAAATATTCACACATTTGGCTGTGGTTGGGTACTAGTTTGATCATCGACAGATCCGTCACCTTGGCGGTTTCGATGGCAAACAGATTTTCGCTTTCCGACAGCGCCGTCATTACCTTTTGCGCTTGATCGGGATTCAGGTTCGTGCGCTCTCGAATCGCGTCGATTTCCTTCTGCGTCTCGCGGACCGCGTCGGCGTCAAAGGAGTCGATCAGGTCAAGCTGAAGATCCGTATCCACCGCTATACGTTTGA
The DNA here is from genome assembly GCA_964580585.1 of uncultured Candidatus Sumerlaeota bacterium. GTDB lineage: Bacteria > Sumerlaeota > Sumerlaeia > SLMS01 > JAHLLQ01 > CAZOKZ01. Next base: position 3,271 of record CAZOKZ010000132.1, on the reverse strand, counting down.
TCTCGTCCTGGCCGTAGATCCCTGCCTTAATCAAACCGTTCACGGATAGGTCGACCGCGTTGCCGTCGCCGTTCTGCACCACGGGCGGGCCGTCCATCCCCCTGCGGATCGTGTATTCCAACCCGTCCTGGCTGCGAATAGCCAGTTCAATGTGCCCGCCTTTCAGATTCTCCTTGAGCAGCGCCGCGGCTAGCTTCGTAGACCCGCCGTCGCGTTCATGCCCAAGTACGTGCCGGATGAACTCCAGCACCGTGGTCTTGCCCGTGCCGCCCCCCCCGATCAGGCAGTTCAGTCCTTCATGAAACACAAGCGTTTACCGCTCCAGGAACCCGCCCGAAACGAAAATTGACTCAAGTCGCGTTTTAGCTGTCCTATCATTCATTTTACATTCCTCCCTATTTGCCATTCTATCGATCCAATGCATTCGTGCTTTCTATCAGATGCATTTCTTCCCGCAAATTCGTCTTGTCTTCGCTGTATTGCAGGGCCGTCTTCCTGTCGATTCGCCCCGTCCTCAACAGTTCCAGCAGCGACTGGTTCAACGTGCGCATGCCGTGTTCGATGCCGGTCTGCATGGCGGTTTTGATCTGATGGGTCTTCTCTTCTCGGATCATGGCGCGGATCGCGGGGGTGGCGACAAGGATTTCCGCAGCCAATGAACGCCCTTTGCCGTCTTTCCACGGCACGAGTTTCTGGCTGATGACGACTTGAAGCGTGGACGCGAGTTGAACGCGCACTTGGGCCTGTTGCGCGGCGGGGTAGGAACTGATTATACGACTCACGGTCTGGGCGGCGTCTGACGTGTGAAGCGTCGCGAAGGTCAGGTGGCCGGTTTCGGCCAGTGTCAATGCAGAGGACATGGTTTCCAGGTCGCGCATCTCGCCGATGACGATCACGTCCGGATCCTGCCGCATGCTGCGACGCAACGCCTCGGCGAACGACTTCGTGTCGCGGCCGACTTCGCGCTGCGTAACGAATGACTTGATGCTCTCGTGCCGGTATTCCACCGGATCTTCAATGGTATGAATATGGTCGGGGCGGGTCTGGTTGATTTCATGAACGATGCTGGCGATAGTCGTCGATTTACCGCTGCTCGTGGCACCGGTGACCAGCGCCAGGCCGGAATGGAGGGCGCAGATACTTTGCAGCAGGGGCAGAGGAAGCCCTAATTGATCTAATGAGAAAAAATAGTTCGGCAGGAGGCGGATCGCCGCGGCGAACGATTCCTGCTGCCGGTAAGCGTTGATACGGAACCGATGACTGTCGCGGTACGGAAATGCTCCGTCCAGTTCGCCTGTCCGCTCCAGGGACTGCATATTCTCTGGCGTCACGACGGAGGCTATCATTTGAGCCAGATCGTCGCTCAACAACGGTTTTGCAAAATCATCCAAGCGGCACAACTCGCCGTGGACGCGAAACACAGGCGGGTTGTTCCAGGCAAGATGCAGATCACTCCCGCCGAGTGTGATCAAACGGTCCAATAATGCATTCAGGGCATCGGGGAGTGGTGTCATGGGCAGGCACCATCCGATATCTTCTCCAATGCCGTTGCCATCCCGAAACAGGCGGACGCATTTTTCTCCAAATCGGCCAGCGCATATTGCGTTGCCGCCAAGCGGTAGGCGTTAGCCGCTTTATCCGGCTTATCGTTTTCCAGACAAGCCTTGGCATAATTCGCATATACCGGCGCCGCCCAGTTCGACTCAGACAAGTTCGGATTAAATCCATTCAAGGCGAGTTCCAGATATGCTTCCGCCCGAACGGGATCCTTCAGGAGCAATAGCGCCTGAGCGGCAAGCGCCAATCGTTTTCGAGCATGAAGGGTTCGGGCTGATTCCGGGAGGGGATGAAGCGAGGCCAGAGCGGCGGGAGCTTTCCCCATTTTTAGCAGGCAGCGCACCGTGCCCAATATTGCGGTATCGCGTTCATCACCGTGATTACCGCTGGCCGACAGCTTGCGATAGATCAGGAGGGCATCGGGATATTTTCCGCGCGTTTCGAGCCACTCAGCCGATTCGCGCGAGTCGCCTGATATGTCCGATGGCGTCGCAATGTCGCGATCCGCGCGTCTCTGCATGGCGTCCGGTGAAGCATCTTGATTCTGCCGCCAGAATGCGATGCGGGAGACGGAGACTTGATTGCATCCCGAGCTGACGAGAAGAATACCCATGATGGTTGCGAATTTGATGATCTTCACGGTTCCATATCCCATATCTTCGCCCGGCGCTTCAAGTCATCGAGCTTATTCTTTGTCTTTTTGCCTTTATCGCCCAAGGGCATGCTGTCGGTGGAACCAACTCCCAACGGCGGAATGGAGTCGCGGGCGGAGGGATGACGGCTGACGCGTTTAAGAAATTCCCTGGAAACGCCTTCGCCTTCTCCCGGCGCCAGCAGAACGAACGGCCGGATCAGGATCAGCAGTTCGTGCCGCTCCTGCGTCTTAGTGGTTTTCTTGAAAAACTCGCCGACGACAGGGATGCGGTGCAAGCCGGGAAAGCCCGTCATTTGCGACCCAACCGTTTCGCGGATCAGCCCGCCGATGGCGATGGTATTGCCATCCTTGGCGACGACTGTCGTGGTGACGGAGCGTTCCTCTACGTCCTGCGAGGAAAACCCTTCGTTATTGTTGCCGTACGTCACGTTCCGCATGACGCCAAGAGAAGAATCCTCCTGCAAGATGCGAATTGTCACCGACCGGTCGGCGTGAATCTTTGGGGTGAGCAAAAGCGTGGTGCCGATCTTTCTGCGCGGCGATTCCACGTCATAGGTGGTCACCGGCTGCGGATTGTCGGTGCCGACGTAACTGGTGCTGGATTCCACTTTCTCGACCACGGTCGTTTCCGTGCCGATGAAGACGCGCGACGCTTCGTTGTCCGCGACCAGCAGATTCGGCGTGGCGAGGCTGGTGATGCGGCTGTTGTCCTGCAGAAATTGCAGCCGCGCCCGGATATCCTCCGTCACGACACTGAACACCGCCGCGCGCGCGTCGATGCCGGTTCCCTGGGAAATCAGGTTGAGCGCCGGGCTGGAGGACTCGATGCTTTGTCCCGCGCTTTTGGTAATACCGCGCGACCAGCCGCCGGTCAAGCGGTTGCGGTCGTCGCCGGGGCCGCCGCGGAAGAGCCAGTCAACGCCGCGCGAGTGTTCGTCGACGAGAGTTATGTCCAAAACCTTGACTTCAAGCAGCACCTGAGGCCGGGGCTTGTCCAACTGGATTGCCACCTTCTTCACGCGAGCGAGCGAGGCCGGATCGCTCGAACGGAAGACCAGA
>CAZOKZ010000131.1:0-3636 GCA_964580585.1 uncultured Candidatus Sumerlaeota bacterium | reverse complement strand
GGAAAAAGAATGGCAAAGTTCGATTCACCCAATTCGATAAGCCCATCACCGTCGCCCCCCACTGAGTCGTCAATCACCGGCGCTCCGGCAGGCGAAGCGAGAGGAATCAAGCTTTGAAAGCCTTCCAACGTCGTCTTCACGACGCCCTCGCCGGGTTCGCCGTCATCAGGATTCACCTTCGAGCTGGCGCAATCCCCATTGAGGACGTAGTCCACATCGCCTCCAATGATGATCCCCTCCACAACGCCCGTCGCCTGGTTAAATACTGCGGAGCCGGAATTCCCGCCGTAGGCGTCGAGATTGGCGATGAACTGGGATTCGCGCGAGTATTCGCGCACGACCGTGTCGTCTCCCCAGGCGATCTTGCTGGGATATCCCAGGGGATGGCCGATGACGCCCACCTTTTCTCCAATGCCAATGACGCCGCTCCTTCGAATGGGCAGCGGGACGGCGCCCGGGCTGGTGACGGGACGATCCAACCGGATCAGCATCCAGTCTTCGCCGGTCACATTGTCGCGTACCCACCCGAGCAACTCCTCGGCGAAGTAAACATCCTGGTCATCCACCGTCAGGCGGGGGGTATCAGCGTCGATCATATAGAAGTTAAAAACGAACTTCATCGCTGAGAAACTGCGATTACAGTGTCCGGCGGAGGCCACAATATCGGCGGAGACCAGGAACCCGGAACAAAAACCGGGGGCCGGCTGGTCATAAAAGCGTTCCGACGGACACAAAGGCACAACGCCAACGGGATCCACATAGACATAATCAACCGTTGAATTGTTGAGGCTCCAGGTTCCATCCGGATTCTGCCAAATCCCACTGAACATCTGCATGCAGGTGGAGCGAGCAAGGGCCACCCGTTCGGGGTGTGTTTCCTGATACCAGTCCAGCCGATCGTCCGAACCAAAGATGACGGGGGAAACCGATTCCGCCAATACGGGCGAAAAATGGACAAGCATTGTGGCCGCCAACACCAAGGTGAATTGTTTCGTTTTCATTTTCGCTTCTCCATCTTCACCAAAAGTTATTTAGTCGAAGACTGGGAGTTCATCATTGCTTCCAACTTGGCCAATCGCGCTTGAAGATCGTCAATTTGGTTTTGCTGGTCTTCGATCTGCGCGTCCTTCTCAACACGAAGTTGTTCGATTTCGGTATCTTTTTTTTTCAGCAATCGATTCAACCCTTGAATGGCGGCCATGTTCACGCCGTCTGCATCGACGGTGGAAATATATTTTTCGTTATTTCCAAGGCCAAATGCGGCGTAGAAATCCTCGGCCATTGGGCCGACGTGATCGCCTTCGTCGCTGCCGGTGTAATCCCAGCGTAAAATGGGCAGTTGATCGAGTTGTTCGAGCACTTCCTTCGGATCGAGTGTGCGGAAATTCGTTTTCCACGTGCGGCTCGAACCGTTCGTCCACGTGCCGCCCGTTGTGACGTGCGCGCCGTTGCCGTTGGTGGTGTCTGTGCCAACTTCGAGCGGATACGCGGGCGATGGATTGAGAATCCCAACGAACTGGTTGCTTGCCAGAACCGAAACGCCTGCGGTGAAGTCCGCCGACGAATCCAACATGTAGGTGCGAAAACGGAAGTCGTACGTGGGATCATAGCTCGCTCGTCCGCCTGCGTATGAGTCGGTTGTTTTATATAACCATCGAATACTGGTGCTCACTACCACTTCAACGGTGTATTGTTGTCCCGCCGTCACGCTGACGGGAGTGGGCCAAACAGCCGTTTGCCAAAGTGGTGCGTGATCCGGTTCGAAGATGGGAGCCTCGGCTAGCTTCGTCCCACCGGTGCCCTCTCCCTCGTACAGCGTTGCGATGCCACTGGTTGCTGCGTTAGAAGATCGCATCAGCGAGAAAGCCACTAAATTTCCACTTACGCTGGGGGTGAAGCTTTGCCAGGCGGAGGAACCAAATAGATAGTCCGATCCTGTATCGTTTTCCTGATCCAGAATCGGCGTGCGCGTGGCCAATTGAAGACCGTCTTCTTCGATGCGCACCTGGCCAAGCGATCCCAGGGAAAGACCGCCATTTGAACTAACGTATTCCTGGGCGGTAACCGTGCCGTTTACATCGAATGAATCGGGGCTGTAATCGCTCAAATTGCCGCTGAACGCCGTGGATTGAAATGTATCGTCAGCGAAAAGAATCCCTGCATCGCCCTGCATGTAAGTGCGAAACGCCAAGTCGTAACCAGTGTTCGCAATCCAGTGGCCATTGGCATAGGAATTGTGCGAACTGGCCCGAATGCGATGGCTGGCGCTATCGGGAATAAGTTTGAAAAAGTATGAGTTTCCCGCCGTGACATCAATCGGAGTGGCGAAGTCAATGGGTGCCCAATCCTGGACCCCCGTCGGCAACGCGTAGGTCGTTGAGCCAAGAAGCGTCGCTCCAGACTCACTTGTCCCCGAATAAAAATTGCATACGCCTGTTGAACGGCTGTTGCTGCTATCGGTGAGGACTTGAATCCTCAATAACTTGCCGCTTACCGACGGTTTAAACAATTGAGCGCCATTTGTAGCCCCGTTTGGTAGGAGGTATGTGTTGTGGGTTTCGTTCGCCTGATCGAGTTCGTAATTATTCCTAATCGCAATGCCATCCTTCATGTCGATTGTATGTCGAGGCGAGGTCGTTCCAATCCCAACATTGCCCGATGCATCGACGTACACTGCCGATGGCGTGCCCCCATATTTCGACGCGAGCGCCGAGACATTCAGTGTGCCGCCGGAGTTCGATAGGGTCACTTCGCTGCCGGAACCGGAAAGCGTTTGCAATTCGTTGGTTGGGTCTGCGTCAGCGTCGTTCACGTTATCGGTCAAGCCCGTCAGGCCCGAGCCGTCGCCCACGAACGCCGTGGCGGTGACGGTGCCGTTTACGTCGAGCTCGCTCGACGGGCTGGTCGTGCCAATGCCGACGCGTTGATCGGCCGTATTGACATGGACGGCAGACGTGAACACGCCGTCGCTGGACGAATCCAACATGTACGTTCGGAACTGATAATCACTGGACGCGCTGTGGCTGGCGCGACCGCCGACATACGGATCCTCCACCGAGTGCCGCCATCTATTGCTGGTCGATAGCCAAATGGTGTATTGCTGACCAGCCGTCAGCGTCGCGGACTCGGCAAACGCGGCAAACTGCCAGTTGTTGCTGCCAGGATCGGCCGGAACCATTCCCGTGGCAAGTCTCGCCCCCGACGTGCCTTCGCCCTCATAAATGACAACAATCGCATCGTCGGGCGGTTGCTGTCGGCGCACTTCAATTCCTGTCAGCTCCCCGCTGATGCCGGCAGTGAAACTCTGCCATCGGGCGGACGAAGTGGTTAGGAAGTGGGTTGCTGCCGTTTGACTTTGGTCCAATACCGTGGGGCGCGTGGCCAGTTCCAGACCGTTGTCGAAACTCCGCAACTGGCCCGTCTGCCCCACCAGTACGCCGGAGCCCCCCACCTGGACCACGCCGTACGCGTCCACCAGCGCCGCGTCGGTCACGCCGCCATCGCTCGACGCGAGCCCGGAGACATACACCGTGCCGCCGCCATCCGAAAGCGTCACTTCACTGCCGGACCCCGAGAGCGTTTGCAGTTCGTTAGTGGAGCTGGAATCAGTCAAACCGGTCAGGCCCGAGCCGTCGC
>CAZOKZ010000130.1:0-3841 GCA_964580585.1 uncultured Candidatus Sumerlaeota bacterium | reverse complement strand
TGCCGCTCATCGTGTCTCCGTCCCCGCGAAAGTGCGAAACGAGTCCTTCGGGGATAATGCGATGAAAGGTTTCCATCAGCCAGGCGTTGCTGATTTCTCGGTATTTTTCGCTGAAAACGGCGCGAATCGTCGTGCCGCGCAGACGGATTTTCAAATGGTGTTTCGGCGTGGGCAGTTCACTGCGCCGCCACGTAAAGTATTGTTCAAAGAGATGCGGATGACCGTTTTCGCCCGCGAGTTGCCGGGCGGCGGCGCGGGGAACGCCGTACCAATTCGCCAGCATGTTGAGGCCATGCTCTGTGCAATCGTAGTGCTGGTTGTCGATTAATACTTTGTTGCCGTCGAAATATACTTCGCGCGGATCGATGAGGAGGTCGGTGCATTCCTGCTCGGCGGTTTGCAGCACGTCGAGCATCGTGTCGATGGGCTGGCATTGTTTGAGCCACTGCGCGTGAACGTGGCGAAAGGCTGTTGGGTTGCCTTCTTGGGAACCTTCAACCCAGGTTGCGATGCGGTCGATGGCGCCGTCCCTCGGTTGATCTTCGGCAGCTTGCTGCGCCAGTGTTTTTGTGGTGTTTTGCGTGGTTGGGGCGTTCATGATGCGCCCTCCTTTGGGTGTGGGATGGGATGATAACCGGCGGCCCAAACATAGATAACTACATTATGGGCAGCCGGGGCATCCCACCCGCAGGACGTTCCACTAAGGCGCAGTCTCTGTGTTGCGCTTCAGCCTCGGAATCGGTCACGTATTTTTTCATACGCTTCCTCTTCCTCGCTTCGCGCGCCTTGATCTTTCACCTTATTGAAACGTCCTGGATTTTCGATTTTATTCCTTCGCCACCACCACACCGAGCGCGAGCGCATCGAACATATTGCTATGGTAGCGCTCTTTCCATTTTCGATCCTGCGTCAAAAACACGCGCAGTTCGGGATAACGCGCGACCAGCACGCGGGCCACTTCGCGCTTGTTGGCATGACCGTTTCCGCAAAGGCGCTTGCGAATCGTGGTCGGCGCAAGGCGCACCATGGGCACGCGGGCGCGACGGCCTACTTTGACGATTTCTTTGGAGAACACGTTGAGCAACGCCACGTTGGCGCTTTTTCCAAAGAACGTTTTCTCGATGGCAAGTATGTCCGGCTGAAAATCTTTCAAACAGCGGCGTACGATATTAATTCCTTCCTTCAATATAGACTTATTCGACGTGCGATTGGTGATCGTGCGCACGCTCAAATGCACGGGGCGCAAGCCTTCCATAAATGCCACGCCCAGGTGGCGCGTTCCCGGATCAAGCGCCAGGATTTTGGTGGGTGTTTTCTTTTTCATGATTGAATGTTAATAAGTTAGATTGATGATAGTATCCCATCGCCAGCGTGGCGGCGTCGAAGATACTGAATCGCGGGTGTTCGTTTTCCCAGGAACGACGCTTCGGCGGCAGCAGCGCGGTGAGTTCGCGGTAATGCGTGGCGAGCCAAATAGCCGCCTCGTATTTTGTCGCTTCCTGCTCGGTTCCCAACAGCGTGTACACGCGCTGACGCGAAACGGGAACGACCCGCACGGGCCAGTGGACGGCTTCTTGGAGCACGGTGGTAATGAGTTCACGAATGCGGGCTCGGAGCTTGCAATCGAGCAGCGAAACATCTTCGAGAACCAGCACGTTCGGTTTGACGAAATCGACCAATCGCCTTATTTCAAGCACCGTTCGCGCGCTTTTGTTCTCCGTCCCCACGTACTTGAGACCCCAATCGATCAGTCGCTTCGGCCCCTCGAAAACCGCGTAGCCAAACCCGCGCGAGTTCGGATCAAGGGCAAGCAAACGCTCCGTCATGCGCAAAGCCCTCCAGCCGCAATCGCAAATGTTGCGACGCGTCGATCATGGATAAGGATCGGAGCAATTCCTGCTTCGGTTCGTTGAGCAGGTCGTCTCCGTTTTGCCGCGCGAGCAGTTCGCCCGCCGACGCACGAATGTCGTCCACCAGTTCGTTATAGAGCCCGGCAAACAAGTGCTCGATCTGCACGTTGCAAATCGTCGAGCACGCAATGGCGCTTCGCAATGTTGGCGTGCGCTGGAATCGCTCGTAACGCGACACCTTCGCGCCGGTTTTGCACCCGAGCAAATACGCCAAATCTTTTTGACTTAAGCCCGCACGCTTGCGATGCGTGCGGATGTAATGGGGTAGTGATCTTCCCTCCATAGAAATTCACTTTATGAATTAAGCACTTTCAGTGTACGGGGATAAATCGAATGGTCAAAGAAGGTGAAATATGCCGCTTTGGCCTAGTGCTCAAAATTATTGCAGCAAAACAAAAACCCGCTCGGGAAAACATCCGAACGAGTTCAAAATTCGCCAAAATTGCCAACTAAAAAAAGAGAAAGTCGCCCCTCTCTTGTACCTAGACTACCAAGTTAAAATAGATTAGCTTCAAGCCCCCTTAGTTGTTATTATATGTGTTTGGAAAATTGGCGCAAGGTGGCGAAACGAGGCCAAAGCGGTAAGTTTATGCCTCTTTTTATCCACAGCTCAGTAAAGTATATTAACCTTTGCGCCGCCAACTGTATTTTGAAATCCATGGCCCATCCACTTGATTATCGTACCACACGCAGTAGCCTTTCATCGTTTTGGAATAGGCATCGATTTTGAGCACAAAACTACCCGTGCCCGCCAAAATATGGGCATCTTTGCGGCGAAACGTACCATACAACACATTGCGTTTGATCGTACCGAAATATTCAAATATTTCATGCGGTTCGCCTTGTATATGACCGGTTCCATGCACGCGGCGACCAAACTGATGCAGCACCGAATCAATGTCCACGCGCCGCGTTTCGCCTTTGGTTGATTCGTAAAATCGAACAATCCAAGCCGAATCGAGCAGCGGAATATCGGAAATCAAAAATGTGGCTACGCGAGCAAGCCGCCGTTCGATTGCCGGAGTTGCAAGCCGCGCGATGATTATTAATATCGCGGCGAATGCGTCCTGAAGACGTTGTTTCATACATGGGGAAATAGTTGTTTAGAAAAGACGATCATGTCGCCCCCGCCAGGCAGGTAGGAACGAATCGCGCCAACTTGCTCGAACCCGCGCGAATGATAGAACGCGCGCGCGGCGGCGAATCCCGGCGTCGAGTACGTCTCAACCATCAGTTTACTATATCCGCGCGATTTCGCAAGCGCTTCGGTTTCGGCGAGCATCCGGGTGCCGATACCGCGCCGCTGCATCGGGCGTGCCACCGCGAACCACGACAGCCACACATGGTCCGTCGGCCCCCACAGGTAGCGGTGCAAACCAGTGATGCCGATGAGGCTGTCGCCATTTGCCAGCACGAACAGTTCGCGCCCATCGTCGATCCCGCGCTCGCGGCTGGCGAAATGCTGCTCCAAAGTTCGTGCCGCGCATTCGCCCTCAGTGGGGCTCATCGCGTCCGCTACCAACTCCAAGATGGCCGGGGCGTCATCCCGCGTGATGGGCCGAAGCGCGAGGCCGTCGGTCAGATGCCGAGATGCGAGTTTGTCGCTGGCTTGCGGGAGCATGGCTGCTAATTCCTTGCCAAATTGATACTCATAAGTAGCGCATACGCCCTGGATCAGGCAAGCGTATTGATACTTTTAAGCATCTTTATCGAGTAACCGAATGAAGAATATAAGTATCCATCTGCCCAACAGAGGGATACGCCATGCCACGACCCGAAAAACACCCCGCACTTGTCAGCCTGGGCCGCGCCATCCGCAACCGGCGCGAACGCCTGGGCATCTCCCAGGAAGAGCTTGCCGCCCGGTGCAAAATGCACCGCACCTACATCGGCGGCATTGAGCGCGGCGAGCGCAATGCCTCCGTCATTTC
>CAZOKZ010000129.1:0-3913 GCA_964580585.1 uncultured Candidatus Sumerlaeota bacterium | reverse complement strand
CCGATCCATAAACGAAACAATCCCACCCGCTTTGATTTCCCCCGCGACAATGCGGTCTTTGCCGGTGGATTTGGCTTCGTACATGAGCGCGTCGGCGTGCGCGATCAGTTCGTCGCCGGATGGCAATATTTCGGACGGACAACTGATTAATCCGATGCTGAAGCTGATCGGCAGTTTGCGCCGCGCGATGATCGAACGCAACCGCGCGAGAACTTTCTCGGTGGCGTGCAACGCGGATTCAGCATTGGTTTCGGGAAACAAAATCACGAACTCGTCTCCACCCAGCCGGGCGCAAAAATCGGTCGATCGCACGCATCGCGCGATGACTTTTGCAACGATCACCAACGCTTCGTCCCCCGCCGTATGTCCGTACGTATCGTTGAGCTTCTTGAACCCATCGATGTCGAGAAATGCGAGCGCCACGGGACGATGATAGCGCCGGGCTCGGGCCAGCTCGCGATCAATGTCCACATGAAACGCCCGCCGGTTCAGCAACCCCGTCAGTTGATCGCGCGTGGCAAGCGCCACGAGGTCGTCGCGATCCTGGCGCAATCGATCGAACAACGAGGCAACGACCAGAAACGCCGTTAACATGATGCCAAAGTTCCACAACCAGACGTTCAAATTCGGAGAGGCTTCCACGTCCGTGGCATTGCTGATGATCCAGACAATGCTCGACAAAAAGGCGGCAACCAACCCCCAAAACCGATTAATTTTCCAGGAAAGTATGGCGATCGGAATAAAGTAGAAGACGAAAAGTCGCAGTTCGAGACCCGTGTAATAATCGAATACACCGAGAATGCCGATCAAAACAGTGCACAAGGCAGGCAATCGTCCGGCGAGATTGCTGTTCGGGTTGGTTTTGCGATTTTTTTTGGAAGAACGCGTGCTCATACAGGTTTCACCCACGCGTAAAATCGGCGGGAACGGAACGACATGCACTTTCCTATCCACCGCCAGGAACGGGGGTCAAGAAGCAGCGTGGGTTAAGGCACTGCGTTTACCGCTTTTCCCCAATGATCCGCATCAAGTCGCGGCTGAACGTTTCGGCATCCGCACGCGTCAGGTGCGACCATTCGGGGCACTGGTAATCGCGCAATTCCGGGTAGTCCTCGAAATGAATGCCCATGCAACCGGACGCGGCAATTAACGGGTCCCAATGCGTGTCGCGTGGTGCGGTTTCATTCTCGAATTCGCGCACCCAACCGGTCGAAGGAAAACGCACTAATATCACGTCGCCTCCGCGGGCACGGATGGCTTCAACGTCAGCGACAACTTCGCCGCGCAGTTTTTCCAGCAACGGCGGCGGCAAGGGACGCGCCATCGAAAACAGGCCTTTCCAAATGTTTTGCACGCGCTGTTGAAAGTCAGGGTCGGTTTCCATTTTCTCCCACATGTGTTCACGACGCGTGCGATCGACGCGGGCGAAATAGGGCGGCAACTCCGGCGGCATCATGACGCCTTCGCGGTTCGGCAACTGTACGAGACGATGTGCCAACGGTCCGAGCGAAAGGTCCTCTTTTTGCAGAAACGCAAACACCGATTCCGGTGCGAGCGCAATCCACTGGCCCGCGCGGCTCGACGGTGTACGATGCGCATACTCGCGCAGCCACTTTTCGGTTTCTTCCAGGTTCGGTCCGCCCGGTGCCCAAAACAGGTTCGGCACGTAGCCACATATCACGGTGCCGCAAAACGTTTCATCCGTCGCCAGATCGTGCAGAACCGGGCGCGCGACACTGCCGTTCATCGACAAGTTCACGACCGGCACACCGCCAAACGTTTCGGAGACGGCTTCGTGATCGAGGTCGAACCGAATGCGCGAGGCGCCGACGATCGCGACAACGTTTGTGTCGTTCTTATGGGATTTCAAATCGTCGCGCGACATCCCCCAAAGCAGCGCGGTGTCGTTGTACGACGGTCCGTAACCCATCCCGCGCACGGCAGCTTCCCATCCGCCAAGCGCCAGTATTACCAGTACCGCCATGCAGGCAGCCACACGGCCCCAGGGCTGCTCCGGCACCATGCGATCAGAACTGGAAGTAGATAAAGGCATTGCCGCCTCCTTGCGTCAGGATCACCGCCACCAACATCACTGCCCAGATAATTGCCACGCCCCACCAGGGGGTTTCGTGCACGAGCTCTTCGTGCGAGGAATGTCGCAACAGCCAATGCGCCACGACAATGCCGCCAAACACGGCCAGCACGAGCGCGATATCGGTGGTAGGCAGCACCTTGGCGCCGTCGGTCGCCGCGCCGAAGAGCGATTTCAACATCCGCCACGCACCCGCAAAATCCGTCGCGCGAAAAAACACCCACGTAATGCACACCAGGAAGTTGGTCACGATGACAAAAAACACCTCGGCGGCCATGGTGCGAAACCACTCGATATGGCCAAGGCGCTTGCGCAGGAAGCGCTCGGCAATCAGGTAAATGCCATGCAACCCGCCCCACGCGACAAACGTCCACGACGCACCGTGCCACAATCCACCGATCAACATCGTCACCATCAGATTGACGTACGTCCGCACCCGGCCACAGCGATTGCCGCCAAGTGGAATGTACAAATAGTCGCGCAACCACGACGACAAGGTGATGTGCCACCGACGCCAGAAGTCCGAAAAACCAAACGAGGCGTATGGGAAGCGGAAGTTGTTGGGAATCATGAAGCCCAGGCACATCGCCGCGCCAATCGCGCATGTGGAATAGCCGGCAAAGTCGCAGAAAATCTGGCCCGAAAACGCCAGCACACCCACCCAAGCGTCGAGCATCGCAAGCGGGTTTGACTCGCCAAAAACCTTGTCCGCCGGACCCGCCAGAAACGTGTCGGCCAGCACGACTTTCTGGAAAAGCCCAAGCGTCAGCAGGCACAAACCCCAGACGAACTGGTTACGGGAAATACGCGGCGGTTCCTCGCATTGAGGCAGGAATTCGCTGGCGCGAACAATTGGTCCCGCGACCAGTTGAGGAAAAAACGTAACGTAGAGCGCGTAATCGAGGAATGAACGCACGGGCTTCAATTGCCCGCGATAAATGTCGAACGTGTAGGTCAGCGTCTGGAACGTGTAGAACGATATTCCGACGGGCAGGATGATGCTCGGTGCGGCAGGATGAAATTCCACGCCATATTTCCCGGCGGCGTACACGAAATTTTCGAGCAAAAATCCGCCGTACTTGAAATACCCGAGCATACCGAGATTGCCGACAAGGCTGAGCACAAGCAACAAGCGTCGCCGGATTTTGCACTCGAAATGCGCCATGCCTTTGCCGCAAAACCAATCCAGCAAGGTCGAAATCCAGAGCAACAAAATCAGCGGTGGATTCCATGCGGCATAAAACAGGTAGCTGGCAATCAGCAGATTGAACTTCTTGGCCTTCCAGCCGATGGGAAGGTGATGCAATGCAAGTACGATGATAAAAAAGACGACGAACGTCAGAGAGTTGAAGAGCAAGGGGGGGCCTCTCTTCTCCGAACAGGGGGGTGGGGGCAGTGATGGGCGATTCGAAAACTCTTGAATCGCGGCACCAGCAATCCGAGAAACCCGGTTGCTGGCAAGGGGGATTTGCATTTATCCAAGATTCGAGTGCATCCCGGTCAAATCAGACAAAACGGAGTCCCCAAACGAAGAACTCCTCCCACCACGATTGACATTCATATTTAGTTGAATCTTGCTGGCACCTGGTGGACAAACCTCACAAAAATGCGAAGACCCCCCCAGATGCAGTTACCATCTCTCGAAACAGTATTCTCTCTTTTTAACCATCATCGAAATGCGCTTCCGTTAGAAAGTATCGATCACCTCGACATCTCTTTACTCGGGCAAGGCGAAGCGAATCTGAATGTGCTTGTGACGATAAACCAAGCGTGGCGATTCAACCTGCGAATTGGAATGCGCGGGAAAGCCTCTGCAGAAAC
>CAZOKZ010000128.1:0-4152 GCA_964580585.1 uncultured Candidatus Sumerlaeota bacterium | reverse complement strand
GAAGGTCTAGCCAGCCTTCGGATATCGCTTAGTGATAGCTGATCACCAGTTTCGGGCGATAACTTGCCGTACTGTGGTTGCTTGTCGCGAATTTCAAGCAATCGGTCGTTCCGTCGTTATCGTCATCCTTGGTGAATTCCAATTTAAACTGCGTCGTGCCGGTTTTGTTGATGGCTGAAAGCCCGGCGCTGTTGAGGTTCGTGCTCACGAACGTATTCGTGGATGGATACGGCAAGGTCGCCACATTCGTCGCAGTCGAAGAAGCCTGGAAATCGCCTGTCGCCAGACCAGTCGATCCATTATATCCACCCTTCTTAACATTGACGCGAATCGTGCCGAGCGACGTGGCGTTTCCGCTCGCGCCTACTCGACGCAGCGTCAGCGTGGCGCTGTCGATCACCGCATTGTCGGGCAAGCCCGCCGTATTGAAGCTCAGAATCGACTTACATTGCTTCTTAACATTGGTGTCGCCCAATTGCGTTGTCGTAGCGGTCGAGGCAATCGAACCACCAGTGTTCGACGTTTCGCTCGATTCGACAACCTGGCCGTCCTGAGACGCCACCGAGGTAAACGTCATCGTCGCTCCGGCAACCGTGTTGTAGTGCCAATCGGCGCCGCCATTGTTGTCCCACGTGGAACCGCCGTTATTGAACACAAAGTCGATCTTGGTCGCGTTCGAGGGCACCGTGTAGGTGACTTGCCAGAACCCATCCGAATTCTTCGACATCGCCACGTCCGTACTATCGACCGGATTCCAGCCATTGATGCCTTTGTGAATCTTGACAGTAGAAGCGTTCTTCAGCACACGATTTTGAGCATCGTAACGAATCGTCACGGGCTGGCCCTTGACCGGTGGATTCGGCGAAAGGGCTACTGCGCCAGGAATCGGCGTCGGGGTGGGAGTCGGCGTCGGGGTGGGAGTTGGCGTCGGTGTTGGGGTCGGCGTCGGGCCAGCACCCGTCGTCGAGATATGCCAATCGGCGCCGCCATTGTTATCCCACGTCGAACCACCGTTGTTGAACACGATATCGATAATACTCGCATCGCTCGGAACGGTGTACGTGTATTTCCACTTGTTCGTTCCATTGGCCGTCATCGTCGGATCGGGCGTAATCGTCCCTTGCCAACCGTTTTTGCCGATGTGGATTTTAACCGTCGAAGCACCCTGAAGCGGACGACCCGTTGCATCGTAATAGATTGTCGCCGACTGGCCCGCTTTCGGCGGCGCAGGCGATGTCGTTACCGTGTTCGTCGGCTGCGTTGCGCCGCTTCCATCGCCAATCCAAACGTGCTGGATCGGAGACTTCGACACGTTACCCTTCGAGTCGGTCGCTTCGACATAATAGTCGATCAACTTGCTGCGCAAACCGGTAACTTCCACCGAATAGTGACGCGCGATATGCGCCGGCAGCTCGAAGTAATTCAAACCCGGTTTGTTGTAAACGTTTCCTGCCGGGAAAGAACGACCGGCCATGGTTTTCGTCTGCCATGCTCCCACTTCCGAACCGCCCGCATACGTTTCGTTTTGATGCGAGGACAACGGATTCACCCCGTTGTTGTCGATGCGGTATTTCAGCTTCACGCTGCTGATCGTGTTCACATCCGACACAAACGTCCAGATATGGAAATCGCCATCGTCATAGTACTTCTTGTATTGATGTTCGACACCATAGTTTTCACTGCCCGGGTTGTACGGAAAACGCTGCGGCAGGAAAATCGTCGGCGCCGTGTGGTCGTTCCCCAAATTGGCGTTGATGATAGGATCGACATGCTGGAAAGCCTCGTTCACACCAATGGTGCCTTTGATTTCCAGGTCCAAGGGAGTTCCATAGTACACGTTTCCTGAGTCTAACGCGCCCAGGAAATAGTGCCAGCCACGATCGACCGCCGAAGTAGAGCTGTCGGGATGAAGGATTTTGGTGAAATTCGGCGAACTGCCTTGGATTTGCTGCGCCGTCAACACACGATTCAAGCACTCGGTAAAGATCGCCATTTCGCGAACCTTCTCGTGCCAGCCGTTGGCCGGATCGTGCTGACCCGCCGAGTTCAGCAACGGATAGTTCCAGTTGATGTACGTCGGAGAACCGAAATCGCCGTCCGCATTCACCCAACCGCCATCTTCCACGTGAACGTATGTCGAGGTCGGCACCGTGTACTGGGACAGATACTGGTCGATCGAGGTCATTTCCCCGCCACGGTTCCGAATATCGTTCGCCAGATTCGGGACGCATTCGTTGTAGTAGCTGTACCCGCCGCCAAACGCATTATCGCCATCGTGAGCCAAAACAACCAGCGACGGCAGGCTCGTGCTGTTCTTACTCGTCAGATTCGAGTAGAACCCGCCATTGATGCACCCATAACCGTCATCCCAACTGATCGATTGATCGGCGGGAATGACTTTGATTTTCTTCACCGCGCCGTTGTTCGGATCGATATACTTGGCATACGCCGGACGATACGAAAGCGGGTTGGCATTCACCGGCGAACAACCGCGGCTGATCGACTTGCGAATGAAACTACCACCATTCGGGTTAATTTGATCGGCTTTGTTCGGCGGCGCGCAATTCACGCCCCCCGAACCCAGTTGCAACGGAAAATCCGGACACGCACGGGCAATGTGCTCACCCGAAACAATCGTCCAGTCGATTCCCAAACTCACCAAAGTCGGAATCAAACGCTCGGAGAAACACATCTCCGTCGGGAAATAGCCCTTTGAAACCGCATTTGCTCCAAAAGCTTCCTTCATCCGCTCCTGGTTCAACTTGATTTCCATATACACGGTTTCCGGGTTATGAAGCGCCGCCAACGAATGGTGAGCCGTAAAGTTCACCACATCCATCCGCTTCTTGCCACCCGTCGTTGTCCACCCCATCGCCTGCTTGATCGAATTCGCCCACCCTGAATTGTAACCCAACTGATTTGCCGCGCCCAAACTGGCGACGTTTTCCGTCAACGCAGCCGAATAACTCATCGCCACGCCCGAATTCGTATGGCTTGAAATGCTCGCCAATGAATCCTTCGTGCGGTATTGATACGCCGCCTTGCGATCCTCGCTGCCAAAAATCTCACGAAGATTGTTCTCGGGACGAGCCGCCCCGCCATCCTTCTGCTGAATCGATTCCCAAGCGGTTTCGTATCGATCCGGCTGTCCACTGGCCCGAGTTTGATCGTTCCAGTAGATCGGTTGATGCATGTGCCAAAGGTACGTGACCTTTGGATTGTTGTTCGCTGCCTGGGCACCTGAACCCAAGAGCGAAAGCGCCAGCCCAATTCCAACTGCTCCCCATGTCTTACGAACTACGAACGGAGACTTCATCGTGCGGTCCTTTCCGGGATGCTTTCTATACATCGCGTGCTAAAGAGGATGACCAGACCGTACGCCAAACAGCCTCTGTTTACAATCTTCAAAAATATATCACAAATTCAAGCGACAAGTAATTGCAATAAATCGGTTTACCAACCACCCCACCCCAAACGGTAGGGTAGTTGGAGCCACAAAAAAGAAAAGCATTACAAGTGGCGGTCGAAATGCAACGCAGATCAATATATTGTATATCAAGCAACTTCGCTTCGATATTCAGGCACCCCTACCTCTTTTAGGGGTAGGGGTGCCAATTTGCGATTTTGTGCAAATATTTCAAAAATAAATTAATTGTTTGTATTTAAAATTTTTGATTTTTTATCCAAAAATAGCCGTTTTTAACCCCCTGTTTTAAGCACACCTCAAAAAAAACGAGCGCCCAAGACGCTCGAAAGTCGTAATTCGGAAGTTGAAATTTGCAATAAATCGGATGGGCAAATCCCCCCCCAATCCATCAGGGTATCGTCACTCAAAAATCCCCTCTTCTATCCGAAAATCGAATCCACCACCTTCGGAGGGATTCTTGCCCAATCGGTGAAAAAAACAAACGTCGCGCTCCAGCCAGGTGAGTGGAGCACGACGTTTGGTAGAGAGGCGACGTATTCGTATCAGACGAACCGTGCGATTGATAAGCTCAGGTCGCCGAGTGCGGCATTCACCAGAACTTCATCTGGTGCCATCTGGCTCTCTCCCGAAAGAAATCTTTCGGGAGAGAGACCTGCTTGTTCGCGAATGGATTAATGGTACACGATCTTCAGAGTTGGACGATTAGCGGCTGTTGAATTTTCGCC
>CAZOKZ010000127.1:0-4199 GCA_964580585.1 uncultured Candidatus Sumerlaeota bacterium | reverse complement strand
TTTCAAGGTTCAAAAATCAAAAAGTAAATATTTTTGACATTTATTTTTATAATAGGTTTTATAAACTCCCCATCGAAAGGAGGGGGTAGTGGGGTGGCAAGAGATGAAGTTGCGCCATTTAAGGCCTTTATTTGCCGTATATTGTACTTTCGAGCTTACGGAAGAAGTTATTTGTAAAGAAAGGGGTAGTGCGCGATGCGTTTGAGAAAAAATCAGGAAAATTATCGTAATATTGCGCCGATTATCGAATTGATCCTTGGGGGAAGTCATGCAGCATGTTGACCTGGCTCGTTTTGGGACGCTCCTGGCATAGTGCGCAAACACAGACCTCGCGCCATATTGACGAGACCCTGACAGCCAGGGCGATCTCGGTGTTTGAAGACGCTCTCCAAATTCGCCGTATCGAGACGCCCGATATCTTCCACCGATGCGCCGTTTTGTTAAATCCTGTCAAAAGCCCCCCTCCACCGGCCTTTACACGGTTCTTAACCGTCCTTTACCCGTACCTTAAGCTGCAAGGGGGCGTAATTCAGTGTCGGCTCAACTCAAATGAAATCAACAATCTGGAAGATGGTGTTCAAAGCCGATCAGTCCAGTCCCGGTAACCACTTTTCATTAAACACGATGCGAACGTTGTTCATTCTGTCCAGAAAGAACGCGCTTTCCCTCGAATCGAGCAAAAGACATCGCGCGGCGTCCCCTCGGAAAGGGCGGCTGGGTCTCTTCGTTCACTTGCCGCATTAAGAGATACGCAACGGCGCTTGGACGTTCTGGCGTTCAATGATGAAAGCGACGATCGGATATCGATTTTAACAAGCGCTCTAGCGACGCCGATACGAACCCGTAATATTTTCCGGAAACGCGATAGTTATTCTTTACAGGCCCTGTTGATTCGTTGTACCCAATTCGACGATCATGTGTTACCATCGATGAAGGAAGGACTTGTTTTATCCATTTTTCATGCGCTTTGTCGGTTTTCACCGGAGGAGGAGCCCCTGGGAGGAAAACGGCGAAAGTGTGGATTCGTCGTGGGCTGAAACCTAAAACGCCGATCCGAAAGAGGAGTACACATCGATGAATTCGGGCTTCTGACCTCAATTTTGAGGCCCGGATTTCTCCAACTTTTACCTTAAAGCAAGAATATGGAATGACTTTAGAAATTTCGATAAATGAAAGGAGAGCTGATTTGGATATTTTGAAAACGAAACGAAACACGCGATGGCGAAGCGGGATGGCCATCGCGGCTGTTGTTGCTGGAATAGGTATTTTGGCTTCACCCGCGCATGCCATCGACTTGCTTGTCGAAGCGACCGACACCGCAGCCGGTCCAGGAAATTGTTACCCCTTTGGCGGACCCGGAAATAGTATGTATTATGGGTTTGCCTACCAAAATATTCCCGCCTTCACCGCCAGTCCCGGCGATACCATCGCTTTCGACTTGGGCGATACGGTTGGGGCAAATATTGAATTGAACATCGCCATGGCCCATGCAACGACCAATGGCGGGAATGTTCAAGATGGCATCGGGTTTGTAAACGTCGTCACGGCGGGCACACCCGCTGACCCAGATGGCGACACAACCGTTGGCAACTATGAACTGGTGTTTACGTTCGATGCGCCTTACACTTTTCCCGGTGGAGGACTCCTGATTCGTTTTCAGCCAACCGGCGCCTACGCTTCGTACAGCGGATGCGACCAGGTTCTGATGTCTGGCGGCGCCGGGGATTCGACCGGCTATTTTGCCAGTCGGTTTTATTCAGACGCGGATGGAGTATCCCCTTGGGATTCTATAGGCACGACGGATATCGGTAATTTCCATCTCGTCACCTGCTCTGGCCCTGCCCCCGATCTGGCGGCGGCAAGCGACAGCGGCGCGTCGAATTCCGACGACATCACCAACGATAACACGCCGACGTTCATCGGCACGGTGACGCCGGGCGCGACGGTTCGCCTGTATGACACGGCGGGGCCGACGCTTCGCGGCACGGTGGTGGCCGATGGCACAACAGGCGATTTTTCGGTGACATCCACCACGCTCGCCGACGGCGTGCATAATATGGTGTTCACGGAAGACACCGGGGTCGAGGGTCCTCCGGGATGCGAATTGGCCGTCACCATCGACACGGTGCGTCCGTTTATTTCCTCGATCGATCGCTTCAATCCGGCGACGACGCCGACGAACGCGGCGAGTGTGACTTGGCGCGCAACGTTCAACGAAGATGTGGACGGCGCGACGGTCGGCACGGCGGACTTCACGTTGACCGATTTTGCCGCTTCGTTGACCGGCGAAGGGATCACGGGCGTGGCGCCGAACTCGGCTTCGGAATACGACGTGACCGCCGACAGCGGCACGGGCACGGGCACGTTGCGCTGTAATTTCTCGGCTGCCGACGGCGTGACCGACATTGCGGGCAACGCGGCGAACACGAATTTCACGACGGGCCAGACGTACGGCATCGACACGGTGGCGCCGAACGCGCCATCGACGCCCGATCTGGCGGCGTCGAGCGACAGCGGCTCGTCGAATTCCGACGATATCACCAACGACGATACGCCGACATTCAACGGCACGGCGGAAGCCAACTCGACGGTCGAGCTTTTCTCGGATGTGGACGGCTCGCTGGGCACGACGCCAGCGAACGGTTCGGGCCTCTGGAGCCTGACGAGCGGTGTTTCGCTTGTGGATGGCGCTCACCTGATCACGGCAACCGCCACGGATGCGGCGGATAACGTTTCGACGCCGTCGATGTCCTTGGCGCTGCTGATCGATACGACGATTACGACGCCGACGCTGACGCTGGATCCGGCAAGCGACACGGGCACGTTCAACAACGACAGTTACTCGAACGATACGACGCCGCGCTTCACCGGCACGGCGGAAGACGGTTCGACAGTGGTGTTGAATTCGGATGTTTCCGGCGCGTTGGCCTCCGGTCCGGCAACGGGCGGCAACTGGGACCTGACGAGCGGCGTGACACTTTCCGAAGGTACTCACAACGTGACGGCAACTTCGACGGACTTGGCGGGTAACTTCATTACGTCGGTCCAGTGGCCGTACTACCTTGACATCACACCACCTTCGGCGACGATCGATTTGCAAGCGGCGTCCGACACCGGTCTTTCGGACACGGACAACATTACCAACGACGATACCCCAACGTTCGACGGCACGACGTCGGAACCGGACTGTTCGGTTTTCGTGGCTTCGAGTCTCGACGGCGCGCTGGGCTCGGCACCTTCGGCGGCGGGCACATGGACGCTGACGACAGGCACGCTGATCAATGGTCCGCATGCGATGTCGGCCACGGCGACGGACTTGGCGGGCAACGTGGGCACGCCCGCGGTCCTCAGTATTGTGCTCGACCTCGTTCCGCCGTTCGAAGCTTGCGGCGGCGAGCTGTCGGTGGTCGGCCCATCGCTCACCTCGGTATCGACGGTGTCGTTCGCGGCGCTGTTCAACGAAAACGTTTACAACGTCATGACCTCCACGTTCGGTGCTGCGGGACCGGGCACCGTGGTCGCTGCCTCACCGCTCGTTACGCCGGATTCGACGGTTACCGTCGATGTGGACATGACAGGCGTTGGAACAGTGACGGTCAGTTACGCGAACCCGGGCGATATTCTGGACGTCGCGGGCAACGCGTTTACGGACGCGGGTGGTTCGACCGCGCAAGTGACCTTTATCGACATCAGCGCAACGCAGGTCGGCAATCGTTTGGCCGACGCAAATGGCGTTCTGAACGACCGCTTCGGTGCTTCGGTGGCGGTGAGCGGTGAAACGATTCTGGTTGGCGCTCCGAGCGACGACGATGCGGGCAGCAACGCAGGTTCGGTGTTCGTGCTCAACCGCGACGGGGCCTCGTCGTTTACGGAAGCGCAAATCCTGACCGCTTCGAATGCGGCGGCCAACGATCGTTTCGGCGAATCCGTTGCCATCAGCGGTGACTGGGCCGTTGTCGGCGCGCCGTATAATGACACGGCGGGAATCGATGCGGGCACGGTGTATGTCTTCCATCTCGACGGCGGAACGACATGGACCGAACATTCGCAAATCACCGGTTCGGGTACATTCACGTACCACCGTTTCGGTTTCAGCGTCGGCATCAGCGGCAACACCATCGTTGTCGGATCGCCTCTGGGATATGTATCGCCGGGCGGCGTTTACCGCAGTGGCCTGACCACCGTGTTCGAATACGACG
>CAZOKZ010000126.1:0-4330 GCA_964580585.1 uncultured Candidatus Sumerlaeota bacterium | reverse complement strand
CCCAACAACCAACCCACCAGCGCGACAGGGGCGAGAGCGAACAACGAACAGGGGTGACAACGCAAAGGAAATCGACATGGGAAGCAAAAAAAAATGCCCCACCTGATTGGGCGGGGCCTGGAGGAGCATAAAACCCTGTTTTTCAGGGGTTTTGGTCGATACGTTTCATTTTGTATTGGTCGGTCAGCCCCCAGTTATTGAAGGTGCCACGCACCCAGAGGTCGTCTTTGTCGGTTTTGCGCTTGTGGTAGAAGGTCACTTCGCCGGTGTCGTCGTTTACGCGCGGCCAGGGTTGGCGGTTGCCTTCGTCGTCGATGGCGCCACCTGGAATCTTGAAAACCGAGTTGGTGTATTGGCCGTCTTTGGTGCTGACGGGGTTGAGTGGATCGACTTCCCACCGGTCTGGTTCGGAGTAGTATTTGTACTCGTAGGTTCCCGGAGCGAGGGTGACGGTGAGCTCGAAAGTGCGTTCTTCCATTTCGTCGAACGATTCGATGGGGATCACGATGATGTTTTCCTGACCTGCGCCGATGGAGGTCCATTCCGATTCGCCCAGATAGATGTCCTGGGAATTGAAGGTCGCCTTGTATTCGCTGGGGATCAGGTTCGGCAAGGTTCGGATGGTGGAAAACATGTCGAAGAAGGCGATCTGGTGCTCCTTTCCGTCCGTCCCACGGGTGTAAATCAGGCAGCGTCCACGTTGGAATTCTTCGCCTTCGGGAAAGAGAACCACGAGGTCGGCTTTTTCGACAAGGTCGATGTGGAAGTCATGGGTTTGCTCTTCGGGGGAGGGGGTCAGGACGATTTCTTCGCCGATGCTGCCACCGAAATTGTTGGAATACAGATTCAAGCGGAATTTTCCGGGTGGAATAATCACAGAGTATTTGTTCTCGGAGGTGAAATTCAATGAAACCGCCCAAGCGTCGTCGTTATCGACAGGTTCAAGCACGAGGTAGATGCCTTGCGAGCGGTCGTAGGGTTCGCCGTTGACGAATACTTCTCCGGTTAGTCGAACGGCGCCGCTGAAATCAAAGTTCTGCTCCACTTCCTGGCCAGAGGTTTCGATGGTGATTTGCACGTTACGGTAAATCCCATCGGGGTGATAATTGAATTGCATGTTGTATTCACCCGGCAACAAATCCTCGATCCGGTATTGTCCATCCTGGTCCACGATGGCTTCTTTTTGGTTCGCTCCGCCTGTGTTGGTCAGCCAGCAACTCACCGTCCCCTGGGCAAGCGGGGTTCCATCACGTTGGGTGACGAGTCCGTAAACAGCGCCGCCTTGAGCGAGTACAATTTCAAGCGGGTCGGGATTAACATCGGGTTCGACTTCAAAAGACATCGGTTGCGCTGTTCGCATTTGGTCTTTTTCAGCAAACAGTTGATGGCTGCCGTATGGTACGGATGGCAGAACAAAGTCGCCTTGCGCATCACTGGTTGCTACAATGTCGAAGTCTTCGTTTTCAACGGAATCGCCACGCCATGCATTGTCAACGGGCCGCATCAAATATACTTTGGCTTCGGCGACAGGTGTTTTGTCCTCGCCCGTCACAACGGTTCCGTAAACGTCGCGTCCGCTGTTGACGCGCACGACGACTTCGAGTGGGTCGGTTTCGCCGGGCAGATTAAATTCCCCCACGCCTCGTCGCCCTGTCAGTCCTCCGTCCCCATCTTCTTCCAATACCTCGACACGATAGCGACCCGTGCCCAATTTCCCCAGTTCTTTTTTCCCTTCCTCGTTTGAAACGGAAGTCGTTGTCGAATTATTGGCAGGTTGAAAACGACCTGTCCAAATGGATTGCAACAAACGGTAACGATACTTGACCACCGGTGTTTCACCGGTTTCTTCGCGTACAATTAATACAGTCATACCGCGGGGACGGAGAATGATTTCAATCGGACTGTCTTCCATGGTCAATGCCTGCAATCCATCGCCTTCGTAATCGTTATGATTAATACTAAGCCAGTTGATGACGCTATCGACCTCCATGCCTGGAACAACAAAATGCCCCTCTTCATCCGACTGGATGTTTCTATTATTATAATTCTGCTGATTATCTCTTTGAACATCGGCGTAGATATTTGCATTCGCGATGGGGTTGCCTTCGGGATCTTTTACATAGCCCTCAAACGCTATTCCCGTTGTAAATTGAAAATCGACCTGGGAGTTATACTCGCCCGGTTTGAATTCTAATTCAACAGAAGGAGGTGCAATGTATGTTTGATACTTTAGTACTTCTTCATCGCTGAGTTGTCGATTGCTTCGCCAACGTTCACTCAAGGGATGCGTGGCGGTTACCTGAACGCTGCCGGGTTCCACGTTGTTAATATAATAGTATCCCTGAGCATCAGTTTGCGCAGAGCCCGAGTATGCATAGATATTCTGATCGTTAAATTGAATCGGAGTTCTGGCATCAATCGTAACGCCTTCGAGTTTTTCAAACTCTGGCCCTGTCACAAAGCCCGAGACCTCGGCAAATGGCTCAAGTAATATTTGAATTTCCTCGGGGTCGCCTTCGGCGGGGATGGTCGCCAGAGCCGAACCGACACCAATCGAACCATATTTAGCACGAACATGAACTTCACAATTTTTCGGGACGGACAATTCAAATCGTCCGTCGCCATCGCTTGTTGGAACGTTATCTATACTATTGAAGTTTCGATCTTTCCCAATCCAAACCGTCAACCAGGCACCCGCAACAGGCGCTTGATTGGCGGCATCGAGAACCTGGCCGCGTAAAACGGCGCCACGCGAAGCTTTTAATGTAACTTCGATTTCAGTTGCGTCTTGAGGGATATTAAACCACTTGCTGTTTTTCCCATCTTCGACAATCCAACCAATTGGCGGATCGGCATAAATGCCCCCCGAATCGTTACCATGAGGGTGAACACTTAACTTGAATTCGCCTTTTGCATCGGAAACAACCACACCGGCATTTTTCATTTCCGCCTCGCTTCGAGGCGTAGAAATCATATTCCCATTTCCGTCCTGTTTGTTTGACACAAATGGCTCTGCGCTAATCCGAACATCGGACATGCCATCCCCTGTATCCTCATTAATAACTTTGCCCAAGACAGTAATTGCACCGGGGAAATTCAGGTTTAATTCTTTATCATCGCCGCGAATGAGTGTGACTTGTTTATTAATTGCATTTCCCCATGAATAATCGTTCGAATCGCCTCGCATGGCCATCAAATGAAATGTGTCTTTTGGCAGGGCGTCGAATACATAATTGCCATCGCCATCCGATTTGGTGACAAACATCCCGGTCATTGCCCGAGCAATTTTATTCTCTCCCTCGACACTCGTCATAGATTGAAGAGATGTTGACATGAGCATGATTTGCGCACCGGAAACGGGGTCGGCTCCCCCTTCGGTTACACGCCCATGCAATCGCGCCTCGCCGCGTGAAAGCACAATACGCGCATCGGTTTCCGTATCGACGTCTGTTTCGACGGCGGGCAGATAACCTTCGGCACGAGCAATCACACAAAACGTTTTTCTGCTCGGCAAACCAGGGAGTTCAAATCTTCCCGCGGAATCGGAATTTGAAACCGCGAGTGAAAATCCTTCGCTGTGAAATAACGTAAAGTTGCTGCTCTCTTTGAAATCGCCTGGAATCGTTCCAAGCAAAGCGTTCGCAATGGTACGCCCGTCTTCATCGACAACTTCGCCACGAATCGAAACCCCTCCAGCCTGAAGAGAAATGACGCGATTTTCATCGGGCGTGCCAGAAACAATGCTGGACTGAAGGATAAATGCTTTGGATACATAACCGTCTGCCTGGGCGATCAGAGTATAACCAATTATTGGCGAGCCATTCGCAAAACGCTCGGGCAGAGAAAATGCTCCCTCTTCATTTGTCGTAAATTCGTATTCGGCTTCTGGAAATCCTTGAGTCGTGTACCAGTCGCGCAAATCGTGAAACATCACCTGGGCACCGGCGATGGGTTCTTTACTTTCCGCATCGCGCACATAGACCAGCAGTCCCTCCAATTGCTCGGCGTCTTCCACAGAATCGACAAAATCGGCTTCTGCATTTACGAGGGTCGGTTCATCTGACACCTCAGCGACAGCTTGCACTGCTTCTTCGGCCAGCGCTGATTTCAACGCCTCGTTGAGTTGCTCACCGCTCTCGTGCGGATTCGAGTCTGCCTCAACGACCTCGACAGCCGGATCGGCAACGGGGTCTTCCATCGCCGATTCGTTCGTTCGATTGAACATCACCACAGCAAAAATAATCGCCAAAGCCGCTACGCCCGCAATCAACCCCACCAAACGATCGTCCAGCTTACCCGATTCGCGTTTGACGCGTTGGATCATCATCGT
>CAZOKZ010000125.1:0-4417 GCA_964580585.1 uncultured Candidatus Sumerlaeota bacterium | reverse complement strand
GCCGCCGTTATCCGCGGCATGAACGTTGACAAACCGCGCAACCTGGCAAAGAGCGTGACGGTTGAGTGAGGAAGAGTTTTTAGTTCATAGTTATCAGTTATTAGTTTTATTCAACGAAGTGTTGTGCGAATCTGGCCGTTGCTCCAACTGTAAACTAAAAACTAGGAACTAAAAACTGAATTACTATGAACATCATCGTTTACATCGATTCCTGCTGGAAAAATTTTCTGCCGCTGACGTATCCGCGGGCGGTGTTTCAACTGCTTTGTGGGCGGACGTCGTTGATCGATAAAGTTCGCCGACTTGCGCCCGATACGCAAATCGCTCTCTCGTGCCGTTCGATGGTGGCGCCGCTCGTGGCCGAGCAAACCGGCCTCGCGGTGAACTCGGCGCGCGTGGGCGAAACGTTATTTCTCAGCGGACGCGGTTGGTGGAAGAAGCTTCCCGAATGCGAAGAGGACGGAGACGCCTGGGTCGGCGTTGTGGGGACGGAGCAACGCGTGGCGTGCATTTTCGCCAAGCCGCAACTGGCGCTCAAGCTTTCCGCCGACACATTGCTGGACAACAAAGCGCTCGATGTGGTGCTGGCCAACTTGCCGCGACGCGATGTAAGCGATTGCGTCGAGCTCTTCGATTGGCCATGGCAAATCATCCACGCCAACGAGCGAGCACTTCGCGCCGATTGGGAAGTAGAAGAAAATCCCGCGCAAATCCTGGGGAAAATCGACGAAGGCAGCCATTTGCTCGGGCGTGAAAACGTGCATCTCGGTGCCGGGTCGCGCATCAAACCATGCGTGGTAATCGATGCGGAAAACGGTCCCGTCTGGATTGGCGATAATGTAACGATTCAACCGCACGTTTATATTCAAGGTCCCGCGTACATCGGCGATGGGTGCTTCATCCAACCCGGCGCAGTGATTCGTGAAAACACGTCCATCGGTCCCTTGTGCAAAGTGGGCGGGGAACTGGAAGGCACGATCATCCAGGGGTACTCGAACAAGCAACACGACGGGTTCCTGGGTCACAGCTACGTGGGCTCGTGGGTGAATCTGGCCGCCGACAGCGTGAACAGCGATTTGAAAAATACGTATGGCAGCGTGCGTGTGCCCGTGTGCGGCGCGAACGTGGATTCGGGCGAGCGATTCGTCGGCGCGATCATCGGCGACCACGCGAAAATCGGCATCAACGTAGCCATTCCGACGGGGGCGTCGATTGGGTTTTGCAGCAATGTGTTTGTGCCCGCGTGTCCGAAGTTCGTGCCGAGCTTTGCGTGGGTGGTGGGCGAAGAAATCGAGCATTACAATCCGGCGAAGGGCCTTGAACTTGCCCGCACTGTCATGGCGCGGCGCGGCGTGACGCTCACCGCCGATTACGAAGCCGCGTTCCGGTCGGTCTTCGGCCAGTCGAAAGGGCTGGAGCAATGGCCGGAGGATGAGGGGTAAGGGATTAACTTTCTGGTTGGAAAATGGCGTCAATGTCGCGTTTACTATGTAGGACGCGAACAATAAACAAATCGTTTTTGATTATTTTATAGAAAATGACATAAGAGCCAACGGGAATCGATCGATATTTCTTTCCGAATTCGGGGCGGATTCTTCCGATATTGGGTGCGAAGCTGAGTTGAAGGAAAATTCGCTCGATTTGTTCGATGACGATGAGCGCCGCTGTCGGGCTTTCATGTTCAAGAAAAGTTGCAATTTCTTTGACGTCTTGAGCCGCTTCATCGGTAATGTGAACAACTGCCATTTGGCTCCTCTGGACCTATCGAGCATACTGCGATTTTAAATCACGAATAAATTCCAGGGCATCCTGCACCTCTCCGCGCTCGATTTGTTCTTCACCTACGCGTAGTTCCCTCCTTAATTCTTCCAGCCGTTGATTCATTTGTTCCTGCAATCGCAAGGCGTCGAGTACCACTTCCGTCGAGTTGGCGAATAGCCCCGCGGCGATTTTTTCCTGGATCATTTGTTCGTATTCGGGGGGTAGGTCGATGTGCATGGGCGTCCTCGTGCGATTGAACTGAGCCAATTGAAACAAATTGCGCGATTGCTGGCAACTGGAACGTGAATCAATCCCTCGGCCAGCCTTGCACCAACCACCGGATGCCAAAGGCGATACCGAGCAGGATGGCGCCGATGGAAAGCAGGCCAGCGGTGTATTCGCTGACGATGGCGAGTAGCAGCCCGAACCACCGCAGGGTGTACACGTAGAGGATAAACCCGGCGATCGCCCCGAGAACGACGACCCACAGAAACGTGACCAACCATCCCAACGCACCAGCGCGGCGCGTGGGGCGACTGCTGATAAACCGGGCATATTGCCACGGATCTTCGGGTACCCAGGAGTCTTGCCACGGACGTTTCATCATTTGGCGCCGGTTCCTTCGGAAAAAGAATCCCTTTACCCCATAATCGCTAACACAACGCGACGTGTGTACACAAAAGGAAATTTTTTTGAATATTTTCTTTCTTCACGCATAGAAGTTTCAGCAATGGCGACGGTTGGAATCATCGCGGGGCTGGCAACGGGGACGGAAACAGCGCGGTTTGATCGCCGCGGCTGGGAGAAAAGGGCCGGAACAGTGGGCTGGACCGGGTTGGGGGTTGGGATTCTGGCCGTCGCATTGCACTAAAAATCCCCACGAAACACCCAAGGCGCAAGGTACCATGAAGAACAACTTGATGACTCTCTGACAAGGGCTGATTCGTTCCAGACGCTTTGTGTCGTAGCGGTAACCTTTGTGAAGAGCGATTTGGAGGTGGGGAGGAATTCTGTCGATCTTAAGAAAGGCAATTGACCGGGTTGTCACTGGGTGGAAAATAGACCAACGGTGATGTTCACCAAGAACTGTTTGCGAGGTTTTCGATATGTATCACGTAGCGGCTGCAGCGGCTTATCAGGCTGCCAATAACATTACCAACAGTGCCATGCGCATCGACCAGGGCGCGCGGGGCGATATCCAAACCCTGGAAGCCAAGTTGGAACGTCAGCATTTGTTGATTCAAACGTTGTTGATGATTTTGTTGGAGAAAAAAGTTATCCACGAAGACGAGTTCAAAGAGTGGTTGGTGTATGTGGATGAACTTGACGGGGCGCGCGACGGAAAATTGCGCGAGGATAAATCGCCGATCGTGTGCGAATCATGCGGTCGCAATAATACGTACACGGCGACCAAATGCCAGTATTGTGGTCACGGGTTTTCGCCGGAGTTTCTGGCGCATAAACCGAAAGGGTGAACGGAGTTTTCAGTTTTCAGTTCACAGTTTTCAGTTTACAGTTTTTCCCCGAATACCACGATAGTCTCCTGTCGCACCGTGGTTGTCGGATTTAATTTCCTTCATCGGTTCCTTGAGGCGTGATCAACAGACTGGAATTCCCACCAATCAAGGGGAACAGGAGAACAACAACTGTAAACTGTAAACTGACAACTTCCTACCCCCGCCGCTTGCGTTTGGATTGTTTGTATCCGAATTCGCGCAAGCGGCTGTCGTTTTTGCGCCAGTCTTTGCTGACTTTCACAAACAATTCCAGGAAAACGCCCGTCCCGATCAGTTGTTCGATATCGTGGCGGGCGGCCTGGCTGATTTTTTTTAACATCGCTCCGCCTTTTCCGATGACCATGCCCTTTTGCGAGTCGCGTTCCAGGTGGATGATGGCGCTGATGTACCATTTGCCGTGGGCGCGTTCTTTGAACTGCTCGATTTGCACGGCGGTGGCGTAGGGGATTTCCTGATGCGTCAGGTGAAAGACTTTTTCGCGGATTAATTCGGCGGCGAGGAATCGCAGATCGCGGTCGGTCAGGTCGTCGGGATCGTAAAGCGGCGGTCCGACGGGCAGGAAAGGGCGGATCGTGTCGATCAAGGCATCGAGCCCGGCACCGGCGGGGGAGGAGATGCCCAGGAAAGCTGTGTAGCGCGTGGGATCGAAGGGTTCGGGAAGTTGCCGTGCCCAGTCGGCGGGATGGAAGTTTTTCGGCTGGGTGTCGAGTTTGCTGGCGACAAAAATCACGGGCCGGTTCAGGGCGGCGACAATGGCGGCCATGTCTTCGCCAACGGGATCGGGGTCGGTGGGATCGACGAGGTGGATTACGCAGTCAATGCCTTCGAGTCCGTCGATGACGTTTTGACGCAAGACTTCATTGAGTTTGTCGGTGGCTTCGACGAGGCCGGGCAGATCGACAAAGACGATTTGCATGTCGTCGGCAGAATAGATGGCGTTGATGCGGTCGCGGGTGGTTTGGGGGAGGCCGCTGACGGCGAGAAGTTTTTCGCCAATGAGGGCGTTGGCGAGCGTGGATTTGCCGGCATTGGGTTTGCCAAGAATCGCGACGAATCCGGCGCGATAGTCTTCTTCGTTTTCTTGTTCGTCGTGCGGGGCCATGGGGAGTTCCGATGCGAAAGTTTCGGGAATTCTGGGC
>CAZOKZ010000124.1:0-4745 GCA_964580585.1 uncultured Candidatus Sumerlaeota bacterium | reverse complement strand
CAACTGATGGTAAGCAGGATCTTTCGTGTACGCGAGTCGCTCGTTTCCTCCAGGCGTTTGCCCACGAAATAATCCACCACCGTGGAGGCCAGTAGCAAGAATAAAAACCGCCAATCCCACGATCCGTAAAAAATATAACTGGCGATCAACAGGATGACATTTTGAACGCGGCTGCGGCGAAAAAGGAAATACAGGGGAAATACGACGAGCGAAAAAAGCAGAAATGTCCAGGAGTTGAACAGCATGAGAACTCGTCGAATCGGGAAAAGGTGGCGGAACCGGCACGTTCAATGCGATCAGAGCATTCGCCCTTCAGAGCACAGGGTGTCAAGTGCACGACGCTTTCTTTCCCGTTGTCCCGTCTTAGGGTTGTGACAAACTTCGGGCTCTTCACTTCAGTCAAATCGGAAACACGACAGTATTAATGGGAGTTCTTTATGATGCGATATACGACTTTGCTGCTCGTTGCCCTCACGGCCAGCGGCTGTCAAATGTTTGGAAAAACGACGATTAACGAAAATGGGGTGGCGGTTCCCAACCGCGTGGAAAGTGCCTTAGAAGGCGCCAATCCGGGAGAATCAGTCTCAATGGCGGGTGTCGGATTGTCGCAGGTGCCCGAAATGGAGACCAATGTCGTGGGGATTTCCGGTTCCCAGGTATTGGTGTCAAACAACCCGGAAACGGTATCCAGCCCGGAAACCCTGTTGCTGCGGGAAAAAGTCGTTCCTGGAACGGTGCGTTTGATTCTTGCCCATCGCAACGGCACCGATGCTCCACGAAAAGTTTCCGCTATCATTGAAAATCAGGGCGGGGATTCGTTAACAGTCGGACTTACCCGTCTCGCCATTGCAAAAACCAGCGGTTCCAGTGCGTTTGCCGCAGAACAGGCGTTTGAAAAATATTCCGGTTCCAGTGAATTTGTCGAATCTCATGTCGTTTCGCCCAATGGGAGTATCGCTCTTACCGAAGAGTTGGAAGAATCGACTCTGGAGCCCGGCGAGTTGGTGTATGCGATTTTGGAATTGGCCATCGACAGCCCCAGCGAAATTTCCGTCGTCCAGACCGCACCAGAAAAAGCCTCGATGATTACCAGTCGGACACAATTTTACATGACTGATTTGGTCGAAGGAAACGGCGTCGGTCGTGGAGGTTTCATGCCCGCAACGTTCTCTGTCAAACCCAGTGCAGCGGCCTACGATACGGACGATGGACCGGTTGTTCTCACGTTAGAGCAGCAGAATTTCTGGCCAATCACCAAGACCGATGAAACAACGCCGCCGCCCGCATTTTCCGGCAATCCAGGGCAGAAATTAGCCCTTTCGGTTCCATTTATCACCTCGGATGGACGCAATCTCTCAGTCGCTGCCTTGCCCGAAGCGGATTCTCATGCTCCCGGTTTGATCTCCTTGAATGTCAATGATGGGCAGCACCCGGGTGGGGGAGTTTCCTTTTCGTCGGAGATTTCTGACACCGATGGTGTTCCCCTCCAGACTTTTTCCGCCATGCCGAATGGTCACATGGGGCATGTGGAAATCGAATATCTGGTTCCTCCGGGAGCGCACAAACCGCTGAAAATTCTGCTCATGCCCACAGGCGAACCGCGGAAGAAAGCCACGCCTTGAGTGAACGTTCTCTCACCGGGGACACGGATTGCGGTTCGTGTCCCCGGTTTTGGTAAGACATTTCCTGATTTAAGACGTTTCTTCGTTGATCCCCGGGCGCGAGACGGGCAGATTTCCGGCACTTTTGACCTCTAAAGGCGCCGTTGTTTGATCATGTCTGAAACCTCCGTCGAAGCTCCCCCCTCTCAATCTGAAAAGAACACCTTGGGACGTAATCTAGCCATCGCGCTGATGTTTTTCCTCAGCGGCGCCAGCGCCTTGATGTACGAGGTCGTTTGGTCGCGGCAGTTGGGCACCTTGTTTGGCGCTACCGTTTATGCCGTGGCGACCGTTCTCACCGCATTCATGGGGGGATTGGCGCTTGGGTCGTGGCTGATTGGCAAACGTGCCGATCGCATGGAAAGGCCTCTGTTCTTTTATGGTTTTCTGGAACTCGGCATTGGCCTGTCCGCGTTGCTATTCCCATTTTTGCTGAAATTGGCCGGACCGATCATCGGGCAATTCTACGCATCGGGCGGTGAAGGCACCTTCTTTTTCTTCAGCCTTGTGCGATTTGTTATCGCATGTGTGTTGTTGATGATTCCGACGACATTCATGGGGGCGACGTTGCCTGTAATGTCGCGTGCGGTCACGCGAGGCCTCAACGAAGTCGGTCACGCGGTTGGGGGGTTATATGCGCTGAACACCATTGGCGCGGTGACGGGTGTTTTTCTCACCGGGTTTTTCCTTCTCGAAAGATTCGGCGTCTGGCACACCACCTTAATCGCAGTAACCGTGAACGTCGTTGTTGCCTCGCTGGCAATGATCCTTGGGTGGGGATTACGTGTGCCGGTTCAGGATGAATCTGTGCCGGAAACCACCGCCGAAGCCATTCCTGCTGCGCATTCGATTCCACCGCGCGTGGTAAATATTGTCCTTTGGTCTTACCTGTTCAGTGGTCTGGCGGCGTTGTGTTATCAAGTCGCCTGGACTCGTTCATTGCTCTTCGGATTTGAAACGCTGAAGGCCACAACCTATTCATTCACCGGAATGTTGTC
Organism: uncultured Candidatus Sumerlaeota bacterium; assembly: GCA_964580585.1. GTDB lineage: Bacteria > Sumerlaeota > Sumerlaeia > SLMS01 > JAHLLQ01 > CAZOKZ01. The sequence continues at coordinate 2,086 of CAZOKZ010000124.1, read as the reverse complement.
GGTTTATTTGTTGGGGTTGGCCATTGGCAGTGCTGTCATGCAGTCGCTGGTCGATCGCATTCGCGATTTGCTCAGCGTTTACGTGTTGTTGCAATTTCTGATCGGCTTGCTCGGGATTTTTTCCGTGTACCTGATTATCGCCGATCTGCCGATTATGTTCTTGTTCGAGGACATCGATGCCAAAGGTCAATTGAACTACTGGGGAGCCATTGGAAACGTCTTGGTGCGAACCGCGGTATCGATTGGCTTGCCCACATTATTGATGGGCATGGCATTCCCCGTGGTCGCGCGCATTGTGGTGGGGTCGGTTGGCCGATTGGGGCACGACGTCGGACGTGTGTACGCATTGAACACCTGCGGTGCCATTGCCGGATCGTTTCTCGGGGGCTTTGTGATGATCCCCCTTCTGGGGATCACGAACACCATCGCCATTTTGGCGGGGATCAGTTTTGCCATCGCTGTCGTTGTCATTTGGGTGCATCCCACTTTACCAAAGTCCCGACGTCCGTTGTTGCTCAGTACTATCGTTATTGCAGGTGGTGTGCTGATCGGACGCCTCGCGTTGAATTCCAATGCGCACACGTTTCATCCAACCACCATTGGAGAAGAAATCGTCTATTACAACGAAGGTTCGCTTGCTACGGTCTCTGTCATCGAAGACGCCAAGAAATGGCGCACCATTTACGTGGATGCCATTGGTGTGGCGGGCACCGATCCTGTTTTGCAAACCGATCAAAAAACCCTCGCTCACGTTCCAATGGTATTGCTCGGTGGCAAAGCCGACGCGGTGTTGACCGTCGGATTCGGCAGTGGAGGGGCATCGTATTCCTACACGCTTTACCCCGAAGTGAAGAACATCCACGCGATTGAAATCACGACGAACGTTCCGAAAGCCGCGCGAGTTTTAACCGATGCAAATCATGGGATTCTGTATGAAGACGACGTGATCGAAGAAGCGCTCGCCGAACTCGGCCCCGATGGACAGTTGCCCGGCGCGGCGCATCCGCTCAAGGACTACACTGTTGAACCGGCGCCCGGTTTTCGCAGTTTCGATCCGCGCTATCGCATCATCATCGACGATGCGCGTGCCTATTTGCGTTTTACCGAACAATCCTACGATGTGATTGCGACCGATTGCACGGATTTACGTTACAAATCGAACGCCAATCTGTACGACCTCGAATATTTCCAGCTCTGCCACGATCGCATCACAGACCGTGGTCTTGTCGTGGTCTGGATGCCGTTGGCGGGCCTCAGCGACGAAGCTTTCCGCATCGTTGCCCGCACGTTTCAACGTGTGTTTCCCGAAATGTCGATTTGGTACTTTACTAATCAACCCACGCATTATTGTCTGTTCATTGGTCAGAAGGACGGGTTGAAAATTTCCTACGGCGAAGTGCTCAAAGCTCTGGAAAATCCGCTTATCCAGACCGATTTGGAAGAGATCGGTTTGCGCGATCCCAACAAGTTGATCACTTCATTCGTCAGTGACCAGCGTGGCCTCGATGCGTATATCAAAGACGGGGCACTAAACACAGAAAACTATCCGATCATCGAATTTCTCTCGCCGCGATTTGGATACGACGCACGCCCTATTGCCGAAAACATGGGCAACGTTTACGATGCGCAAGTCCCCGTTTGGGATACCATCGTCGATCAGGATTTGGCTGCCGATCAGAAGGACGCTCTCGCACGGTATCAACGAGCGAACGATGTGATTTTCGAAGGCCACGTGCATTATCGCGCGTTCGAGTTTGACGAAGCGTGCCAACGCTATATGGACGCGAAAGAAATCGCTCCCGAAGACAAGTCCATTGATCGACTGCTGGATTTCGAGGAACTGCGCTTGCGATGCGAACATGAACTGAAACGTCCCGTCGAAGCCTACGACGAACTGTGGTTGAATGGCCAGTGGGTAGCGTTTTCACTGGGGAATGCGTACAAAATGCAAGAACGCCACGAAGACGCCGTTACGCTTCTTGCGCCGTTTGCCGCGCGTATGCCGTCTCCGTCCCCCAAACTGCCACCAAACATGAAAGAAGTTGGCCGCGCGTTGAATAAACTCATCGCGGAATGCTATGATGCA
>CAZOKZ010000123.1:0-4930 GCA_964580585.1 uncultured Candidatus Sumerlaeota bacterium | reverse complement strand
ACGTAATAACAACGGTTTAGGGCGGGGTCCGAAAAAGTTTACCGGACACTACTGAAAAAATATTGTAGGCGAACACTTTGTTCAACAACGGACCTTCTCCTCGTTGCGCGTCGGAGTTTCGCCTTTGCATATCGGCTTTGGGCGGACAAGCGCGCCGGTCCTGATTGGCTTGACTTTCGCAATGTAAGTGATCATTAATTGACGAAAGATGGCCGACCTCACCGAGGGGATGACCATGCAAGCATTCTCTGCCAATCCCGTTTTCACCACCTTGACTTGCCTGGCTTTATCGCCGACGGCCTCGGCAATTGCCGGGGAAGCGGTCGCTTTGAACAAGGCGATCGAGGGCAAATTGCAATTCCTGTCCATCGGGCCGGACAACGAATCTACGCGCTCGAAATTGAGTGCCATTTTGGCCGAGCACGGGATCGACGACCCGGAAGCGCTGATTATTCGTCCCGGAAAACCAGAAGATACGATTCAGACCGTTGCCGAGGAACTGAAACCCGATATGGTGATGCTGGGGGCGCTCGAACACGAAGGGCTGGTGCAAAGCCTGTTCGGTTCCGTGGCGCGGCGCGTGGTGCGTAAAGTTCCCCGCCCGGTGATGTTGCTGGCTGACCCGATTCCCGAAGGCACCCGATACCAGTCTATCGTCGTCTGTATCCGGTTGGACGACACCTCGCGCAATACCGTTCGGTTCGGGTTGCGACTCGCTCATCGAACGCATGCTCGGTTCGTCCATTTCGTTTACGAATACGATTACACCGAACGGCTCGCCAGCATGGCGGCGGCGAGCAGCACGAGCGTCTCGAAGCAAGACATGCACAAAGCCAGCATGTACCAACTGTCCAATTACCTCGAAGAGTTCAGCCTGCGTGGCCTGGACGTGCAGCTCAATGTGCTCCACGGTTCCGAAGGATTCGAAGCCGTGGAATACGCCCGGCGAAAAAACGCCGATTTGCTGATTTATCCCGCGCCGTCGCGGCCCCTGGGGTTTTGGGACCGGTTCCTGCTGCATCCGGCCGAGGTCGTCATTCGCCGACTACCTTGCACGGTTCTGATTCATCGCGATATCCCCGACCTGCCACCGGAAGAGGGGTAATCTCATGCCTCAGATGACTCATCATGAACTGACGATTTTTTTCACCGCCGTCGGCGTGCTGCTTCTATTTGCGCGATTGTTTGGCGAAGCCGCCAAGCGCTTCAATCAGCCCGCCGTGCTGGGCGAAATCCTGGCAGGGATCGTTTTGGGGCCGACGGTTCTGGGGGCGATTGCGCCTGCATTCCAGCACCACCTGTTTCCCATCGAAGGCAATTTCCCCATCGCCCTCCAGGGGCTTACGGCGCTGGCGATCACGTTGTTCCTGCTGGTCGCGGGGCTGGAGGTCGATTTGTCCGCCGTGCTTCGGCAGGGTAAAACCTCCATTGTTATCAGCTTGTTCGGGATGATTGTGCCCTTTGCTTTTGGATTCGGAGCGGCGTACGGTTTTCCCAATGCGCTCGGGGCCGAACCCGACAGCGACCGGCTGATATTTGCGCTCTTCGTGGGCACCGCGCTTTGCATCACGGCCCTGCCGGTGATCGCCAAAATCCTGCTCGACCTGAACATTTTCCGATCCGACTTCGGCATGGTGCTTGTGTCGGTTGCCGTGATCGGCGACCTGCTCGGGTGGATGCTGTTTGCGATTATTCTCAGCATGATCGGCGAAGTAGGCGACCGCCCCTTCAGCGTTCACACGACCATTGGGCTGACGATTGTTTTCACGATTCTCGTGCTAACCGTTGGGCGGTTCATTATCGATCGAACGTTGCCCGCTGTCCAGGCATACACCACCTGGCCTGGCGGGGTGCTCGGCTTTGCCATTACGGGTGCGATTTTATGCGCGGCGTTCACCGAATGGATCGGCATTCATTCGATTTTCGGCGCGTTCCTGTTTGGTGTGGCCTTGGGCGATTCCGTTCATCTGCGGGAAAAAACCCGGCATACCTTGGAAAATTTCATCTCGTTTATTTTCGCCCCGATTTTTTTTGCGTCGATTGGATTGCACGTTGATTTCATCGCCAACTTCGATTTGATGCTCGTTGTGATCGTGTTGGTTATTGCCACGCTGGGCAAGTTGATCGGCTGCGGATTGGCCAGCCGTTGGGTCGGGTATTCCTGGCGCGAATCGCTGGCGGTTGGGTTTGGGATGAACGCGCGCGGAGCGATGGAAATTATTCTGGCTCTGCTCGCACTTGAAGTTGGCCTGATCAGCCCGCGCATGTTCGTTGCCATGGTCATCATGGCGTTGGTGACAGCGATTTTTGCAGGCACGTTGATGCAGCGATTCCTGAACCGAGAAAAGCCGTTCCACTTTTACGACTTCATGTCGCCCGCTGGTTTCATTGCCAACCTGCAAGCTGCCGACCGTAAAAAAGCCATCGAAGAACTGGCGCCTCTGGCGACAAAGAGCACCCATCTGGGCGCGGCGGGCATTGCCGCAGCCGTCTGGGAACGCGAGCAACTGATCTCCACTGGCCTTGGGAACGGAATTGCCATCCCGCATGCCCGGATCGAAGGTCTGAAAACGCCGATCATCGTGTGTGGGCTTTCAGGAGTCGGAGTGGATTTCGACGCGCCCGATGGCGAACCCGCGAATTTGATTTTCCTTATCCTGACGCCCAAGGAAAACACCCAGATCCAACTCGAAATCCTCAGCAGCATTGGAAAAACGTTCCAAAACCACGAACTGTTCAAACAAGTGCAGCACTCCACGAACTATGTCGAGTTTCTGGCCCAGATCAAAAGCAACGTGAAGTGAATCGTCGCATGCTGTCCACAAAAGCACGTTGTCCGGCGTTCACTGTTCGAGTGGCAATCCAACCACTTGACTCTGACGACGGAAGTCCTGTCGGATGATGACATTCTGAAGTGTTATCCCGAGGCTTGTGATGAATAATTTTGCCGTGGTGGCCGCGTTTTTTGGTTTCTTGAACGTTCTGGCAATGTTTGCGGACTTCACGATTATTACCATCCCGCTCTTCATTATCACCGCCATCTTTGCGTCGATCGCTCTCGCGAATCCTGGCAAGGAAGCCCCGGGCAATTCACGGACGCTGGCAATTTTTTCGATTCTCTTCGCAGCAGTACCATTCGTTCGCCCGTATATCGAGCACCTCGCTTACGTGCATCGCGAACGCATCCAAGCCAAGCGTACAGCGCCGACCTATGTTTTGCTCGATGGCGCGGTGCAATCGTTCGAGCCAGCACTTGATCAGTTTTACGATTCATACGGCCAATATCCAACCATGATTGGGGGGGAGTTACTGCCCATGTTTGCTGCCGATGGAACGTTGCTCCAAATCGATTCCAAAGCCACCCCTTCGGTTCCGGGAGACCCATTCGGTGGTGCCCGTCCGTTGGAAGTCGTGGCGCTCGGTCAGAAGGGCACGTTGATCCTTAGCGTTGGCCAGGATGGTATCGGCGAATTTCCCCCTGCGCGTGTTACGACGATCATCGACGGTCAACCTAACGAACCGCTTGCTTGTCTGGCGTGGACGGGATTCGACATTCGCGAACATACCTACGATCCGACAAACGGTTCGCTCAGTTCCGGCGACATCGTGTATTTTCACGGACCGTCGGACAAAACGCGCAAAGAAGTCCTGCGCCCATTGATCAAGGCATGGGATACGGTGGACGCGCTGACGCCGCCTCCGCCCAAAAAGGTAAAGGACACTTGGCCGCCAGCCGAAGACGATGCCTTAACCGCTGAGTCGTTGATTGCGGACAAAGATTATCTCGGTGCGATGATTGCGGCCTCGCGTGCCATTCAGAATCGTCGTCCTCACCCGAATTTCTGGACCACACCCCAGCTCAAAAAGGCCGAATATTATCGAGCCCGGGCGTGTTATGAACTGGGGCATTTTCGTCAGGCAGCCGATTTTTACATCGATTATCTGGGAAGTTCTCCCAACGACGCCGAAGCGCACTTTTACCTCGGGGCGTGCATGTATCTAGGTGGTCAGCCCGAATATGCCAAACGGCATTTTGCCGCTGCGTTTCAGATCGATCCGAACGCCACCGTCGTCCCACAGGCCATGGCAGCCTGGGAAGCGCTGGATAAAAAACAGACTCCCACGTTGCCGCTTCCCTGGATTCGGGAACAGCTACGCAAAGATGCTGCGAAAGAAAAACAAGCTCAGAAAGAAAATAACGAGTAAGAATAAAATTGATCGGGATGAACGGAATGCGGAGTGTAATCCTGTCCATTCCGTTCATCCTGTCTTATTTTTCTACGGCACAATCTTGCCCGGGTAAACCTGCCAGAGTCCCATGGGTTTATGGCGGAAGCCCACGGCGGCGTTTTTGTACGGTTGTTCAAACGTGCCGCGCCCCGTCGATTCTGCTGTCCAGAACTCGCCGTATTCGGTCAATTGCACCAAATCCGGCAGCCCATCGCCGTCTCCGTCGGCGGCAAACACCCACCAACCGCTGCCTTGCGCTGGATCGTCGCGAAAGCCTAATCCCGCTCCCCATCGTGTCGGTACTTCCAGTCCCGAACCATTCGATAGCGCCACCCAGGCTGCGTTCAGACCCGTCGCGATGAATCCGATGTCGTCCATTCCGTCGCCGTTGAAATCTCCGACGGCCAACCCTTCACGCATCGCAGGATACATGGCGAAATTCGTCCCGCCCCAATCCAACGGGGCATCGAGTCCTGTACCGTTCGAGAGCGCTACGTCGATTTGACCCAGGGACGAGCTGATGAACAGAACATCGTCATTCCCATCGCCGTTTACATCGGCGACAAAGGGCCACTGGTAAGGAATCGCCGCCGTGCTGTAAACAAATCCCGGTGTCGAATCATAGGATGGGCCTGGTAGAGACCCCGTGCCATTGTTCAAACCAACCCAAGCGTCGCCATATTGAGTTAGTTGGATCAAA
>CAZOKZ010000122.1:0-5072 GCA_964580585.1 uncultured Candidatus Sumerlaeota bacterium | reverse complement strand
ATTTTGATACGCCACCCACCCGCCATAGGCAGCGCCCAACACCACCAACACGACGACGCTCCACTTGATTGTCGCGCTCCAATTCTTTCCTTTGCTTCTTTTCTTGCCCGCCAATGCATTCATCGGCGTTTCGATCAAGGTGGAACTACTCGACGATTTTTTCTTTTCTTCGGATTTTGAAGCTTCCGCCTGTTTCGACGGATACAAATACGAGCGGTCTTCTTCCAAGTCTTCGTCGGCAGTTTGACCTGCCATTTGAATGCGAGTCCCATCGGAGGCATTCAATACCGGCAACCGTCTCGAACCCGTGGGTGGATCGCGACGAGATGGCGTGGAAGGATCGGGCGCCGGTTTTTCTTCGCCCAATTTCAATGGTCGGGGGACCGGAATATGTTCGGCGACTTCGGCTTCGAGTTTTTTCGCGTCGGTGGATTCGTCTTTCTTCACTTTCTTCGACTGCATGATCAGCTTGAGTTCCGCCAGCAAGGTATCCAGGTCGCCAATGGTTTCACCGCTGGTTGTGTCATGCAGGCGCATGATGATGGATTCGATTTCCTGCTCGAGCCCGAGCAAGGAATATTGCTGAACGCCAGAAGAACGCGATAAATCCCGGAAATGATTAATGCTGTCATCGACCGAACGCAGGACCTGGCCCGAGCCGAGGTGAAAGAGCAGTTCCTTAAGCCGCGCCATGCATTCGCGAAATGGAAACCGCCCATCGGCAACGTAGAGTCCGCCGCAATTGGTTTCCACCACGCGTGACAGATACGCGCTGTTGAGTTGGTCATTTTTCAGAATCCCCACGGGGAATCGATTCGCCACCTGGAGCACGCCGCTTGTCAAACGCATGTCACCCAGGTTGATTCGGTCGAACGCGACGCCAATGGCTTGAAGTTCGGAAAATAATTCAACGATTTGAATCGCCATTGCCGCCCATTTGTGCGGTACGCGGAAATTTTTGCGCGCCGCCAATAGCTCGAGCGACTGGCCATCGATGTACTCGCCATAAACACAGTAGCTGCCATTGATCACTTCCGTGGCAAAGAGGCGCTGCATTCCGTGATGTTCCACTTCCGTGGAAATTTCAACCTGACGACGAATCGCCTCCATCGCCACGGCATCTTTATTTAAACGCTCGGGGAACACGCGACGCACGGCGAGATGCCCCGTCACCAGATGCTCGACGACTTGCTCCTCGAAGATCACCTTGTCGGCAAGGTGATCGCGGAATTTCCATCCATTGCCCGATTCAATCATGGCTTGATCACCTTGTTAAATTCCGCCAACGCCTCGACCGCGTTTTCAAACCCACCGGTTTCGTTGGCTCGAGCCTGAAGCGCGCGCACCAGGAAGTCCGCCAGTGTTTTGTCGATCACGAGTTGCTTGATTTGTTTGGCAGCGAGAGATACCTGCTCGGGAACGGGCGAACTATCGATGAACAAAGAGGGGTCCAGGATCGGCACGCCCGCCACCATCGATGCAATCATCGCCGCCCAGTCCGCCACGTCGAAACCCATCAGGTTCGACGCCAGCAAAATGCCATCGGGCGACTTCAAAGAAGAGGTAACCGCCACCATGCGGCTGACACGGAAAGCCAAACCATGATTTTGCATGAAAATCAACCCGGTCTTGGTCACCAGGAAACAATCCACGTTCACATTACGATGCGTCGTAACCTGATCGTGCAATGCCGCTAATGCCGACAAAGTCTGGTAAGCAGCCTGGAAGATAAAATTCTGATTCCGCCCTTTGAAAATATGGCGCGAAGCAGGCGAACGAAGCGGTTCGCCGAAATATTCCAGGGTCACATAAAAAATATAATTATCGGTCTGCCATGCGTCGATCACGCGAGGAATCCGCGGATCGCGAATCGCCGCAAATCGCTGAAGAGGCCCCGAAATCACATCCAACGCCCCGGGATCGTCCACCTCGATGCGATGCAAAATCACCCGTGCCCCCGACGACCGAACCCGTGCTTCAGCACGATGCGTATCGCCCGCCGTTGGCAGCGACCCCACCATTTCGTACAGATTTGCTCTATCCGACGACATTATCACCCCAGCCCAGTGGCGGATCATCACACAAAATAAACGATGCACGATAAGAAGGACAAGACAGCATGGCGGCAAGGGCAACTTGCGATTCGCGGGCCAAACCCCCAAAGACATCCGCAAAATCACACGATTCCCTCAACCAAACTCCCCCTCCGAACGTAAAGATAGAACAATCAACCGCCGACAACACCCAAAACGAAGGAAAAATCAAACCACGAAGGCACCCGCCATAGCCTTGGCGCAGGCGGGTGGCTTCGTGGTGAATCTTTAAATCTTTGGCAACAAAGTTGAGATACGCCCAAAGCCCGAAAACATCAAAAATTCCTCTTGCTCTGCGAACCGGGTTCGGGTTTCCTTCCACTCCCTTGGCGACATCGCCAAGCCCTACCGCGTGCGCCCGTAGCTCAGCTGGATTAGAGCGTCTGACTACGGATCAGAAGGTCGGGGGTTCGAATCCCTCCGGGCGTGCCATCTAAATCGAATAATTACATCGCTCCGTAATCGTCTCAACGCTTTGAGAATTTTTTTGCACGTCCAACACGATTATTACCACGGCAATGGCAGAGTCTTCGATCTTCTTAACTTGCTCCCCTCAAATTTCGCGCATTAATCGTCGGCTTATTTTTCGAGGCGTCGATATTGTTTTGTCGTCTAAAGAAATTCAATCGAGGGACGTCCATCGTCCATCGCCCTCCAACACACCACAAGGTCCGACTCTGACCATAACAAACGCACACAAAACGAACACGACGAACTTTGCTTTGATGAAATGCAACCGCTTTGGCAGCACAACGATCCAATCGCCTGGAATCGATGGTTCGAACCCATGCTAACGCATCGCGCAGGGTATCACCGCCCATGGGTTGATTCAAACACCATTCGGTGGCGAGAGGCATGAATTCCGACCCGAGGCAACGTCGCACGGACGGCAGCAAACGGGCGAATTCCCCCGCATGTTTACGCGCCAACGATCGCCTTTGCAATTTAATGCGAGCGGGATCGATGCCCGGTGTTTCTCCGCGTCCTTCAATCGCTTGAAGCAACGCCGTGTGTTTGGCGCGTAAACGTTGACGTGTATCGTTCATGGGTTCGCCGCTTTCGAGACGTTTAAAGCAGCCGCCAGTCGGTCGAGTTCCTCATTGATTTCCGCGTCGCCTGGAAAGGCGTCGTCGCGTTCGAGCATCACGGCGGGGATTTTCGCGCGCCGCGCAAATTCCGCAAGCAAGTCGAACACCTGATCGGGAACCGCATGGGCGTGGGTATCATGATAAACCCCTTCGCGTTCTTCTCCCCCACCAACGTGCATGTAGGCGAGGCGGTCGAGCGGCAGGGCATCGAGAAATTCACAAACGGGAAGTCCAACATTCTGTGCATTCGCGTGGACATTGGCAATATCGAGCAACAGATGCGCGCCCGTACGTTCCAACGCTTCGTAAACGAACTCGGCATCGGTCATTTCGGCATCAGGCCAAGCAAACAGGGCTGAGATATTTTCGAGCGCGAGCGGTACAGGCAGCCCACGTTGCGCCTCGATAATGTTCTCCACCAGAATATCGAGTTGTTCCCGCGTTCGTGGCAATGGCATCAGGTGTCCCGCTTCGCAATCGCCTGCACGAACGAATGCCAAATGTTCGCTGACAAATGGCGAATCAAGTTCTTGCGCCAATCGCGCAAGATGTTCGACACGACGAGGATCGGGTGGATCGGCTCCGCCGAGTGATAGCGAAATGCCGTGTGGAATCACCGCCACCCCGCGGTCGCGCAAGTCCAACACGGGACGGGAGATACGCCCCGGGCGCTCGTTTTCCGCGACGATTTCGACAAAGCCCAGATCGCGACGACGATCAATCATCAGCGCTAAGTCTTTGCGCCATCCAATGCCCAATCCGAGAGCGGGTAACTTTGTGCAAGTCATGATCTTATCCTCCGCATCCACCACAGCCACCACCGCAACCTCCTCCACAGCCTCCCCCACAACTGGTGCTGCAACTGAAAAAGGACCCGTCATCGCTGCTAGTCTGAACAGGCGGGGGCGGTTGAACCATCCGTGCAAAGGCCCCCATCGCTACCGAATCATGCAACACCGTGAGTCCGAAAATTCCCGCCGCCATCGCAACATCGCGGCTGTTCAAACGATCGGCATTTTGCATCGCTACCGAACGGAGTACATCGTTTTCGGTTTCGGCGCGTTTCAACATCAGACTGCCGTAACCTGTTCGGTGCGCTCCCGCCGCTGTTTTCCTCAAGTAAGTAACCAATGCCATTAACACGGCGAGGACCAATGCCACCAAGATTGTCACCGGACGATGTCGCGAGACACCGATGGCGATTTTTGCACCTCCCAACAGCAGGACGCCAACGATTGGCAACGCAGGAATCCATCGCGCCAGAAATCCCATCGGTTGCGCATAGATCATCCCTCGATCACGAAGCCGTTCCCACACTTTATCCAGATAAATCCGACACCCGTTTTCTAAATCGAACAGCGTTGCTTCCCCCAACTGACGTGCAAGTCTGGCAACACACGATTCCAGCGAATGCGATCCACGAGGTACGTCGGAAAGACTGATGAAGCGTCCACCGGTGGAGTCGTATTTCAACACGCGCGAGTGCAACAGACGTGCAATTGCCACCTGCACAGGTCGCTTGTACCCGCCCGACAAAGCAGCCGCTTCGTAGGCGTCGATATTGCCGGAATCGTCGGCTCCGGAAAACAAACGTAAAATCAAATCGATGGAATAATACAACACGAAGGCGGTGAAAGCCGCAACTCCGATGGCTTTGACAAAAAATATCAGAAAATCCGGTCCACGCATGTTGAGAATATCAGTCATAACCTCACCCTTCCCTCATATTTTCCGATCCGTACGATCGGTTTCCGATTCTATCAATTCGTGAGAAATCCGGCAGGCCTTTTCAAGAACGCGTAATAAAACCCGTGCGAGTCCCATCAAATCGCGTTTGGCCATTTGAGCGGCACGGTCTGGGTTCGTCTTGAACAAAGCCAGATGCGACAAC
>CAZOKZ010000121.1:0-5089 GCA_964580585.1 uncultured Candidatus Sumerlaeota bacterium | reverse complement strand
GCTGCCTGCCACACACCCGGCAACAATGTCCAGAACTAGAACGGAAAGATCCTGCCAGGACACCAAAGAAATATGAAACTCCCCCAACCGCAATGGCTGGGGAAGATGCTGTGTGAACATTTAGAGTTTGAGACGGTTTGTCTTCTAATTTCCACCGTTCGCGTTAGCTTGCGTGGTCGATTTGTTTTCCGAAGCGTATTGAGAGAGAATATCCACCGGCAACATGCGCGATCCTGGGTCCAGACTCCAGTCGTTGAAATCGCTCAGTACGAAAATACCGGATTCCACATCCACATTTTCCAGACGGAATTTGACATCTCCTGTCGCGGGATTGACCTGGGGCCACCCGTTGGGAATCGGAGCATTCGGATTCCGTTTCGGTACGGTAAACACGGAATTCATCATGCTGCCCGAACCTTTGGAATTTGGGTTCAGTTTATCTAAGAACCAGTCATCGGGTTCCGAATAAAATTTATATTCGTACGTTCCAGGCGGTACATCGTTCACCACGACTTCGTAATTGTGTGAAGCCTTTTTGGCGAGCGGCACATTGATGATGTTTTTCTTGCTGTAATCTACCTGAACAACAGGCGAGTGCCCATAGACCCCGTCCTTCGGAGCGCGATACTCCACGAAATAATCACCCTTCAACATACCATACATCGGTACGCTGGGTTGGCTGACGGGGACCTTGCGTTCCTCGGTCCAGTTCCAGGTGCGGAACTCGAACACCCATTCGCCTCGCTTAGGATCGTAGCCTTTGGGCGAGACGATATTCAACTGAACCTCTGTTAGCGGAACGTCGAAATTCAACACCTGATTGTTCATCTGAGGCGTGATGTCGAAAAAAGGGAAAATCGTTCGCAGGCCGAAAAATTCGTGGAACAGAACGGGCTTATAATTGCCCGGTTTGACGAAGGCTTCCACTTGATGTTCGCCGCAGGGTAGGAACCTCGGAATCAATCGCCCATTGCCATTGGGTAAAAGGCCCAGGGATAACAACTCCGCTCGGACAGCCTGGCCATTGACCTTGATATCGCCTGCGATGCGCACCAGCCCATTAAAATCCAACTCCAGCACCGTTGGTTCAATATAGTGGATTTGGATTTGAAACTCGATCGGACGAATCAGCAGCGCCGGGTCCTCGAAACGCAAAAAGTAACGCCCTCCGTCGATTCCATCTTTCTTAAACGTCTGGTCGGGCATGTATTGCAACTGCCAGGTAGTTTCAATATCCCGGTCCGATCCCTCCACCGGTTTCATCAGATACACATTCAGCGTTCCATCGAAACCAATGACTTTGCCCTCAATGGCGGCTCGTCCAGCAAAGGGGTCTGACTTTTCCTCCGATGGCGTAGGCGTCGCCACCGGGGGAGGGGTTTTGCCTTCTTCCATGGTATAAAACGCAGGAGGCAATGCGCCACCGCCACCACTGCTGAATTCCGACGGAACGTCCAAATGGAATTGTGCTTGAGTGGGCTGACCCTGTTGCTGCGCAAGGGAAGGAGCTGCCGCGAAGAAGGCAAATGCTATCCACGCAGCGATGATTTGGAGAGATTTGATGTTCAAGGAAGTTGACTTCATTTTTGAGTGTTGAACCTTCGGATAAATCACACTAGCAGCAAAGGCATACACCCATGGCCTGTCAAGTTGGATCGCGTGAAATCGACCAATTCTGAGGCGGAAAAACGATAAAAAGACTTTTGATATCACACGATTTGGAGTATTTTAGGACAGTCAAATTCCGTCCGCGTGAACAAACGTTGGCTCGAATGCGGCAAATCGAGGCGCCACGTTGGATGATTCGCGCAATACACGCTCGTATAATCGTTCGTATTGCGGGATGACCGAATCGGGCAGGTAACAATCGACGACTTTCTGGCGAGCGGCATCGCCAACGGTTTTGGCTTTTTCCGGGTTCTTGAGCACCTCGATCGCCTCTTTCGCCATCGTAGCCACATCGCCCATGGGCGCCAGGTATCCCGTCACCCCATGATCGATCACCTCTGGCAAGCCACCCGCCGCCGACGCAAGCACCGGCATCTGGCACGACATGGCTTCGAGAGCCGCGAGGCCGAACGATTCGTACTCGCTCGGGAAAACGAAAAGATCCGAGCAAGACATGTAAAATTCGATGGATTCCTGCTTGCCGAGGAACCGCACTTGCTTGCCGACGCCCAACTCGCGGGCGCGATGGCATGCCTTGTCGCGGTCCGGGCCGTCGCCGACCATCAGCAACACGGCAGGCATTTCCTTATGTACGCGGGCGAAGACCTCTACCACGTCCACCACACGTTTCACCGGGCGGAAGTTTGAAATATGCAGTAAAACCTTCTCGCCATTGGGTGCAAAATGCGAACGCTTGCACGGGGTCAGGCCACGGCGGAATTTTTCGCCATCCACAAAGTTCGGAATCACATCAATGGGACGTTTGATATCGAATTCGCGAATGGTTTCATCGCGCAACCAATTCGAAACCGTCGTCACGGCGTCCGACGTGTTGATGGCATACTGAACAACGGGGAAAAACGACGGTGCGCGCCCGACCAGTGTAATATCCGTGCCGTGCAACGTTGTCACGACCTTGAACGGGTGGTCCTGTTTACCGAGTACCGACCGCGCCATAAACGCCGAAATGGTGTGCGGCACCGCGTAATGCGCATGCACGATATCGAGGCCGAAGTCCTGCACGACCTGGACAATTTTCGACGCCAGCGCAATCCCGTACAGCTCGCCGTTCAATACCGGGTAGCTGAGCGTCTGCACTTCGTGGAAGAAAATATTATCGACCGGCTCGTGTTCGAGACGAAACGGCATCGAGGAGGAAATAAAATGCACCTCGTGTCCGCTCAGGGCCAGAAACCGCCCCAGCTCCGAAGCCACCACCCCCGAACCGCCGTACGTCGGATAACAAACGATACCAATTTTCATGACGGTAACCTTGAAATGTTTTTAACCACGAAGGCACGAAGACACGAAGATTCACGAAGTTGTTTACAGGAAAACAGTGGGATTCACATTAAGATCAAAATGCTTTTCTTCGTGTTCCTTTGTGTCTTCGTGCCTTCGTGGTGAGCTTTTCTTATTAAGCACATCTCGCGCCGTCTATTTTCTTTGTAACTCAGATCACGCGCTCGTAATCGTGGACATCTTTTTTCCAGACCACCACGCCGCAGTAGCGTGAGCCCTCGGGGCAGATCGGCTTGACCTTGGCCATGTTGCGTAACGTGCACGGCGGCAGCAAATACCGCCCCAGCAAGGGATGTACCTCGCGAATCTGGATCGCTTCGTCCTGTGACGCGCGCCAGATTTCCTCCTGCGCGTTGTAACACAGCCGCATCTGGTGCTTGTGCCGAAGATTCAGCAAATCGGCGCTCTCGGTAAAGCGCACCGACACCGCGTTCGGCAGCAGATACGAACGCGCCTCGGCGGAAACGCCCATCCGGCGCAGTTTTGCCAACGCGTCCCAGGTGCGTTCCATCGTTTCGCGGTAAAGCTGTCCGGCGGCTTCGTCGTGGTGGATTAATTCGGGCACGATATAGTCCGGCTCGTCGTCGCAATGGGCAGCCAGCACCGGGCGCGAGGCCGGCGTCATGCGATGGCGCTGGTCCTGACTGTCGGCGGCGTGAGAAATTTTCTTTTTGAACGTATAGTGCGCGTGGTACGCGGCGCGGGCCAGCTTCGTCACCGTCGTCAGGTTCAACGACTCGCCCAACAGCCGGTTTTTCCCCGGATCGAGCGCCAGCGCAATTGCGTCTTCGTCGCTCATATCGGCCCGGCAAAGACCCAGCACTTCACGCACGGCGGAGGCCACAGCTTCCTGGGCGCCGCCCGTGTAAGAAACCAGCTTCGACCACTTGCCGTCCAACTCCGCGTCGAACTCTCGGCGGAATGCGGCGGCGCGTTGACCTTCGAGCACCTGCGGATGCGCGGCGAAAAAATCGTCTTCGGGAGTTGCACCTTCGTCGAGTGGTTCCTGGAGTGTAATTTCGTACTCGGGGTCGTGTTCGAGAATCTGACGCACCATTTCGCCGACGACGAAACGCGTTTCGGCGGGCACGTCCAATTGGTTTGCCACGCGCCAGTACCGCAGCAGCGTAATCGCCGATACCGTGTGGTAAAGATAGGCGTGCGTGCCGACGGGCAGGACGTAACGGGCGATTTCCTGCGATTTTTTCTTAATCGCCAGATTATGCTTCTTCTCCATGCGCTCGCTGCGGTGAAACCGACGGAAAAATTCCGCTTCGACCGGCCCGGTAAGTACGTCGCACAGCCGCTGATAGGCTTCGAACTGCATTTCGGTTGTCTGGCGAAACAGCGCCTCGGCTTCCGGGTTCGCCAACACAGGCACCGTCATTGTATCTGGCTTGACGGTGACGTAGCGCTGCGAAACCTGCTCGCTGTTGTAGAACGGATGCGCATGCAGGAACGACCAGATGAAGTGCCGCGACACATTTTCCATCGCGAACTGGAAATGCGCGTGCTGGAACGTCGTGTGGTGACCGGCTTCGTAAATCGACTTGGCCAGCGGCGAAAACCGTTCTGGTTCGCCGACTTGCGAGTCGTCGATAATGCCTTTGGAGGAATAACACGTGCGCGCTGTGGCAACCACATTGCGAAACGGCGTCGTGAACGCTTTGGTCAAACGCACAGCCGGGGGAGCGGAATGAAAGGGGGCGGAGGACATCGGGCGGTTCCTTGCGAATTTATGGGGAGTTATCGCGCCACGAGCCTTCAGCGCAATCGGAACATCATCGGCCTTGCACGCGAGCGACATTCTTTATACAACCATTCGGATTTTCCAATACAACCGTGAAACGACCCGCTCATATGGCAACCGATGTCGATGCTTCCTCTGCTGTGAAGCCACCAAGGAAGAGTCTGGTGGCATGGCGGCGTTTGACGGCGCGGGCGGCTAAAAAATACGAATGGCCGGTGCATCCCGGTTATCCGGAAGAAGTCCAGATCGTTCCCGCGAATGCCTGCAATTTCCGGTGCAAGGCATGCCCGAAATCCGTGTACGACACCGACAACCGGATGATGCCGCGACGTGTGTACGATCGAGTGCGTGAACAAATCCTTCCCCACG
>CAZOKZ010000120.1:0-5287 GCA_964580585.1 uncultured Candidatus Sumerlaeota bacterium | reverse complement strand
GCGAAATGACCAGCATCGGTGTGTCCGGATCGTTGGATTCAACAATAAGTTGCGCGGACCGCTCGTGAAAGGGCACCTCGCCCAGCGAAGCTTTTGGCTCGAAGGTCATGTGGTAAATGCGCGTTTCGCCGGGAAGTATCGGACCTGTTTCCTGGGGTGGGACCAGTTGGAATTCATCCGCGTCGAGTCCTTGGATTTTAACGTCGATGATTTCCAAAGTTCCATCCCCCACATTGGTTATCGTGACGGGATATGGCGAGCTTTCAAGCCCGATTTGCAGGTGCGCAAAGTCGATGCTTTGAGGAGCGACTTTGATATTGGGGGGGAGAAGGGTTGAATACCAAGTTTCGGCATAGTATTTACTATATTGTTGACCGCCTAAAACCCACAGCTTACGGTCAAAAAATGCGGTTGAATTACCCCATCGGTCATTAAAGGGTTCAAAATTCAAGACTTCTTCCCACACAACACCATCATATGAATACCAAGCCCTGTTGAGTATAAAAATCCACATTCGATGATCAGCGACAAATGCGCTGTACCCGTGCCAGTATACACTAAAATTTCGATGTGTTTCTTCTGACCAATTGATTCCGTCGCTCGATGACCAGATATCCGGAATTGCAATAATCCACATCTTGTTATCGAATACTATGCTCTTGTGATTCGAGGAAGAGGGCATTTGTGTATGGGGCGTCACTTGTGTCCAAGTAATTCCATCGCTTGAATTCCATACATCGTACACATAACCTATTTGGGTTCTTCCTCCAATGACCCATATCTTATTATTGTAAACCAAACTGGAATGCCTGGATCGTGGGCCGAACTCTGCTTGAGCCGTTGCCATCTTCCAGTTCTTCCCATCGCTCGAAGACCAAACTTCGCTCGAATATTCGTCGTCATCCCCGCCGATAACCCACATCCTTCCGTCGAAGACAACACTCGAATGATTCCATCGCGGAGAGAACGCCGCGTGTTCAGTAACCAGTTCCCAAACATTGCCATCGGTTGAACGCCAGACATCGTTTTGATATTCATTTTTTAGTCCGTTTAGACCTCCTATAATCCACATCGCATCGTTGAATACGACACTTGTGTGGTAACTATGCGGAGGGAGCAAAACCTGTTGCCAATCGGCACCGTCTAACGAGCACCAGATTTCCTTTCCATGATACCCACCAATCACCCACATTTTATCTTCGAATACTACACACGAATGGCGATAGACCTCGGGGAAAGTGTGAATGGGATCGACATATTCCCAATGAACACCATCGGTCGATTTCCAAACTTCGTTGCCTCCTGGTCCCCACAACCATCCTCCGCCAATCATCCACATTTGATTTTCAAACACGACGCTTTGGTGAGAAACGCCTGGCTTAAATTCTGCGTGATCGATGGTTTGGAACCAGTCCACTCCGTCGATTGAATACCACACATCATCGAGAGACGACGTTACTCCTTGCCCGGCAAATATCCACATTTTGTTGTCGTAAACGATTTGCGTATGTCCGGCGCGGGGTGGAAATGCTGGCTGACTGTTTGCCGCTACCCAATTGATGCCATCAGAAGAGCACCAAACATCTTGGAGATGCGTTTTTCCATCCCAACCACCCACAACCCAGATTTTTCCATCGAAAACAACACTGGTATGATCGGTGCGCGGCGCAAATCCCGCATTGTCGGTTGCTTGCTCCCAATGAACGCCGTCGGATGAACACCATACATCGTTGTCTAAATGTGCAGGGTTTTCTCCGACGTTATATCCACCGATCACCCACATTTTTCCGGCGAACGTAACGGCGCTATGTGCCAAACGCTTGGGGAAAAGCGAGTCGGATTCAACTTTTCTCCAATCGGAACCTGTGGTGGAATAAAATACATCGTTATTACCCGTCGCTCCACCACCCAATATCCATATCTTTTGATTGAAAACGACGGATTCAACCTGATCGATAATGCCCGTGCTGATCGGATTTGCCAACTCCCAATCGCGCCCGGCAACGGCAAATACTGGCGATGATAAAAACAGGAGAAAACCGAGTAAAATCGCGCATCCCCATGGCCTTGATTTTTTCCATTCCTGAATCGTTTCCAAATCCCACATTCCCCTATTCCTCCACTTTTGATTACCCACCTCAAATTAAGTCCCCAAATACTAAACATCAACAAAAGCATACCCCAAGAAAAGAATATCGTCAACTGGCACTGCGGTTTGGCGCGACTCTTGCCCTGCGCAATAGTCGAAAAGTGTCCTTGCCCATCTCCGGCGTCTCGTGATTGAAATCGGCCCGATTTGGGAAAAATTCGGATACCGCGCGCGCGATGCCAATTTTTTCGACACTTTCAAGACCAAAAACCGCCAACCCTTGATGGAGGCAGACAAAGACCATGGCTGATAAGACCGCAAAACTCGAAGAAAATGCCGCAGGCAAGTTTTACGTAGATGACCAGTGCATCGATTGCGATGCATGCCGCGCGACGGCTCCCGATAACTTCGCACGCGACGACGAAAAAGGCTACTCGTATGTGTCGGTCCAGCCGCGCGACGAAACCGAACTGCAACTTTGCATCGACGCGCTCGAAGGTTGCCCAGTGGAAGCCATCGGCGACGACGGCGACGAATAATCTCGAGTCGTCTCATTCGTACGGTTTTAACGCTCCCGAGCGCCTGATTCTTCCGCGCCGGGAGCGTTCTTCTTTCTACCCAAACCCTTGAAACGATTGGAATTTCCACCATGCTGTTCGATTCGCACGCCCATTTGCAAAACCGTAAATTCGCCGAAGATGTGAACGAGACCATCGGTCGCGCGCGCGAGGCGGGCGTGGGCAAAATCCTGAACCTCGGCACGCGGCTGGCCGACAGCCACGAGGTGGTCGAGCTGGCACGCCGTTACCCGGAAGAATGCCTCGCTGCTGTGGGCGTGCACCCGAGCGACCTGGACGCATGGTCGCCCGAGGAAGAGGCCGGGCTGCTTGAACTGGCTGCCTCGGCCCCCGAGGTCGTCGTGTACGGGGAGATCGGTATCGATTATTTCCACAATCATTTCGACCGCGACACGCAGCGCCGCATTTTCCGTCGCCAGCTCGGAATGGCGCGCGAACTGGGGCTGGCGGTGTCGCTACATTGCCGCGAGGCGTACGACGATTTGATCGAAGACCTGCGGGCGGAAAATGCGAGCGAAATCGGCGGCGTGGCCCATTGTTTTGCCGGTAATACCGCCCAGGCTCACGCGATTGTCGAGATGGGACTGGCGCTTGGCGTCGGCGGCATCGCGACGTTTCCGAAATCCGGCGACTTGCGCGAGACGTTGCGGGAAATCGGCATCGACCATCTTCTGCTCGAAACCGACAGTCCGTACCTGGCGCCTCAACCCCGGCGTGGCAAACGCAACGAACCGGCATTCACCGCCTTTACCGCAGAAACGGTAGCCAAGTTATTCGACCGTCCGGTGAGTGAAGTCGCCGCCGTGTGCTGGAACAACACCGTGCGAACGTTTCGGTTGAAAACCGTGGAGGAAGTGCCCGTTTAGAAGTTCGACGGGTAAACAATATAAGCCGGGATGAATTCATTCTACCCCGTTCTTCCTGCAATTGTCTTATTCACGCTCGCCCAGCCCCCGGCGCGCGCACGCAATGAATCCTTGTGGAGGGTGGCATGGCTGGTGTTTTTCCCCTGATTTACTTGATGGCGGTGATGGCGATTGGCCTGGCGCATCGACGCGGAACGGTCGATCGATCCGAGGCCGGTTTTTTTCTCGCCAGCCGTTCGGGCGGAGCCGTGCTGCTCACCGGTTCGATGCTGGCCACGATTTTCGGCTCCTTTGGCGTTATGGGGGTAAGCAAACTCGGCGCCGGAATGGGCCTTGTCGCCGGATGGTACCTGTGGGTTGGCGCGGTGGGGTTGCTGGCGCTCGGCGCGTGGGCGATCAATCGCATCGACATCGACGGAGTGTTCACGTTGCCGGAATTGCTCGGACGCGGATACGGCCAAACGGTGCGCGTGGTATCGGCGGTGTTGATTGTCGGCGCGTGGATGTCGATTATCGGCGCGCAACTCATCGCGGCGGGCAAGATTCTGGATTTTCTCGGTACTTCGGCTGGGTGGTGGACACACGCGAGCCCGGCAATTTTGATCGCGTTGGTCGCGATGGCGTTCACAGCCTACACCTGCCTCGGTGGACAGCATTCCGTGCTGCGAACCGACCTGCTGCAATTCGTCGTGCTTGTTGTCGGGCTTGGAGTGTTGCTGGCGGGGCTACTGCGCTACGACCCTGCCGCGCCTGCGCGCATCGAACGCGAGTTGTTGAGCTTTCCCTTCAGCGAAAAAATGAAACCCGCCGCGTGGTTTACGGTGTTACTGACCCTGGGCGTGCCGTTTTTGGTCGGACCGGATATTTACTCGCGATTGTTTTCTGGTCGCGATCGCTCGGTCGGGCGCACCGCCGTCATCGCCTCGTCCATCGCCATGGTTCCGCTCGTTTACATCATTGTGTTAATTGGCATGATTGGACGGGGCGTGATGGGACCGGAACTGGCAGCGAAAGCCGGGGACGGACTCATCCTGCAACTGTCAAGCATTGCCATGTCGCCGTTGTGGAGCGGGCTGCTGGTGGCGGCCCTGCTTGCCGCCGTGATGAGCAGCGCCGACACGTGCTTGCTGACGATTTCGACGCTGGTCAGCCGCGATGTGCTCGATGTGGCGGTCCCGAAATTGCGCCGCGAAGAAACATTATTAACACGCGGACGAATGATTATTATCGTTGCCGGTATCGCAGGAGCCATTTTCGCCATTGCGCTGCAGGATATTGTAGCGGCGTTGTTGCTTTGTTATAAAGTTTACTCCCCCGCCGTGCTGTGTCCATTTTTAGCGTTAGTTATTTGGCCGAATCGCAAGTTCAGCAAATGGACGGGCCTCGCGTCGGTGATGATGGGAGCAGGCTTTGCCATCACCGGGATTGCGTTGCACAACACGACGTTGCAGCTGATCGCGTTCGGGGCGTCGGCGGTGCCGATTGGGGTGGAGTTTTTTCACAAAAAATAACTATTCCACTTGCATTACCACTGGTTCGGTGGCGAAAAACACTTATTACATTTATCTGTCCGAATCTATCTCTTTTGAAAAAAGAATGAGAGAGAAGGCCTTTATGGCAAATCAAATACCTGTGTGGTCGGATAAAAATGCCTATATCCTTGGTCATTTTGGTGAAGATTGCGGTTTTTATAGACCAGATCAGTAGTGTCCGGTAAACTTTTTCGGACCCCGCCCTAAACCGTTGTTATTACG
>CAZOKZ010000119.1:0-5757 GCA_964580585.1 uncultured Candidatus Sumerlaeota bacterium | reverse complement strand
GCCCACAGGGCCTTCGGTCCAGAAACAGCAAAACTTGATGTCGCCGCTGACCGTGACGTGAATCTGGTTCCAGATGTTGTCGCAATGGTAGCTCTTGTGCACACCGTTCGCGGCATGTCCGTTACCGTTAGCATTTTCCGCGACGCGTTTTTCCGCTTCGGCGGCGGTGAAATCACCGTAACTGCCGCCTTCGGTACCGCGTTCATCCACATCCACACTCATCGGCAGCCAATCGATGCGGATGTTGTGTGCGGCGGCGCGGGCGCGAGCTTTGGCAATGGCACGGCGGCACACGTCCATATCCTTCACGCGCTCTTCGTCCATCATTTTGTTGTATGGATACATATTTTGAAAGCCGATGACCGACACCCCAGCTTCCGCGCCGAGGTCCACGATCTGTTCGACTTCGCCGATGTTGTCGCGCATCAGGCAGGTGACGAAATTCAGGATTGGAAACGGCGTGCCGAGGCGTTCTTTGGCCGCGCGAAGTTCGAGCAGGTTCGCTCGCACCACGTCGAAATCGGCTTTTAAGCGCCATTTTTCAAACGTGGCTTTCGTGCCGCCGTCGATGCTGACGTTGAGCAACATTGGCCCGACGCCCGCCAGTTTATCGACGATGCCGAGTTTTTTCCAGAGCGTCGCGTTGCTGATGACCGACGGAGCGGCTCCGGCGTTCGACACGATTTGCAGGATTTCCATAATATCTGGGTGCAAAAACGGTTCACCGTTTCCCGTCAGGCCCACGTAATTCGCACGCCGAAACCAGGGTTCCAGGTTCCGGATGGCTTCGATGGGAATGTGCCCGGTATTTTTGGGGATGTCCGGGTTTTCGCGCGGACAATGGGGACACTTCAGATTGCAGAAATCGTTGACCTCGATGTGGATGCGCAAAGGGCGTGCATGGACGCGCTCGCGACCGAGCAGCTTGTCGGTCGCGTTCACCATGGTGTTCCACAAACGGGCGGATTGAAACGTCAAGGGGCGGAGCTTTCCATGTTCAATTGGGACATGCGCCGAAGCACACGCCTTCTCTTAGCATGAGACGCGCCTTGACCAACCGGCAACGAAAAACGTTGGCAGGTAGCGTTGTGAACCATTCAGGGCTGGCTGGAATGCGTCTCGGGTAAATGAGTGCTCAGATAATCGGCCAACGCCTCGCCCACGATGGCGTGGCCGGTTGGATTCCAATGAAAACCGTCTGCTGCGCGGACACAGGTGCCAGTAACTTCAACCGCTTTGACCGAATCGGCAATCCCGGAAATGAAAGGAATCTCCTGGCGCTCGAACATTTCGCACGCTACTGTGAAATACGGCTCTTTGTCATCGACGCAAAAAACGTAAAGAGGCGTACCCGCCAGTCGATCTTGGATTTTGTGGAAAACGGTTGCCGTGGTGTCGCGCGATTCCAGCAACAAGGGGTGGGTTTTTCCGGTCACTTCGATTTCTACTTCTATATCGCCTTCAGCAGTATTGGCGCGGTCCAGGCGGAGTAAAATCAAGTACAACAGTTTGCTGTAGTTATTGGCAAACGATCGCAATGCCGGGAAATTCCGAGGAATCGCGTAAACGATTTTTCCGTCGGGCTTCAGATACGGACGGCGGATTCCGTTGTTATTCTGCGGCGCGCGTAATTCCAACTCAAAACTGTTATTGATGAAATCATTCGTGCAAAATTGCCACAAAACCAAGTCGGGATGGATGTCGTCGAGATATCGATCCAGAAGCATGTATTCCTGCAGCGTTCCAAACCCGCCGGTACCGATGACGTAGGTGTCGGCATCGAGCGTTTTGGCAATATGTGCGTAGTATGTATCGTCATTGGAAACTTCGGCGGCCATGGTGAACGAATCGCCAATGATCAAGATGCGCGGTTTGTTGCCTTTTGTCGTTTCAGGATAAAAACGAAATCCATCGCGCGAGGCGGTGTATTCGATGATGTACGGGTTGTCGCAAGCGTCCGTCGTTTCGATCTGGTAGGTTTGATTGGGGACGGTTTCCCACCCCAACGTCTTTTCGGGACGCATCGTTCCGGCGGGAATGACTTCTTCGGCCAGCCGAGGACGATAGGCAGGATTGATGGTGAAATAAAGACGGACGACACCTTCCAAAATGAGCAGCGTCAGTAGGGTGGAAGCGATGGCAATGGTCAGTTTGAAGAGGACGCTTTTCGTTTTTTTGCGCATCAGACGGTCTTTTTTTAAACCTTCACAGCATGCCGATTTAGTTGATTTCAAAGCATGGACTTTATTCGTGGCGGGTCTGCGCCAGCAACCCCAAAGCCCTACGGGTTATTTGCTCTGCCAAATCGGGCTGACGCAGCTAAATACCCTTCTGTCCCGTTGGTCAACTCAACCGTATCGGCAATGCGAATGTCCTCAACCCCTGCGTTTGTGAGCAGTCGGGCGAGTGACATCTTGTTGAATTCCCACAAATGTTCGATATTTCGCCATGCGCGCGCATCGCCCGCCCATGTGGTGGCGTCGGCCCAGGGAACTTCGATATAGATTCGGCCTCCGGGGGGCGCCAATGTCCGCAATCGGGCGAGCAACGCGGGTGGATCGGGTACGTGTTCGAGCACATGCGACATGACGATCAGATCGAACGGTCCGGTAATGTTGGCAAGATCGTCTTGCGCGGTTTGAAATGTGATGTTTGGGAAAATCAACCGAGCGAAGTCGATGGAGTCAGATGACAGATCTACGCCTGTAACACACGCGCCTTTTTCCGCCAATGCCGCCGCCAATCCACCCGTGCCGCATCCAAAATCAAGCGCTTGTGCGGCTGAAATGATGTTCGTATCGATTCCCACAACGGCCATGTTGTCCAGGCGACGTTGTTGGTATGCACGCAACGCCGGGCCGCCGTCTGATCGGCGATTTACCAGCCACCGTGTATGATACTGGCTGCCGTAAATACGATCGTAATCGGCGGCATCGAGCCACGGCGGCGTTAACCCGACGCGGCAGTCCTCGCATTGGTAAATCGGGCGGGGAAACGCGACGATAAACCGACGACGCTCGTGCGCGCATGGGGGCATCTCGCGTTGGGCGTCTGGACCAAGGTCGGGTAGAGCGCGTGTCCGGATGGCAGCGGCAAGCTGGCGCTCAACTTGGGGTGTTAGACGGGCGGATAAACCACGGAGCAATCGCCTCTGAAGACGGTGCGAAAGCGTCGGCGACCAAACGAACCCCTGCCCGTCAACCAGCGCCTTGATACGCGTCTTTGCGTGGCGCAATTCCGCTCCCATCCGCCAACGCGCACGGCGCGGCGGACCGCCTTCATTTTCAGAAGAGTAAAGCACCAAACACGCGTCGGCGCGGCGCGCTTGTTCAAGCAGTTTCCTGTCGCGAATGGACCCCGTGGTGAAAGGAAACAGATTGTGGATGGTTTTCAACGCGGCGGAAGAGTCGAGTTGGCGTTTGGCGCTTTCGTCCGCACCAAGTAACAGGATCTCCAATGTTGAATCGCGGCTGAAAAAATGTTCGAGCGCGATCTCGACGTGTTCGAGATTGCTGGCCCACAGAATCGCCACCGATTTGATATTTGGACCGGGAACGGGCAAGTGAGCAAGCGGCGCAATACGACGCTCCAGGTCGAGCGCAAACCGCTCGATCCACGAATTTGCGAGTTTGTGGCGATGTGCAACGTCCTCTTCCACTCAGGATGTCCTTCCCACACGTGCAGCGACGGTAAAGTTTGAAAAAGGGCAGCGTGATTATTCACACTGCCCTGAATCGATGAAGAGATGCTGTTTACTTCACGCCTGCGAGCGCTTCCAGATTTTTACCGCTCTCGCCTTCGACTTCCGCGTGCAGCGAACCGCCATGGCTGTCCATTGTCACGATGGCTGGGAAGTCCTCGCATTCGATTTCCCACATTGCTTCCGGAATGCCCATTTGTTCAAGCAGATAGACGTTGGTGACTTTTTTCAGCGTCTTGGCGTAAATTTGCGCCGCGCCGCCGATAGCATGCAGATACACGCCGCCGTGGTCTTGCAATCCGGCGAGCGTTTTCGGCCCCATGCCGCCTTTCCCGATCACCGCGCGCAGGCCGAATTTTTTCATCACGGTTGCCTGGTAAGGCTCTTCGCGAATCGAGGTCGTCGGGCCGGCTGCCTGAACGTGCCATTCGCCCGCGTCGTCCTTTAACATCACGGGGCCGCAGTGGTAAATGATCGCGCCGTCGAGATCGGCGGGCGCGTTGTCGTTTTCAATCAGGTATTTGTGCATCGCATCGCGTCCCGTGACGATACGACCGCTGATCAGCACCACGTCGCCGACTTTCAGGCTGCGCATTTGCTCTTCGGTGACCGGCGTGGTCAGGCGGATTTCTTTGCCGCTTAACGGAAAGTCTTCGCTCTTTGCCATGCGCGCGGGATTGGTGGCAAGATTGTGCCATTCGCTGATCGCACCGGTCGAGGCATCGACCGTGACGCCCAGGCGACGGAACGCCCAACAGTTATACGCCACCGAAACGAAAAACGACGCAGGAAGGCGATTAATCGCCCCGATTTTGCATCCGAGCAATGTGCCGAAACCACCAAAGCCCATCGGACCGATATTGAGCGAGTTGCCTTCTTCGACGATTTCCTTCTCGAGCTGCGCCAGTTCCGCCACCGGGTTCGTGTCGCCGCAATCGCGGAAGAGTTGCGCCTTGGCGTGCGCGTAACCCATGGCGCGGTCGCCGCCGATGGCTACGCCGATGAATCCCGACGAGCAGCCCTGTCCTTGGGCCTGCCACACGGCGTGCAGGATGCACTTTTTCACGCCAGCCAGATCGCGTCCGGCTTTACCCATGTGGGGCAAATCGGCGGGCAGGCTGTACTGGATGTTTTTGTTTTCGCACCCGCCGCCTTTCAGGATCAGTTCGACCTTGATCGTATCCTTGCGCCACTGGTGAAAATGAACCACGGGGGTTGAATCGCTCAGGTTATTGCCCGTGTTTTTGCCCGTCAGAGAATCCACGCTGTTGGGGCGCAGTTTACCGAGGCGCGTCGCCTCCGCGATTGCCCATCGAATGTCCTCTTCCATATCGATTTGATCGGCGCCGACCGGGCAGTGGATATGGAACGTCGGCATGCCCGTGTCCTGGCAAATCGCGCCCTTGTCGTTGCACGCCAGATCGATGTTCTGAGCCACGATTTCCATGGCCTGAGCGGCGCGGGTGCCTTCTTTTTCCTTCGCCGCCCCCTCGGCGACGGCCCGACGCACATCGGCGGGCAAATTCGTCGATGTCTGGATGATCAGTTCCAACATCGAGTCGCGAAATAGTTTCATCATGGATAGTCTCGCTTCCAATAGAGGTTGTTTTTAGTTCGCAAAACGTTGTCGTTTCGCGGTTTCGGAGCGCTCGGTTGGGGGACATGAGCCTTTGCGCCGCGCGGAATCCCAGCACACCCACCTCTCGGGGAAAAGCCAAAGTCGCGATCCGTCGGGAGTTTTTTGATTTGTCGAATAAAGCATTCCTGACCAATTTATTCATTTGCCTTGAATAGACTCCCTGTCTCGCCAGTATGACCTTCGACAATTCGTCCAATGGAGCCCCCACCATGCCCGACGCATTAAAGCGCTTGAAAGTTCCGCGTGCCGTATTGGCTGCGATTGCCTCGTTTCGCGAAAAACTCGCCGCAAAGGCTGGAGAAAACCTTGTTTGCCTCGCCGTTTATGGGGGAGTGGCGGAAGGACGCTATACGATTGGCAGCAGCGACATTAACGTGGCAGTGGTTTTGAGGAAAACAGGCATCAAAGAACTCAAGGC
>CAZOKZ010000118.1:0-6102 GCA_964580585.1 uncultured Candidatus Sumerlaeota bacterium | reverse complement strand
GCGCAACTTATTGTTGAATCCAACGATCCGGACACACCGATGCTGGTCATTTCGCTACAAGGCCGATCGGAAAAAGATCCCGCACCCGAAGGAATCAGCGCCGTCGAGGACTGGATGACGTTGGAATATTAAAAAGGTGATCGTGTGCAACCAGTATGTGATTTGAAACCGAGACCCACGTGCCACACAACGGAGAGGGATTTGAGACAGTCGTGTCCCGACTGTCTCACCCTTCACACCCACACGCTTCGCCCTGCCCACCGCATCCGCCGTCCAGCCCCGCCGTCGGGTAGCCGTCGCGTTTCCACCAATCGAGCCCGCCCATCAATTCCTTCACCCGAAACCCGAGCCGCGCCAGATTCAACGCCCCTTTGGTCGAAGCGTTGCACCCAATGCCGTCGCAATACGTTACAAAGAGCGCCGCGCGGTCCAGGTCCTCGGTCGATTCGGGCGTCATGGCGCGATGCGGCAGGTTGATTGCCCCCGGTATGTGCTCGCGGGCGTAGGCTTTGGCCGACCGTGCGTCCGCTACCACAATGTTGTCCCCCCGTTCGAGCGCGACGTTCAGGTCCCACGAATCGATTTCGTAGGCCAGTTTGTTTTCGTAGTGACGAATCTGATCAAGGTTCATAATGGACAGGAGCCTGGAGTGTGAGCGATGAAACCACACGAGCAAATCCCGATACGGTATTTTCAGGCAATGGAATTTTGTCGAGTCAGGGAACCGAAAAAAACGTGGAAGCGTGTCAACTCACCCGAACTGCCTTTCCTTTCGGGTTCTCGCGCGGTCCAATTACCTGACTCCCTTTGCGGTTGACGCGTTTGCACCCCGCCGCGAGTAGTGGAAAAATCATTTGCCGGGCTTCTTTGTGACGCCCGATTCGTTCAGGAGAACGCTCGCATGACCTTTACTTGGCGCCGTTCGATCATTCGATTTGCCGTCACCGGAATTACGGCGGGGGGAGTGATCTCGTCCGTGTCGGCTCAGCAATTCCAGTTCGACAAAGCTGACTATCACGCGGCGCCGGGCGAAGCGGTCGAGCTGAAAATCATGCTGGCCGATTGCCCGCGATCGGTTGCGGCGACGCATTTTACGCTGCGTGTGTCGGAAGAAGACGCTCAGAAGCTTTATCTCGACATGGCGGCAGGCGAGAAAAGTTCCGCCGTGCCCACCTTGTTTTACGCGGAAAATGCGGGCATTCGTCGTCAGACGAATGAAGGGGTGATCACCGGTTCTGTTGTGGAATATCGGGGAGCCATCTATCCCATCACTGCGCAATCGAGTGCTTTTAGCGCCACGGCGCCTATCCATGTAGCCACGGTGCGCGTTCCCATCGAACTGAGCGCCTCGGGCCGATTCGTTATCGAACTGGCATCGGGATTCGATGGCGACCAACCGCTTGCCGAAGCGGTGGACGCCCAAGGGAACCCCATGGCTCCAGCCGGGCGGAACCAACCGCTGGGTCAAGTGGCCAGCGTCGTACTCGATTCCAACCGTCCCATGCTGGACACCGATTTTGCCGGACGCGAGTCGTCCGGATTTTGGAAATATACCGCCACGTTGCCGGATTTCGCGGAAGTCCGCCCCGTCGGGCGGTTCGAGCCCGGCAAAGGCCTCGTGATTGAATCCTACGCCGTTGGATCGGTTGGCTCCTGGGCCTACGATTCCGAACGCCTGGGCGCGTGGCGTAAACCTGCCGCTGGGCAACTTTATGTTACCGACTGGCGCGTGGGATCGGACGTCGATGGAATTAAATCGCCCGCTGTGCGTCTTGGAGTTGGAACGGCCAACGGGTTTTTGACATACGAATGGTTGTTTCAGGACCTCGCGTTTCGTGGCAAAGACGAACGATACTCCCTGGCTCCTGGCACGCGTGGCACCACGTACCGGACAATCGTTCCGGTGCCTGCGTTTACCGCCGATGGGAATGCCCGCGATGGAATAGACCTCGTTTTCGGATTGCAACAATACGATGGCCAGGGGGCGACCGGCCACTCCATCTGGCTTGGGCATTTGACAGAGCGATTTGTCGATCCGAATACCTTGACCAAGCCGAAAACCGAATACCACAAAGTCTTCAGCTCCAAACAATCAGGCGAATGGCAACACGTCCGAAACGATTACGGCGGCAAGCCGGTGTCCTATGAAATCACCGATCAGGGGCTTGGCGTGCAATCCATCGGACCGCTGGAAAAAAACGCCGACGGATTCGACGTGTATTCGTTTGGATCGT
This sequence comes from uncultured Candidatus Sumerlaeota bacterium, assembly GCA_964580585.1. Classification (GTDB taxonomy): domain Bacteria; phylum Sumerlaeota; class Sumerlaeia; order SLMS01; family JAHLLQ01; genus CAZOKZ01. Next base: position 3,868 of record CAZOKZ010000118.1, on the reverse strand, counting down.
GGTACACGCCAAAGGGCACGCTGTCGCTCGCGGCAAATTCCGACCGTTGGTATCGGATCGAAGCGGGAACGATCGGCACGGCGGAAAATCCGCCGTGGAACCCGAACATCCGCGTGCGCATTCACACCGTGGATAACGAGTTCAGTGCCCAGGTAACGCTGGTTCCGTCGGTCGATCCGCGAGACGTCACCCTGCCGCGTCCGGGTTGGAGCGAAAAGACCCTGGAAACGTGGTTTGTTCCGCCGCGTGAAATCGACCGCCAGGAATTACGACTCGCGTTCGACATGATGCACCTGCACGCGCCCGGAAACGACACAAACCAAACCCCGGCGGCGTTCTTGAAGCAAATCAAGGTAACGAGCTACGAAGCGCCGGATTTAGAGTGAGATTGAAAGGCGAAAGGATAAAGGCGAAATTAAATTGTAGTAACAATGTTTTGGCAACGTCCCTTCAGTCTCTTAATCTTTTTTGAAGATGGTGCAAAAAAACGTCTTTTTTTTTTCGCCTCCACGTCAACATTTTGGCTGCACGAAGCGGTCTGTTCGTAGTATATCATCATCCAAAGCGGGAAACTATTGGATGAGGGCAGCCCGCGGGAGAGAGGCCGTATGTTATGAGCACACGAGAAGAAGACTACGAACGAGTGGTCAAACCCCTCGAAAACCAGATGGTCCGAACGATTTGGCGCATTGTCCACGACGCGGATGACGCGGACGACGCCATGCAGGAAGCCCTGACGGTGATGTGGCGCAAGTTCGACCGCATCCAACGCCATAAAAACCCGCGCGCCCTGGTGCTGCGTATCTGCATCAACTCGGCGTGCGACGTGTTGCGACGCAAAGTCCGCCAACAACGCGGCGAAAACATCGACGACTATCGCTACCAGTTGCGCGCGCCGCAAAAAAACGCGGTCGATGCGCTGGTGCACGAAGACCAGCAGCAGGAAATCATGGAAGCCATCAGCCAACTCTCGCGCCAGCAGTCCGAGGCCATTCTGATGCGCCTGGTTTACCATCACAGTTACGCCGAAATTGCCGACGCCCTGGAATGCAGCGAAGCCACCGCGCGTACGCACGTGGCCCGTGGGCGCACCCGCCTGCGCGAACTGCTCGCTCACATGGCGCCCCCCACCCTTGAACTGAAAGCAGTCACCGCATGACGCTCGATAAAGACCCGCGCAAGCGGCTGGAAGAAATCATTCGCCACCGCGAGGACACCCCCGTCCCCGTGGAAGTCGAGCAACGTCTTCAAGCGCGGTTGGACCAGTTTCGCCACCACATCGAGATGAGCGATCCTGATTCTGGCTCTTTCCTGGTCCAACCGCCGCCATTTGTCCAGCGTCGCTCGCGCGAGGGACTTCCCTGGGCCGCCATCATCATCGCCAGCGTGGTGGTTTTCGCCGCCTTCGTTGGCATCGCGATGATGTTTGTCGCGCCGTAAACAGCTTTAGCATTTCCAATCAGTAGAACAATCACCGTGCTCGAAATGTTTCACGGCATCGATTCGCTTTGACCATTGAGAGTTATGTGGGAGGCTGTAGGTGGACGCAGAAGATATATTCCTTTTGAGCTATCCACTAACATTTTGGGGGATTAGTCGATTATGTAATGGTTCACTGGATCATTACTGCGGAACCGAATTGCTCGAAGCGCAAATATTCGCCAGCAGTCTGTTAACAACCTATATTTTTGCTTTGGTGATATCTATTATGAGAGGGTCGAGCGAGCTATTTTTTCGCGTTGGGTTGAATGCGATGATTTTGATTACCGCGTTATGGATCATTTAGGCGCGCGGATTATCGAATCCCTCACGTCACCACGCGGATGATCAAATAGACCAGCACCAGGATCAGCGCCAGGATGACGCCCGATAGAGTGGCGATGTAAAAGGACGAAAACGGCTGCGGCGCGGTGGCCTCGCTCGACAGCGGATTGGGCGTGCTGCTGGGGGGGTCGGGCATCGCGCCGGAAGGCGGGTCTATCGGTGCGCCGTCGCTGTCTTCGTCGCGATTCGGTGGGGGAAGGTCGGTTTCCTCGTCCTCCATGTCATCCTCGGAAAAATCCTCTTCTTCCTCCTCGGCTTCTTCCTCGATGGGGTCTTCGCCTTCGATACGATACTCGATTTCGTCCTGAGAATCGTTGAACGACAAATTTACCGACGACGGCTCGTCGTCCTCGATCACGCTGGATTCGTCTTCGGTGGGCGCGGACATATCTTCGTAGGTTTTTGCCCAGTCGTCGGCGAGAATATTGACCTCGACGGGCGAGTCCGCATTTCCCGAATCGGTAATGATACAAGCCGACGAGGAAGCTGCCGCTGCTCGAATCAGGTTTTCGGGCAATGTGCGATCCTCGGGCAGGTTGAGTCCCCGGCGGAACGCGCGTAAAAACTGGCGCATGGACTCGAAGCGATCTTGTGAATTACGCGCGAGCGCTTTCATCAGGGCCGCTTCGGCTTCTGCCGTCAGTTCATCGCAAGTTTTACTCGCCAATTCAAACACACCAACGGGCAACATACCGGTCAGCATTTCGTACATGATAACGGCGAGAGAATATTGGTCGGCGCGCGTATCGACTTTGCTGCCGTCTTTCATCTGCTCGGGAGCCACGTATTGCGGAGTGCCGATCATCACGCCGAATTCGGTTTGGTGCCCGAGACGTTGAATCAGGTTCGCAATGCCGAAGTCAGTGACCTGGACCTGGCCAAGTTGCGAAAGCAGCACGTTGGCGGGCTTCAAGTCGCGGTGGACGAGGCCAATTTCGTGGCAACATTGAATGGCTTCGGAAACCGGCGTGGCGATGGCGACAACTTCCTCGATGGAAAGCGGCGCTGCCTTGTGAATCCGGTGCTTCAGGTTACAACCCGGGATGTAATCCATGACGATATAGGAGTGATTGCCCATTTGGCCACGGTCGAGAATCGGGACGATGCTCGGATGCGTCAACGTCGCCATCATCTGGGCTTCGAGGTCGAAACGATTGATCAACTCGGGATAGCGGGCGCATTCGGGGGGCAGGACTTTGATTGCGACGAGTTCTTTGTCCAGCAGACGCACGGCGCTGTAAACCACGCCCATGCCGCCGCGTCCCAATTCGCCCAGGAGCTCGTAACCAGGCAGATGGAAACTTTGATCGCGATTATTGCCGTCGCTTTCTTCATCTTCGGCGAGGGGATTGCGGTTGGGGCGGTGAATGGCGAGCAATGTTCCACATACGCGGCAACGGCAGCGCACTTTGCGGTCCACGGCGCCTTCGCGAAAGCGAGGCACAGGCACGTCCGACGTACAGTGTGGACACTGGACAATTACGGGTGCTGAAACAGTCATACTGGACCGTTGATGTCAGAAATCACAACCTTCATCGCTCTGTATCTTTAAATTTTCACCCCAACCTGTCAAGCAGTTGACACAAAAAAAGGAGAACCTTTCGGGATTTCTCTCAGGTCCCCTGATCGTGATGTGGCGTATCTGCTTCGGCCTCTCCAAACTACCTGATAAGGTGGGTTGATCCCATCAATTCGGCGCAAAGAGACTGGGGTGTCAAGCAGGGTTCGGGAATGAAAAAAAGCCGGTCCGATAGAGGACCGGCCAATGAGGCGAATTTTAGGAAGTTTGATGCGATAAAGTTCTTTAGTCGTTTGAAATCAATCCTCGTTGAGGGTTGCTTCGTAACGGTAGTTTTCAGGCTCGAACAGCAACGTGCTCGTGCGAACCGGGTGCGTCGCGTCCAGACCCGGGAAGGCAAGGATCGTCTTGCCATCGCCCACGGGAACTTCACCCGCATACTGAACGACGTCCTTTTTGTCCATCACCACCACGAAATCCGTGCGGGTGATTTCGGCATACAGGCCCAGGATATTTTTGCCCTGG
>CAZOKZ010000117.1:0-6454 GCA_964580585.1 uncultured Candidatus Sumerlaeota bacterium | reverse complement strand
AAAAATAATCAAAACTCCATCATGGAATATAGCCTAATGCTCCAAAGTTTATCAATATTTTATGTGAAGAGCATTCGCCCAGTTTGCTATTTATTGGCAACACATCACTCCACAACCCATACAGACATCTCCCAGTACAACCGGAAAGTGGTGTGCATTCATTACCAGCATCCGGTGCCAAATAAAAACCACAACCATAGTCAAAATTTCTTACTAATGTTCTCTCGCCTCCTATAACTTTACACAAGGTGTTAGATTCAATAAATATAACAAAAATCAATGTGGTCAAAATGACTACGAGAAATAACCAAAACAAAAATCTTAATACATTATTTCTTTTCATGTAAGAAATATATGATTTTTTCAAACAGAAGTCAAGCCACCCGTCCTCTTTCGTCCGAGTGGCTTTGTTGTTTAGTGTCCGAGGCAAAGTTCCAGATAATCGCACCAAGAGCAGTGTTTTCCGGGCCGTTTGTGGAATTTCCCGACCCGGATGTCTTGCCCGACGTGGGCGATTTTGCCCAGGTAGGCGGTGGTTTGCTCTGGCGTGCGCCGCGCAAAGTGCCATTCGATGCGCGGCTGTTTGGTTTTGACCAGCACGCAGTAGGCGCTTTGCCGGGCGGCGGGTTGCGCCAAGGCGTAGGCGGTCAGTTGGTCGGAAAGAGCGATTTCGTGGTCGTCGTAGCGGCTGCCGCTGGTCTTGAAATCGACCACGGTGGGTTCGCCGTTCACATCGGCCACGAGGTCCACGACGCCGATGAGCGGCACTTCAAGGTGGCTGACGGCAAGCTCGAAGGGCTGCTCGACGGCTTGGATGTCGCCGATTTTGGGCAGTTCTTCGGCGACGAGTTGGTCGAGCAGGGCCTTGCCGCGATCCAGCAGGTTTTCCCAGTTCTCGCGGCAATTGTACTGGATTTCGGCGTGCTCGACTTGCTGCCAGAGTTCGGCAAACAGTTCGGACGGGTTGGCGTCCTGGGTGAACAGCGCGGCCAGGGCTTGGTGAACGAAAGAACCGAACACCAGGCTGGCCGACGGCGTTTTGAGCCGAATGCGCTCGACGTAATAAAGCCGGTAGCTTTCCGGGCAGGTTTCGTAGCGGTTGATCCGTGAGTGCGAAAGTGGCGGCGGGCCGGTACGGGAGTGGGTTTCCTCGGCGATGATGTAGCGGTCATTCATCGGTGCGCTCCGTTGCCGTGCGCGGGAAGCACCTGGGTGATCGTCGGGTACTTGTTGCCGCCCGCCTGCTGAAGCACGACGCGGCAGGGCAGGTCAAGCCGGGTGCCGTTTTCAAGATATTGTCCGCGTTCGGGATAGCCTGCGGCGGCGATGTGCTCGCCCAGTTTGGCTTTCGCGCCAAAGAGTTTGAGGCGCTGGTCGCTGACTTGAACGGTGATGAAATGCTTAAAACCGTACCGGGTGTTCATCCCTCCCACGTCGAGCAGATGGGCCGGAACGGAAGCGTCTGGCGCGGAATACTGCGCACCGTTTCCGTTGTGGCCGTTGCCGTTTGGATGATGGTTGTTGTAGCTGTTTCCGTTCGAATGCTGTCCATTGCCGTTTTGATGGCCGTTGGTGCGTTGCGGAACGGGGTTCTCGCGGCGAAAGTCGTCCGCGATGGCGTTTTGCAGCGAGAGCACATGCTTGGCGTCGGTCAGAATTGCTTCGCTGTTTTTGCTGGCGAGTGGGTAGGCGATCTCGACAGAGAGCGAATCGATCCGCCCGTCGGGGCTAATGCTGCGCTTGAGCGTAAGCATCGGCGGCGTGTTGGGTGGTGGCACTTCCTGCGCGTTGCCCGGTTCATCCTGGTAGTCGTCCGCGTTGAACGGTTCAGCTTGCTGGTCCGCTTCGAGCGGCAATTGGGCTTCGACGGCCTTGATGTGATCGCACCGGAATTGCGGTTGATGTTTGAGGGCTTGGAATGCCCCGCACGTGCAATGCGGGCGCTCTTTCGTGCCCGTCACCAGATACGTGACGGCGGGATTGGACGGCGAATGAACCACAATGCCGTGGTCGGTTTTCTGTCCGACGAGTACGTCGGCCTTGCTGCCATTTCCATTCGGTTGCGTGGCAGTTGTCATGATAGACCTCCATGTGACGATGTGATGATGAAAAGAACAAGTCTTCATTGTCATCATCGCGCACCTCACCATCTTCGCAAAGGCCGCGAAAATGGCCGCGATTGTCGTCTCCGTCCCCCTTGTGGCTCGCTTCGTCCCTGCTATGCTGAAAGGCATGACACCCACACCCGACAATCCGATCACCATTTTTGCCGAAACGAATTTCCGCAACCAACGGCAAATTTTCGGCATCAAGCAGGCCGACCGCCGCGCCCATTGTTACGTCATCGGAAAAACTGGTGTCGGCAAATCGACGCTGATTAAAACAATGTGCTTGCAAGACGCCGCCCAGAGGCGCGGTTTTGCACTCATTGACCCGCACGGCGATCTGGCAGAAAGCATCCGCGATCAAATTCCCGCCGCACGCAAAAAAGACCTCATCTATTTCGACGCGGGGTCTCCGTCCCTCGATTTGTCGTTCAATCCGCTGGAGCGCGTGCCGCCATCCAAACAATCGTTGGCCGCGTCGGCGTTGCTCGGCGCGTTTCGCACCATCTGGCAAGACTCCTGGGGGCCGCGCCTGGAGCACATTCTGCGCATGTGCATTTTGGCGCTTCTTGAAACCGACGGCGCGACATTGGCGGATATTTTGAAGCTGCTACTCGACGACCGCTACCGCGTACAAGTGGCCGCGAAACTTACCAACGAAGCGGTGAAAACCTTTTGGCTGAAGGAATTCGCCAGCTATCCGGCCCGCCTGCGCGGCGAAGCCATCGCACCGATTCAAAACAAGGTTGGCGCGTTTGTGGCCGATCCCATTTTGAACCGCATTCTCAACCAACCCAAGTCCAGCCTGCCCTTTCGCGCGTCCATGGATGGGGGCAAAATCCTGCTGTTCAACTTGTCGAAAGGCAAGCTCGGGTACGATTCGTCGCGGCTGCTCGGGGCGTTGATTTTGTCTCGCCTCGCCATGGCGGCACTCAGCCGCGCGGATCAGCCGGAGGCGGATCGCCGCGATTTTGCCTGCTACTTAGACGAATTTCCCGGCTACACGACGCTGGAACTGGCGATGATGCTCTCCGAACTGCGCAAGTACCGTTTCGCGCTCATTCTGGCGCATCAGTTCATGACGCAACTGTCGGTGGAGTTACGCGACGCCATTCTCGGCAATGTCGGTACCATCATTTCATTTCGATTAGGACTGGCCGATGCCGAACTGCTGGCAAAAGAATTCTATCCTGAAATTACCATGTTGGATTTGGTGAGTTTGCCGAACTACAACATGTACCTGAAACTGATGATCGACGGCGTGGTTTCCAAGCCGTTCAGCGCGCAGACGATTTCTCCTGGTGAATAATGCCCCGGAATAAGCAAACCCGTTCTCAGGACTTGCCATGGCCGGATTCTGGTGATAGGTATCATCAGGAAGGCAGGATGCGTCTCATTAGACCGCTTCTTGCTTGAGATATAATGACATGGTAATCTGCAATCAACTGAGGATTTTCCTCACATTGCACATTCCATCAAGGAGACCATTCCAATGGCGACCATCCAAGAATCCGGGTTTTCGCAATCCGAGCGGGTTTTAGCCGCACGAGCGCGGCTTGCCCTGTTGCGCAAGCAACAAGGCGTGCCGGAGTTCGACATCGACCGCTTACTCGCAACCACCTGCAAGTCCGACGAAACGGACGAGGAACTACTTGCGTTCCTCCATGAAATCCGTTCGGAGGACACGCCGAAACAATGAAACCTGACGCGGTTGTTGATACAAACGTTTCATCTCCGATGCCATTTCAAGTTTCCGTAAAACTCGCTTCCCAACCGTTCAGGGCAACTTGCCTTCCTCGGCAAGTTCTTCGCCGATCATCCGCATGACTTCCTGGATGTTGTTCAAGGCTTCCACTTTGGTATATCCCCAGGTTGACGCTCCGCGCGATTCAAGGCCGGGGACATAGGCACGCCAGACATCCTCGTCTTGCTCGACCACGATTGGAAATTTCTCTGATTCCATGGATGCTGCTCCTTGCGTGATGTCATCGCACTTGCCTGCGTCGAAACGCGATTTGCCAATCGCACGTCGGGCCTTCAAACAATGCCGAGACGCCGGGGCGCATCTTCAAACCTGCCGCCGTCAAAATCTGAATGTCGGAAATTTCTTCGATTCCGGCGGTAACAAGCGGATGCTCGAAGGGTAAAATCAGGAAATATTCCAGAATGTCATACTCACTGCCGAGATATTCGAGGTGAGCGTTGATGTCTCTCGTCGGTAGCGAATCAATGTCCGTGATTTGGGGAGTGTGTTTGTTTGCGAAGGCTGTTTTCCTCACTGTTGTCGATTGGTGCGAAGGGGTCGTATCACTCGCACCTTGTGATTTGCGGAAGTAGCACAACCCGTTCTCTTTGGCAATCCGCTTGTATCCGTCTTTTTTCAAATCGATTTTGCCCACTACTTTTTCCTTGCCCGATATGCAAAGACGTGTATGTCTTCAATCATAACAAAACTGATTTAATATCGATACTGATGGAGGCGGCCATGGCGCGCATCGAACCGCTCGGGCATTGGGATTTCTTGTTTGAAGGCATGCAGGCTGCGTCGCGGGAATACTACGATTCGGTCGAACGCGCTGTCGATGCGCGCGCAATCCCGAATGTGATGATCCATCGCACGCTCTGGAAGGAAAGCGGCTTTCTCTCGGGCAACCGCGAGTATCTGCGGGTCCGCCGGGGCCAATTCGTGATGGACATCTGCGGTGCGCCGTTTGGCAAGGGATTCTTCTTCTCATGGTGGCTTGGGCTGATTCAGCCATCACCCATTGGCCCCACAATTATCATGACCATTCTGCTTTTCGCCCTGCTTTTGCTGACCAATATATTCGCACTCATTATCTTGCCGATTTTGTACCTGTTCATTGGGTGGGTTATCATTGGCCGCGAGATGCGCCTCGCGCCGTATTTGCTTGCCATACCGCTGCTCGGGTTGTCCTGGCGAATTTTGTTTTTACCCGAAACATACTACCGAACCGACACGCGCATCATGTATCAAACGGCAGTCCACGCAGCGGTGATGGAAGTGATTGATTCGATGACCAAGACGCAAAACCTGGAACGCATTACCGACGACGCGCGAAAACCGATCATGCGCGATTTGTTCAAGCGGTGATGTGAACGATGTCGCAACCGCTGGTGCAAACGCTCACCGAGCAATTCTACGCCTGGGAGCAGCGCGGGCGCGGTTGGCAAGTGTACGGCCAACCGGTTGCGCTCGAACCGCCGTTTCGTCCGTTTGTATTTTTACCGCTGACTAGCTCCGTCCCCATTCAAGACGACGGACGCAGACCATCGCTGCTCGAACGCTTGCTCCCACCAAAACCAACTCCGGTTCGACCTCCGTCCCTCGACCCGGAGTTGGTTCGATATTTGACTGAAGAACCTGAACCAATGCCGGACAACGCGCCGCGCGATTGCGTCGAGTTGGTGTTTAATTTACCGAGCGAACTAAATCTCAAGCATGATTTGACCGAGCAGTTTTTGCTCGCTTTGAGCGGTGCGCGATATGCTCTAAGCTTTGAAATCCTCGCTATTTCCGGGCATATTCGTCTGCAAATCGTTTGCCGAGCGGAAGACGAACATTTGGTTACACAGCAACTCGCCACATTTTTTCCGTCGGTCGGCATTCTGCGCGATCAACCCACCTTTATTCATTTTCTGGAACGTTACGGGAGCGAAGTCAGCTACATGGTGGACATTGGTTTGTCGCACGAATGCATGCTCCCGCTTCGGATGTACAAAGACCTCGCATCCGATCCGCTGATGGGGCTCTTCGGTCCAATGAGCGCGCTGGGCAGCGAAGAATTCGCCTTTGTTCAAGTCCTGTTTCAACCAGTTGAAAATCCCTGGGCGGAAAGTTTGGCTCACGCGGTGACGTTCGACGACGGCACGCCGGTGTTCGGTAACGAACCCGACTTCATTTCCCTGACACGCAAGAAAATCAGCCGCCCCTTGTTTGCCGCGTGCGTGCGGCTTGGAGCCGCCACGCTGAATCAAGAACGGTTGTTTCAACTGCTGCGAGGGATGACTGGAGCGCTCGATCAGTTCAGCTATCCGCTGGGCAACGAATTCATCCCGCTCGACGATTCAAACTATGATACGCAGCAACATTGGATAGACATCCTGGATCGCAAATCCTGTCGCACCGGAATGTTAATTAACAGTCTCGAACTATGTTCGCTCGTGCATTTGCCCGACGATAGCGTGCAGCTCGACGCTCTGCATCGCACGCGCACCGCCTCGCGCCCGGCCCCGCCCATTTGCCACGGCCACGAATTAACATTGGGAGTTAATTTACATCGCGGGCAAACAACCGAAGTCTCGCTTTCCGCCGATCATCGCACCCGCCA
>CAZOKZ010000116.1:0-6479 GCA_964580585.1 uncultured Candidatus Sumerlaeota bacterium | reverse complement strand
CGATGTACTTCAGCAAATCTTCCGCGTCGATTTCCTTGTACTCGATATCGGCATCGCGCGTAACCCGGAACGGCACCACTTCGGTGACCTTCATGCCGGGGAAAAGTTGATCGATGTTTTCGGTAATCAGGTCGCCGAGAAAGACGAACCGCCGCCGGTCTCGCTGCGAACCGATCTCCACCAGACGCGGCAGCATCGAGGGAACCTGAACGATGGCGATCAGCATTTCACCCTGGCGCAGTTTTTTCGTGCCTTCCAGTTTCACAATCAAGTTGCGCGATAATCCGCGCAGGCGTGGAAACGGATGCCCCGAATCCACGGCGAGGGGCGTCAAGACCGGGTAAAATTCACGGTCGAAACGCTCTTGCAGTTCCTTGCGCAGCTTACGAGAGAGACTGCGCGGATGGGTGATCGTGATTCGTTGTTTTTCCAGCGCGGGTACCAATTGCTCGCGGAAACACTTATAGAGCGCGTCGAATTGCCGATGCGCTTCCTGATGCATGAGGCTATATTGTTCCATGGGCGAAAGGCCGGCCGAGGACTTGATTCGGATTTTCGAGCGGATCTGTTCTTGCACACCGCTGAGGCGAACCATGAAAAACTCATCGAGGTTGGTTGCGACGATGGCGCAAAATTTCAAGCGCTCGAAAAGTGGCGTCTTTGGATCGAGCGCCTCCTCGAGGACTCGGCGGTTGAACGCCAGCCATGAAAGTTCACGATCGAAGAAGTTTTTGTAGTCCCTGTAAGCCATCTGTTCGTTTCCCTGGTCCCTGGAGCCTGTTGTTAGTTTTCTAAATCAAATCTATTCAGTATTTGGAGAAGCAATTTTGACACGCCGCCCCTCGTCTCTGCAAGAGAAGAACATGCCCCAAAAGGGCGAGCAAGAAAAAGATCGATGGGCGCGCAATCGCGATCATTGGAATCAAACGCTCGACGCACGTAATTTGCAATCGGGCGAGGGTGACCTGGACGCCGAACGCGAAACAGCCCTTTACGAAACGGCAGATGTGCGATGGACCATGGACCGGTTCGAGCCGTTGCGCGATCGTTGGGTGATGGATTTGGGCGGCGGGCTGGCGCTGGCGGCGACGTTGTTCGCCCGGCGAGGCGCCCGGGTGGTGATTTGCGATCTGAGCGTCGAACGTTTGAAAGTCGCCTCGCGATTCGTGCAACGGATGGGGCTGGGCGACCATATTTATTTCGTGGTAGGAAGCGGCGAGGCGTTGCCTTTTGCGACAGGTAGCATCGATCGCGTGTTCACGAAAAGCGTCTTGATCCACACGGACCTGGCGCCAACGTCCGGCGAATGCGGACGCGTTTTGGCGCGCAACGGCAAAGCGGCCTTCATCGAACCCATGCGACGCAATCCGTTCGTGAATTTGTATCGACGATTATTCGCACCGAAAATCTGGCAGGACATCACCACGTATTTTCGCCACGAGGAATTCGCCATCGTTGCAAAAGGAGTCAAACGTCAACATCGCGACGCACACGCGCGACTCCGTCCCTTTTACTTTACGGGATTTTTGGCGAGTGTGTTTCACTTTGCGATACCAAACGTTACGTTGATGCGCTTGGCGGAAAAAATATTCGGAGTAATCGACGGCGTGCTGTTTACCTTATTTCCCGGTTTAAAGAAAAACGCGTGGTTCAGCGTGCTGGTAGTTGAAACAAAAAAGGGACGGAGCAAATAACTCCGTCCCTCGATTGTAATTTGGTAAATTATCAGGTCACTTCTTCTTCAAGAACTCATAGATTTCATCGGGTCGAACTTTGTCCGTGATTACCAGATATTCCCACGGGCCTTTTCCTTTGCGGTATGCCAGAGTCGGTACGCGATAGATGGTCAAATCAGTGGGCAGGTATGTCGTTTCGTCCTTTTTAACGTTGAGAAAAAAGATTGTCCGTCCCTCGAGCAAGTCTTGCGTATCGGGATGCAGGAGGACTTCTTTTTCAAAAATTTTACACCCGGGATAATTTTGAGAACGGGCATAAACCATGACACTCCCGGATTTTTCGACTTCTTTTTCCACTCCAATTAAACTGTAAGCAGCCCAATCAGGTTTTTTCGGGCTCGAATTTTTTGTCTCGTCCTTTATTGTGTTCGCACGAGGGTTGTTTGTCGATTTAATGGCTTCCCATGTGGGGCGTAGATTGTTAAATTCTTCGTCAAAGGTAATGCCTTCACCTGCTTGCTCGGCTTGCCATTCGTCATCGACGAAATACTTGTATGTGATGGGGCGCGGCAAATTAATGCGGCAACGAAACACACCATCGTCTTCCTTCAACAACGGCATGTATTCGAGATTCCAATCGTTGAACGTACCGGTAATAAAAACTGTTTTTGCGTTGGATGCCGTCCATTCGAATACTTCAAAACCTTCCGGTTTCACCGACTGATTGTCTTCAATCCAAAGCGCATTGTTGAACCCCCCATTGCCGTCCTGTGTATAATTGTTACAATTGGGGTCGAGTAACCAGTGATCTTTCCCGTCTTCTCCGATGATGAATAATTTGTATTCATATTGACCGTCCTTCAGAAAGATGTCGGATACGAATTCCGAACCTTCGTGGACCATTTTGTTGGCTTCGCCGCTCCAGCTATTAAAACTGCCAACGAGTGAAATTTGCTTGATGGGAAATCCAAAGGCGTGGTCGGAAACCCGAAACTCGTAGGCAGGGAGAAAATTGGTTAAGATGGCGAAACCCATTGTGGTAATGCTAATCAAAAACTTGTTGGAAAACATGGGGAATTTCCTTCCAGTGATGCGACAAATCATTCATACCATTTTATAGACATTCTAACACCCGAGTAAAGTTCCCTTTGTTCACGAAATCAAGGGTGAAATCCTCATTGCAGACGCAAGTTGCGCTTGTAAATACGATACGGTCTCGAATCGGAGAGAAGGCGGCAAGGGGCTCCATTTGGAACACGGCGGTCGAAATTGGTTCACCCGCCTGAAGCCCGACTGACTCAGAGTGAGTCGATTTATTTGAAGTTCAATAAAATCAACATTCAAGGATTTGGACGGTTTCCAATAAACTTGTCTTTTTAAACCTGAATATGCACACACTTCTTGCTTTGGAAAAAGCGAGACTGATAGAAAGAGAACAATCCACGCCGATTGATCGCCATCCAGCAATGACTCAGCCCGATTTTCCCCCGCCTTCTGCCGGATTTACCCCCGATAAGTCCGAGCACGATCAGAGTGAAATGTGTGAATCCACACGCATGGTGGATTCTTCTCAGGATTCGCTCGCCGATTCGGTTTCGGCTCCAACGTACTCGGGTTCGGGCACCAAGAGCACGCTGCCTCCCCCGCCACGCATGCCTCCTACCGCTCGAGGAAATCAGACAGAAAAAATGGGCGGATACACAATTCGGCGAATGTTGGGCCGAGGCGGTATGGGTGTCGTCTTTTTAGGTTTCGACGAAGGATTGCAACGTCTTGCTGCCATCAAGGTGATGAACCCGGAACTGGCGAGCAATCCGATTGCCGTCGAGCGGTTGAAAACCGAGGCCCAGGCGGTGGCCCGCCTCAACCATCCGAATATCGTTTCGGTGTACGCCTTCGGTCAGGACCCAAACGGTCTATTCATTGCCTTCGAGTATGTGGACGGCTCGGATTTGCGAACCGTGCTCGCCGAACGTGGTCCGTTTCCTGTCGAGCAAGCGCTGGAAATCACTCGCCAAGCCGCCGTTGCGCTCCGCTTTGCCTTTGCCAATCACATTTTGCACCGCGACATCAAGCCAGGCAACCTGCTGGTGTTGAAAGACGGTACCATCAAGGTCGCCGATTTCGGTCTCGCCAAACGTCTGGATGTCGATCATGCCCTGACCACGACCGATTCCATCGTAGGTTCGCCATCCTACATGGCGCCCGAGCAAGGCATGGGCGAGAAAGTGGATTTTCGCGCCGATATTTATTCGCTGGGCTGCACGCTGTTTGCGATGCTGACCGGCAAGGCCCCCTATCATGCGGAAACTCCTCTTGCCGTGATGATGCAACACGCGCAGGCGGAAATTCCCGAGCCCGAGGAAGTAAGCGAACTGCTCGATGGCGGGGTGATGCGCCTGCTGAAACGTATGTTGGCGAAAAAACGCGACGACCGATACGCTTCCTACGACGAATTAATAGCCGAGCTGGACAATTTACTCGCCGTATGCAGAGGAGCCAGCCCGGCGCCGGTCGCCAAACCCTCTGCCCCAATACCGTGGAAAACCATCGCCTATGCATGTGCCGGACTCGGTGGAATATTGATGATCGGCATCGTGGCGCTCGCGGTATTCAACGGACGCGACCCGCGTCCAATCGATCCGATCGAACCCATTACGCAAGCCGCCTCTGGGCAAACTGCTCTCAATTCCAATACTGATCCTTCAGCAACGCCCACCCCCTTGCCCACCGCTGCTCCCCCGCCACCGACGGACGCCCCGCCCTCACTTGATGATCAACAAATTGCCATGGCGAACAATACGCCAATCAATCGAGCAGCCCCGATTTTGAACGCCATCACGGAAATTCGTGAAACCGGAGAGTTTTTGCAGGACGCATCCGAGGTGGCGAATTATGTCGTGGACTTGAATTGGATCGCCGCTAAAACGGAGTTGGAACTCGTTGCGCAACGTCGAAACCTTTCCGGTGATGACGCTGTCATCGCCCGGGAAATGATCGACCGATTGCAGAAACTTGACGACCTGGAAAAGCGCACCATGAAGTATTGGTCCACTCAAGTTCCCTTCGAGATGACGTTGCTGAAAGGCATCGATATCAAGGTGCTCGAAATCAACGACAAAACGATGAAATTCCAGGTAGGTGACGAGGAACCAATTGTACGCGACTTCCAAGTGGGCATTCCCCCCATGGAACGCGGACGCATCATTGAATTGGCAGCGTTGAAAGTACCGCCCAAAAGCTTGGAAGACCAGTTCAATTGCGTCCTGTACATGGATATCACCGGGCATCGCGATGTTTCACGCTACTGGACAAGTTTCAAATCTCAACTCGTCGACCAACCCGAGTTATTAGATAAATACGAAGCCGAATGGGATCGCTGGACAGCCCTGAGAGGATTGGCGAGCATTCAGAACGCCTTCCCCAGACCTGGGGGGGGAATGAACCAGCCCGGCGGACGCATGCCCCCCATGCCTCCGCGTTTCCAACCGGGCGGGCGACGAAACTAGTCGCTATAATTCTCGCATCAACCGATCGAGAACTACCTCCCGCACCTTCGGGAAGTGGGAATTTCTGGTGTGTACTATTTCACACCCTGCAAACTGGCACTCCCCCTGCATAATCTTCGATCAGATGAGCGGATTCGGCAAACCGAGCGTCAAGGCGGCGGCAAAGCCTTGACGCCGGGCCGTCGAGTTTCCACATTTCAACCACATGTTGACCAAAAAGGATGATGATCATGGCAGAAGGTGTACTTGACCTGAGCGATGCAACGTTCGAGCAGGAAGTTTTGCAATCCGATGTCCCCGTGCTGGTGGACTTCTGGGCCACATGGTGCGGACCGTGCCTGCGCATGGCCCCCATTGTCGAAGAACTGGCCAAAGACAACGGCGGCAAAATCAAAGTCGTCAAAGTCGATGTCGATGAATGCCCCGGCGCCGCTGGCGAATACGGTGTGTCGGCCATTCCGACGTTCGTGCTGTTCAAAGGCGGCGAAGAAACCGAACGCATCAACGGCGCGGTTCCGAAAAGCCAGCTCCAGTCGGTCGTGAGCAAACACATTTGATGACTGACCCCGGGGGCGAACATTGGTTCGCCCCCAAATTTTTCCATTCGCGCAAAACGGAATTCAGGACGATTTTTCGGCACAAAGGACGGTAACCCGCGATGAATTGCCCATATTGCGGCTCTCCCGACACCCGGGTAGTAAACTCGCGCCCCAGCGCTTCGGGCGACAGTGTACGTCGGCGGCGCGAATGCCAGGCGTGCGAGCGTCGATTCACCACGTTCGAGTACGTCGAGAAGGTCGAAATGATCGTCGTCAAACGCGATGCCAGCCGCGAGCCGTTCCAGTTGAAAAAAGTGCGCGAAGGCATCGAACGCGCGTGTGAAAAACGCCCCGTCTCGGCGGTGCAGATCGACAAAATCGTCGGCGAAGTCGAACGCGAACTCCTCAACCTCACCGACCGTGAAGTCCCCACCGAACTGATCGGCAAGATTATCCTGAAGAACCTGAAAAACGTCGATCACGTCGCCTACGTGCGATTCGCGTCCGTCTATAAACAGTTCCACGACCTGCAAGATTTCGCCGTGGAAATTCAGTCGCTGATGAAGGGCTGAGGGAAACCATAGGATCCAAACCAATATTCCCAACTCAAAACAAGTAGATCGCCGGAACTCTCTGTTCCATTCGTGGGATCGTATGCGAATGGCAGCAGTTCGCTGTAATCCTTCGTTTCCTTCGCGTATCAGTAGTGTCCGGTAAACTTTTTCGGACCCCGCTCTAAACCGTTGTTATTACGT
>CAZOKZ010000115.1:0-7021 GCA_964580585.1 uncultured Candidatus Sumerlaeota bacterium | reverse complement strand
GTGGCATAATCTTTTCAGAAGTAGATTGGGAAGCTGCAAAACCCGCTGGAATGCGATGTTGGTATAAGAATTGTCGATTTTCAGAGTCATCTTTTAAAAGTGAGATATTTTGTGGTTATTTCTCAGATTCATCTTTTGAATATTCGAAATTTGATTATTCATCTTTTCGTTTTTCCTATTTCTGGAATTGCAAGTTCAAGAACTGCTCATTCAAGCATTTACCAGGCACGCCTGTTTATTTTGAAAACTGTAGTTTTGTATCTTGTAATTTCCAAAGTTCCGGTCTAGCGCGATCTGTATTTAATAATATTAGGTTTGAAAAGTGCTTATTCAACAAGGCGCATCTTGATAAGGTTAAATTTAATGATTGTATACTTGATAATTGCAAGGCATTGAACGCAAGGCTTTCTGAAGAACTGGAGTCCAGATTCATTACAAAATGACTAAAGGATACAGTGCGAACATTCATGATAATGCAATGCCAAAGGTTGGGTAAAGGGGGACAGCAACCATGAACTCCTCCCCCAATATATCTAACGGCCGTTCACGGCAAACTCAGCTTCATTGCTTTGCTTCCTTTTGAGCACCCAACTTTCGAATTTCGCGCGCGGGATTTCCGGCGATCACGCAATGGCCGTCGGGAAAGCTTTTTGTCACGACGGCTCCGGCGCCGACAATGGTGTGCGGGCCGAGCGTCACGCCGGGTAAAATCACGGCGTTCATACCCACCCAGCAATCGGCTCCGAGACGAATCGGCGGGGCTTTTATCCAGCGGTCGTTCGCGTGCACGTCGTGGTTGGCGCTGATCAGGCCAACGCCCGGCGCCAGATTGCACCGATCCCCCACCACGATACCGTTCATGGCGTTAATATAACAATTCGGCGAATCGCCTGGGTACGTTTCGCGCCCCAGGCGCACACGTTCAGCGTGATGAACCGTCGAAGTAAAATGCACCGGCCATTTGACGCGGCGGTTGAATCCAAGAAGCTGTCCAAGACGATAGTTCACGTAAAACCGAATCGCGCAACGGGGCGGCACGCAAAGAAAACGGCGAACGATTCGGGCTAAAGCAATCGGCATGGCGATTATTTCCGTTTTTTCTTTTTCGACTTACGAGAGGTGGACGGTGGTTTCGGTGCGGGTTTTTCCTCCGCCAATCCCTCATCCACCAATTTGATGTACGGCGGCAACGGGAACTCCTGGATCAGGACCTTATAATCCACGGGCGGGTTGACTCGGGTGATGCGAACCATCACCCGGCAGCAATCGGCGGAATCGAGGACCTTGATCCCGCGCATGCCTAAATCGACCAGCGTGCGTCCGATCATTTCGCCGAATGTCGCGGCGTCCAGCACAACCACGCCAATGGGTTGGGTCCATCGTCCATCGGTTTCCTGTACCGGCCCAGGCAGGAAACTTTCGCGGCTACCCCCCAATTTGTCGATTTGCTCCAAAAAATGACGCAGGCAAATTTCAACGCCTTCCGGCGAGTTTGCCGTAATTGCAAGGCGGTTCTTAATCCAATCGAACCCGAAGGCGGGATCGTACTCGCGCTGATTGTCGTGATCGCAAACGTACTTGAGCGCGCGAAACACCTCGGCGGCCCCAAAGCGGGCTTCAAGACGGAATGAATGGATTTGAACGGACAACTGGAGCCTCTCGTTGGAACCTCAAATGGGGTGATTTGGGCATGAGACACCGAACAGTCGAAGCGCGCCAAGGGGGAAATGCCCGATGGTCTTGACAATTCGCGTTTGGTCTCCTATGATATAGGGAGGTGTGAATTGTGTTTTTTTTCACAAAGTAATAAAATTTATTATCGTCGCCACAATTGAACAAACCGAAACCGAGAGCCATCAACCACGAGTGGAATTTGCGAGGGCCACCTGCATTGTACACTCAAAACAAAGAACTTACAAAACCAGAGCGTTGAAAATCTACCCGCATTTGCAAGTTTTTCAGGTAACAGCATGTTGTAGTTGCAAATATTTTGAAATGCAATCGAGAAATTGCCATTTTTACAGCATGGGAAAACAAAGTTTTTCACCTTGATTGGACCGGGTTTGGCCGTAACGTTGCCGAGCATAAAAATTTGAATTCGCGATAGTCGGATTCTTATTTCACCATTTGAAATAAGTAAGGCGCTTGGAACCCTCTTGCCAACGTCACTTACTTACAACTCACAAAGGAATTGTATCTATGGAAAAGGGGTGCAGGAAGTTTGCCTTGAGCAAGACACTGTGCTGCGGCGCGTTGGCAACAATGTTGTCCGTCGCTGGAGCAACCGCCGTCCAGGCGGGAGACGTAATTTTGCAATATTTCGAATGTAGTTGGCAGACGATGGAGCGCCGTATGCCCGATGTATATACGGCAGGCTATTCATCGGTATGGGTACCGCCTCCGGGGAAAGCGGATAGCGGTGGTTTTTCGGTTGGTTATGACGTATTCGACCGTTTCTTCCTTGGAAACGGTTATGACCGTACGCTTTATGGTACGGAGCAGGGATTCGTCCGGGTTTCGGACGAGTTCGATCGCGCGGGCATCGGCTTGATCGTCGATACGATTCTCAACCACAACGGTTTCCGCGACCAAAACACACCGGATTTCGAGGCGCATGGTGGTTATCCCGGATTCGTTACCACGTTGGGCAGCGACATCGACGGCGATTTCCACGGTGCCTTTGAAGGTGGCGAATTAAACGGGCGTCTGGCAGGCTTGATCGATATCGCCCAGGAAAAAAACCACGTCTTCACACGCCACCCGATTCCGGGGTCGCCTAATCCGATTCCGAATGAAACGGCGAAAGAGTCAAACCGGATGTTGTATCCGGATTTGGACCTTCCCATTGCAAACGGTCGTCACCCGTTCAACACGGCAAACCTGATGCAAGGCGATCCGGTTCAGGAAAACGCAACGGGTATTCTGAATCGTTATTGCCAATGGCTGGCAGAAGTTCACGGTGTCGATGGTTTCCGCATCGACGCATTGAAGCATATTCCCACGTTCTACTTTAATGACTACTACGATCCGACGCTGTATAATTTGGGCACCAACCCGATTGACGGATCGAAATATACACCGTTCAGCTTCGGCGAAGCGCTCGACGGGGACTTTGGCCTGTTGAACTCCTACGTTCGCAAAGACGGTTATGGTAACCGCGACGTGTTGGACTTCCCGCTCTTCTTCGCTTTGCAAGGCGTGTTCGACGGCGGTGGTTTTGGCGACATGCGTCAGCTTGAATTCGCATCCTTCGACGGTGTGGACGGTAATGCGAACGACGGTACTCGCGGCGTGATGTTTGCCACGACGCACGATAACTATGGCGGCGGGTTCTTCAACGGTTTCGGCAACCTGGCGCAAATGCACGTTCTGACGCGCGCGGGTTACCCGGTGGTTTATTACAACGCCAAAGAATTCGGCGACGGCCGCGATTTCCCGAAAGACGGACGCGGCGACGCGATCGGTAACTACGGCAATGTAATCACCACCGCGGTCCAGTTGAACCGCGAATATATGCGCGGCACGCAATTTACGCGTTGGATCGATGCAGACGTTTATTTGTACGAACGCGAAAATTCATGTATCATCGGCATCAACGATAGTGGCGCCGATGGGTACGATTCGCGCACGATCCAGACCGCTTTCCCGGCGGGCACCGTGCTGACGGAACTGACGGGCACAGCAACGGCTGCCTGGGTTGATCCCACAAACGACATTTTCGACACCGTCACCGTCGATGGCAGCGGTCAAGTGACCATTCGCGTCCCACGTAACTCAACGGGTGGCAGCCTGCATGGCCAAGGCTATGTTATTTATGGCCCCGAAGCCCCGCGCGCTTCGGTCACGATCACCAACGAAACAGCGCTCATCGGCCCAGATCCGGTGGACAAGGTTCCCGAAGGTACCCGCCGTTTGACACCGCTGCATGTGGTCACGGGTAATACGATCGATGTCACGTTGCAAGTTGCAGCCGGACCGATCGATGACAACGCGTTGATCAAACTCGATGCGGGCGGCATGGACATCGACGGCGACTCAAATGTGAATGCGCATGGCGAGTTTGCCGGTTTTGAATCTTTCCCGAACTCCTCCCCCACAGCGGGCGGCGGCTCGGGTACGTACTCGGCCAGCATTAACGCAACGGGTCTGGAAGACGGCTACCACTATATCACCACTGTGACATTCCTGCAGCGCCTGGCCGGTGGTCCTCCCGTCATGGATATCGACCGCACGGTGGTGTTGCTTGATCGCACAACACCGATGGTTGCAATGAACTATCCTGGCCAATCGGGCGTTTCGGATATTACCTCAACAACCTACGAAGTCGTTTTCACGACAGACCATACAGCAAATTCGGTGCATATCTTGAGAAACGTTTCGCCTGGGGCGTCGGATCAAGATATTCTGAATATGCTCGACAGCTCGAACAAAGCTTACCAACAGGATCGCCGCGAATGGCGTCTGTTGCTGGAAAACCTGACCGACGGCTTGATGGAGTTGACAGCGGTTTGTCTGGAAGAAACCGGCAACTACTCCATTACGCGCTTTGGCAATATCGACGTCGATGTTGCAGCTTCGTTCCCGGAAATCGCATTGGGCATCGACTCGAATCCAGCCTCGAATGCCGTAACGTTCGACACATTCCCCGCGACGGTCAACTCGGCAGCCATGCCGGAAGAAGTCGTCATCCGGGTCAACACGCAAACGGTTCCCGGCGGCCCGGTATCGTTCGACAACGGCGATTATTCTGTGTCGTTGACCATTGATGGCGGCGCGCCAATCGCCGCCGTTCCGTATAACGCCGGTTTGCTGCCTCCGGTGGGTATTTTGGTGCAAGACGACCAAAACCCATCGGATGATTTCGACGAATTCCGGTTTGTCTGGCGCAGTTATTCGCATGGACAGCACAACTTCACGGCATCGGCAACCTTGGCATCCACCCCGGGGTCGCCGTCGAACACCGTGGTGCTGACAAATGTCCCCACAAGCGTTCAGGGCCCTGCCGTAACAATCACGGAACCGGCTCCTCCAGGCGAAACGGTCAATAATCCCACACAGGTAGATGTGGCGGGTACGTTTGACGATAGCCTTGCCAAATTCGCCCAGGTTTTTGTGAACGTAAACGGACAAAATTACCTTCTGGCAACTTACAATTCTCCGACCCCGGGTGTCTTCAGCACCAGCAAGCCGGTTGGCAGCTACAACGTTGCCGACGTGATTGCTCCCGACGCAGTGGTCGCAAGCAACGGAACCCACACGGTGAAAGTTGTGGCCTACACAGGCCCGAACGGAACCGGTATCCCGACGGAAGTCACCTCTGAACTGACGATCACGGGCCTTCAAGACCCCGAACCATTGCCTTCGTTGAATATCGACGGCGAGGCAGAAGACGTTTTGGCTCTGCCTGTTCTGACAACCTCTGCCGCCGATGGTGGTACGGGCGCTGCGAACCCGACAGACTTCGGCGCAGATGGCACGCTGACCGAACTGCGCGCAGCAATTCGCGATGACGCTCTTTATGTGGCGTTGCGCGGCGATATGTTCGGTATCGACGAAGCTAACGCCGACAACGCTTCTTTCCTGTGGATCGATTCCAATGCCGGTTCCGGCCAGGGCGCCACCGACATTGATGGCGACCTGAATGACACCACCGACGGATTGCGTACCGACATCAGCAGTGCGCGTTTCGTCCTCGATTCGGCGCTGGTCAGCGCAGGACTGGGCGTGGATACTGTCGTTGGCATGACAGCCTCCAACATTGCCTATGGTTATACGCTGGGCACGGACGGCACGGCAAAATCCACGGGCGACAAGAGCTTCAACCTGTTTGAATATCAAGGCGGCATCAGTGTTGCCTATGACAGCGACATCGCAACGGTTCCGGCGGCACCCGGCACGACCATCGCTGGCCCGGATGCCTTCGAGATGAAGATTCCGCTCAGCGTACTCGGCAACCCCAACCCGTTGAACATTCGTTTGGCGGCGGGCACATCGAGCGACGACGGTTTCCCGAGCCCGAATACCCTGCCGGAAAACTCGAGCAATACATTCGATCAAACGCAAACCATCGAGCAGATGGTCGGCATTCCTCAGAGCGCCAACATTCTGCTGAACGAAATCATCGTGGGTGCTCCCGATCAAATCGAACTGTATAATCCGACGGGCGCGGCAGTTGACCTGGAAAACTGGGTTCTGACGATGCGCGATTCGGGTAACGTGCGCCGCGATTTCGTATTCCCGAACGGCGCGAGCATCCCGGCTGGCGATTACCTGATTATTTCGGACGAAGGTGGCGCCACTCCTCCTGGAGCGCCTCCGACAGGAACGCTCTACGCAGGCTTCAACATTCCCTGGGATGAAAGCCGTGGTGGCAGCGCAGCGTTGGTTGACGTTTATGGCATTGGCAAAGACTACGTTGCATGGCGCGACATGACGGACTCGCCCGCGAGCGATTTCGCTCGCTCGATTCCGGCTGGAACGACGTTTACGGGCACGGTCGCTGGTCCCGCCAGCGACACGCTGGGTCATTCGCTGGCTCGCTCGATGACGAGCGCCGACACGAATGCAGCAGCCGATTGGAACCCGACCAGTGGCGTGGATGCCGATTACCCGACACCCGGCGCTGTGAACCAAACACAAAGCTGCACCTATCAATTGTCCGCTTCGAGCGTGAATATGCCTGCGGGTGGCGGAAGCGATAGCTTCGACGTCCAAACGCAAGGTGGCTGCCCCTGGACGGCGGTTTCCAATGACGGTTGGATCACGATCACCGACGGCGAAAGCGGCTCGGGCACGGACACGGTTTCGTTCTCGGTTGCGGCCAATGCAGGCGCGGCTCGCGCCGGCACGATCACCGCTGCGGGTGAAACCTTTACCGTGAACCAAGCCGAAAATGGCGGTAGCGACGATTCCTACGAACCGAATAATGGCATCAACGACGTCTTAGCCGCCACCGCGGTTCCGAATGATCAGGATGTGACGGGGCTGGTGCTCGAGGACGAGGACTGGTATCGCGTGGATA
>CAZOKZ010000114.1:0-8101 GCA_964580585.1 uncultured Candidatus Sumerlaeota bacterium | reverse complement strand
TGCCGCTCATCGTGTCTCCGTCCCCGCGAAAGTGCGAAACGAGTCCTTCGGGGATGATGCGATGGAAAGTTTCCATCAACCAAGCGTTGCTGATTTCGCGGTATTTTTCACTGAACACGGCGCGAATCGTGGTGCCGCGCAGACGAATTTTCAAACGATGTTTGGGCGTGGGAAGTTCTTCGCGCCGCCATGTAAAGTATTGTTCGAAAAGATGCGGATGACCGTTTTCGCCCGCCAGTTGCCGGGCGGCGGCGCGAGGCACCCCGTACCAATTCGCCAGCATGTTGAGGCCGTGTTCGGTGCAATCGTAGTGCTGGTTGTCGATTAATACGTTGCTCCCGTCGAAATATACTTCGCGTGGATCGATGATGATGTCGGCACATTCTTGCTCGGCGGTTTGCAGCGCGTCGAGCATGGTGTCGATGGGTTGGCACTGTTTGAGCCATTCGGCGTGGACGTGGCGAAAGGCGGTTTCGTTGCCCTCGTGGGATTCTTCAACCCAGGTTGCAACGCGGTCGATTGCTCCGTCCCTTGATTGGTCGACGGCAGCTTGCTGGGGCAGTGTTTTCGGGGTGTTTTGCGTGGTTGGGGCGTTCATGGTGCGCCCTCCTTTTGTTGTGGGGTGGGATGATAACCGGCGGCCCGTGTCTGTAACAACAAACAGCAGGCAGCCGGAACATCCCACCACCGGCGCAAAGTATATTAACTATTCTTTCGCCACCACGACGCCGAGCGCCAACGCGTCGAACATATTGCTATGATAACGTTCCTTCCATTTACGATCCTGCGTCAAAAACACGCGCAACTCAGGATAACGCGCAACGAGCACACGGGCTACTTCGCGTTTGTTGGCGTGGCCGTTTCCGCAAAGACGTTTGCGAATGGTGGTGGGCGCGAGGCGCACCATCGGCACGCGGGCGCGGTGACCAGCCTTGACGATTTCTTTGGAGAACACATTGAGCAACGCCACGTTCGGGCTTTTACCAAAGAAAGTTTTTTCGACGGCGAGCACGTCCGGTTGAAAATCTTTCAAGCAACGGCGCACAATGTTAATACCCTCTGTTAATATACTTTTGTTTGAGGTGCGATTCGTGATCGTGCGCACGCTCAGATGCACGGGGCGCAAACCTTCCAGAAATGCCACGCCCAGGTGGCGCGTTCCCGGATCAAGCGCCAGGATTTTGGTCGGTGTTTTCTTTTTCATGGTCGAATGTTAATACGTTAGTTTGATGATAGTATCCTATCGCCAGCGTGGCGGCGTCGAAAATACTGAATCGTGGGTGTTCGTTTTCCCACGAACGGCGCTTTGCTGGTAGCAGCGGCGTAAGTTCGCGGTAATGAGTCGCCAGCCAAATGGCCGCCTCGTATTTTGTCGCTTCCTGCTCCGTCCCCAGCAGTGCGTACACGCGCTGGCGCGAAATTGGAACGACGCGCACGGGCCAGTTGACAGCTTCTTGAAACACGGTGGTAATGAGTTCTCGAATGCGCCTGCGGAGCCTGCAATCGAGCAGCGAAACGTCTTCGAGAACCAGCACGTCAGGCTTGGAAAATTCGACCAATCGCCTTATTTCTCGCACCGTTCGTGCGTTTTTGTTCTCCGTCCCCACATGCTTGAGCCCCCAGTCAACAAGCCGCTTTGGACCCTCGAAAACCACGTAACCAAACCCGCGCGAATTCGGATCAAGGGCAAGCAAACGCTCCGTCATGCGCAAAGCCCTCCAGCCGCATTCGCAAATGTTGCGACGCGTCGATCATGGATAAGGACCGGAGCAATTCCTGCTTCGGTTCGTTGAGCAGGTCGTCTCCGTTTTGCCGCGCGAGCAGTTCGCCCGCCGACGTGCGAATGTCGTCCACCAGTTCGTCATACAGCCCGGCGAACAAGTGCTCGATTTGCACGTTGCAAATCGTCGAGCACGCAATGGCGCTTCGCAATGTTGGCATGCGCAGGAACCGCTCGTAGCGCGATACCTTTGCGCCGGTTTTGCACCCGAGCAAATACGCCAAATCTTTTTGACTCAGCCCCGCGCGCTTGCGATGCGTGCGAATGTAATGAGGCAGTGATCTTCCCTCCATAGATTGTCACTGTTATGAGTTAGCAGTTTCAGTGTACGGGGATAACTCAATTGGTCAAAGGAGGGAAAATATGCCGCTTTGGCCTAGTACCCAAAATAATTAAAGCAAAACAAAAACCCGCCAGGAAAAAACCCAAACGAGTTCAAAATTTGCCAAAATTGTCCAACAAAAAAAGAGAAAGCCGCCCCTTCTCTTGTACTTAGATAACCAAGTTAACATAGATAGCTTCAAGCCCCCTTAGTTGTTATTATATGTGTTTGGAAAATCGGCGCAAGGTGGCGAAACGAGGCCAAAACGGCAAGTTCATGCCTCTGGTTGTCCACAGGCTGGGATGGTATTGTGCTGGCAAGATTGAGAAACAGCCAACAGTCCTCTCCCGATGTTTGACAACCAAAAGCCCGGCACGATTCCCAAGGGGAGTCCGAGGAAAAACCGCACTAAGTTAGATGTTGCCATGATTCCGAACTTTTCCAGCAACGCACAAATATTGGCAAGCAGCCATACAGTCACCGAGAACATCAGTCTTTGCCGTTGCACGGTATTGAGATCGAATGGCTTGGTTAAGAAGTTGAAAAGCGTTCCCACTACCCACCCCACATACAATCCCGTGCAACGCGCACACACCGGAAACTGCTCGCCGTGGAAATCAAACGAGCGCTCAAAAAGGTGATGGCAAATGGGTCCAAGCAGGTGCTCAACGTTGATAACCACAAACGGGCTAAAGAGATGAAAGGCCGCAACTTCCAAGGCGATTGCAAAACAAAGTGTGTTGCACAACACCAGAATTACCGTGCCAGCTATGCACTCGAATGTTCCGTTTTCAACCTTCACCGGTACGAACCTGCCCTTATGAACGCGACGGCTTTTTGAACGCCGCGCCAATTACCCCACCGATAATTCCGGCAATCACGCCAGGAAATAACGACACTACCGCGATGAGCAAATTACCGCCAATATTACTCCCCACTAAAGAGGTCATGGCTTCGGTGTCGGTGCTTCCATCGGGACGGCGGCCAATTTCCGCACTCATGCCTGTCCAAAAGCTGCCGCCCACCACCAACGCGATCAGAAACGTCGCGGTGGCCGAAATCGCCGAAGCAATTAGCCCGGTCAACGCGCCGCATCGCACGCCAGCCGACATGGCTTGTTCGTGAGGAATTTGACTCCAGTCCAAAAACATCGCGGCAAGTTCTCCGGCCAAAAGGGCGGAAAACACCACCGGCACAATGTTAATGAGCGCTCCAATGGGACAGCACCCCGCCAACGTTCCTACAAACGGCGAACACAGTAAACTCAACAGGCCAACCGCCACACCAAACGTGATGCTGCGCTTTTTAATTTCGGTGTTCATGTTTTGCTCCAGTTTGAAGTATGTATGTCACGAACCGCTCTCGGTTTTCGGCTGCTCTTCCGATTCGTCGAAGAATTTACTGGGCGTTACCATAATGATGAAATCTTCAATCGAGCTTTGATTGATAATCTGATCGACCGTTGGCGTACCTCGTTTCTTGGCTCCTTTTTCAAAATCGTCCATCGCAATGACGAATCCATGAAAACCAGGAAACTGTATCAACGGCCATTCAAACATTCGATCATTTTGAAAAAGCAAATGTTGATTTGGATTGAATATGATGTCAACAAAGCCAACGCGAAGCGTGTCCCCATCTTGTTCGACACCTTGTGCAAAAAATGCTTTAGCGCGATCAAGCGGCAGGCTGCATTGAACGGTGCAAAGATAGTGTCCACCTTCCTCGCTTTCATACCAATAATGTCCCGTGCCAAGGTTATCAACATAGTATCTTGTTCTATCTGGTTCGGGAACCGCCAAGCGGAAGGTTAGTGTGCGCTCTTTGAGATTGTAATTCGATTCGCGCACGGCAAAATATGCTTTGAGCACCATAGGTTTGTACGCCCGACGTGCTTCTTCAACTACACTTCTCCGGTATTCTTTGATTTTGGCGACTATCGTTTCGCGCTCGGCTTCCAAATCATACGGGTCCAGGCCAGTCAACGTCTCATGGTAACCATCAAAACTTTCAATTTCAGCATACTGAATATCGACGTTTTTGCTTAGAGAATAGATTTTGCCGTCTTTAACAGTTTTTTCCAAATCCAAGTTGTCGAGCACTTCATCGGTGAGTCGAATACAAATTCGCAAGTGCTCCGGGTGTTTTTCCAGGAGTGGATACGCCTCACCGTCTTGCGGCAACAACACGGCGTAGATCGTTGGCTTGTGATATGAACTATACCCTCTTACGACTTCAGTGCCGAAATACTTGGCCGTAAAAATCTCGGGGCGCTTTTGCTTCTTGGCTGGAACCGCTTTCGTTTCCGTCGGGGTTTGAGTCGGTTCCGGCACTGGGCTCTGCGTTAGCGTTGGTGCAGGCGCCAGCGAATGACTCGCGGCCTTCTCAGCAGCCGTCTTTTTGGCAGGTGGTTGCTGCGTGCAGCCAACAGCCAACAACGTGATCAACAGGCTGGTAAAAGCATAAGCTCTACCCACAACCGAGAACTTCCCGTTCATCTCGGCCTCCATAAAAAAAGAAGTTTGTCGTCACTACCGGAGCAAAATCACACTCATAGCGTTCTATACGCAAGCAAAAATAACCACTATGAGTGTTCTTCGATCAAAAAATTGGAGAACGCTCATGCCCAGCAGCCCGAAAAAGCCCGACAGCATGGTCCGCCTCGGCCATGTCATCCGAGACCGCCGTAAAGCCCTTGGAGTTTCCCAGGACGAACTGGCGGGCCGCACCAAACTCCACCGCAACTACATCGGCGGCATCGAACGCGCCGAACGCAACATCACCATCCTGAGCCTGATTCGCGTCGCCGAAGGACTCGACACAACTTCCTCTCAACTGCTCATCGACGCTGGGCTGTGAGAGGCCGCCAGCCTCCTTCCGTGTTCGCCTGCACATATACTGAACAGCATAATGTTCTTCACGCAAGCCAAATTGCACACTATCGTGTTCTTAATTTCTCGGAAACCGGAGAACACCGATGCCCAACTCAAGCAGTGCCAACGACTATGCCGTCAAACTCGGGGCCAAAATTCGGGACTTGCGCGAGCAAAAAGCCATCTCGCAAACCGAACTCGCCGCTCTCACGCGCTTCCACCGCAACTGGATCGGTCGCGTCGAACGCGGCCAAGTCAACCTGACCGTGTTTTGCCTGATTCGCATTGCCGAGGCCCTGGAAACCGACGCTTCGGCAATTCTGCGGCAGGCTGGGTACTGAGCCCGAACGCTTCTCAAACTTCGTTGTGACTTTAGTCACGTTTACTTGGCATGTCAACCCCGATACGCTACGGGGTATGAAAAATGACTCGGAAAAAATCGTCGATCAGGTCATCGCGCAATTCGTCGAGCTTCGGCACGAGCAGGGCCTATCCCAGGAGAAGCTCGCCAAAATGGCAGGCATCGACCGCTCGTACCTCTCCCTGCTCGAAAGCGGTCAGCGCCGCCCCACCCTCGACGTGGCGCTCCGGCTAGCGCATTCCCTTGGATGCCGCCTCACCGATCTTCTTAAGTCGCTGGAAGGCAAAAAATAATCTCGCGCGTTAAAAAGAATATGACCACAACCGCGTAGACATAACCTCGCTATTTCGTTACAATGGAAAAAGTAAACAGCATCTCGACCGATTGACGGTTGGTTGCCGACCATACCGCGCCAAGCAACGCAACTGCCACCACCAGCATTAAAATACCGGCCTTGTGCGAGGTGCGATGCGTGAGGCGAACCGCTTGTAATTTGAATGTTGATTTTGCCATGACCGTGACTGCCTCCTTGCGTGTGCAACAAGAGATGGCTCATCATAGCATGGTTGGCTGTTTGGTCAAAATGTTTCACACAATTCACAAACCGGCGTTAAGCCATGGAAACTCAGCTTTCTTTTGATCTCACTACTCAAAAATGTACATCCGGCGGTCAGTCGCTAACGCCTAAACAATTTTGGCTGTTGGCATATCTGGCGCTTCGCCGTACCGACGGCACCGACGGGTGGGTGGAGCGCGAAGAAATTGCCCAGCGTGTCTATTTGTGGCGGCAACAACCGCAAAGTGTCGGGAAAGAAATCTCGCGCTACGACGGCCAACCCTGGTTTCACCTTATAGAATACGGCAAAATCACCCGTGGCCCATATCGTTTAATTCCGGCGTTTCCGGTCTTTGTGCCCAGCCGGGACGCGGCGGTGGAAAAACTCACCACCCCGCCGCGTTTGTCATCCATCACCATGCCTACCCTCGACCCCCTTGAACTGAAAACCTATGACCTGATTGCCCAGTATGGATTTTACATCCCGGCAGTCATTGATTTGATTCGCCAACGCCTGGGCGATCCGTCCGCCGTGAAAGACCCGGCACAACAAGTGACCGCGTACCGTATTTTGGCAACTATCAACAAAAACCGGGGCAATACCGGGCAAGCCCGCGCCATGGCGCAAACCGCGCTCAAGATTGCTCAACGTCATCGGCTGTATGACGACGTGGCTTATCTGCTCGATCAAATTGCGGGCACCTATCATATCGAAGGTCATTATCAGGACGCTCAAATCTATTTCGAGCAGGAAATTGATTTTCTCAACGCCTGGGAATCGCCCAAAGCGCACTTTCATTTGGTTGGCGCATATCGCGGGTTGGCAGGCACCCTGCGCCATTTGGGTGAAACGCAAAAAGCCCAGTGGGCCATCCGGCAGAGCAAGGTATTCGCGGAAAAATCAAACAACACTGAAGGATTGCGCATCGCGCAAATAGAAGAAACAAGACTGGCGGGCAAGCAATCGCCGAAGCAAATCACTCAACTGCTATCTTCCCAGCCCAGCGAACATATCATCGCGCGTATCATGAGTTTGGGTGTGGCGGCAGAAAACCTACTCACACAAAACGTTCGTCCCGAAGGCGACAACCTGCTGCAAGCCGCCATGCGGGAAGCCGAGCGATTTCAACTGCCCAACCAAGTTCGCCAATTGCGCGAATTGGCAAAACGTTATGAAGTCGCGCTGAAATCCTAACGCCATTTTATATCCTGCCTAGCGCAAGATTATCGAGGCGTTCGTGTCCTCACTTCTGTTTTTTGAACCACTGCCACACAATCCAATCATACCGCCCCCAGGCCAAATTCCTCATGCCTGGGGGGGCGGGTTATTTTTACCAACTAACAACAAACCCAAACACACCACATCGGCGCGGATTCCCGTTGCCCCGCGCCGCCATTCCTATCCACGCTCACCCGCAGGAATCATCCCCCGATTCCTGCCCGCCGTGAGCCGATCCACTCCGCCCTGCCACCTTGCGGGCTTTCCCGTTTTTTCCCGGCTCATGAAATCCGGGGCGGCGTGTAGTGTACCATGGCCGACGCCGCCCCGCTTCTTTTTCCCGTCCGGGGCGACGGCTCAAATGTTACAATTTGAAACATTTGTCACACAGTTCCTTGTAGTCATCAATCCCTTACTGACCATTTACTAAAAACGGTTTAGCGATTTCAGCGGCAGCCTCTTGCATCTGCGATTCATACTCGTCTCGGTTATACTTATACAAAATATTGGGAATGATGTTTGAAGTCATGCGTCTTTTAAGTATTTTGTCTTGAATAATACGCAATTGTTCATCATCAATGGATTCTGGGTCTTTAGAACCATCTATGGTGTGACAATGTTGGGTTATACTATCTCGCAATTCATTACCACTTTTGTAAATCGATACTTGGGTTTTGATTTCTCTAATCAGGACATCATAAAGCGGCCACATTGGAACAAACAATAACAATATAGTTTCTCCTGTCGAAAATGACAAATAGATGCCTATTGCAACACTTGCAATCACAAGGGCCAAAAGAAATATCCAAAGTACCCGAAGAAATTCCTTTCGAGATTTTGTATCCCACCAAACATTTGAGCGTTGACAGATGAGAATGCCGATGCTTCGCGGGATCTTAAATGCTGACTCGGGATACCATGCGTGAAATGCATCGTTTGAATTTTTCTTTTGGTATTTCTGACTAAGTTCTGAAATATCTTCGTGATCAGGTC
>CAZOKZ010000113.1:0-8184 GCA_964580585.1 uncultured Candidatus Sumerlaeota bacterium | reverse complement strand
GATCGCTACGAGCAACCCCGCCAAAGCCAAACTTGCGGTCGAGCGCGAAAAAACAGAAGCCCCCATACCGCGAAAGGGAAACTGGGCGATGGCTCGAAACGTCCGCCGCACATGGCTGTTATTATCCACCGAGGATTGAATTTCCTCGGATGGCGCAGCGGTGGAAGGCGTAATCTGGCTGGAATCCACGCGGTGGGGTTCCCCTCTTTCGTCATGATGGCATCATCCTGAACACTACAAGGGCGTGCAATCAAGGGGTTTGAAACACGGAATGGGAGAACTTGGAGGGCTTGCGTGCAAATACGGATAAATTAAGTCCATCAGAAGGGGCCGAACAAGGGGTTTCCGGTTGACGGCACGCATCTGGCTCTATTCTATCACGCGAACTCTGCGCAGCCACTTTGTGAATTCGTTCACAAGGTGCCCCCTTTTGGAAGAAACGGATACTATGACTCCACTCCAATTTCTTGCGGCGACACCGATCAACGAGGCCTATTTGCCCGTTGTGATCATGTTGGTGATCGCGCTTGGTTTCGCTGTCTCCAACCTGATTCTCAGTTGGTTTCTTGGAAATCGCAAGCCGACGGACGTCAAACTCGAACCTTATGAATGCGGTGTGCCGACTATCGGCAGCGCCCGATCCCAAGTCAACGTTCGCTTCTACCTCGTCGCCTTGCTCTTCCTGCTGTTCGACATGGAAGTGATTTATATTATCGCCTGGGCCTTGTCTGTGCGCCAGAACGCCGCCGTTCCGGGTTACATGCCTTTTGCGATGATCCTGATGGGAATCTATATGGTGATCCTGCTCATTGGCTTGCTTTATGAGTGGAAGAAAGGAGCGTTGACATGGACGTAATCGTCCAATCCCCCGATCAAAACGCGCCTCAGTCGGATATGCTGACGTTGCAAGCGCCGGAAAATGCGCTGACCAAAACGTTGAGCGAAGCGATCGGCTACTGCCGTCGCAACTCCATCTGGCCGGTGATGATGGGACTTTCGTGCTGCGCCATCGAAATGATGGGTACGGCCGCTTCGCGTTACGATCTTTCGCGTTTCGGTTCGGAAGTTTTCCGTCCTTCGCCTCGTCAGGCAGACCTGATGATCGTGGCTGGTACAGTGACCAAGAAAATGGCCCCTGTCGTCCGTCGTATTTACGACCAGATGACCGAACCTAAATGGGTGATCGCGATGGGTGCCTGCTCGTCCTGTGGCGGCATGTACAATATCTACAGCGTGCTCCAAGGCGTGGACGAAGTCGTCCCGGTTGACATTTATGTGCCCGGTTGCCCGCCGCGTCCCGAAGCGCTCATTTACGGCATCATGCAACTTCAGAAGAAAATCCGCCAGGAGCCGGTGTACCTCTTCCAGTAAGAGGCGTACCCCCTGATTTTTCGACTGCTTGAAAAGGAATCTGCCACTTATGGCCCTCGATCTTGAAAAACTCCAGCAGCTTCTCACCAATAAGTTGCGGGAACATTTCGGCGATGCCATCAAAGAATTGATCGAGTATCGCGGCGAGTTGACGTTGGTCGCCGATCGCAAGGTGATCATTCCTCTGATGACAATGCTACGCGATGATCCGGATTTTCAGTTCAATTTCCTGAGCCACGTGACGGCGGTGGACTACATCGCATTGGGGCGCGACGTGCGTTTCGATGTGGTATATCACCTATACTCGATTCCCAAGACGCATCGTCTGCGCGTGCGTGCCGCTGTTCCCGAAGACGATCCGACCATCGATACGGTGTTTGGCGTGTGGAAGACAGCGAATTTCCACGAGCGCGAAACCTTCGATATGTACGGAATCATTTTCAAGGGTCATCCTGACCTGCGCCGCATCTTGATGCCGGACGATTGGGAAGGCCATCCGCTTCGCAAGGACTTCCCGCTGGGTGGTGTGAAGAGTTTTTACTTCAAGCGCGCAACCGATCCGCATGCAGGCGAACCCAAGGACTTGATCCCCCGCATTCGCGAACAGAAATCGGACATCTGATTCGATCATAAGGCGATAAGGCAGACCCCCAAACCTTTCGACCCGGTACTCAGGACTGAATGATCTATGGCGACTCGCACCGTTGAACAAACGTACTCCAATCTTGAGGCGATGACCATTAACATGGGCCCGCAGCACCCTTCGACCCACGGTGTGTTGCGCGTGATCCTCGAATTGGACGGCGAAACGGTTACCAGCACGAAAACAATTCTCGGCTACTTGCATCGCGCGAAAGAAAAACACGCCGAGTTCAAAACGTACCACCAATTCATTCCGTACACGGACCGGATGGATTATCTGGCTCCGATGAGCAATAACACCGGTTACGTCATGACGGTGGAAAAAGCGCTCGGAATCGAAATTACCCCCCGGTGCAAATACCTGCGCACGTTGTTATGCGAATTGGCGCGTATTTCGGCTCACCTGCTGGCTATCGGAACGGGCGCGCTCGAACTGGGCGCCATGACGGTCTTCATGTGGGGCTTCACCCAGCGCGAGAAAATTTACGATATCTTCGAATTCATCGCCGGGGCGCGCTTCACCGTTTCTTACATGCGCGTTGGCGGTGTTGCCCGTCCCGATTATCCCGAATGGCGCAAACGCGTGCGCGAATTCCTGGATAATTACATCAAGACCCAGGACGAAATGGAAGGCATGCTGAATGAAAACGAGATTTTCATCCAGCGCACGGTCGGCATTGGTAAAATGTCGGGCGAAGAAGCCATCCAGTGGGGCTTGACCGGTCCGTCGCTTCGCGGCTCGGGCATCGATTGGGACATTCGTCGCGACACGCCTTATCTGGCGTATGAGGAAGTCGATTGGGAAGTGGCCTGCGAAACCGAAGGCGATTGTTTTGCTCGCTACCTGGTTCGTATGAAAGAAATCCGCGAATCGTGGAAAATCTGCTACCAAGTACTCGATTTGCTGGAACGCCACGCCAATGAACCCATGAACATCGACAACCCGAAGGTAATTTTCCCGCCCAAGGAAAACGTCAAGAAGTCGATGGAGGACCTGATCCATCACTTCCTGCTGGCATCCGAAGGTTTCAAGGTGCCGCCCGGCGAGGTTTACCACTCGATCGAAGCACCCAAGGGTGAATTGGGTTTTTATCTGAAAGCGGACGGTGGATCGAAAGCCTATCGTCTTGGTATTCGCAGCCCAAGCTTTACGAATTTGCAGGCGCTCGACGATATGTCGCGCGGCGCGTTGCTGGCCGATGTCGTGGCCATCATCGCCAGCCTCGACCCCGTGATGGGCGAGGTGGATCGCTAACTCCAGGAGCCTCAACGCATTGCCCCCCGTTGAACTCGCCAAATCCCTGGACGTGCTGTGGCTGATTCCCGCAGCCATCCTGTTCCTCGTGTTGCATCAGGCAATCGAAGGGATTGTGTGCTCCTCGGGGAAAATTGCCCGGCGCAAGTTTATCTGGAACATGGCGACGGCGGCGGGAATGCTGATCGGATTGGGGACGGCGTTTTGGGTGATATACGGCGACGCGGCGTTGCGCCAGGAGTACGGCGGTTTTTTACTGCTTGTCTCGCCGTTTGCCGTGATTGGGATTGGAATATTCGCGTTTCTGTCTCATTTGGTTTACGATCCGGATGACGACGATGAAATGCTCAACGAGCAAGTGAAAGAAAGCACAAGTTGAGTGATCTCAACTTTTTGAATTCAGATCATCGATGGGAAAACAGGGCGAAATGCTGGAAATCCTGAAAGATCGAACCGAAGAAATCGAAAAGCTGATCGAGAAATACCCGGGCCGACGCTCGGTCATGTTGCCCTTGCTCTGGATGGTTCAGAAGCAGGAAGGCTGGGTCTCGCAGCAAGCCATGCAGGAAGTTGCCGAAATCGTTGGCTCCACGACCGCAGAAGTTTACGAGGTCGTGTCCTTCTACACGATGTTTCAGCAAAAACCCACAGGCCGCACGCACCTTGCTCTATGCGACACGCTGGCCTGCGCGATCTGCGGGTCGATGGAAGTGGCTGATTACCTGAAAGAAAAACACGGTATCGAGAAAAACAAGGTCACCGAAGATGGCCGCTTCTCGCTGGAATTCGTTGAATGCATCGGCGCTTGCTCGATGGCGCCCGCAATGTTGGTGGGCGAGGATCTGAAGGGTAATCTGACTCCGGAAAGCTTGGAGCAGATTCTCGCTGAATGCAAGTAACTTGAATAATAAGAGCAGTTTTTGTTAGAATATCAGGAGTTTCTTCATGCCAGAAGTCGTTGAACGGGTACTCCTTCCCGAGATCGAAAAGAACGAGACCGAATGGTTCGATGCCTATCGCCAGAAGGGCGGGTACGAAGTCGCGCGCGCGACACTGAACCGTACTCCGGAAGAGATCATTGCAGTCGTCAAGGAATCCGGCTTGCGCGGTCGTGGCGGCGCGGGTTTCCCGACGGGCATGAAGTGGAGTTTCCTGCCCAAGGGCGTTTTCCCACGTTACCTGTGCGTGAATGCGGACGAATCGGAACCGGGCACGTGCAAGGACCGCCCGTTGATGGAGCAACGCCCGCATACGTTGATCGAAGGCATCATTTGTAGCTGCATCGCACTCGAATCCGAGCAGGCGTTTATCTACATTCGCGGCGAGTATTATAAAGGAGCCAAAGTGCTTCAGCAAGCCGTGGACGAGGCTTACGCGGCGGGGTTCCTGGGCAAGAATATCTTTGGCGTCGAGGGCAAAAACGTCGATCTCGTCGTGCATCGGGGTGCCGGTGCTTACATCTGCGGTGAAGAAACGGCATTGGTGACGAGCCTTGAAGGTTATCGTGGTTATCCGAAGCTGAAACCGCCCTTCCCGGCTGTTTCGGGTTTGTATGGTAAGCCCACGATTATCAATAATGTGGAAACTATCGTCGATGTGCCGTACATCTTGAAGAACGGTGCCGAGTGGTTTAAGCAATTCGTCCACGAGCGCACGACCGGCGTGCGGTTGTACTCGGTTTCGGGTCACATCAAGAAGCCCGGCGTGTACGAACTGCCGCCGACGGTGACGCTCAAAGAACTCATTTACGATATTTGCGGTGGTATTCGCAACGATCACGACCTGAAGTTCGTCATTCCTGGCGGGTCGTCGGTGCCGTGGTTGAAGCCCGACCAGATCGATATCCCAATGAGTCACGAAGGCGTGGCAGCAGCGGGGTCGATGCTCGGGTCGTCTGCGGTCATGGTTTGCGATCACACCGTTTGTCCGGTTTGGGCGCTCTCGAACCTCTCGCACTTCTACCACCACGAATCTTGCGGTCAATGCACGCCGTGCCGCGAGGGTTCGGCTTGGATGCACAAGATTGTGCGCCGCATCGAGAAGGGCGGTGGCACAAAGGAAGACCTCGACACGCTGTTTTCGCTCGCGGGCGAAGGCAAGCCCGGTAGCGGCATGATCAGCGGCAAGTCGATTTGCGCACTGGGCGATGCGGCAGCCTGGCCGGTTGGTTCGGCCATCCATCAGTTCCGCGACGAATTCGTCGAGCACATCGAGAAGGGCTGCTGCCCGTACAACGAACGTCGTTCCTGGATGGCAAACAGCCAGTTCGTCAACGAGACGTTCCCGCTCGAAAAAATGCCGATTCTGTAAGTTGTAAACAACTGAAACTCAAAAGCTTGGACTTTTTCAGATAAAGGATTTTCTCACGATGGCGAAAAACATCACCACTGGTGCCGCTCCTGGAACGGGCGCAACCATCGGGTACTCGAATCCGGCCAAGGATATTCGCCGCGCTCTTGAAAACGCGCCCGAGGAGGACATCTTTTCGATCAACCTCAATGGCAATGATGTACAGGCGCGCAAGGGCGAGACGATTATGGAAGTTTGCCATCGCGAGGACGTCTATGTGCCGCACTATTGCTGGCACCCGGCGCTCAGCATCGCGGGCAACTGCCGCCTGTGCCTCGTGGAGGTCGAGAAAGTCCCGAAACCGGTGATTGGCTGCCAGACGCAGGTGACGCCGGGCATGGTGATCCGCACGAACAGCGAGCAGGCCAAAACCAGCCAGGAATGGATGATGGAGTTCCTGCTGGTGAACCACCCGCTGGATTGCCCGATCTGCGATCGTGGGGGCGAATGCCAACTTCAGCGTTACAGCATGGATTATGGCACGTCGCACACCCGTATGGCAGACAAAAAACGTAAGTTTGTTAAACCGCAAGCCGATCCGCTCATCGATATCGAGCGCAATCGCTGTATCATGTGTACGCGTTGCGTGCGTTTTTGCGACGAGGTCGGCGGCGAGCACGTCATGGGTGTGTTCGATCGCGGCGAAGGCAACTACATCGGCACGTTTGGGCAAGGTCCAGTATCGAACATTTACTCGGGCAACGTAATCGACCTTTGCCCGGTGGGTTGTTTGACAAACAAGGAATTCCGCTTCAAGGCCCGTTCGTGGGAACTGAAACAAACGCAATCGACCTGCGACCAGTGCTCCTCCGGGTGCAAGATCACCTCCTGGACGCGTAATGAGTTGCTCTACCGCACGACGCCACCTTCGCGCCAGCGTCACGGGCAATTTACGATCAACGAAGACACCGAAGAATTTATCTGTAATCAGGGCCGGTTTGCGGCGGATTACTCGAAGCACGAAAGCCGCCAGGACGAATCCCTGGTTCGACGCGCAGACCGCTTGGTCCAAACTTCTTACGACGAGGCTATTCGCGCTGCAGCGCAAAGTCTGAAGGCAGTGGGCGAGAAGTTTGGCAACGACGCAGTAGCGATTGCCGCCAGCGCGCGTCTGACGAACGAAGAAGGCCTGTTAGCTGCAAAACTTGCACGCAATGTCCTCAAGACCGATTCGATTGACTGGCGTTTTTCGTACACAAGCGCCGAAGCCGCCGATGCGGTGAGCCTGGCGCTCGAACAGGCGGACGGCGATTTGGAAGCCACGCCAGATGTGGTGGTTGTGGTGAATGGCAATTTGGTTCACCAGTCGCCTATCGTGGCGCTTCAGATTCAGGAACTGGGCCGCCGGATGGGTAAAACCATCGTGATGCTGGGCCATCACCACGACGATTACCTGAGCAAGCATTCCGAAAACCGTTATCATAACCAACCCGGTTTTACGGCGGGCGTGTTGAACGCGCTTGCATCGGGCGATACGGCGAAGTTGAGCGAATTGTTTAACAAGACGGAAGACGAAGTTAAGAGCCTGCTCGATTTGTTGAAATCCGCAGGCCGTGGTTTAATCGTTCATACGTTGGAAGATTTTGCCGGGCTTTATGCGCCGGAAGAAGTTCCCCAGGCAATCAACCTGCGCGTGGCGTTGGGCGAGAGTTGGGGATATTTGCCCGTCGTTCGCGATCGCAACGCCGTCGGGCTCAATGCGCTGAATGTCGAACCGCAAGATCAAGGCGTTTCGGCGTCGAATTTGATTTCAGCAATCGAAGATGGCCGGATCAAGGGCCTGCTGATGCTGGGGGCGGATTCGCTGGCCAGCTTGCCGAATCAGGAACGTGTGGTTTCCGCCCTAAAGAAGCTCGACACACTGATCGTGGCAGATTTGTTTGAAACCCAGTACTCGCAATTGGCTCAGGTCGTATTGGCGACGGCGAGCAATCTGGAGCGAACCGGTACGTACACCGATATCGAGGGTAACATCGCGTTGCTCAAGCAAGCTATCGAGCCAATGGGCGATAGCCAACCGGTTTGGAAGATTCTTACGGCTTTGGGACGCGAGTTGGGTGCCGAGAATTTCGGTGGCGATTCGATTGATGCAATCTGGACCCAGACGCGCAAGCAATTGGCGTCCGCTTCTGCTGTGACATTGAAAGATCTGGAGTTGGAAGGCGGTAGCAACGCGGCGCATTATCAGAAGATTCACGACGCGGGCGGCGCGCGTAACCGCTCGGTCGATTATAACCCTGGCAATTACCGTAAAGACGGTTTGCATATTCGGGCGGCGGCGACCGTTTCTCCGGTTTCGGCAGAAGCCGTTTCGGGTCGCACTGAATTCAGCAGTGGTAACGGCGAGTTAGTTCTGACATGGGGAGCCCACGTTTCGGGTCGCGGTTATTTGAATGACCGGGCATCGATCGCGCAGATTCTGCTTCCCAAGCCGTTTCTGGAAATGAATCCACGCGATGCAGCAGCGCTCGATGTTCAAAACGACCAGTTCGCCGTGATCGAAGGAAGTGGCTTCCGGGCCAAGGTTGGTATTCGGATCAGCAATGGTCCTGCCCCGGGTTGCGTGT
>CAZOKZ010000112.1:0-8513 GCA_964580585.1 uncultured Candidatus Sumerlaeota bacterium | reverse complement strand
TCGACGGGCATATCCATGTAGTGATCGTTGAACGTGTCGTTTTGTTCAGGGTCGAGAACTTCGAGCAGCGCCGAGGCCGGGTCGCCCCGGAAGTCTGCTCCGAGTTTGTCGATTTCGTCCAGCATGATCAGCGGATTGACTGTGCCGCAGTCCTTGAGCGCCTTGATAATTCGCCCGGGCATTGCGCCGATGTACGTGCGTCGATGGCCGCGAATTTCGGCCTCGTCACGCATGCCGCCGAGAGAAAACCGCGTGAAATTCCGCCCCGTGGCGCGCGCAATCGAACGCCCCAGGCTGGTTTTTCCCACCCCGGGTGGCCCCACGAAGCACAGGATCGGGCCCTTGAGGTTTCCTTGCTTCAGGCGAATCACCGCCAGGAATTCCAGAATGCGTTCTTTGACTTTTTGCAGACCGTAGTGGTCCTCGTCGAGGACGCGTGCGGCGCGGTCGATGTCGAGATGATCGTCCGTCGTTTCCACCCACGGCAGATCGAGAATCCACTCCAGATACGTGCGGATAACGCTGTATTCAGCGGCAGCGGGCTGCAGATGAATCAGGCGCCCCAATTCGCGTTCGGCGACTTGGCGGGCGTGATCGGGCATAGCTTTTTTATCGAGCCGTTCGCGCATCTCCGCCATTTCGCGCTCGTGCGGATCGGACTCGCCGAGTTCGTTTTGCATGACGCGGATTTGCTCGCGCAGAAAAAACTCGCGCTGACTTTTATCGACGCTGTCGCGCACTTGTTCAGAAATGTTATTGCCGATTTCCATCACGCGCACTTCGCGGCTCAGGAGTTCGAACACGCGGGTCAGGCGCTTCTTGGTATCCACCTCGGCGAGCACTTCGCGCAGATCGCGTGGGCGCAAATTGATATTGCTCGCCACCAGATCGGCCAGCTTGCCGCCCTCTTCGACGTTGATGGCGGCAACGGCGAGGTCCTCGGGCATGTTTGCCAGCGAGATCGCCGTTTGCAGGCTTTCGATCATCTGCTTCTTGAGCGCTTCGACCTCGACGTCTTCGGTTTCGATTTCCAGCAATCGGCTAATGTTGGCCGTGGGGTAGGGTTTTGTTTGAATCAGGCCCTTGAACGATACGCGGGTGATGCCATGAACCAACAGACGCACGGTGCCATCGGGGATTTTTAACATCCGAAGCACCGAGCATAATGTGCCCGTTGGAAAGAAGTCTTCGTTTTTGAAATGTTCGCCGGTTCCGTCGTTTTCCTCGGAGTGTTCTTCGACCTCGTCGGACTTCGTCGGGAAAATCCCAATCAATCGGTTGCCTTTGATGACTTCATCTACAACGAGTCGAGGAATTTCACCGCGGATCACAATCGGTGCGATCATATGGGGAAACACGACCGGATCGTTTGACAACAAAACCGGAACATTATCGGGAAAAGGAATCGAGTCCTGCGAGGAGAGCGGGGTAATGGTGTTTTCCGTATCGTTAGTCACGATGACTCCTGAATGTTGATCCTGATGAAATTTACGCAATGCGGCGGCGTCGGAGATTTACGAATCCTGATGGTGAGAAATCCCTGCCGATAAACCGCCTGGATGTCTTCGACGTTCACATATTCGGGCAACTCGAACACCCGCCCGAACGGCCCATATTGGATTTCCATCATCAGCAGGGAGGCCTGGTGTTCCTCGCCCGGCGGACGCACACGTTCGCCTTCGACGATGATCAAGCGCCCTTCCTGCATGATGGACAGCTCGCGGCGATCGACTCCGGGGACTTCCATCCGGATGACGATATGCGTGGGACTGTCAATTACATCGGCTGGGGGCACCCATGGTTGGCCCGCCGGTGAATACATCGGACGGTTCAACGCGCTGAAAGGATCTGTCATCCCTCCGAGCGCGCGCTGAAGCGTACGCAAGCCTACATTGCGCTTGGGTTCGCTCATGGT
Source organism: uncultured Candidatus Sumerlaeota bacterium (assembly GCA_964580585.1). Taxonomy (GTDB): domain Bacteria; phylum Sumerlaeota; class Sumerlaeia; order SLMS01; family JAHLLQ01; genus CAZOKZ01. The sequence goes on along the minus strand of CAZOKZ010000112.1, from coordinate 6,598 downwards.
TGCAGCTCCCTGGTGAGAATGACATTATTTTTGCCAAAATCGACCCAGGAAACAAGCGGGATTTCGCGTGACTGTTTCGCTTTGCGCCAGTTTCGCCCAGCCAGCCAGCCGTCACGAGAGGAAAGTGCGATTCCTGTACCAAACGAACAAGGGGCAATCTGGACGCAGTTGTGTATCGTATCGAAAAAGGGAAAAACACGAGACAGCCGATTCCTGAATCCAGGTCCAATATATTCCGGTGGACCTGTTTTTAGTGGGATAAAAGGCTATCGTATTTAGACTTACGCGCTTTTGTGAAAATCGGATTGTTTTCTCCGCCCGGGCCGTGGCAAAACTATTTTCAACAGACGAGAGAGGTGTATCCAACACTTTATGTGGCCCATGCATATCCGGAGCAAAGACGAATACATTCAAATGATCGAGACGTATCTGGAGCAGCAGGAAACCCGGCCGCTCGATCATACGCTCTCGCAAGCGTTCGAGGACTACCGCGAGGAAGAGGATTTTTCCGCGTGGTGCGCCAGCGTTGCTCACGGTGCCGAATGCCCGGTGGCGGGCGATTTGCTCGCGCGGTTTATCGAATCGTTCCCCCTGTCCTTTCACCCGATCCAGGTCGATTGGGCCGAGCAGTTGATTCAGTTGGGCTCGATTGACGAAGGCGCCAACGAAGCCCGCGCGTATTTGAATCGCATGCATCAATACGGCATGGCCGAACATTTCGACGAAATGGATCTGGTGCGCGACGGTTGTTCGCGAGCGTTTTTGCTGCTTACGTCGGTTTACACGGAAATCGCAGCGCGCAGCTACAGCCGCCGGATCATCGAATACGCCATGCTGCTTCAGCTCGACCCGTTCTGGCAGACGCGTTTTCAAAGCGAGCATCGCCGTTTGACCGACGAGTTGAAAAATCCCCGTTTCAAAGCTGCCGATGACAAGTGGGAACAGTTTTTCCGCACGGGCGAGGCAGCCGAGGATTTAGTTTTGGCCTGCAAGGTGCGCGAGTTTCCCGTGCTTGCTCGTCGGGTCGAAGTCATCGCCCGTCTCTTCTCTGAGCAGCCCGAGTTTCAGGTCAACGATGACGAAATGTTCCAAATGCTCTACAAGACGGACAAAGACGTTTTTGTGCTCGTTTGATTTCTCGGTATCGCCTTCGGAGCTTCTTCCTTGTCCCAACCTTTTGCTATCGCCTTGGGCAGTAATCTGGGGGGGCGTGCGGAAAACCTCGACCGTGCGGTGGCGCTACTCGATGCCCTCGATGACGTGGAGATCCGCGCGCTCTCTCGCGTGTACGAAAGCGATCCGTGGGGCGACACGGACCAGCCAGCGTTTTTGAACGCAGTGGTTTCGGGCCAGACCACGCGCAACGCGCACGAATTGCTGGCTGCGACACAGCGCATCGAAGCACGTCTGGGCAAAAAAATCGAACGTCGTTGGGGACCCCGCCTGATCGATCTCGACGTGTTGTTCTGCGGAGAGGAAACCATTGAGGAACAAGGGTTTAGCCTACCTCACCCTAGAATTTGTGAAAGACCGTTCGTTTACCTGCCGCTACGCGATGTCGAGGTGCCGCCGCTATGGGGCCCGCTGACTCAGCCGGTGCCGGAAGGCAAAGCCATCGAGGCGCAAACCCGCGCGCTTGAGCCGACTGGGTGGTGGGGCGCGCGAGCATGTGCGCGCGAAAGGACGTACGAGGCTCCAACCGAAGACGACACCGCGCGACTGGGGTGGGTGTTGGGCGAAACCGTGCGACCGGGCGACATGTTCGCGCTTGCGGGACCGCTTGGCGCGGGCAAGACGGCAATGGTGCGCGGCATGGCGCGTGGGCTGGGCATCGAGGGGGCGATCCCGAGTCCCTCATACACCTTGTGTCGCGAGTATTCGACCGGTCGTTTGCCCTTCCAACATTGGGATTTCTATCGGCTCGAAGATGCGGGCGATTTGGAATCCACCGGATTTTTCGAGCGCGTCACTCAGAAGGCTGTTCTGGCCATCGAGTGGGCCGAGTTGTTCGACGACGAGTTGCCCACCGAGCGCCGGACGGATATTCGTATCGAACGCGAGGCCCTTTGCGATACGCGCCGGGTGGCGTTCGCGTTTGGACCGGGAACGTTGCATTTGCGCGTGGCGATGACCGCGCGAGGAGCGGTTTGCCAATGATTGTGTTGGGGATTGAAACGTGCAGCCCAAGTGGAGGCGTGGCTTTTTTTGACGGCGAACGCATTCTGGCGTCTCAGACGATTAACTCGTCGCGGGCCCACAGCCGGATGATTTTGCCTGCTGTCGAGTTGGCGATGGGTGAACTTGGAATGGAGTTTGCCGATCTTGGCGCTGTGGCCGTTTCGCGTGGCCCAGGGTCATTCACGGGTGTGCGAGTCGGGATGACGCTTGGCAAAGCGCTTTGCGAGAGCGGGACGCCGCCGTTGGTGCTCGTTTCGCCCCTCGCAGCGCTTGCGCACCGGGCGTTCGCGGGCGAAGCGGTCGAAGCCGTGGCGCCGATGCTGAACGCGCGCCAGGGCGAGGTTTACGGGGCGCTTTATCCAGTGGTGGATGGGCGATTGAGGACGTTGGACATCGAGGAATTTGCCTGTCGTCCCGAAGAGTTGGTTGAGCGATGGCAAGGGCGGGTTCTCGTGGCGGGTGAAGGCGCGCGCGAATACCGCGACGCTTGGCCTGTGGACCGAACAGTTTTTGCGCGGCCCGATCGCATGGATTGCCATCCTGAATCGGTCGCGGTGCTGGGTTGGGAAGCAGCCACGCGCGGCGAATTTGCCGATCCGGAGACCGCCAGCGTAACGTACCTGCGGGAAGCGACGGTCTCGCGTCCGAAAAAACGGAAATGAAAAGAAAACCGCAGAAGGTTTTAATCTCGCGCAGAGACGCGGAGGCGCGGAGTTTTGAATCTTTGTTGTGCTAACTTGATTCACTCGGTGGATGATTAAGGACTATTTCATTTTCTCCGCGCCTTTGCGGTGATCTTTTGTTTCTTCTGTGCCTTGTTGTTCATGAAACGCGGCATTGACTCCCCCCACCGCACGGGCCTAGCAAAAACCCGTTGGGTTTTGTTTACTTCCGAAAAAAACAGGTGCCCGTTCGATGGCCATTCATCCGTCCGCTGTAATTCATCCGACTGCTCGTGTTCACGAGAACGTGGAAATTGGTCCCAATGTGGTGATTGAGAAGGAATGCGAAGTGGGCGAGGGCAACGTTTTGATGGCGGGCGTTGTGCTCGGACCGCACACCAGGCTGGGCAAAAACAACCGCGTGCATTACCATGTGGTGTTGGGCGGCGATCCTCAATTTACGGGATTCAATCCGGCAACAAAAAGCGGAACGGTGATTGGCGATCATAACGAATTTCGCGAGTGTTCCACGGTCAACCGCGCGATTCCCGAGGGAGCCAATACGATCATCGGCAGCAATTGCATGCTGATGATCAACGGCCATGTGGCGCACGATTGCGTGTTGGGCGATAATGTGGTGATTGCCAACGGCACGGTGCTGGCCGGCCACGTTCACATCGGCGACCGTGCTTTTATTTCCGGTCTTGTTGCGATTCATCAATTTACGCGCATTGGCAAGATGGCAATGGTGGGCGGACAATCCGGTGTGACGCAGGACGTGCCGCCCTTTCTGACCGCGCAAGGCGGCGGTGGGCTGTCGTATCTGATGGGCGTGAACGTTGTCGGCATGCGCCGTGGAGGCATTGGCCCCGAAGCGCGTCTGGCGATCAAGAGCGCGTTCAAGAAAATTTTCCGCTCGGGAATGACGGCGACGCACGGCGTCGAGGAAGTCCGCGCCGAATGGGCGGGCAAGGAAATGCCCGGCGACCTGGCGTATTTCCTGGATTTTTGCAGCGAAAAGTCCAAGCGCGGTTTGCTTTCGGGCCGTCGTCCAGCGGGGCTCGAAGGCCACGACGACGAAGACGATGCGACGGACGACTGACGAATGGCCGGTGAGAAGACATCGCCGGTGCTGTCCATTGTGACGGTGTTTTGGAACGGGCGCGACGACGTGCCCGTTTTTGTTCGCGCAATGGAAGAAACCCGCCGCGAGTTGCCGTTTTCGCTCGAAATTATCGCGATCGATAATCACTCCAGCGACGGAACCGCCGACCGGATTGCCGAGCTGGCTCCGTGGATTCGCTTAATCCGTAACGACAAAAACATCGGGTTTGCCCCTGCCTGCAATCAGGGGCTCGAAGCCGCGCGTGGCACGTTTCTGCTCCTGCTGAATCCCGATTGCGAGGCAAACGCCGATGCGTTGCGCGCAATGGTGGCATTCTTACGCCGTTTTCCCAAGGCAGGCGCGGTGGGGTGCACGTTGCTCCATGGCGACGGTCTGCCCCAACACAGTTACCATCACGAGCCATCCTGGTGGTCGTATTGGGGGACGCATTCGTTTGCGAGTCCGTTGTTGCTGAAGTTACAGAAAGTTCTGCACAAATCGAATATTGGCTCCAGGCCCTTTCGGGTGGATTGGTTAATGGGCGCGTGTTTGATGGTACCGCGGGGTGTCTATGAGGAAATCGGCGGGCTCGATCCCGAGTATTTCATGTACAGCGAAGACGCCGATTGGTGCCGCCGGATTCGCGACGAAGGATATGCGGTGGTGCATTTGCCAGGAGTAAGCTTGACGCACCATCATGGGACATCGGCTCGCCGCCGGGCCGAGTTCACGTTCCGTCGTTTGTATCGCAGCCTGCTCATGTACTCGGGCAAACATCTGGGGCCCATGGCAGGTCTGTTGCTGCGTATCGTCGTGATAGCAGACCTGATAATTCGCGTCCCGGTGTATGCGTTGACAGGTCATTTTAGGCGTTTAGAGTCGATTCGCCGAGTCCTGGCAATGTTTGTCGTGAACGATCCTGGCCGTTTTCCTGAATAAAACGCGTTCCGGACTTTCGATCAAATCGGCAAAGACTTGAGTTGCCATCCTTTGCGGGCATCCCGAAAAAATCGATCAAGTTAGCGAGAGAGTTCGGAATCGCCCGTCTGAAACGCGAGTCGGACCTGACCAGGAGAGATTGAGACCATGTGTGGTATCGTCGGATTTATTGGTAAAAAACAGGCTCAGAGTGTGTTGCTCAACGGCCTGAAGCGCCTGGAATATCGCGGGTACGACTCTGCCGGTATGGCAACCGTGGACGAGGGGAAGTTGCACCTGACCCGTGCAGTAGGACGCGTCAGCAACCTGGAAGCCCGGCTGAAAACCCATCCGCATTCGGGAATGCTGGGCATTGCGCATACTCGGTGGGCCACGCACGGCAAACCCAGCGAAACGAACGCTCACCCGCACATGAGCGCGAGCGGTAAAATCGCGCTCGTGCACAATGGGATTATTGAAAATCACGCAGCGATGCGCACGTTCCTCGAATCGAAGGGGATCGAGTTCCAAACGGAAACCGATACGGAAGCGCTCGTGCAGTTGATCGGTTATTTGTATGCGGAAAGTGGCGATTTGATGGGCAGCATTCGCCGCACGTTGCAGGACGCGCGCGGCGCCTTCGGGATTGCGCTGATTTGTGCCGACGAACCGGAAAAATTGATCGCCGCGCGCCGGGGCAGCCCGCTGCTCGTTGGTATTGGCGACAAAGAATTCATCGTGGCGTCCGATGGCAGCGCCATCATCGAACACACCAGCCAGGTCATTTACTTGCAGGACAACGAAATCATCACCATCGAACCCGGTGGCATCGATGTCAGCACCATCGATGCAAAACCTGTGCAGTTCACCGTGGATACGCTCGAGATTTCGTTCGACCAGATCGAACTCGACGGTCACGAGCACTTCATGCACAAGGAAATTCACGAGCAATCGTCGTCGTTGCGCAACACGTTGGCCGGTCGTATCGACAGCCGCACCGGATCGGTGACGTTGGGCGGTCTGACGCGGCTTGAGCGCGAGTTAGCACGGTTTCGGCGCGTGCTGCTTTTCGGCTGCGGCACGGCGTGGCACGCGGCGTTGGTCGGCGAACATTTGTTCGAGGAACTGGCGCTGATTCCCGCCGAAGTGGAGTACGCCAGCGAGTTGCGCTATCGCAATCCGATCATCGAAGAAAACACGCTTGCCATTGCCATCAGCCAGTCGGGTGAAACGTCCGACACGTTGGCCGCGTTGCACGAAGTGAAAATGAAGGGCGCCACTGCGTTCGGTGTGGTGAACGTCGTGGGGTCGCAAATCGCTCGTGAAACCGATGCGGGGGTTTACTTGCACGCGGGGCCGGAAATTGGCGTCGCCAGTACCAAAGCTTTCACGGCGCAAGTCACCGTGCTGGCTTTGATCGCCATCGCCATGGGACGCCGCCGTCATTTGTCGCCCGATCGCACCGCCGCGTTGGTCGAAGAACTCGGACGCATCCCCGACAAAGTGGCCGAAACGTTGAAAGTCGAAGACCAGATGCGGACATTGGCTGCGCGGTTCGCGTCGCGTCACAACTGGCTGTATCTGGGCCGCGGAGTGAACTATCCCGTGGCGCTCGAAGGCGCGTTAAAGCTGAAGGAAATCAGCTACATTCACGCCGAGGGCCTGCCAGCCGCCGAGATTAAGCACGGTCCGATTGCGTTGATCGACGAAGGAATGCCCGTCGTGGTAGTCGCTC
>CAZOKZ010000111.1:0-8533 GCA_964580585.1 uncultured Candidatus Sumerlaeota bacterium | reverse complement strand
CAAACCCACCATCGCCGGCATAATCAACAACAACACCAGCCAAGCCACACGGCGAAAGAATACTTTGTTACCCATGATCATCGCACATCACCCTTGAAAAAAATCATCCGTTCAATTTCTGTAAACTTCGATACTGCCGCAGTTCTCTTCTTCACTTTGCGCTGATGGTTTTCCCATCAGGGGATAACACCCGTGCGCGTCGCTCCCCCACGGAACTGACCAAAGCCAGTTGCCGTATCGAGTGATTTCCCCGGCAGATCGAAAACGTAAAGTTCGCCATTGAATCCCGGCGTAATCAATGCATGGCGACCTATTTCATGCATATCCACCAAAACGGGAGCAGAATAAATCGGCGTGTTCATTCGTTTGGGCCATTCGGCCATTTCATTCCCGTTGGCATGCCAGATATAAATTCGTCCATCGAGAGATGTTGCCGCGATTTCCAGTCCCGCAGCGCCATCCAATTCGGCGGCGGAAATGGAACCGAAAATATCGCCACGCGTGCTCACCGGCCAACCGGTCAGCTCCGTCCCCGTCGAAGTCCAGCCATATACGTTGTCATCAGCGCTGCCGACAAAGATTTCGTAAGATCCATCGCCGTCAACGTCCACCACTGCGGGGGAAGCGATAATTTCCAACCCGGAAGCGCCCGCCGATTTTGGCCAGCCCGAGAGTTCGTCACCCGTCAGTTGATTCGATCCGTTGGGTTCGCCGTCGAAAACATGGACCATGCCGTCAAGCCCGGCGACGACGATGTCGTAGTAATCGTCGGCGTCGATTTTCGCTAAAAGTGGCGAGCTCAAAAAGCCAAGATCGGAATTGGAATCCGCGTCAAAATCGCCGCTCCAGGTTACGGACCACGGTGTGCCGGATGTCGATTGCACATTCCAATAATAGATGCGCCCGTTTGTCGAAGCCGACACAATGAACGTCTGTTCGTTCGCCAGCGAAACCGCCGACACCGACGGCGTAATCGGCTGATTGCCAATCTTGTCTTTGAAAGCATCCTCGCCCGATGAAGCGATGGTTTCGTCGTAATATTGTTCGGAAAAACCCGTGCCGTCCCAATAAAGCACGTGCATGCGTCCGTCGCCGTCGCGCACTAAAATTTCCAATCCGGCGTGACGAGTCGAGTTGTGATAACGATAGCAATCGATTAAGCATGCCGTGGATTTGCCCGTTGCATTCGTGGCATTGGAAAGAGAGTAGGTGGAGCCCAATTGCGCGGCGCTCGAATCGCCTTTGTACACTTTGATTTTGGCATTTTTGTAATTGCTGTCATTGCCAACAATAACGATTTCCAATCCCGCCTGACCGTCGATGTCGCCAACGGCTACGGACGAAATCGTTCCTTTGCCAAAGCTCATCGTCTTGGGCCAGTTTGCGCTGAAACTCGTTCCATCGTGCTTATACACATACAGCTTGTCGTCGAACGCCGGAACGATGATTTCCATCCGCCCATCACTGTCTAAATCAACCGCCAACGGCGTCGATTGGATCAGACCGCCTGTTTCTCGCGGCCAACCAAGTTGCGCCTGGCTGATGCGGGGTGACCCCAACATCAGCCCAATGGCTATTGTTCCTAACATTTTTGCCATACGAGGTTGATTCATGTTCTTTCTCCATCCACGGTCGAGTAATTCACTTCGCATGATCGCCTCGCTCCTTAGTTTTCGTACCAGTTGCGGTTCTTGATATCCGACGTGCGGTAGGTCTTGATGTAATCGATCAGTTTCGGATAATTGCTCCACAACTTCTGGCCTTCCGTCGGAATCGGGAAATCGAGGTCCGGAATCAAAAGTCCACCGTTGAGCAACACGCCTTCCAACGCGGCGTCATTTTGCACAATCGCCATCGAGTCGATGAATTCGCCTGTCGAAGGATCGTACACGTGCACGATGTTGTACTTCGTCGTGTTGTACATATAGACGTCGAAAGGCACCTTGTCAAAACCGGACAACGGATTGTTCAGCGGTTGGTTCACATCCATATCGATCTCAAGCACATCGCCATTGATGGTGTTCGAAGACGGATGGCTATCGGTGAACAGTTTGATTCGGTTGTTCGATGCCACCGACGGATTGCTCTCGTTGCCAGAAGCCGACGGATCGTACGTATTGCCCGTCGATGTCGAATTCGGCGATCCACCCACGTTAGTCGACTCCCAGAACGCCGTGTCGTAATTGGCGGTTCCATTGAAGTCCGTCAGCCTCATGTAAAGGCCATGGTGATCGCCCGCGGAACCGAACACGCCAATCACGCGGATGAACGCACCGGAGACATAGAATTCACCGTTGTTTTCAGTCAGTTTCAACGTACCGATCACCTTGCACCCCACGTCGTTGAAGTCCCAGTCGGGGCTGGTGGCATTCACACCCATGCGATCCTCGAACAGAATCTGCATCGATTCGGTAACCGTGATTTCCGTGGCCGAAGGCGTGGCTTCGACAATGTGCGAACGCAAGCTCGCATTGTGCGCACCGTCGATTGCCTGGATATAGTACTTGTACGTCGAATCGTTCGTGAGGTTCGTGTCTGTGAACGTTGTATTCGTGCGGCCCAATACCGTCGTGTGGCTTGTGAAGGTGTCGTCATCGGCTCCCGTACGATAAATCAGGTAGCCCTCGACAAATCCTTCCTCGACCGGATTCCACGACAAGTCCACTTCCGCATTCTTACCGATGGCACGCAGCCCACCCGGCGTGTCGGGAGCAGGAATTTCGAGCGTTTCAGAGAAGTCGCTTTCGTTGCCTGCCGCATCGACGGCCTTGAACGCGTACGACCACTCGCCCGGGTCCGTGTTGCCGGAACCGACGTCGTCAATGTACACATTGTACGGTTCACCGTTCGCCGTATTTGGAACATTGTTATCGTAGGCGTGCGATTCGCTGATTTGCGTCGAACCCGCGTCCTGCAAGCGGAACAAGCGGTAGTGCGACAAGTCGCGATCCGTGTTCTTGTTCCACGTGATTTCCACTTCGGTGAACGACACGTACGTTCCCGTCAGACCCGTCGGTACTTGCGGCGGATAATCGTTATCCACACACAAATCAACCGTCGCGACAGCGCTTTCATTACCCGCTTCGTCTGTGGCTTTCACCATCAGATCCGCCGGTCCGTCCATCAACGTCCACGAATCAACCGTCAACGTGTACGTGCCGTCGAACTCCGTCCCCGCCGTCAGCGGAAGCGTCTGCCACGGCTCGCCTTCCTGGTCGAAGCGATAGAGAGCCGTATCCGGATCGACACCCGTCAGGTTATCGGTAATATCGACTTCGATATCGATGTCACCCGATTCGCAGCCTGCCGATTCCGTCGGTGAAATCACCGTGATTTGCGGCGCCTGCAAATCGACTGTCACATTCAATGTTTCGCTGGTGGAAACGTTGTTTGCCGTATCGGTCACACGCAGATCAACCTGCGTGATGCCCTCGTCCAACGTCAGCGGCAACGTCCACGTCACGGCTGTTGGAACTTCCGTGGTCGAGGCATCGCTCATCGCGCCGCCGCTGGTCCACGGCTCCGCGCTATCGAGCAGGTATTCGAGCAATGCGACGCCCGAACCCTTGCCGTCGGCTGCCGTACCCGCCAACGTGATCGACGAAGTGGTCATCAAATCAACTGGATTGACCGTCAACGTCGGAGACGTCAGATCGATGCCGAATGATGTCGAGACTGCTTCGGATTCATTGCCTGCAAAGTCGATTCCGACCACGTCGAGCAGATAACGCGCTTGGTCTTCGACAATATCGCTTTCCGCAACTTGCGTGCTGGTCGTCGTGTCGTCAAAGTACGTCACCGAGAGCAGACCACCGCTGGTTGCCAGGTCGTCGGATTCCGTGTGCCAGTGGAGTTCTGTCGGTTCGTTGGTCCACGTAAACGAAGTCGGCTCGTCGATCGCCATCACCGGAATCGTCAGGTCGATTTCGATAGTCGCCGAAGCCACGTTCGACTCGCGTCCCGCTTCATCCACGCACTTCACGTAAATCGTGTGCGTTCCTTCAGTCAGATTGAACGTCACGTCTTGAGTGAAGGCGCGGTCGGTCGCGCTGCCCGTTACGTTGGTCAGCAACTGCCACGTCGTTTCGTCATCCAATTGGTAATAAGCTTCTGCAACTCCGCTGCCGTTGATATCCTGCAGCGTTCCCGTGAACGTCGCTCCAGCTTCGTTGACGGGGCTCAAGCCCTGAAGCGCCACCGTTGCCACCGGATCGGTCAGATCGACGAAGAAGTTCAGCACACTAGAGATGCCTTCGTTGCCTACCGTGTCCTTCGCCTTGAGTTGGTAGGTATGCGAACCTTCCGTGAGCGCAGTGTGAGGCACATAACTAATCGCGAGACTTCCATCCTCTTCGATCGCGATATCGTCTTCCAAGGTGGGTTCGACCCAGCCTTCCGTATCGATTTGCATCCACAGCATCGCAATATACGAATGTTCGTCATCCGCCGAAGCAGTGATGGTCGGCAATTCCGTATCGAAAGCGGTTCCATCCACTTCGTCGATGGTGAGCGTCGGCGATGTATTGTCCGCGACAATCGAAACAAACGTCGGCGACGTTGCGTAGTCATCTGTCCAAATCGAAACGGCAATTTCTCCATTCGCCGGACTTGCTTCGACTCCATCCAACGTCCAGCGCGCCATCGGGTACTCATACCAAGACGCCGCCACATCCGCCGCGCCGCCAAAGCTGGACAAGTCCGCGTGAAGCGTCTCTGTCGTTAGCGGATCGACACCGCTATCCAGGAACAATTCTGCTACCACAACAACATCGTTGGTATCGCGCAGATAATCGTTCGATTCAATCGTCGTGTTGATAATACTCGCACCGATGATATCCGTACGTTGCGTCGTATCAACTTCGATCACCAACGATTCGTAGGGCGAGAAGCTGGAGTTGCCTGCCTTGTCAACCGCACGGAATTCGAGCGTGTACGTTCCCTGGTCGGGCACGTGGATTTGATCGGCAAACACTGTCTTCACCAAATCCGTGGAACCCGCCACCCGATACCAGTTTGTATCCGGTCCGTTTGCCACGCGGTATTCGACATGCGAAACGCGACCCGGCATGGTATCTTCGGCTTTCCCGTAAACGCGCGCAATAGCGCTGAGTTTCGTGGGCAACGCGCCGTCGATTTCTTCCAGATTCACTTCCGTCACGATCGGCGGAATATTATCTGCTATAATGGTCACAACTTCGTCGGCTTCGTTCGACAAGGCATCCGTCGCCGTAATCGAAACCGTCAGTGTTCCGTCTTGAGGCGTGGGCAACACGGACGAGAGCGTCCAGCGAGCGATTTCGTTCGTGAACGTATCGGGCTGAACGGCTTCGTAGTTCGTGTCGCCGTTCATGAGCGCGCTCAAGTCGGCGGTGATATCGGCCAACGTTACGGTCGGGTCCACAATGCGGGCCTCGACGCGAATCGTATCGGCGTTCTTGACAAATTCCGTTTCGATGAAATTACCGTTCGCGGCGCGCAACACACGCGCCATGATCACCGGAGCCGTGGTATCGAGCGTAAACGCGTACGAATAGTTGCCACCGGCCAGTTCCCAATTGGCGCGGTCGATAGCACGCATTTCAAACACGTAATCTCCGTCTTCCAGATCCAGGAAGCTCAAGTTGTACGTCACCGAACGCACGCCCGTGCCAAGCAACGGCGTTACCGGTGCGGCAATCCAGTCTTCCTCGGTTCCGGGCTGACCGTCAGCCAACAACCGATATTCGACCGTTGCCAATTCGCCCGGCGTCGCGTCCGTCACCGTCCCCGCAAACACCAACGAAGCCGGTGAACTGATCAACGCGCCCGGTTCCGTCGTTGGGGTCAACGTCGGCTGTGTATTGTCCGAAGAAATCGAACCCGTGGCCGACGCGCTCCGACCCTGCAAGTCGCGTACGCTCACATCCACATCCACTTGACCGTCGGCGGGATTACGTGTGCCGCCCGACAGGTTCCACGTGGCCGTACGGCCCACGAACGTCGTCGGTGTCATCTCGGTTCCGAAACCAAGCGCCGTCAGATCCGCACGGATACTGGCTGCAACAAGGTCGTCTTCGCCCAACACCGCCTGAACACGTACAGCGTCGCCGTGGCGAACGAAACGTGTGCTGCCAAGCGTTTCGTCGAAAATCGAAACCGATTCGATCACCGGTCCGTCAGCTCCCACGCCGAAGCAATACGACGCAGTGGCCGACACGTTGCCCGCCATGTCCGCTACTTCGACATCGAGGCAATGATACCCATCGGCAAGCGACGTCATATCCAAAATCAAGGTTTCACGGATGGAATTCAGCGTGCCGTCGAGCACCGTGGCCGATTGCCATGTGCTTTCGTCCAGTCGCCAATTGGCAGTCGCCAGACGACCGGTCTTGTTATCCGTTGCCAACGCGCTGATCGACGCCGAGTCGGTGCGAAGCGGTTCTTCGACCAACGGATCGATCGATACCGCCGGAGCGATGTTATCAGCGACGATCGAGGCTTCCGCCGCCTCGGAAACGTTACCTGCCGCGTCAAACGCCAGGATCGTGACCTTAACCGTGCCGTTGAGCGGAGCGGTAGTAAGACCCGTCAGATCCCACGTAGCAACCTGGCTGACAACCGCGTCCGCCGCGACCGCCTGGCCCAAGCCAAACGCCCGCAAGTCCGCCGTAATCATGTCCGTCGTCAACGTATCGTCGTCCACCGACACGCGAAGTTCCACTGCGTCGCCGACCTTCATCCACGCTGTACTGGAAAGCGTGATATTGTTAATTTCCGCGCCCGAAAGCTGCGGCTCGGTGCGATCGATCGTCACCGCCAGCGGCGTAAGCAATGTTTCGTTGCCCGCGTAATCGGTCAGACGAACTTCCACCGTCGCCGCGCCGTCCTCGATTCCATCGAGGTCGAGCGCCGTTGTGTATTCGTCGTTTGCATCCGCCAGAGCAGATGTCCACGTGATGAGTTCCACCGCGCTGCGCATCAAGCGCACCGAAACATCGGCCACGCCCGAAACCGCGTCCGTGGCTTCGATCCGCGTGGCAAGCGTGTCACCGCCAATGTAAGCGTTCTCCAGCGGCGTCACCATCGCGCCAACCGGCGCCGTGCCATCGTACACCACATTATCGCGGCCATCCCACTCGTAACCCACAACGCGCAGGTTATCGAGCGCCACGGCCTGCCAATCGGCCTGGGTTTCTTCCTCGGTACCCAGTTCATCGGTGGTCACGATGATTTCCGGCGGCGCAAAGTCGAGCGTCAGACGATAGCGCGAGTACTTGGCATTCAAGTTCGTGATCGCCAGTTCGCCTTCCGCCAACGTTCCCGCATCCAGAACCTGCCAGACGCCCGGGTTCCAGCCGCCTTCGAGCACATACAAGCTGCCGCTGGTGACTCCGTCCCCGACCGTGAGCGAAACGTCCATCACCGTCGGTCGGCTGGCAAGATTCCACTCGATTTCCATCGTATCGGACTCAGGGTAACTGTCCACCGTGGTCAACGAAGAGCCATCGAAGAGCGCTCCGCCTTCCAACGAAACCGTTTCCGTGTTCGTCGTGCGCGTTACGCTCCATGCATTCGGCTCGGAAATCGCATTGTCGAATTCTCCGTCCCCGTTGGCATCGAGCGCCAGCAGGCGTGCAGGCATCAAGCCGGGACGTGTGTTGCCATCCAACACGCGGGCCGAAACGCGTTTCTCGCCTTCCGTTGCCGCATCAGCCAGCGGCCAATCGAGCATCGGCGAATCGTACGATACCCAGCCTGCCCAAACGGGCGCCGTCGTGCCGCGCACCAATTGAGCTGCTGCAACATCGATTACCGTTGCCGTATCCTGATACTCAAGTTCCACCGCGATAAACGCCGCCGAAACACCCGCTGTGAACGGATACTCAAGACGTTGCCAACCCGGCGCGACTTCCAGCGATTGGCTCGTCGTGCCAAGCAGCGTTTCGCTTGCGTCATAGGAACGCGTACGAATTGTCAGCGTCGAGGTCGTCGATGCAACATGCGCATAAACAGAGGCATGGTACTCCGTCCCCGCCTCGACAGGAATCAGTCCCTGGCGAAGCACCGCCGTGCCATCGGTCAAATTGATATTCAAATAATCGTGCAACCCGCGGCGGCGCAATTCGACCGGCAATTCGTCACCCGTGTCCGCCACGACCTGAGCCGTCGCTGTTCCTGACGCCGTCCACGACCAGCCGTCCGGCACTGCGTTGGAAACCACCGAGTCCGTGCCCGATTCGAGCGACTCGAACAACGACTCCCAACTCCGTCCCTCGTCGAGCGTCAGCGCCGGGTTTGCCAGCAGGTTCACACCGTCGTCCACGCGCGCCGAAGCAACCCAACTGGTCGCCACGTTGCCTTCTTCCAACTGCACTCCGTCGATCCATGCGGAATACGATCCCGCCGGAGCCGAGAGCAGGAACTTGAAGCCCGCTCGCTGCGTTTCCGTGGAAGTAATAAACGTCAACTCTTCGCGTTGCCAATCGGTGCCGACCACCGGCAGCGACGAAACAAGCGTCGAAGTCGTCAGGCCGTTTCCATCGTCTTCGACCAC
>CAZOKZ010000110.1:0-8682 GCA_964580585.1 uncultured Candidatus Sumerlaeota bacterium | reverse complement strand
CAAAAACCTTCCTAAGCCTGATGCGGTAAACATCAGAAAACGGAAAGATCCTGGTTCCAAGAGGGACGCCCTCTCTTTTTTGATTTCCACCCCCGAATGCTTGTTGCTAGGTTCCCGGTCCAACGATTGGAGCAACCAGCTATTCCGATTGGAGCTTGAGCGCAATATCATGGATTCATCCACTGAAGAGAGTACGACCAGCAAGCCTTTATACAAGCGCGTGATCCTCAAACTGAGCGGCGAGATGATGAAGGGCCCCCAATCCTTTGGCCTCGACGCTCCTTCCGTTCAATTCATTGCAGAAGAAATCAAAAGCGTCGCCGATCAGGGTATTCAGGTGGGTGTTGTGATTGGCGGTGGGAATATTTTTCGTGGGAACAGCGAAGTCGCCCGCTACATGAAGCGACCCGTTGCCGACCAGATTGGCATGTTGGCCACCGTGATTAACGCGTTGATGATCCAGGACGCGCTCGAAAACATGGGCGTGGCAACGCGCACCATGACAGCCATCAACATGGCCGATATGGCCGAGGTTTATATTCGTCGCCGCGCGATCCGGCACCTGGATAAAGGTCGCGTGGTGATTTTTGGTGGCGGAACCGGCAATCCGTTCTTTACGACGGATTCAGCGGCAGCGTTGCGCGCCAATGAACTCGATGCTGAGGTAGTGCTGAAAGGTACCAAGGTCGATGGCATTTACACCGCCGACCCGTACAAACATCCGGAGGCCGAGTTTCTTCCGACTTGCACCTTCAGCCGGGCGATACGCGACAATCTGGGAGTGATGGACGCGGCGGCGCTGGCGTTGTGTCGCGACAACAATTTACCCATCGTGGTGTACAATTTGAAACAGCCGGGCAACACGTTGCGCGTGGTGACCCGAGGCGATATTGGGACGAAGGTAACCAAGGAGTATTGATCATGCTGACAGAAGAACTGAAGGAACTGAAGAAAAACGCTGAGCACAAAATGGAAGGCGCGCTGCATGCGCTCGACGAGGAGTTCAAAACCGTCCGCACGGGGCGTGCGAACCCCGCTGTGCTCGAAGCGGTCGAGGTCGAAGCCTACGGCTCGGCGATGCCGCTGAATCAAATGGCGAACATCAGCACGCCGGACGCGCGGACCCTGATGGTAACGCCGTGGGACAAAAACCAGTTGTCGGCGATCGAGCGTGCGATCATCGCAGCGAACCTGGGATTCAATCCGAACAACGACGGCGTCAACATTCGCATTTCGATTCCCCCGCTGACCGAAGAACGCCGTAAAGAAATGGTAAAAATGGCCGCGAAAATGGCCGAGGACGCCCGCATTGCGATTCGTCACGTCCGCAAGCATTCCAACGACGATATCAAGAAGCTGGAAAAAGAACATCAGTTCTCCGAAGATATCGGCAAGGATGCGCATGATGCGATCCAGAAGTTGACCGACGAATACATCAAGAACGTGGATGAGAAGATCAAAAAGAAGGAAAAGGAAATCATGTCCGTTTAGGACGGTTTCCTGCCGGGAAAAGCCGTTCCCGGGAAATTGAGATGACTAGAAAGCGTGCGCTCTTGTCCGTGCCCTCGCCAAATCGTTCTGCTGCGGCGCCTTGCCTGCTTGAACCGACGACGCCGGAAGAGCGCGCGCTTTTTGAACGCCTGCCGCTCGATCGGTTGCCGCGCCATGTGGCGATTATCATGGACGGCAACGGCCGTTGGGCCAGCCAGCGATCGTTGCCTGCCCGCATCGATGGTCATCGTGCGGGAATCGATAGTGTGCGGGCATCGACACGAACGGCGGCTCAGTTACGCCTCAAGGCGCTGACACTGTATGCGTTTTCGACGGAAAATTGGTCGCGTCCGAAACGTGAAATCAGCGCGTTGATGTCGCTGCTTGAAACGTTTTTGATCAAAGAAATCCCCGAACTGAACGATAACAATGTGCGGCTTGTTGCGAGCGGCCAGGTTGAAAAATTACCCGCTTCGGCGCAAAACAAACTGGCGCACACGATGGAGGCAACCGCCTCGAACACGGGCCTGGTGCTGAATCTGGCGCTGAGTTACGGCGGTCGGCAGGAAATCGTCGATGCCTGTCGTCGCGCAATGCAGGCTGCGCGTGAAGGCAAGCTCGCTCCCGAGGAATTGACGCCCGAATCGTTCGCGCAATTTCTTTATCAACCCGATTTAGGCGATCCGGAATTGCTGGTGCGCACGTCGGGCGAACAACGCGTCAGTAACTTTCTACTGTGGCAAATCGCGTACACGGAATTCGTGTATCTTGACGTATTGTGGCCGGATTTCCGCCGGATAAACTTCCTGCAAGCCATTGAACAATATTGCAATCGGGATCGACGCTTCGGCGGCGTTCGCTAAGATCACTTCTCCGTCCCCATCGCGAGGTAATCCCCATGCGGCTTTCTCGTTTCGGCCAGAAAATCGCCGGACACTCGGGCATTGGTCAGTTGATGGAAGACCTGACCGACGCGCTTGCGGGCGGCGAGGGACTGCTGATGCTCGGCGGAGGCAATCCGGCACATATTCCTGCCATGCAGAAGCGTTTTCGCGCGGCGATGCAAAACGTGTTGGAGGAGCCGGGCCGTTTCGAGCGCACCGTGGGGAATTACGATTCCGCGCGCGGGAACAAGGAATTCATCGCGGCGTTGGCGAAACTCTTGCGCGAGCAATGCGGGTGGGATGTGGGGACGGAGAACATCGCGCTGACCAACGGCAGCCAAACCGCGTTTTTTGTGCTCTTTAATTTGTTCGCGGGCGAGTTCGACGACGGCGCGTTTCGGCGGATTCTGCTGCCGCTTGTGCCGGAATATATTGGCTATTCCGACGTGGGTTTGAAGAAGGATTTTTTTGTATCAACGCCCGCGAAAATCGATTTTTTGGACGAACACACGTTCAAGTACGCCATCGATTTCGACTCCGTCCCCCTCGACGATTCGATCGGAGCGATTTGTGTTTCGCGCCCGACGAATCCATCGGGAAACGTGCTGACAGACGCGGAAATCGCGCGTTTGAGCGATCTTGCCGCTGAACGCGATATTCCGCTCATCATCGATAATGCGTATGGCGCGCCGTTTCCGGGCATGATCTTTACCGAAGCGCATGCAACGTGGAATCCGAATACGATTATGTGCCTCAGTTTATCGAAACTTGGCCTGCCCGCCGCGCGTACGGGTATCGTCGTGGCACGGCGTGAAGTGATCGATGCGCTTGAACGAGTGACGAGCATCATGAGCCTTGCGCCGAATGGTTTTGGCGCGGCAATCGCCCGGGAATTTGTTCAAACCGGTGAAATTTTACATCTGGCAAACGAAGTGATCCGCCCCTTTTACGAAGAAAAAGCCCAGCGAGCCGCCGCGCTGTTGAGGGACGGACTCGATGGGCTGGATTATTTCCTGCACAAACCCGAAGGCGCGTTGTTCCTGTGGGTTTGGTTTCGCGATTTACCGATTACAAGCGCCGAGTTTTACGAACGCCTCAAAGCACGCGGTGTGCTCGTGATTCCCGGGCATTATTTTTTCCCCGGGTTGCGCGAAGAGTGGAAGCACCAGCACGAATGCCTGCGGATTACGTATTCGCAGGACGATGCCGTTGTCACCGAAGGAATTCGGATTATCAGCGAAGAAGCCCGCCGGGCATACGGCGATTGATTTCAAAAAGTTTCTCTTCGTTTTTTCCGTTTCACCGTCGTTGTTTTTTTCTCCGTCCCTTGTATTTTTGCGTTGAGCGCCAGTTCCACTGCGCCGGCCACGGCGTCGAGCGCATCGTCGTGCGGCACGCGTGGATAAGCCGCGAGCTCTGACCAGAATTCTTCGGGCAAGTTTTCGCACAACGCCAGGCGACCGCTTGTTATCAACGGTTCGAGTGAGGCAATGCGCATCTGTTTGTTTTTCGTTGGCTTGACAATTTCCACCGGCAAATCATGTCGTTGGTTTTGCTCGCGACGGCGTTTGCGTTCTGCTTCGATGGGCATCAGGAGAAGTTCCTGGAAGCCTGTCCCTTCAACGGCCAGTCGTTCAAAGGGCGCAACAACGTGCGTTTCAAATAAGGTTGTGACTTGTTGGCTGGGCGGGGCGCGGCGTACCCAGATCGAGAGCAATATCAACGTGCCATCGGGGGCGAGCGCCACGGTTGCTAAAGCGGCGAAATCGCCTTTGCCTGTGCTCCGTCCCTTGCCCATTGAAGCGTCATGGTAACCAAATAAACGCAAATCGTCGAACGCATATTCTCGCAGGGACGGAGACCCGGCGTAATGCGTCGATGGGGGTGAAAGAATTTCGACACCGTTGCTGTTTCGCCGTGCTCGCCATGCGTTTTCGGGCTCAAAAAGCGCATCCTCGGGGCCAAGCGGTTCGTTCTGCATTTCCTGATAAAATGCGCGGCGACCTTGTGTGACAAGCTGCGCGAGAAGTTGTTCGTAATCCTCGTGTGCGCCCCAGAGTACTTTCGTTCCCGTTTCCATTTCCGTGCGATGTTCGAGAAAATACGATCGCGCTTGTTCGCGTGGATGTTTGAGGGACGGAGATGTCAACAGCACGCGCCATTGATCCCAGTGGGGGGACGGAGGTGCGAACGTTTCGATGGATCGGCAACGCAGCGATTCGAAGTCGGGGCGTTCGAGTAACGAGGAAAGTAAGCTTTTCGGGTGCAGAATCGTTCCAATTGCAAGCAAATGGGTGTATCCGTTGCCAAGGTGTTCGATGACTTCGCCGAACCACTCGTTCAGATGTGCGCGTCGCCGGGGCGAGGTCGCGGCGGCAGAGGTTTCCGCATCGTCGAGGATGATTTTCGTCGGTCTCCACGAATCGTGGGTAATACCGCGCATCTCCGTCCCCGCACCGAAGGCTTCGATACGTACACCATTGGCGAGCATCAACACGTTGTTGCTCGATTGCACATGGTCTCGTCCGAACAGCGGATAAAACCAACGCGACAACGCCGTATCTTCTGTCAGTTCGCGCCGCAACGCACGAAGACGCAGTTGAGCCTGTCGCTGCGTGGCGGAAATGATGATGATGTATCGTTCATGGGCATAAGCGATGTCGTGCAGTACAAGCAAAAACGACACAATGGTGGATTTGGCGGAACCTCGCGGCGCCGCCAGCGCATATCGCAATCCTGTTCGCGTGGGCAGGGAAACGCGCCGCATTTGTGCATGCCAGCGAAACAAGATGCGGTGGTAATCCGCAAACGGAAGACGTAAATGCACGCCGAGCGCCTGCCGTGCGAATAACGTGACGTCCACCGATGCGCGTACCTTGAACAGCCAATTGTGATGGCGCAGTTCAGTCTTCTGAATCAAGCTCTGGAATTCCGTCTCCGAACACGTCTGAACGTACCTGGAATCGGGGAGCGCCATCGGTTGGTTCCTCCTTGTCGGCGAGTTTTTGCATCAGTTGTTCGATTTCCAGAATGCGACGACAGATGGTAAAAACGTTACTCAACTCCGTCGTTTTCGATGGATCGGGACGGGCGTTTTCCAATTGTGCTTCAAACAAATCGAGCCAGCGGTCGAGAATGCGTTCGGCACGCGTCAAACGCGCTCGACGCTGCTCCGTCAACATGGGATGATCGTCGGTCATGTGTGGTCCTCCACTCCGCGCGAAATCGAGCGCCGCTCGTTATTCAGAGGACGCTTCTTCATCCGAGTATGCCATGGAAGGGACGGAGTTGCCCGACGCTTAGGAGGAACTGGCGGGAACGTTCATCTCGACGGAGTTTTCCGGGTTGGATGGAATTGACTGATCCGACGGATCGGGTGATTGGAATTGATTAAAAAACTGTCCCGACCAGCGAAACAGGTCCACGTATTGCACGTTGGGTTTTAATCCGTAAAATCCCAGGTAAATCACATTGCCGTCGGGCAGTTCAAAACACAGCGGCGCATTTTCGGGGATGTTGCGATTTTCTTCTTCCAACCATTCGGCGGTTTCATCCCATCCTTCGCCCTGCTGCCCAAAGGTAAATTTGAATTTCATCGGTTTGAGAGGCATTTCAAATTTGTACACTCTCCCAATAGAGCTTTCGCCGATATGTTGCATGATAATCAAGTTTGGAATCCAACTGGCGATCTCCGGTTGGTCGCCAGAAATGGAAGCGACCCGTGGGTCGTCTTTTTTTGCGGGCACCGTGCAAAAAATCGTAATCCGTCGGTCGCCTTGGGCGGCTAATTGTTCCAACTGCCACTTGGTCAGAGGTTTCAATTCATCGCTTGGAACGGGCAGAAAATCGTCGTAGTATTTCACGACCTCGCTTGCGCTGCCCGAAAGGTTGCTATCGCGGGGGACGGTGGTCATCAGCCGGTCGTCGAGTCCGAAGTAGTTATTCACCGGAAATAGCATCAACATGCTGATGCCCGCAATCAGTGCGAACCGTCCCGCAAAACGGTCGCGAATGTTTTGTTTGTCGATCACTCGTAATGTTTTGATGCCGAAGACGGTCAGCATTATCCCAGGGGGAATCTGGACCAACGAGAGGATAAACACCAGATCGAAGTCCACATACATGGCGACCTGATCGATGGGAATTACCCAGTAAATACAACCCATGGCGATCAGATTAATCGTTAACATGCCAAGCGCGACACACGTGGTAGCCAGTGCCCACCTGGGCCAGGCAAGCGGTCCCGCTTCGTCGAGTGTTGCCGTTTCGAGTTGTCGCCTGAGCGAAGCGAAATGGACGAGGTAAAATAATAATCCCAACCCCATGGGGAGTCCGATGGCCGCCGCATTATAACGAAAGGCCACTTCTTCGGCGGTTTTACGCGCTTTTTCCGAAGGGTGGAAACGATGGGACAGGCGCGTGAAGGCCACTTGGAAAACGTTCTCGTGCAGGAAAAATCCCAGCAGCAACGCGCAGCCTGAAAGCGCAATGGAAGAGAGCGCCAAAAAATGCCATAACCCGTAAAATGTCTGCATTGCGCCTGCGATTCCTCCGATAATGGGAGGAACGAACCAGATGAGTACGATGAGAATGGCGAGTATGGTAAAGCGGAAATTTTCACGAATCTTTGCCATTGCGCTGCGTTTATTTTGGATATCCTTCAGCATGCGCAAACGCTCGGCGATTTCGCTGGCGTTCTCGAATCGTGCTTCCGGATCATGATCCAGGCAAGCGGCGAGGTATTCGCGCAAATCGGCGTCGGGAATATGGCGCTCCCATCCGGGGGCAACGGATCGGTTGAAATCCCCACAGACCACTTGATAAAATAACACCCCGAAAGCGTAGATATCGGATTTTTTGGTCGCGGTGTGACCTTCGAGAATTTCCGGCGCCAGGTAAAGTCGCGTGCCCATTCGCGTCAAATGACTCTCGGTTGTTGCGCCGATCGTCATTTGAGCGGCGGTAATGCCGCGTTCGACCAGCAGACTTTGATCCGCAACCATCCCAATGCCGAAATCGGTCAGTCGCGCCTGGGGATTTTCCAGAGAATCTTTGGCGATGAGAATGTTAGACGGCTTGATATCCTTGTGAAGCACTCCCGCGCCATGAGCGGCAGCCAGCGCATCGGCAACTTGCGCCAATAATTCAAGGCGTAGATTGAGTGGAATTTTATTAATGCCGCCCTGACTTTCGGACCACTCGATCAAGTCTCCTCCCTCGGTATATTCGGCTTCGAGATAATAGGGAGGATCGTTGAATTGCCAATCGAGGATGCGGGAGATGTCCTTTCGATTGCCCAATGTTTCCTTCAGCAATCGGAAGAGCGTTACTTCACGCCGAAGTCCTTTGAGGCGATCGGCGTGAAAGCAGAACTTAAACACACGCAACTCGTTTGTTTTTGCATGTTCCGCCAACCAGACTTCGCCGAATCCCCCTTCGCCGATTTTTTTCAGCAGCACCCAGTTCGAGCGACCGGGAACTTCGAGCCGTGGCGCTGGACGCCAGCCCAGGACTTCTTCAAGCCCTGGAATAATCGCCCGATGGACCTTGTCCGAATATGAAGGCGGAGCGAGCGGCGCGACACCGGGAACGCCTGCCTCGAACACTTCGACGGCTTCTTCCATCCCCTTGAACAAATACGCCCCGTGCGCGCGCCATTGCGCCTCGGAAGGAACAGAATCATTGCCAATAGCGCTTCGTCGGGCCAGGTCGAAAGCCGAACGAGTCATCAACGTTTGGCCTCCACGCGCCAGCGACATCAAACGCGCAGCCGTTGGTTTGGCGAGGCCTTCGACTTCGAGCGGTTTGGCGCCATGTTGGACGGCATCGGATGGATTTTCGCGCAGAACGACTTCGCCCAGATGAATTCCCGCCCGCGCAATCAGGGGGATGTCCATTTCCGCAGACAACGTGCGAAGCTTCTCGTGATAGGCGAGCGCGTAACGCAGCGCATCGATGGGGCGATTGAACAGCAGTAAAAAGCCGTCGGTTTTATCGATCTCGCGTCCGTTGTACGTTGTGATCAGCGACCGTGCTTCGGCATCGTGGCGTTCCATGACCTCGGCGGTGCGCACATCGCCCAGGGTTTCCACTAATTTGGTGCTGTCCACCAAATCGGTCAGTAGCAACGTTTTGACAGCAGTTTCCATAGGACGCAGCAAATCGTGAGGTGGTTGGGAAACTTATCGCGTTGATGTTCATCGCGTAAGTGAGGAGGCGCAAAGGCAATTGATTGTGTTGTGAAGGAAACAGCAGGATCTTTCCGTTTTCTGATGTTTACCGCATCAGGCTTAGGAAGGTTTTTGGT
>CAZOKZ010000109.1:0-8757 GCA_964580585.1 uncultured Candidatus Sumerlaeota bacterium | reverse complement strand
ATCATGCTGCCTCCTGTCGGGATCGGTTACGATATGTGTGGCATGCACCGTACGATGGGACTGCCTTGTCCGGGTTGTGGGTTAACACGCAGCGTGACGTCGTTCATTCATGGTGATTTTTTGTGGTCGTTTGGATATCATCCGCTCGGATTTTTCGTGGCTTTGATCTTCCTCCTGGTGGGTCCGACGTTATTTTTCCCTAATAAGTGGCGGGAAAAACTGATCGCAAAAATCTCGCGTTACGACCGTCATATCGGATGGGGATTGGTTCTGTACAGCATCGGTATTGTGGTTTATGGCTTCGTTCGGATTTACCTGGTTTCCCATGGGCACCCGGATTATGTCTGGTGGAGCGAACACGGTACCTTACCACCCTTTGTGCAACCTTGACATTATCCTT
This sequence comes from uncultured Candidatus Sumerlaeota bacterium, assembly GCA_964580585.1. Classification (GTDB taxonomy): domain Bacteria; phylum Sumerlaeota; class Sumerlaeia; order SLMS01; family JAHLLQ01; genus CAZOKZ01. The sequence continues at coordinate 8,357 of CAZOKZ010000109.1, read as the reverse complement.
CCGATAGAAGATTGATTGTCCACGTACTCAAATTCTGTGGTTTCAGGATGCGTAGCCGTGGCTGACTGGCCTGCCAGAGAAGATTCCAACGAGGAAATTTCACTCCCCCGCATTCGCCCTGGCGAATACCGTAAGCCTGCTTATAAACCAACGATCTATCAGCCGCGTATCGACGGCAAAATTTTAACCGAACGCGAACAGATCGAGGCCCTGACCACAAATACCGTTGTCAGCGACGCCGTTGCTCCGCCCGAGGATAATCCGATGTCCTGGTGGCAACAATGGGGCGCATGGTTGATCAGCAGTAACTATTGGCCGCGTGTCGCCTCGTCCAATCCGGTCATTATCTATTACACAGGAAAGCAAAAGGGCAGACAGATCGAGGATCTCATCGGGGTGATTCCATGGCTGACGGTCATGGTGCTTCAAACCTTGATTTATTATACAGTCATTCAGTCTGTCGCGGGCCTGATGATTTTCGGTGCGCTCACGATTTTTACGGCTATGGCTGCCATCACGATCTATAGCGGCCTGATGGTGGGATTTCATCTACGCCGTTCGTTGAGGCATTTCCCGCTCGAAGAATTGCTGGTAACGCAAATGGATGAAGCCGATATTGTACAGGGGCTTTCCTTGAGGCCCTTGGCGGTGCAATCGGCATGCTCGTTCTTTTATTGTGTGTATTTCTTTTTCGCCGCGCCTCCCGCCATGCAGCGGCTCGAAATCGACATCAGCCTGATGCATTTCATCTATGTGATGATCTTCCTGCCCGCTCAATGGACGCTTTGTTGGAAGGCACTGGAATTGGGCGGCGTCCTGGCATTGCGCGCGCACATCGCAATCCCTTCCGCGACCACTGCTACCGCACGTTTTCTTCTGGATATCGGTCGCTTAGTATTGAAACCACTTGGTGTGGGGATCGTCGGGGGATTACTTGTAATTTTGCTTGGATTAACCAAGTGGCTTCAGATCGGACTGGCAGCCATTGCACTGACTGTTGTCATCACATTACTGGTGCGAAGCGCGTTGAAGGTCATCCCAGAGGCGATGACATGGTCTTGTAAACGACTGGGAGAATGGTGGAAAGTGGGTCGATATGCGGATTATACAAAGTCGGAAAATGAAGAACTATTCACCCCATGGCATAAGTTTTAACGCGCGACTATTCATCGCTGAAATCCTCGCGTGAAAGAAACAACACGTGAAAGTAGATAATCGGACGATAAATCTCCAAGGCAGTTTCGTCGGGTTTGACTTTGTCTATATAAGCCAAGGCTTCTTCGCCTGCACGACGACAATAAATCCCCCATTGTTCCACATCTTCGTTCCAGGATTCGAGCCAGTCCCAACGAAATATTTCCGCTTTATTGTCCGCCTGTGGAATCACATGCGAATGGGTTCCGATATAGGGTTCAAAATCCGGCGCGACCCAGGCTTCGACCAAGACGGGCGCTAACTCTTGCGCGAGCAATTCATGAATAACACGCAAGGCTTCGGGGCGTTTCCAAGCGTAGTTTCCGTCCGCCGAGCGATAGGCGTTTACCGTTAAATCAATAGGAATTTTCGGAGCCATTGAGCACCGCCTGCGGTGGAAGAATAGTTGGAGACTGAGCAAACCAAGTGTGGGAAATTTCACCGGCCACAGCAAACAAAATCCAGCGTGTAGCGGACTTGATCCTGAAAAGCGGGCGCGACACGTTCTTCCCAATTCGATTCGATGAGATAGTTGCAAAACGACTGGCGCGATTGCTCACAACACAGCGACCAGTCCCGTTCCGATTTACACCATTCACCGGGAAAATCCCACTGGGGATATACAAGAGCGCCGTCTTTCAGAGGAATAAAGACGATGTAAGTTTTATCGAGCGACAGGCGAATCACCTGGGCATGTTGCAGCATCCACCCATGGGAGGTGTAAAAGCGCGCAACCTCTTCCGCGTCGGATCGTTTCCAGGCCAGTCGCCCATCGGGACAGCGATATGCTCGGTCGAGCAAACGTTTGGGTAAGAGTTCGCGCATCGATTGCTTAATTTTCCTAAATTCCAAATGAGGGAGAAATCAGTGTTCTCCGTGTCGGCATCCTGAAACCGTGAAATTTTACCGTGAAATTGAAGTCGGTAAATTCACCCTATCATTAAAAATGAAAACAAACCCGTCATCGACGCGAGAATCAGAAAGATGTCGGCACCGATAATTCCAGGACGGGAATCGGGATCGTTCCAGGATTTTTTCACCAAGGCAAACGTAGAAAAAACGACGGTGAAAAAACCGAATAGTTTAAGGTATCCCGTGTGCAGCAACGGGTTAAGCAGCAAACCCAACAGAACCGTCACAATGAACAAGATTGCCAGTTTATACGGTAGTACATTCATCATGGTGCGCAAAAAATGGTTCTGAGGAATCCAGCCAGTAAATTCGGCAATCCGAGGAGGAATCCGGCAATACCAAAAAAGAGGGTAAAGAGCAAAACTCAGCGGATTAAACCTTTTTTTTTTCAGCTTGGGAATCCCCATCCGCGTCATGCGCGGATCCATGGTTCGATCGTGATGGGCTTTTTTGAGTTTGTAAAACCAAGCCGGTCCAACGTGTGGGCTGAACCAACGGCCTTTGTCATCCTGGACAAGTCTTGATTGCGCGGCGCGTAAAACCTCGATGATTTCCCCCACCGAGGGACGCTTTTTGATCCGGCGATGTCCATTGTCGAATAATTTGTGAAACAACGAGCGGACTTTGGGGTCGATTTCGTCCCAGGGTACTGAATTGGGCGCCGGCATGGTCATCTTGGGGAAATTTTTGCCAAAGCGGTAAAATCGTTTGATGGTGTACATCCAGGCTCCCACACGAATTCGATCCTGGGTCTCGCGACGAGGAGGTTTGTGAACGTAGTCGAAGGGATGTTGTTGAACGAGTACATTGAATATCAGAATTCCCAGCGAGTAGATGTCGCTTTCCAGAGCACGAACGGTAGTGGAGATGCTGCGCGTTTGTAATTCGGGCGGCAGAAAGTCCATGATCGCGACGCCACATCGGTAAATCGTGCCGTCGTGGCTTTTGATTTGAAAGGAGTCGGTATCCACAAATCCAACGTGGTATTTTTCGTCCACGAGCAGATTGCCCGGATGCACATCGCCGACAATGATTCCTTCGTCGTGAACGATTTTGAACGCCAGGGCCGTATTGATCGCAATCTCGTACAAATCATACGTCGAGGCATTGTGGCTACTGGGGCTGAAATAACGGGTAAGCACGTCGCCCGGCAAGCGAGGCATGATTAACCCGATAATCTCGTTGTTTTGTTTAAGCAATTCAAATGGCCAAGCACAAACGGGCCGCCCGTCGATGGTCAGTTTATGTTCCTGACGTATCATGACGCGCAGCTTTTCGAGCTTTTCCTGGTAGGCGGAACCGCTTCGAATATGATCGAAAAAGATTTTGGCAATCACATCCTGGCGGCCAGCGATTTCACACAATTCGCCTTCGCCGCCTCTGTTGCCGCTACCCTCGACCCTGTTCAGCACGACGGCCCGGCCCGTCCGTTCTGCATAGGCTACTAACGGCATTACCTGAATCGCCTGGATTTATGATTACTCTTGTTACTCATCCTCAACGGATTCTCATCGCTGCTCATGCTGCCACGTGAATAAGTCGTAAGTCGAGTGGAGAGGAAGTTAAATAATTCCACGAAATCGACATCGGGCAAATAACTGGTTCCTTCACGCGAGAGCGAGCGCAGCAAATCGTGATCGGCTCCATCGACCCCGACCGAGTAAAACCAAAGTTCACCCTTGCGTTCCGCCTCTTTGATTTTCTCCCGGGCTGGGTCCGTAAATTTTGCATATCTTGGCGTGGGAACCCCGTCGGTAATCAACAACATTAAAGGACGGCAGGTCGGAATACCGTGACTTTCAAGGTTTCTGAGTCGGCTTTCGAGTAAATCGAATGCTTTCAGAATCGCACCTCCGATATTTGTCCCCGTTCGGCGTGACTTCAGTTCCGGCGGATCCCATTCCTTGATCCCTCGAAAGCGGTCCATGACCACGACTTCCCCACTGAAGCTGACCACCATGACTTCGATCCGCTGGCTGGCCGCGACATCGCCCGAGGTCTGGTCCTTGAAGATTTTCAAGCCGTCGTTGAGTTGCTTGAGGCCGCCGCTGACTTCCATGGAGTTCGAGACGTCGAGTATCAAAAGCGTTGGACAGCGTTTACTGGTATTGCAGAAATCCTGCTTTTCGACATCCGCAAAATGCGTCTCGAACAGCTCCTCGGTGGGCGGATCTTCCTGAGGGGGATGTGGGAAAAAATCCGGCATTAGGGGTCCTTGCTCGATGCTCCACGGCTTGAAGGCATATGATCCGATTGCTTGATTTCGCTCGGGATACGCTTTGCCTCAATTTGTCGTATCCATCCCGTTCCTGAGAAAAATCGGACATAGCATGAATAGAATCAACAGGATTATGAAGCGAGAAGCCCGTTACGATACAATTTGCCTCGCCAAATCCCCTTGCGAACGGTTCGGGCGATTGGTAGGGTCCGGCTATCTGATGAAAAATGTTCCCGGGAATTTATCGGGAAATAGAGAATCTACTCCTTAAGGTGGATGAGATGCAGAAATATGCTTTTGCCGGCCTCATGATGGCCGGACTCGTAAGTGTGGCGGCTGCCCAGCCCTATGGATGGTTACCTGGCTCGACCGTTGATGACACTGACAAAACCGGCGACCACGTCCATGTTGTTAACTTAGCAACAAATACAACGATTACTCCCGTCGGCGGTTGGGTTTGCAATGGCGACAGTCCTGGAGCCGACCCCTTTGTTCCAGGTTTCAGCCCCGATGGCAAGTACGTGATCCTGGTCAATGGTGGCGACGGCAATGCGGGCCAACCAAATGGCCACTTGTATGTGTACGATGCGGCCATGCTGGTGAAAAAATTTGAAAACGGTGAAAATCCCAACTTTGTGGATGAGGTGATCGACACCGAGATAATCGTTTCGTCCAACGAAGACGCCATCGAGCCGGTCGGCTTGACCGTCTCCCCTGCTGGCGACCGTGTTTATCTGGTCGATGGCAAGGAGCAACGGCTGCACGTCTTCGATTTCGCGGGCGGACATCTGACTAAAGTCAACGAAATCAACGTTGGCGAAAAGCCCAGCGCACTTTGGCTGAACGGTGACGCAACGAAGGGGTACTTGACGGCGGACAATACAAACAACCCCGTGGTGTATGCCGTCGATCTGGATGCGACTCCCCCAGCCATCACTTCGACACTTTCGATTCCATATCCGGCTCAATCCGACCCGACGTACCCGTACACCTCGTGCGGATTTCCCATGCCTGCCGGGCACAGCACGACAGTGGTGCCTTTCCCAAGCGATCCGCCCGTGGACGATTCGGAGCTGATCATTTTTTCGGGGTATTTCGGATTCCTGGTGGACCCGAATCCCCTGCCCGTGACCGCCATCAACGATCCTGTGAACATTTATAAACTGGACACCAGCACCGATACGTTGATGAATTCGGGAAGTCCTGTGGCGACGTTCAATCCGACGACAAACGTGATCTTCCCTCCGTTTATTCAGGCGTTTGACAACGGTAATATTGATCGTGCGCTGATCGGCGGCTCGCAGGTCCTGTATCCGAATAACACCTTCGACACGCTGTTCACTCCAAACGGCACGGCGGATAAAATGGTCCCCGCGTTCGGTCAGATGGCCTCTGACTCGAACAATTTCTACATCGGCGCCGCCTCGGCTGCCGCGGTGAACTTCCTCAACCCGGTGCTGGATACTTACAATCCATCCCTGACGACGTCGAAAATTTACAAACGCGATTTTACGCCCAACAAAGCAAACGTCAACCTAACCGAAGTGGGCACGGTTCAACGGTCGCTCAACTTCCTGCTCGGTCAGACGCCCACGCACATGGTTACCGTGGCGTCGGATACGTTCGTGGTAAACCGTATCGAGGGTGTCAACGATCCGCCAGGCGTGCGCGATTCCCAGGTGGTTTTGATCGATAAATCCAACGATAGTTTGAGCGTCAATCAACTGGATATTATCGTTGGCGCCTACGGCCAGCAACCGATGCCTCCGGTTTCGCCGGACGAGATGCTGGTTCTGACTGAATTTACCGACATCTGGGCGTCGAACAACGAGCAAGGTTCGTTTGGAACACCAGACCAGATTGGGTTCATCGGCTTCCAACACAATATCCCGAATAACTGGAAAACGGTTTCCGGTGATTTCGACGGCGATGGCTTGATGGATCTGGCAACGTTTACCCCCCTCGGCCAGTGCTGGGTAACGTCAAACCAGGGCAATAATACGTTCTCTGCTCCGGTCAAGAGTTCTGAAGGATGGGTGGTGAACGAGGCGGCTGGATTCACCGTGCTTGCGGGCGACTTCAACGGCGATGGCACAGACGACGTTGCACAATTGCATTCATCGGGAGCGATTTTCTTTGCCCATGCAGGCAGCGGAATTATTCCCAGCCCGTCTCAGGCAGTCTCCAACAGCGTGATTTACAATCCTGGTGCGGGATTGTGGGTTGGTGTGGCTGACTTGAACGGCGACGGCAAGGACGACATCGTTCAAATCGACGGACCGGGCGACAGCATCAATGTGGCATTTGGCACGGCATCTTCATTCGACCCGTTGGCGTTGTTCTACGACAATACCCCAGGCTTCACCTACGATCCCGACAACAATGTCAGCATCGTGTTTGGCGATTTCAATGGCGATGGCTTCGACGATGTGGGTTATATGACCAACGAGGCCCAATTCGCTTTCTCGAACGGCACGACGATTTCGTCGGTTGCGAACTGGGGCCCACAAGGCTTCCTCGTCGATCCGAACCTGAACAATGGGTGGTGGATTTTTGCGGGCGATGTGGACGGCGACACGATTTCGGACCTGATCCAGCTCAATGGCTTCGGTGAAGTGTTCGTCGCGCTTTCAAACGGCGTGGATGGCTTCAAGGCTCATTACAAGGATACCGGAAACGGCTTCCGTCACACGCCGAACGGTCCGTGGCAAGTTTTCCTGGGCAACATCAAATAACACACGGCTTCATTCCTCCTGTTGGTGCAAACGGCGAGGGGCTTTATGCCTCTCGTCGTTTCGTTTTTACGCCAATCGCGTAAAACAGAAAACGGAAAACGAGCGGACTATGTCGTTCACTATTTTGCCACATTCACAATTTTACTTAATCCGCCGCAACCATCCCCGCTGATGGAACGAAAATAAATTCCGACGCCAGATTTTGTCGTCCTGGACAAAATCTTTGTTGGAACCAAGAAATTCGTTCACCGCCTCAAGGGGACCTGCGCCCCAAAATGGGCTGACAGGATGCCCGTTGATATTGGTGTCCTCGGCAACCAAATATGATCCGACGCCGACGAACGGACTGTAATTCTTGAGTTCGGAGAGGACATGTTTTTTTGAATGATCCGAATCCAGAATGACCATTCCATTGCCCGACGGTATCATGGACTGCACCGAGGCGAGAATCTCCTTGTCAACGGAGCTTCCCTCTAAAAGGCGAATCCTGGGATGGGTGAGAGATTTGCTTTCTTTCGACAATTTGATATCGATTCCAACAACAACCGCCTCCGGAGGCGCCCCAATCAAATCCAACAAGGTCGCAAAATAAAGAATCGATCCCCCGTATGCCACACCGGTCTGGATGATATAGGAAGGTCGGATTCGATATACCAACTCCTGGTATAATTGCAGATCGAACGGACACTGATAAATGCGAACTCCAAGAAAGGTGTTCTTTTTCCAGGTTTCGTCCGCGTGGTACCAGATCAGATGAAAGACATTCACCATGGGGCGGATGAACAGGGGTGAAATCAGATAACGTTTGATTCTGTTCCAGATACGTCGATGCACGACATGCTCCTTGCGGCGGCTTACTGCAGACAAAATGGACTGATTCCCGATTCGCCTCATCCGCCTTATCTATCCAGGCAACGGATGAAAGACCAAACACAATTTGAACAAACCTCAAAAATACCTTACCATCCCGTTCATTTTTTTCTTGATGCTCATTCGCGAAAACCGTCATGCAGGTCCGTGATTTGACGATATGAGAGGCCGATATGACAGACGAGTCGCGTAAAGTAGTCATCCTGTGCGGTGGACCCTCCGCAGAATTCGTGGTGTCCCTGACCTCGGCACGTGCGGTTGCCCACAATTTGGATCGGCACCGCTACAGAGTAAGGGTTGCCTGCATCGAAGAATTCGGCCAGTGGATTTTCCCCGAGGAAACGTGGACGAGTGAAACGCCGCCATCGCGCGTGGAAAAGTTGTTCGATTTGCTCGATATGCCCGAGCTTTGTCCGCAGGGTTACCTG
>CAZOKZ010000108.1:0-9278 GCA_964580585.1 uncultured Candidatus Sumerlaeota bacterium | reverse complement strand
AATATTATGCAGTGGACGGAAGCTGTTCCCCTTGCCGTAACCATCCCAAACCGACAACACATTGAGATCCTGGTCTTTGAACCATTGTCCATCGACCACGAACTTGTACGTAATCGGCCGCGGTATTTTCAACCAACAGGTCCAATTGCCGTCTGGTGTTGAATGCAGATTGATCAGACCTTGCTTCCAACCGTTGAAATCGCCTGCCAAGTTCACATACCCGGCCTCTGGCGCATAAAAAGTAAATTTCTCCAGTCCATCGGTTGGAACGATACGTTTGCCGTCCTCGACAACCATCAGGCTGTTTACCGACTGAAAACCGTCGGGTTCATAATACGTATGCGTCGGGTCGGTTAAGCTGTATTCGTGGCCTGAAGCTTCGGAAATGTGGAATTTGTAGGCATAACTGCCATCGGCAAGTGAGATGGAAGCCAGAAAAACCGGTCCGCGACGTGTCATTTTGTTCGCCAAGGGGTCCCAGTTGTTGAACGACCCAATCAACGAGACGCTTGCAATGGGGGCCTTGATGAATTCCGAGTCGAACCGAAACGTAATCGGGTGACGATCGGGGGTATCTTCGGGCGATTTGAGGGTTCCCGGTGAATCCAGATCGTATCGGTAGTTATTTCGCCCACCGAAATTATCGAAAATTTGCTCGATTCCCGGTTCCTTGTCCTCGGTCGCCCATTCGCCATCCACCCGAAATTTATAGGCGAAGGGACGTTTGATTTTCAACCAGCACTCCCACAACCCACCCCGAACGCACCGCAACGGGACGGAATCCGGCGTCCAGAGATTAAAATCACCCGCCAGATAGATTTGCGTGGCGTTCTTATCATACCACTCAAATCGTTCCAACTCACCAAGGTTGTACGCCGCAGCGTTGTTTTTTACCACGAGCAGATTGTTGATATTACCACGAAGATCGGGCACGTAAACAGCGCAGGAGGGGTCCAGAATCCAATGACGACTGCCCCAACGGTCCACCACTACCAACTTGTAGGGATAATCCCCATCCTCAATGTCGATCTCCCCTTTGAAAATCGTGCCCTCTCTTGCCAAAGGATTATACTCGGGCTGCCAGTCGTTAAAAGACCCCGCTACGTAAACCTCGCGCACGTCTTCTCCCCGCGAAACCGGGTCAAAAACAAACTCGACGGCATTTCCCGAAACGGAAAGCAAACAGAACAAGATCAGGCTAATATACAGGGATAATGATATTTTCATAGACCGCATTTGTTCCTTCACCAAGGGGGAAAAGCAATCCCTATGACAATTTAACGGCTGAATACAAGGAGAGTCGTCAAGGGCGAAAAAAAAATCCAGAAACAAATTCCAGTGTAACCTCGAAAAAGAATCGGTTTCGCAAAACCATCCGAAAAACATGCCACACCCGCAATCACCACCAGGAACCGCGCAAACGAAGGGATTTGCAAGCGATGATTTGGCGAATCCCTTGATTTTCTTGGCGAATCCTATCAAATTAAATAAAAAAATATTTCCAAACGACCAATAATTTTTCAGAAAATAACCTTGCTTTCCGGGCCCCACTACCCCAAAGGGTGGTGAGTCTTCTCCCCGATCAAGGAACAACTCTTTTCATTCGAGCGGGACCGAGACACGACACCTTTGAAGGCAGGTTTATTCCTCACTATGCATCTATTGGACTCGTTGAAGCAAAGACGCCCGCACAGCGCACTTTGTCACCTGGCGACGATGTTCGGGATGAGCGTATTGGCAGTGGGCGCCAATGCTCAGACCGTTTCGACAGCGCCGAATCCACCCGTTCGCGGTCAACAATGCGTCATTACCTACGACGCGACCGGACGAAATCTTTCGAATGCTTCGCAGGTCAAAATCCACACGGGATACAACGGATGGACGAACGTCATCCTTCCCAACCCAAATATGACCTCGATTGGCAACAAAAAGTGGACATACACGTTCACGGTCAACAGCTCGGCCACCGTTCTGGACATGGTATTCAACAACGGTTCGGGCACATGGGATAACAACAGCGGCCAGGATTGGCACATCAATACCGTGGCACCCAGCACCCCGCCCGTGGCGGCATTTTCGGGCAGCCCGACATCTGGCGTCGCGCCTCTTACGGTGAATTTTAGCGATTCCTCGACCGGTTCGCCGACATCCTGGGCATGGGATTTCGACAATAACGGTTCGACGGACAGCACCTCGAAGAACCCCTCCCATACCTACACGACCCCGGGTACTTACTCCGTCAAGCTGACGGCGACGAACAGCGTAGGATCGGACCCGGAAACAAAAACCGCCTACATTTCGGTCGCGGCTCCGGCTCCTGCCATCGCGACAAGCACCTCGACGATCAACGCGACGGGTTCGCAGGGCACGAATGCCACATCGCGATCGTTTACAGTGAGCAATTCTGGCACGGGTACATTGAACTACACGATCGCCAAAGTCGATACAGGCGATGGCACCGGTTGGTTCAACGTCAGCCCGGCCAGCGGTTCATCGACGGGTGAAAACGACACCATCAATGTGACGTTCGCCTCTTCGGCACTGGCCCAGGGCACCTACGACGCGACGATCCGCGTTTCGGGCAATTCGGCGAACTCGCCGCAAAATATCGCCTTGAGCCTGGCGGTTACCGAATCCACCCCGACTACGACGACCGTGATTCCGAATCCGCCGACGGCAGGCAGCGTCGCGCGTGTTTGGTACAAGGCCTCGGGCGGCCCTCTTAATGGCGCGTCTCAAGTCAACCTGCACTGGGGCATCAACACGTGGACAAACGTTCAGAGCTCTGCCATGACGTCCGCTTCGGGCGGCATGTGGTATGTTGACCTCAACCTGCCGACGAGCGCCACGAAGCTCGATTTCGTGACGAACAACGGCGCAGGCACGTGGGACAACAACGGCGGTTCCGATTGGCACTATAACGTCAATCCGCCATCCACCTCGCCGACCGCAGCGTTCAGCGCCTCGACAGTTTCCGGCACGGCGCCCTTGACAGTGAACTTCTTCGACGATTCCACCGGCGGCCCGACGGGCTGGGCGTGGGACTTCGATAACAATGGAACGACCGACAGCACCACGCAGAACGCCTCGCACACGTACTCGACAGCGGGCACGTACTCGGTCAAACTGACTGCAACGAACGCGTTCGGCTCGGATTCGTTGACCAAAACAAATTACATCACGGTCTCGAACGCTGTTCCGTCGCTGAGCCTGAACAAAACCACGATGAACGCCACGACGGCTCAGGGCTCCAGCCCCTCTTCGCAGACGTTCACGGTGACAAACTCGGGCACGGGTACATTGAACTACACAGTAGCCAAGGTGGACACGGGCGACGGAACGAGCTGGTTCAGCGTCAACCCGACCAGCGGCAGCTCGACGGGCGAAGCGGACACGATCACGGTTTCGTTCAGCACCGCTTCCCTGGCTCAAGGCACGTACGACGCCTCGATCCAGGTCGCGGGCAACGCCACGAATTCGCCGCGCACCATCGCTCTTTCGGTCGCGGTGACCGAATCGACCCCGACGACCACCACGGTGGTTCCGAATCCTCCGACGGCTGGCCAAGTGGCCCGCGTTTGGTACAAAGCTTCGGGCGGACCGCTTGCAAGCGCTTCGGCGATCAACCTGTACTGGGGCGTCAACACCTGGACAGGCGTCACGTCCACGGCCATGACGCAGTCAACGACCGCAGGCATGTGGTATAAGGACATTACCCTGCCGTCGAACGCCACGGTGTTGGATTTCGTGACGAACAACGGCGGCAGCATCTGGGATAACAACGGCGGCGCCGATTGGCACTTCACGGTGCAGCCGGGCGCTCCGGAACCTGCCGTTGCACTGAGCACCACAAACATCAACGCCACCGCCACCGTGGGTTCCAATGCCGACAGCAAGACGTTCACGATCGCCAACTCGGGAACGGGCACACTGAATTACACGCTGACGAAGCTCAACACGGGCGACGGCACGAGCTGGTTCAACGTCAGCCCGACCTCGGGTAGCTCGACGGGCGAAGCGGACACCATCACGGTGTCGTTCAACTCGTCCAGCCTCGGCGAAGGCCTCTATCTGGCCAGCATCGAAGCCGATGGCAACGCGGACAACGCGCCGCAATCGTTGACGGTCAGCCTGAACGTGACGCCGGCCTCGACGGTTCCGCCGATTACGATCGGCGCAGGCCCGGTGATTGGCACGAACACGGAAGGCACAACTTACCGCGAAGAATTCCAGGACTGGGTGGCGAGCGACGTTCGCGGTCTGGACCTGCCGGAAGACGCCGCCACACTCGGCGACGCAGCCTATGTCGGCTCGCGCGACATCATGGCGTTGTACAGCCGCTTTGAAAACGACAACCTGTTCCTGCGCGTGGACTTCTACGAACTGGGAACGGGCGCCGAAAGCGGACACTGCGACGTTTACGTTCTGATCGACTGTGCCTCGGGCGGTATTACTTCGATGCCCGACGGTATTTCGGGCGCTACGACAGCGACCGGTTGGGATCTGGCCGTGAAGACCTACGACTCCGCGAACTATGCGGTTCAACGCTCGAACGGTTCAACCATTGCGGGCGCTCACCTCGGCGCTTACTGGCGCGGCGATCTCGATTCGGTCGAGTTCGGCGTTCGCCAGAGCGCATTGACGGCTGCCGGTTGGAACGGCAGCTCGCCGGTGAACTTCTACGTGATGACCTCGCGCGATATGTCGGGCCAGATCGCCGACACGTCGAACTTCTCGGTTCCGATGTCGAGCGAAGGCGTTACAGGCACGGCGAAGTTCGCTTCGATCGCTCACGGCAACCAGTCGCTGAACCGCGGCGACTCGATGCGCGACCGCATGTACATCAGCGCGGCCAACACGGGCACGGGCGCTCCGAGCGGTTTCCGTCTGGCGCTCGATACGCACTCGATCTTCCAGATTCCGCTGAACATCCACATGAGCTCGACGCTGATTTCGGCCATTGGCTGGATTCATGACTCGAACCCGGTGTGGAACGGACAAGACTTCCTGGCGAAGGTCGGCAGCATGGTCGATCCGGACCAAAGCAACGATCCAGGCGCATTGATCGGCGGCGTTTTCGCCGAACACATCATGCCGTTCTTCAACGGACCGATTAACCAGAACTCGATCGATCACTTCGACGACATGGTTCAAGACATCTGGGGTCTGACCCCCGCCGACATGCGTGTGATGCACACGCCGGAACGCGTCATCAACAGCGTGGCCGCCGCCAGCGGACTCGATCCGTTCGACGACATTGCGGCCTCGGCCTATACAGCAACGTACCTGGACGAAGTTTCGCACATCCGCAACTGGCTGTATCCGAGCGAAATCTGGACGGGCATCAACGGCGATTACGGCGTGCCTCACCAGCACAAGATCCAGTACATCAACGGCGTGTACTGCTTCCAGATCAACGACAACGAAGATCAGTACAAGTTCTGGCAGCAGGACTCGGGCGCGCATACGTTGTGGCGTCGTTACCTGCTGTACAAAGCCATGGACACGGATCAGGCGCAGTTGACCTTGATCTTCGACGACTGGGAAGCCATCGCGGGCTACTCGTTCGGCTCGGGCTATAACGATAACGCGCTGAATTACAACAACACGATGCGCTGGGTGGCCAACCACCAGTGGATTGAAGTCGTGACGCTGGCCGAAATCATGGACCGCGCCACGAATGCCGGTAACCCGAAATTCGATCCGGACTGGATCATCAACCAGGGCGAAATCGGCAACAAGCCGTTCGATACGTACGACTACCTGCAACACGCGACGGAAGATTCGTACGCGAACTGGTACTGGGGCAACAGCACGGAAGAGTCCTTCCGCAACGCGGTTCCAGTGGTCACGGGTGTGATCGGCTCGGGCACGACGATGCCAAGCGGCAAAATCTTTGGCGACATCGGCACCACGGGCACGATTATCCGCGATACGTGGGACGCCGTCGTGGCTGCTCCGCAGAACAGCCTGCGTGAACTGGCTGAAAAAGGCTACCAGGCGATGATCTACGAAACGGCCTGGCACGATGAAGACAACACGGGCTACGAACGCACCGCATCGAGCAATTACCACAACTGGGCGCATCCCGACACCACGTGGGACCCGGTCTCGAACTGGGCATACGTGCTGCACAACCACCTACGCGATGTGACGATCACGACAACCGCCGCCTCCTGGGTGAACGCTGTGAAGAACGGCACCGCCCCGAGTGGCGTCGTGGTCCAATCGCTCGACCTCGACCAGGACGGCCAGAACGAATACGTGCTGAGCAACCGCCGGGTTTGGATGGCGTTCGAAGCGCGCGGCGGACGCTGCGTCCAGGCTTACGCCTACGACACCGTGAACCAGGACGGCATTTCGATCCTGGGCACCTCGCCGATCAATAACCCGACGGCGCAGGGCGAAGAAGAAGGCACCACGACCGCCAGCCGTTGCTCGGCGTTCAAAGACATGAACGGTTCGTACGCCGATCAAGTCTATAACGTCAGCACGGGATCGAGCAGCATCACGTTCTCGAGCGGCCAGGTCAGCAAGACCTTCTCGCTGTCGAGCGGCACGACGACCACGGTCAACGTCAGCTACACGAACAACACGGGTTCGAACTTGTACACGCGCCTGGGCGTCAGCGTGAACAACCTGGACCTGCTGCACCACGGCCAGAACTTCGTTTCGACGTACTCGTCGTCTTCGTTCACGCAGCAAAACAACACGCGTGGTCGCTTGACGGTGAACAACATCTCGAACGGTTCGATCAACCAGCTCGACACGTTCACGAAGTTCATCATTCCGCTGACCGAGCAAATGGAAGTTCGCCTCGGCCCGGGAAGCTCGAGCTTCCAACTGCAAACCGCCCCGTAACCCAAAAACTCCCTCCTCCTCCAAACCAATCGCCCCGGGATTCTGATCGTCCCGGGGCGGTGGTTTTTTTACACTTGTACCTTGGATGCATTTAATAGACCTCTTGAAAAAAATAAAAATTGAGAAGTGTGATGGATTGGCTAACAAAACTTTTTTCGCGCAAACGAGTTTCTGATGAGTTGACTCCAAAAGGGGAGGAGAAAACTAATTGGCCAACGTGCCTGCCTTCACTCGATAATATAGTCCGCGACATGCGCGTGAAATACGACCGGCCATCTTGTTTGATTCATCCTGACCCAGATGTTTTAATTAATAACGATCTCCAATCGATCATCGGCGAATGCCGAGTCGCTGGGAAAAATGAATCATGGCCCGAATATAATGGGCTTCCCATGGTTGGGGTTTGCCAAATCAATTTAAGCGATGCCCCATACGTTTCCGAACAACTTGCCGGAATCAAATTCATTGCGATTTATTTTGCCTGCCATCGAATGGAAACCATTTACGATTCCATGCCTGTATATATCGAGATCGATCCCCCAATTACACAGGAAGATTTTCAAACGAAAATGGTATTGAGAACCTATTCGACATTGGACGACCTTGTTTCTTATGAAAATCGTCCCAAATTACTTCCCGATATAAAACCTTATGGTGTTCGATTTGAATTGGTTCAAGACCCCATACCAAATTACGAAGAAATTCATGAGTGGCGAGAAACAAAAGGGATTTCCGATGCAACGATCGATCATATAATCGAAGCAATTGAGCAATCGCACCCGGCGCATCGGGACGATCATACGAAACTCGGTGGTTACCCTGCATTAATTCAGGACCCCATTTGTGAGCCGTTGGCATTTCAACTTGGAAGCGACCGCGAAGTGGGTTTCATGTGGATGGACAGCGGTTGTTATTTTTTCTGGCGTGATCCAGATACAAACATTTGGCGATTCGAGGTTGAATTTTGTTAAAATCAGCGTTTGGAAAGAGATGGTAAAATCAGCGCAACTCTCCGCCTGCCTTATCGGCACCGCCATTGGCGATTCGATGGGGTTGCCGTACGAAGGGTTGTCCGCGCGGCGGCGCGAGCGTTTGTTCGGCGCGGCTATCGACCGGCAACGACTCGTGCTCGGGCGCGGCATGGCGTCCGACGACACGGAGCATTCGTGCATGGTGGCGCAGGCGTTGTTTGCATCGGGCGGCGACGTGGATAAATTCTCGCGGTCACTCGCGTGGAGGCTGCGATTTTGGTTTCTGGGCCTGCCCGCAGGTATCGGAAAGGCCACATTGTTTTCGATCATCAAACTTTGGCTCGGGTTTCCACCATCGCGCAGCGGCGTGTATTCGGCGGGCAACGGACCTGCCATGCGAAGCGCGATTATTGGCGTGTTATATTTCGATGAGCCAGAAAAAATGCGGGCTCTGGTGCGTGCGTGCACACGCCTGACGCACACGGACCCGAAAGCCGAAGCGGGGGCGCTCGCCGTTGCGGTCGCGGCTGGTTGCGCCGCGCGGGGGACGGAGTTCTTCGCCGCGTGGAACGCCATCGAACGACCCAATGCGCCGGAATTCAACGCGGCGATGGATGCCATGCGTGCGAGCATCGAACGTGGCGAATCAACGCGGGATTTCGCGCGCGCCCAGGGTCTCGAATGCGGCGTCACCGGCTACGTGCTGCACACCGTTCCCGTGGCGATTCATGCGTGGCTGGCGCATCGAGGCGACTTCGCCGCGGCCATTCGCGCTATCATTACCTGCGGCGGCGACACGGACACAACGGCGGCCATTACGGGAGCGATTGCGGGGACGGAGACCGGTATCGACGGTATTCCTGCCGCGTGGCGTGCGGGATACGTCGATGCACCGCGAACGCTTGCTTGGATAACGCGGCTTGGCGAACGGCTTAATGAAATGAAACAAACGGGCAAACGACTCGATCCCCTGCCGCTGGCATGGTGGGCAATTCCGTTGCGCAATGCAATGTTTCTTATTATCGTTCTCGCCCATGGTGTGCGGCGTATGTTACCGCCGTATTGAAAGAGGCTTTCAATGAGCAAAACCTTTGAAGAATCTGCTGTTTTCGGCATAGTGTCGGGCAACGCTTCAAAGAAACAGATCGCCGAATCTTATGCGCGATGCGGATGGAAAATGCACAAATGCGGTTGGGGAGAACAATGGCGGGTGGATATGGATTGGGGGGAACTTGTTATCGAAGGGGAGGGAGAAATATTAATTCACGGCCCGATCAATCACGTTGAGCAAAATATTCATCACATCACCGAACCCTTGAACCAACTGGAACTGTCCTGGCTATTTGAATGCTACGATGAAAACCACCGATTGCTCAAAGTCTTCAATCATTCCGATCCATAAACGAAACAATCCCACCCGCTTTGATTTCCCCCGCGACAATGCGG
>CAZOKZ010000107.1:0-9362 GCA_964580585.1 uncultured Candidatus Sumerlaeota bacterium | reverse complement strand
CCAAACGATCGTCCAGCTTACCCGATTCGCGTTTGACGCGTTGGATCATCATCGTCACCTCGGAAATTCAAACGATTCGCCGCCCGAATACCCACCCTACGATTTCCACGCGAATCTATTCTATTACGGAATGGTTGCATCAGAATGGAAGACGCTCAATGAGCAATTTTTGTTTCACGCTTGTGCAGGAATTCACAAGCAATCTCTTCCCCCAGGGCGTTGACATCCTGTCTCTTCCCCTCCGCCATTCTCACAACCATTGACCGTTGCACATGAACTGTGTTGGATGATCTTGCCTGATGGAATCGAATCCGTCATTCCTGGGAGCTCCACGTGAATATCCCCGAACTGATCCGTAAAAAACGCGAAGGCGGCGCGCTCGATCCCGCCGAGTTGGAACACGTCATCCAGGGATACCTCGACGGCCAAGTCGAAGAGTACCAAATATCTGCGTTCCTCATGGCGGTTTTTTTCCGCGGAATGCCCCCCGAGGAAGCCGCCGCGTTGACCCGCGTGATGATGCGCTCGGGACGGCAGTACGATCTCTCGGTTGTGCCCGGCGTGAAAGCGGACAAACACTCGACCGGTGGAGTGGGCGACAAAGTGTCGCTGATCCTCGCGCCGCTGGTCGCGGCAGCGGGGCTGATCGACCCCATGGTTTCTGGGCGCGGTCTTGGGCACACGGGCGGCACTCTCGACAAGCTCGACGCGATTCCCGG
This sequence comes from uncultured Candidatus Sumerlaeota bacterium, assembly GCA_964580585.1. Taxonomy (GTDB): domain Bacteria; phylum Sumerlaeota; class Sumerlaeia; order SLMS01; family JAHLLQ01; genus CAZOKZ01. The sequence continues at coordinate 8,643 of CAZOKZ010000107.1, read as the reverse complement.
ATATCGATGGGCACTTTCCGAGAGTGAATTTCGCCACCAGCTCGAAACAATTGGCTGCGCGATCATCGGACAAACCGACGATTTCGTTCCGGCGGACAAACGACTGTACGCCTTGCGTGACGTCACCGCGACCGTCGAATCGATCCCACTGATCTGCGCGTCCATCCTCTCGAAAAAAGCCGCTTCCGGCGCCGAATGCCTCGTCATGGACGTTAAATGCGGCTCGGGAGCCTTCATGGACACGCCCGAAAAAGCCCGCGCACTGGCCGAACAGCTCGTCGCCATCGGCACATCGCTCGGGATGAAGGTCAGCGCCCTGCTCACCCAGATGAATCAACCGCTGGGCGAAAAAATCGGAAACGCGCTCGAAGTCCTCGAAACGCTCGACGTACTCGAAGGCGGCGGCCCCGCCGACACGCGTGCCATGACCATAGAATTGGGCGCGGAAATGATGCTGCTGGGGGGAGCGGTTGAGTCCGCCGAGGTGGCGCGCGCGGAATTGAACGCCTTGATCGACAACGGAAGCGCCATGGCGAAATTCCAACACTGGATCGAAGCTCAAGGCGGCGACCCACGCATTGTCGATCGACACCGACTGCTGGAAGTCGCGTCCGACACGGAAATTTTCCGAGCCCCGCGTGCCGGAACAATCTCCGCCATGCAGACACGGAATATTGGCGTCGCGGCCAATTATCTCGGTGCCGGTCGGATGAAAACCAGCGACGACGTGGATTCAGGCGTTGGGTTGACCGTCCATCGCAAGGTCGGCGATACGGTAACAGAGGGCGAACCGCTTCTTACCATCCACCATCGCAGCGGACGAGGATTGCAAGAATGCCTGAAGCTTCTGAGCAATTCGATCGAACTCGGGGACGAGGAGGTAAATCCTCTGCCACTGGTGCTGGATCGCGTCGGAGCATAAACATAAAAATTCACCACGAAGGCACGAAGACACAAAGGAACACGAAGGAAAATTTCTTCGTCCTGTCAATATTTTGCCTCAAAGTATTGATAATCGAAATATACATGATTCGACAATCGGACACCTCTCTTAAAACGTACCCTTCTTTGTGAATCTTCGTGTCTTCGTGCCTTCGTGGTTAGATGTTCTTCTCATCCCCTTCGCCAGAAATCCCCTTGCCGAGCATGGTGCCTCGCGTCTCAAATCACCGCCCAACCTTGATGAATAAGGAATCTATCGTATGTCCACTGCTGCTCCCGTTGCCGATAAAGTCCCCGAACGCCACAATATTCCCGTCGAATACACCTGGAACCTGGAATCGGTTTATCCAACCCCCGAAGCATGGGAAGAAGACTTCAACACGCTCGATGGCTTGCTGAAACCCATCCTTGCGCTGAAAGGCAAACTCGCCAATGCCGCTACGCTCGCCGAGTTGTTCCGCGCCGAAGATAAACTCTACGTCCTCATCGAGCGTCTGATGTCGTTCGCCCACCACCGCGAGGACGAAAACACGGGCGACAGCGTCAACCAGGCACGCCAACAACGCATGATGGCCAAGTACGCGGAAATTGGTGGTTTAACCGCATGGACAACGCCGGAAATCTTATCGCAGCCGCTCGAAACGCTCGAAGCATGGCGCGATGCCGCCGAACTGGCCGATTACAAACGCACGATGACGGTTTTGATCCGCCAAAAACCCCATGTGCTTTCCGACAAAGAAGAGACTTTGCTTTCCATGGCGGCGGAAATTTTCCGGAACCCGAACAATACGTTCGGTTACCTGACCAATGCCGACATGAAATTTCCCGACGTGGAAGTTCAAAACGGCAAAAAACAACCGCTGACAAACGGGCGCTACGTCACGTTCCTGGAAAGCAAAGACCGCAACGTCCGTCAACGCGCGTTCGAGGCAATGTACGACACTTACACCGGGTTTGAAAACACGCTGGCCTCGACGCTTTCCGGCAACGTGAAGCTGCACAATTACAATGCGAAGATTCGTAACTTCCCGTCGGCCCTCGAAGCATCGCTGCACCACGACAATATCCCGGTTTCGCTCTACGATACGTTGATCGAAGCGACACACGAAGCGCTGCCGATCTTCTACGAATACGTCGAACTGCGCCAACGCACGCTCGGCATCGAAAATATCAACATGTGGGACTTTTACGTTCCCATCGTGCCGAATTTCGAGATGAAAGTCGAGTGGTCGAAAGCATGCGAGTGGGTACGCGATGCGTGCCAACCACTCGGCGAGGAATACGCCAAGGGCGTGGCCGAGTGTTTCGCCCAGCGCTGGGTTGATGTGTTCGAGTCGAAAGGCAAACGCAGCGGCGCCTACTCGGGTGGTAGTTACTCGACTCAACCCTTCATCCTGATGAACTACCAGGGCACGCTCGACTGGGTGTTTACACTCGCGCACGAACTCGGGCACTCGATGCACAGTTGGCTGGCCAATCGCACGCAGCCCTATCGCTATGCGGACTACACGATTTTCGTGGCCGAGATCGCCTCGACGACCAACGAAGCGCTGCTGCATCACTATCTGCTGGAAAACACCGACGATCCGCGTTTCCGTGCGTATTTGCTGAATCACTTGTGCGATCAATTCAAAGGCACCGTATTCCGCCAGACGATGTTTGCGGAATTTGAGCGCATGATCCACGTACTGGACGCGAGCGGCGTGCCGTTGACGGCGAAAACGCTCGGCGATCAGTATTACGCATTGAACGCCAAGTACTACGGACCCGCCGTGAAAGCCAACGAACGCATTCGCAACGAGTGGTCGCGCATTCCACACTTTTACTACAACTTCTATGTGTACAAATACGCGACGGGCTTTTGCGCCGCGCAGATTTTCAGCCAACGCATTCTGCAAAATGCCGATTTGCGCGAACAATACCTCGACTTCCTGCGCTCGGGCGGTTCCGCCGATCCGCTGGACCTCGTTCAACTTGGCGGCGTAGATTTAACCGATCGCACGGTGCTGACCGATGCATTCGCCACGTTCAAGAAGTCGGTCGAGGAACTGAAGACCCTCTTGGGATAAGTGCATGAACGCCGCAGAACCGATCCGCAAACCTGGCCATATTCCCGCGCTCGATGGCGTGCGCGGGATTGCCATTTTGTTGATTCTGTTTCATCACGCGACGATGAATCATATTCATCCCAAGGACGCGTTCGAGAAAATTTTCTTTCGTGCCATCGACGCCGGTTGGGTGGGCGTGGATCTGTTTTTCGTTCTGTCGGGTTTTCTGATCACCGGCATTCTAGTCGATGCCAAAGGCGCCTCGAATTATTTCTCGGCGTTTTATATGCGCCGCGTTTTGCGTATTTTCCCCCTGTATTACGCCGTGCTGGTGCTGTTTTTTCTGGTCATGCCGTTCTTTGGCAAGCACCTGATCAGCAACACCGAAACGTTATGGTTCTGGTTTTACGGCTCGAATATCTGGACAGCGGTAAGCGGTTGGCCACCGAAAGGCATCGCTCACTTCTGGTCGCTCGCCATCGAAGAACAATTCTACATCGTCTGGCCGTTGGTTGTTTACCTTGTCAGCCGCCGCAAACTCGTTCCCACGTTGATCGGCATTCTTGCAACCACCCCGCTGATCCGGCTGGGTGTTGCCCTGGCAGGTTATCCCGAAGCCAATTACGTGCTGACCACCTCGCGCATGGACGCGCTGGCGTTCGGCGGATTGCTGGCAATGTTGTACCGAACGCCGGAAGGTCTCGCCCGATGGAACAAAACCGCGTGGATTGCCTTCGGAGTTGCCGCGCTGGCAATCGTCGGCACGTTTATCCGCCACCATAGTTTTGACCGCGGACGATGGAATCTCGCCGAACAAGCGTTGATGTATTCGATCATCGGCATTTGCAGCATGTCGTTCATGGCGTTAGTGATGAACGCTGCGGACAATTCCTGGCTCAAGCGGTTGTGCATGAATCGCATGCTGAGAACATTTGGCAAGTTCAGTTACTGCATTTACATCATCCACGTTCTCGTCAACATGGTTTTCCGGCACTTCAAACTGCAACCGTCCGTCACGCGTCTGGGATTCGAGTCGCACATCCCGTCCTACGTGTTGTATATGGTCGTGCACTTGCCGCTGGTGCTCGCTCTAGGGTGGTTGAGCTGGCATGTGTACGAAAAACGGTTCCTGAAGTACAAGGACCTGTATGCCTACAAATTCACCCCGGACGAGCGCTCGAAACCCGCTGCTTCGCCGGAAATGGTGAGCAACGCCACCGCCGACTGATCTTCGAGAACCGCCTTACAATCGCCCGTCATGGCACGGCGATTGCCTGCCACAACGGCATCTCACGCCGGAGACGTGCATGATCGCTCAAGCCCAACATACCAACCGGTTCGACGAAACCCTGGCGGCCCACGGAGTGGAATTAAAGCGTGGTCCCCTTGAGGTTTTGCAAGTCAACGTTGGAAGGCTCTGTAACCAGACCTGTCGCCATTGCCACGTAAACGCCGGCCCAACGCGCACCGAGTTGATGAGCGACGAAGTCGCCGATGCCTGCATCCGGTTTTTGGACACAACACCAAGTATCGAGGTGCTCGACATCACGGGCGGCGCGCCCGAGATGTCGCCGGTGTTTCGCAAACTGGCCCTTGCAGGGCGCGCGCGCGGCAAACACGTGATCGACCGCTGCAACCTGACAATCCTCAGCCAGCCGGGATACGAAGACCTCGCCGATTTTCTAGCGGAAAATTCCATCCACGTGGTCGCTTCGCTCCCCTGCTATCTGGCCGAGAACGTGGACAAGCAACGCGGCGACGGCGTGTACGACGCCTCGATTCACGGACTGCAATTGCTGAACGAGCACGGCTACGGCGTGACGGAAGGCGCAGGCATCGACCTCCAGCTCGACCTCGTGTACAACCCGTTGGGGCCAAGCTTGCCGCCCGACGGGCAAAAGCTCGAAGACGATTACCGCATGCAGCTACGCGAGCGATTCGGCGTCCGGTTCGACCGCCTGATCACGATTACCAACATGCCCATCGGTCGATTCAGCAGCGATTTGAAACGCACCGACCGCCTGGAGAATTACTACGGTCTTCTCATGCAATCCTTTAACCCGAGCGCGGTACAGGGCATCATGTGTCGCACTTATCTATCGGTGGATTATCGCGGTTATCTATACGACTGCGACTTCAACCAGATGCTCGATCTGCCGCTGGGCGGGGAAACGCCGATTAAGATTACCGACCTGACCGCCGAAGACCTGCGCGCCCTTCCCATTCACACCGGAGACCATTGCCTGGGTTGCACCGCCGGGTGCGGGTCGTCGTGCCGCGGGGCGTTGGTTTAGATTTCTGCACCAGGAATTGACACGCTTGTAATTCTATCGTTCAACTCTCTCATGGAGTTTCCACCATGAGGGGTTTTGGCAAGCTACAGCAATGGGTTGAGAACCTACCGGTCGCGTATGCGGATTTTTGTCCGATGCGCGCGGTGGCATCGACCATGATGCCCATTAATATGAACATACCGCCGATCCGCATGGTTCGCGAACGCGTCGATGTTTATATGTATCCACACGTTGCAGTCGTCGAAGCGGACTTCGAGTTCGAAAATCTTTCTGATGACGACGTTACCATCGAGGTTGGTTTTCCTACGATTGGCGACGGCGATACGATTTACAGCGTTGAGGTAATGCTGGCATTCAAGGCATTCGCGAACGGGGAAAGAGTTCAAGTCGATTCGTCTCGCATCCAACATCCGGAATTTCCCGCATGGTACGTTTGGAATCAAACGTTCCCGGCACGCAAAATCACGCGGTTGCGCGCGGAATACGATACGCCATTGATTCATTACCACTGGGGCGGCCGCATGCCGTTTTCCTACATCCTGCGCACGGGCGCTTACTGGCAAGGAACCATCGGCGAAGCAATCGTTCAAATTCACGCGAAGGGAATCCCCCTCTGGGCGATTCGCGAGGCAACCCCGGAGGGTTGGGCCATCGACGATGAGGCTGGAACGCTGACATGGGAATTTCACGATCTCGATCCCAAACAGGATATCGGGCTGCTCCTCTCGCCCATGACAATCGAAGCCGCATTGCATGGCATTCGGTTGAATTGCGTCATGGGAATCAAGGCTCTGAAACCACCGGCGGGGACAACCGTTTGGGTTGCTGGACGACACGAGCAATTTGGGAGACTGGAAGATCTAGAAGTCGAACGTTTTACTCTCTTTTCTGAACGATTTCGCGATTATAACTTTAGAATTCCCGATGGGATTCGAGATTATCGGCGGGCTGAAGAGAGTTCGGTAAGCATCCCTGTGGTTGGCGATCGCTCGATTACAACGGAAAATTACGTAATCAATCGGCGTGATAATTATTTCAGCTATGGGCAATTATTGATCAAGGGAACGGTGGAATACGAAGACGGCGAACCGCTCATTCGTGCGATTCGCATGTTAGACCGTCTGGTTAGGCCAAGCGAGGATGCCTGGTTTCTCAAGCCAAATCCTATCTTCGAATACGAGCCGCCCGAAAAGCGTTACCCCGACTTGCTCGACGATACCGACCCCTTGGTTATCGCGTCTGAAATGAGATTGAAACTGCCCACCAGATCGACGGTTCCAGATTTTAACACACCGCCTAAGCAAACGAAGGAGAATCACCTGCCCGATGATCGCCTCCCTCACGATGAAAAGTTTCTGGCGTTAGAGCCACTCCCCGATCCAGTGCTGGTTCGCTATAATGAAAAGACTGTCCCGTGGCACCAGTCGCGTCCGATCGTTTCACGCTACGACAACGATCTTTTCGACAAGAAACCGCTTGTTTTGAGATGCATAAACAACGAACCGGTACCTGCTGGTTTGCCCCCATTGCCCGGCGTGCCAAAAATGTTCTTCGTTCGAGTCGAAGGCACTTCAGCCCTGCCGGATTATGCCCCTGGCGATTTACTCCTTGCCCAGCGACGGCGCATTGAAACCAAAGAAGGCGACGTGGTAATCGTTGTGCGGGATGGGCGGTGGATTCTTTCGCACGCCTCGCGCCTGGAACCGAGTGAAGACCCGTACCCACGATGGTTTCACGATGCGTGGCACGACCGGAGATTCAGCCATCTCGAGGTTATTGCAAAGATTGTCTGCCGCCTTCCCCGCTTTCTGGGAAGGTTAGCCCGGAAAGCATGCCTGACCGACTAAGGCACCGAAAAAGTTTTCTCCCCTGGAAAATTGCCTCGCACCCTCGTTCCCTATTCTTCCATGCTGACCCGGTTATCCCGCCCGACGGCGCATTTTCTTAGTTAGGCTCGCATACCCATGTCGCTTTCTTCCCAGGAATTCCTCGATCGCATTGCATCCCGCGAGGCCATTGTTGGCGTTGTCGGCCTTGGGTACGTCGGCTTGCCATTGGTGCTGACCTTTCACGGAAAGGGCTTCCAGTTGGTCGGCTTGGACATTGATCCGGAAAAAATTACCAAACTTGCCGCCTCAGAGACCTATATCCAGTACATTTCCAACGATTCTCTCCGGGCACTAAACGCCTCCGGACGGTTCAAAAGCACGACGGACTACTCGCACGTCGGCGAATGCGACGCGATTTTGCTCTGTGTGCCGACGCCGCTGACCACCAATCGCGAGCCGGACATGACGTATATCGTGCAAACGTGCGAGTCGATTGCGCCACATATGCGGCACGGGCAGCTCGTCTGCCTGGAATCGACAACGTACCCGGGCACCACGGACGAGGTGGTTATCCCGGCGCTCGAACGCGTTTCGGGAATGAAAGCCGGTTTAGATTTCCACGTCGCGTATTCCCCCGAACGCGAAGATCCGAACAACAAGAAGTACCAGACTTCGACGATTCCAAAAGTCGTCGGCGGACACACGCCCGAAGCGCTCGAAATCGCCTGTGCGCTCTACGATGCGGTTGTAGTGCAAACGGTTCCGGTGTCCTCCTGTTCGGCAGCGGAGGCAACCAAGCTGGTGGAAAACATCTTCCGATGCGTGAACATCGCGATGGTCAACGAGTTGAAAGTCGTCTTCCAGCGCATGGGCATCGATATCTGGGAGGTAATCGACGCCGCAAAAACCAAGCCGTTTGGGTACATGCCGTTTACACCTGGGCCAGGTTTGGGCGGGCACTGCATTCCGATCGACCCCTTCTATTTAACGTGGAAAGCACGCGAGTTCGATATGCCGACAAAGTTTATCGAGTTGGCGGGCGAAATTAACACGCAAATGCCTTATTATGTGATCCAACGCACCATGGAGGCGCTCAACGAACACGGGCGTGCATTAAAAGGGAGTCGGTTGCTGCTCGTCGGATTGGCTTACAAAAACGACGTGGACGATGTGCGTGAAAGTCCGACGCTGAAATTGATCGATTTGTATGAAGAAAAAGGCGCCACTACCAATTATCACGACCCTTATATCCCGGTAATCCGCCCCTCGCGCCACTACTCCCACCTGGCCGGGCGTGAAAGCATCTCGCTCGATCGCGCGGGCGATTACGATGCCGTCGTAATCTGCACCGCTCATACGTGCATCGATTACACCGACCTGGCGCGTCGCGCACGGCTCGTTATCGACACGCGTAACGCAATGAACGGTCTGAAGGCCAACGCCGTTTTTAAAGCCTGATCGATCGGCGATTCGATTTTATTATAACATTTTTTTCGCCGCGTTAAAGCGCCGGAATTTAGCGAGCAAACC
>CAZOKZ010000106.1:0-9650 GCA_964580585.1 uncultured Candidatus Sumerlaeota bacterium | reverse complement strand
CAAAAACCTTCCTAAGCCTGATGCGGTAAACATCAGAAAACGGAAAGATCCTGGTCCTCAACCCGCCCATCCGATTGGCGTTTTCTTCCCGTCGCCCTTGACTCCCCTGCTCAATCCCCGGACCGTTTCGGAAAGTTTCCTGGGAATCCGCCCGATATGTTCGACGCGCTCGACCAAAAAATCGCCGCCATCGCTCGCCAAATTGCCGCCGAACTGGCCGAATTTGATCACCATTCGCCCGATGCCCCCATTCCGGCGGCTTCGGTCGATAACTTGGCCGCCGCCATGGACCAGGCACTGCTCCACCCCGCCGCAACCGTCGAACAAGTGCGCCAGTTATGCGCAGAAGCGAAACATTTCGGTTTCGCAAGCGCCTGTGTCCAATCGAGTTACGTCCCTCTCTGCGTGGAACTTCTCGCGGACTCGCCGGTCAAAGTCTGCTCGGTCATTGGCTTTCCTCACGGCGCGTGCTCGACCGCCGCTAAAGCTGTCGAAGCCGCTCAGGCCATTGACGACGGTGCCGATGAACTCGATATGGTGCAAAATATCGGCTGGCTGAAATCCGGTCAGTACGCTGCCGTACATGAAGACATTCGCGCGGTCGTCGATGTCGCCGAAGGTCACGTGGTGAAAGTCATTATTGAAACCGCGCTGCTTTCCGAGGAAGAAAAGATCGCCGCCTGTTTGATTGCCCGGCACGCGGGGGCGCACTATGTCAAAACCAGCACCGGCTTTGCTTCTGGTGGCGCAACGATCGAAGACGTTGTCCTGATGCGCCGAGTGGTCGGCCCCGAAATGGGCGTGAAAGCCAGCGGTGGAATTCGCGACGCGGAAACCGCTCGACGCTTTCTCGCCGCCGGAGCCAATCGACTCGGCGTCAGCGCCGGTCCCACCATCCTGCAAGGCACGGCGACCACGCCGGGCGGCTACTAACCCACACGGAACGTTTCATGGCTAAATCGCTCATCGAATTTGTTGACGAATTTCCTCGCCGCCGGGTCTTGCTCATCGGCGACGCGATCCTGGACCACTACATCATTGGCCGGGTTTCACGCACCTCGCCCGAAGCTCCGGTGCCCATCCTGAACGTCGAACACGACCAATGGCTGCCGGGCGGCGCTGCAAACGTGGCACGCAACCTTGCCGCGCAAGGCGCCCGCGTGACCTTCGTTGCCGTTTGCGGCAAGGACGAATCCGGCGACCGGCTCCTGGAATTGCTCAAGCAGGAACCCAACATCCGTCTGAAATTCCAACGCGATGCCACCCGACCCACGACGTTGAAAACCCGGTGCGTCGCCCAGGGCCAGCAAATGATGCGGGTGGATCGCGAAATTCCCGGTCCTCCCGATCCCGCGATGGAGAAAAAAATTCTCGCCAGCATCGAACGCGCCCTCGGCCAAGTGGACGGGATCATCCTGAGCGATTACGGCAAAGGGTTGCTGACACCGGACAATATCCGCGCCATCGCCGCGATGGCTGCCGAAAAGGGTCTCGAAATCATCGTCGATCCCAAAGGCAACGATTACCGCCGTTACGAAGGCGTCACGCTGATTACACCAAACAAAAAGGAAGCCCAGGAAGCCAGCGGCGTGACGATTCGCGACGAAGCAACCTGTGCCGAAGCCGCTCGTGTTCTTCAAAGTCGCATTAAAGGCAAAGCCATTTGCATTACGCTCGGTTCGGGCGGCGTGGCGATTTTTCCCAAGCGTGGCAATCCCACCATGATGGCTGCGCGAGCGCGTGAAGTCTATGACGTCACCGGCGCGGGCGATACTTTCCTGGCGATGCTCGCATTGTCGCGATTTAGCGGTTCGACATTTCCCCAAGCCGCCGAAATCGGCAACGTGGCGGCAGGTATCGTGGTCGGGCGCTCTGGCGTAGCCACTATTTCCCACGCGGAATTGCGACGCGAGTTCGCGGGCGAACGCGGGAACGAAAAATTTGTTGGCGAGCAGGAACTCCTGGAAATTCGCCGCTCCTACGAACGCGCCGGACGCCGCGTGGTGTTCACCAACGGCTGCTTCGACATTTTGAACATCCATCACATTCGCCTCTTCGAGCAAGCCCGCGCCCTCGGCGACGTGCTGATCGTGGCGCTCAATAGCGACGAGTCGGTGCGCAAGTTGAAGGGCGAACCGCGTCCATTGTTATCCGCTTCCGAACGCGTCGATCTGATTTCGTCGCTCCCCTACGTCGATTACGTGGTGGTATTCGACGGCGATACGCCTTGCGAATTGCTGAAAACGCTCAAACCGAATTTCCTGGTCAAAGGCGATATTACCCCCAATGTCGTCGGGCGCGAAATCGTCGAAAGTTATGGCGGCAAAGTATTGTTGCTCGACACGGGCCTTGGCCCTTCGACTGATGATGTCATCCAACGCGCGGCCAGTGGCGGTGCCGCCTCTCGTAAAACCGCTGCCCCTAAGAAGATGAAAGGCCCCCAATGAGCGGACATTTTTTTGTCGATCACGTACAACTCCACCTGACAGCCGGAGATGGCGGCGATGGTTGCATCGCCTTCCTGCGGCTGAAAGGTCAACCCCTGGCGGGTCCCGCCGGAGGCGACGGTGGACGAGGCGGGTCGATTTTTCTCGAAGCCGAACGCGAAATGGTAACACTCGTGGACCTGCGTTCACGCCCTCACGTCAAAGCCCGACGCGGTGAAAACGGCGGAAACAAAAATTGCTCGGGCCACAGCGGCGAAGACATCACGATCAAAGTCCCGCTCGGTACCGTGGCCGTCGATGCCGACACCGGTGAAGAAATCGGCGACCTGACCGAACACGGCCAGCGTCTGCTCGTCGCGCGCGGCGGCGACGGTGGCCAGGGCAACCAACATTTCGCCACGGCGACAAACAAGGCCCCACGTAAAGCTCACCCCGGATGGCCCGGCCAGCAGCGCAACCTGATCCTCGAACTGAAAATCATCGCCGATGTGGGGTTCGTGGGCTTGCCGAACGCAGGCAAATCCACGCTGCTCGCCGCATTGACCGACGCGCATCCAAAAATCGCCCCGTATCCATTCACGACGCTTTCGCCAAACCTCGGTGTATTCGTGGCATCGGATTATCATCGGCGGATTACGCTCGCCGATATTCCGGGCCTGATCGAAGGCGCCCACACCGGCGCAGGTTTGGGCACGCGGTTCCTGCGTCACATCGAACGCACGCGTATCTTGGTGCACTTGGTTTCACCCGAAGGTGGCGCCGACGAGACCGGTGAAGCCACCATTGCCGATGCATCGCCCGAAACATTGATTTACGCCTACGAACTGGTTCGTAACGAACTCTCGTCCTATAGCGACATCCTGCTCTCCAAACCCTATGTCGTGTGTTTGAACAAAGTCGATTTACTCACCGAAGAAGAGATCCAGGAAATTGTCGCTGCATTCGAGAAAAAATTCAACATGCGACCGTTTGTCATCTCGGCGCGCGAAGATGTGGGACTCGATGCGTTACGCGCCAAAATCGAAGAACACGTTCTGGATACCGAAAAGGAGGACGAGGAATGCGATTGCGAACCCTGATTGCCGCCAGCCTGTGTGCTGGGGGCTTGCTTCCGCTGAGCGGATGCACGTTGAACCCGTTCCAGGTGATCTCCATGAAGAGCGAAACCGTGGACGAGCGCCGCGTCGAACGCGCGACCGACATGAACCCGCAAAACGCTCACGCATGGTTTGTGAAAGGCAAGCTTTACCTTGATGAAGGCGAAACCGACGATGCACGGTCCGCTTTTGCCCGGGCCCTTAAGCTCCAACCCGATTTCGATGAAGCCCAAACGGGAATCGGCCTCACTTACTTGCACGAGGAACGATGGTCTGCGGCACGCCAGGCATACGAAAAATTGCTTACGCGCAAACCGGATTCGGTCAAAGCGCTCGAAGGCCTCGCCGCTGCCGAACTTGGCGCGGGAAAACTCGACGAAGCGCAATCCTACGCCGAACGCGCGTTGGCGTTGAGTAACACCTCGCGGCAGGCCCATCGCGTGCTGGCGGAAGTGCACTACATTCGTGGCGCGTACAAACAAGCGCTCGAACAATGGGACGCGGCGCTCGAAAACGGTGCCAATGCCAGCGAACTTGAACCCGTCATGGCGGACCTGAGACTTTACCTGCAAAAATACGGCGAATAACGCACACCGGGAACCTTTTCCAGCCCCCCGTAGTCCAATGCATCGAACTTTAACGCGAAGGATCGAATCATGCAGACACATAAACCGAAATATTTCAACGTACTGTTTATGCTGATCGCGGTGGGAATGCTGCTAACCTTCTCCGGTTGCAGCAGCATTTATTACAGCGCCATGGAATCGTTGGGGAAACCGAAGCGTGAAATTCTGGTCGATCGTGTGCAGGCCGCCCGAAACGATCAAGAGCAAGCGAAGGAACAATTCCAAACCGCGCTCGAAAAATTCAGCGCCGTGGTGCAATTCGAGGGCGGCGACCTGGAAAAAAACTACAACAAACTCAACACAGAGTTTGAACGCTGCGAAGAACGCGCCGACGACGTCCATGAACGCATCGAGAGCATCCGCAACGTCTCAAAAGCACTCTTCAGCGAATGGGAATCCGAGCTGAACCAGTATTCGAACGAGAGCCTGCGCCGTTCCAGCGAACGTCAACTGGAAGAAACCCGCGCGCGCTATACGGAACTCATCACCGCCATGGAACGCGCCGAGCAGAAAATGGACCCCGTGCTCGCGGCGTTCCGCGACCAGGTGCTTTATCTCAAGCATAACCTGAACGCCCGCGCTGTCGCTGCACTCGAAGGCGAAGTCAGCACCCTGGAATCCGATGTCGCACGCCTCATCGCTGAAATGAACGAATCGATCAGCGCTGCCGACGAATTCATCAGCTCACTCGAAGGCCAGGAATAACAGATTTTTGCATCAGCTTTTGAAACGAAGATGGGGACAGAGCCTCAAAACTCTGTCCCCATTCTTTTTGCGTGTTTTCTGTGACGGAGTAAACTTACTCTGCTTTCGCGCGTTTGTGACTCAGGCACGCTGGATCTTCGTGCTCCAGCAACTCTCCCAACCACGTCTCATACTGATATTGTTCTTCGCGCAACACGGCTGGCGATTTTTTCCCCACGCGATCCCGGCCCAAGTGGCTGATTCGCGAACGCAATTTTTCCAATAACAACAACTTGGCGAATAACACGTATCCCGATTTGTGTTCTTCGAGCCGCACGCCTCCCGCCGCTACATACAACTCCATAAAATCATCGAACTGCCCGAGCGGACCCAACCAACGCTGCACCGAAATCAGATCCTCGTACACCAAACCGAAATGCACGGTCTCAAAATCGATCCAGGTCACTTCGCCCGCATCATCCAGGATTAAGTTCCCCGGATTCAGATCGCCGTGCACCAGGACGGGTGCTTCAAACGTAAACTGTTCGACGCCCGAAGTTACCTGCTCCAACAATTGCTGGACTTTCTCGTGCGATAGCAACAAATAGCCATCCTTGATGCGATGACGAAACTTTTCGATACGCTGCAGCCAATAGGCGCGCGGTTCCGCCATTTCGTTTACCGGCAACCAGGGTTTGCCCCACTCGGAACTCGTTTTCTTGTGCAATGTCGCTAAGGTGTTTGCGTACCAATCGAGCAATTCGGGGGGAAACGGCGCGCGACGATTGAATTGCAAACCCGGAGCGCTCGATTCCACGACGATTTCGATGCGGTAACGCTTCAATGTCCGCATCGAGAAATCCGCGACGAAAATCTTGGGAATGCGCAAACCGGCGTGTTGTAAAATCGTCCCGCCTTCCTCGTGTCGGCGAGCCGGACGAACCGTTAAATCGTACGGCCATGCTCGCACAATCAGCATTCCGCGCTCGGGATGATTCCATCGATAGACCGATGAATTTCTCCCCGTGGGAATGCGTTCCAATTCCGGTTTAATGTTGGGATCGTGTCCGAGAGGCTCCACCGTTTCGCGTGCCAGGTACCGCGCCACCTTGCCATGCATTTGCTTGCGCTTCACCGGAGGCCACAGGTGCTGGCACAAAAACCGTTGAATCGTCAACGTATGCGGGCGGCTTGGCGTCATGAAAAAACCGTCAATTAATGGGTAGGAACGCGTAAACAATTGGGCGGATGGTAATGCACCCTCTCCTCGTCGCAATGCAAACTTAGCGAGATAAGCTCTGCTCGGCCCAATGACGGTTGATCAACGACTCGATATCCGCCTCCTCATCATCGGGTAAATCGCGTAAAAAATCGAGCCCACACCGCATCTCGATTTCGTCAATTGCCACTTGGAAATCCATGAAATCCGCATCGCGAGGGGTCTCCTGGTCAAAAAGAAATGCCCCACAATCGATCCGCCGGTCGCGACGCGACTCCTCTTCCTGGCAAACGATACACCAATATCCCGATGGCACTTCATGAGGCTCGTCCGCGCCCGGCATGGGTTCCATCGCACGCTCGAACAATGGCCCGGTCATCACAAAAACCGGATCGTCGCTCCTGCCTGCCAGGTCCCGAATTGCCGACTCCAGCGCCACCCAGGCTCCCTGATTCAAATCCGAACGTTGAGGCGTGATATTCGACAGGTAATTCGTTTCGCGCCAATCATCTGTGCCGCGAAAGGACGCCAATGGCGCCTGGTGTCCGCGATCCACTTTCAGAGCTCGATTCGCCCCTTTGTAATCGTCCGGTTCCAGCGTTTCCTCCTCCGACAGCCACGGATCGGACTCCCAATCGCGCTCGGAAATCGACTCGCCCGTCACCGTGCTTTTGTCCAAACGGAAACAAACCCAGTCGGCGAACTTGCGCGCGTCGTTGTTCGACAATGCATAAATATCGCGGATGATCAGGTCATTCGTCACAGGCGTCCCCGTTGGATAACCGTGAAAAAAGTGCTTTGCGTGAATTTCCGGCACCCAATCTCCCGACGGGGCGATTGAAGGCGAGGTTTTCTTCGCCTCAAGCACAACGGCTTCGGTTTCAGGCGTCCACCGTTCCTCGCGCGAGGTCGATTTATCCTCTGCCGATATACTCTCCAGCCGAAAATTGGCTCGATCAGCCAATTCCGGCCATGAAACAATCCCTAACCGAGACGCCAATACCGCCGCCAGAACCAGGACCATCATCGCGGCAACGGTGTTGCGTTTCCACTGTGGACGGTCGCCACCTCCACGACTCGATTTCTTACGTTTAGCCATAAAAATACCCTGAGTTATTTTCCAGACAAGGTGTGGGTTCTCGACCGCAAGAGAATCAAGTTGGAAAACAAAATCGGGAGAGAAAACCCTCTTGCAATAATACTCATTCCAAAGGCTTTGAATTTCACTTGTCGAGTTCCAATCGATCTGCCTATACTCTCCGACGGTAAATTCGTTTATGTTATGATCTAAATATAGCTCTCCCCCATAATATTGGTAAACAAACGATGCCTCAACTTTGCTCTCCCCCAACGAAAAAACGACGTTCATTGCGCAGTCCCAAAAAAGCAGCCGCCTCGCTGCTACTCGCCGGTTTGCTTACGGGTGGCGTGTTTACTGGATTACCCACAACAGCCCATGCTATCACCCACCCGTTCGAGCTTTCCAGCCTGGACGGTTCAAACGGTTTCACGCTCAACGGTGCATCGGTAAACGACTTCACCGGGCACAGCATCTCGCAAGGCGGCGACATCAATGGCGACGGATTGCAGGACATCATCGTCAGCGCGCCTTATGCCGACCCCAGTTCTAAAAGCCAGGCGGGCAAAGTTTATGTGATTTTCGGCGATGCCTCGACGGGTACCGGAGCGCCGGAAGATCCCCTCGATATCAATGGCGAACTGAATCTGTCCACTCTGGATGGCGATCACGGTTTTTTCATGGAAGGCCTTGCATCGGGCGATTTGCTCGGAAGCAGCGTTTCCTCGGCAGGCGATATCAACGGCGACGGCTACGACGATCTGATCATTGGTGCCTTTTACGCCTCGCCCGGTGGAAAACTACTCGCGGGTGAAACGTACGTTGTTTTTGGAAATCCCGATATTGGACGCGGTGGCGCCAACGATCCTCTCGAAGCGTCGGGACGCTTGAACCTGTCCACGCTGAATGGCTCGAATGGATTCCGAATCCAGGGTGCCAGTTCATACGATTTTGCGGGTTGGTCAGTCTCCAACGCAGGCGACATGAACGGCGACGGCATCGACGACATCGCCATTGGCGCCTATCTTTCCAGCGCTAACGGATTTGCGTCGGGTCGTACATTCGTCATGTTCGGGAACGCAAACTTCGGCGACGGCATTGGAGGCGACCCGCTGGTCGGTGGCGTGTTTTCGCTTTCTAATATCAACGGAACCAATGGCTTTCGCATCAACGGTATCGCCACGGGTGATAAATCCGGATCGAGCGTTGCGAACGCGGGCGATGTCGATGGCGACGGACTGGACGACCTGATTATTGGCGCTCCGCTGGCCGACACAGCCTATGTCAACGCGGGCCAGGCATACGTGGTTTTCGGGAACGCGGATTTAGGAACGGGAACCGGCACCGACCCTCTCGTTGCGGGCACATTGGAACTGTCGGCACTCAACGGCACACAGGGTTTTTCCATCGACGGCAACGTTGGAAACGACAAAGTCGCTTCAGCGGTCGCCTCGGCCGGCGATATCAATGGCGATGGCGTTGACGACATCTTGATCGGCGGCCCAAACGCCAATGTTCCAGCGATATACGGCGAACGCGAAGGCCGCGTTTACGTATTGTTCGGCAACACGGCTTTCGGTACCGGCACGGGAGGCGACCCCCTCGTTTCGGGTGCCTTTTCACTCCCTTCGCTTAATGGCGACAACGGTTTCCTGATCAACGGAAGCGACGCCATTTACCTGACCGGTACCAGCGTCAATCCGACGGGCGATTTCAACAACGACGGTTTCAACGATTTCATTCTAGGCGCGCCGCGCGTCAATAATGTCAATGGTACCAGCGCAGGCGAAGCGTACTTGATCTATGGTACCGACCAGTTTGGTACCGCCAGCGGCAGCGATCCGCTTGCGGGCGGTTCCGAGCTTAATGTTTCCGCACTTAACGGCACTTACGGTGTCACCTTGCGAGGCATTTTTGGCGATGGCTCAGGCGGCGACAACGCAGGAGAAACAGTTTCATTCGCAGGCGATATTAACGGCGATGGCGGTCTCGACCTCATGGTTGGTGCGCCGCCCGCTAAACCCAACGGCATTAACCGCGCGGGTGAAATTTATATCGTTTATGGAACTCCTCCTCCCGATGTCATCGCTCCCAATCTGACAACGATCACCTCAACCACGCCCGACGCCACATATGGACTTTCCGATGTAATCGAAGTCAGCCTCTACTTCGACGAACCTATTCTACTCGATACATCGTCAGGTTCCCCTACGCTCACGATGAATAGCGGCGGAACGGCTACGTATTCGAGCGGTTCGGGTAGCTTTGAGTTAATTTTCAATTATACCGTCGGGTCGTCGGAAGCGACTCTCGATCTCGATGTCAGTGCAATCAACCTCAATGCCTCCACCATTAAAGATCCCGCTGGTAATGATGCCGTTCTGACTTTACCCAGCGGAGTTGATTCTCTTGCGGGAAGCCACCAAATCGCCATCGACACCCTTGCGCCGACGTTCACCAACGTCTCCAGCGCGCTCGCCGACGGCTCCTACGGGGTGG
>CAZOKZ010000105.1:0-9660 GCA_964580585.1 uncultured Candidatus Sumerlaeota bacterium | reverse complement strand
CGTCCTGGAGGAACTTCTCGGTTTCCGGCAACGAGAGAAACTTCGGCTTCAACCAGCGCTCGGGTTCCAGATCATTGGCGCGACAGAAGAAAATATCCGCCAGATTTGCGTCGTTTCGTCGCAACGCGAGCAATGCCAGGTAATACCAGACTTCGCCAATTTCCGGATCTTCAACGGAAACCATTTCGAGATGATATTGCGCGGCCACAAACCGCCCCAAATGAAACATCGCCACCCCCATGGCAACCGCCGTATCGAGCCGATTGGGTTCCATGTCGTAGGCCTGGCGATAAAAACGCTGGGCCGCCTCTATATCGCCGTCTTCCCAGCACGCGTGCCCCGCCAGCATCAGAAAATCCGAATGGGTAAATTTGCAATCTTCATCGAAATTCAAATCGAGCAACTCGATCGCCGCCTCACATTGCTTGATGGCGCGATCCACCAACCCTTCGCTCGAAGCCGCCTCGGCGCTGGTGTATAGTTTTTCGAGATGTTCGTTCAGCTCGTGGCCTTCCATGTCCCCGGTTTCCTGTCTGTCTCAAGTTTCGGGCAAATCGTCCGAAGGAACGCATTGCGGCCCCCGGTGCGGTGGCGGGCAACCCAAACCTGACGCACGGCAACCATGACGGTTGCACATACAAGCGGATTAAACGAGGGAAAAAAAGAAGGCAAAAGGATGGTGGCAAAATAGAATCCAGGAATATATTCCGCTTTCAGCCTTTATCCTTTCGCCTTAAAAAAGATGAAGCGCCCGGACGTTTCCCGAGTGAATTTCGGAAAAAAAGCCAGGGCGCGCCATATATCGAGCTCAGGTGTCGCCGATAGGAATCAGACGACCGTGCTATCTTTGGCAACCTTTGCCAAACGGAACTTGAGAGCCTTGCCAGCGGGGATTTTGATTTCTTCGCCCGTCTGCGGGTTGCGGCCCTTGCGAGCTTTGCGTTTGACGACGATCAATTTACCAACGCCGGGGAACGTGAAACCTTTTTCCTTCTTCGCTTCCGCGTAGGAAAGCTGCACCAATTCTTCATACAGAGCGATCACGTCTTTTTTCGCGATACCGGTTTTTTCCGCCAAATGGGACATCAGCTGGGCCTTGGTGAACGGCTTGTGAGGTTTCTTGGCCATGAGAAACAATCCTTTAACTGGATGGGAAATTTGCGGCCTCCCCAGGGAGAACCTGGCATGATCGCAGCACGGGCATGCGTCGATGCTTCATTAGTCAAAACCCCCTTCCGCCCCAATAGAGTCAACGAAAAGAACGTGCAATATTGTAAAAAAATGCACAATTTCGCGCTTTTTCAGCCTCAAGGCCCCAAATCGCCGCTAAAAATGCGGCGATTCGTCTTCACGCGAGTTTCAAAACACACGTTTCCCCTTCAAAAACAGGCCCGTTTTACGAAGTTTGAAGGTCCGTGGGAATCACTGTTTCGGGGTGAGCGTCAACGTTCAGCAACCGCACGGGACGTTCGTCCAACGGCAGGGCGATCTTAAAAACCGTCCCCTGTCCCACCTCGCTGTCGAGGCCAAGCGCGCCTTTGTGAGCGCTGACGATGCGAAACACGACCATCAAACCAAGGCCCGAGCCCTCGAACTTCGTCGTGTGGTACGGTTCGAAAATCGTCAACCGCTCTGCCTCCGGAATACCGCATCCATTGTCCTCGATTTCAATCAATGCCAGATCGCTCTTAACCATCGAACGCAAAACCAACCGGCCCTCTGGTTTGTCAATCGCCTCCATCCCGTTTTTCGCCACGTTCAAAATGGCCTGATGCAATTGTTCGCCATCCAGGTTGATCAACGGCATCACGGGATCGAGATCCAGTTCCAGCTCGATATGGCGTGCATGGCATTCGGGACGGATCAAATCAGCCACCGTATTCAGCAACGTGTTGATGTTCGTCGGCCGTTGGGACAATTTCACGGGGCGCACGGCCTTGATAAACTGATCGACGATCCGCGCGAGGCGGGAAATTTCTTCGAGCAGCACGCCGGTGCTTTTGTCGAGGCGCTCGAGCTGCGGCGAAGGCTCTTGTGTGTCCGCAAAATCGCGCGCGGCCTTGGCGATTAATTGCGCGTGAATATTCATGCTGTTCAGCGGGTTTTTGATCTCGTGCGCAATCCCCGCGGTCAACGTCGCCAACGACCGGATACTCTCTTGCTGATGGCGCTCGGCTGCGCGGCGATGAGTTTCCGTCTGGTCGCTGATAATCCAGACGCTATGAGTCGCCACACCGTCTTTTTCCCCTACGGGGATGATCGAAACCGAATAAATGCGGCTGGCTGGCGTGCGAACGCGAATTTCCTGATGGCTGATCGGATGTCGATGCTCTTCAAACTCATCGGCTAACAGCACAAGCGCCTTCGCCTTGATCAGCGACCGCAATGACTCGCCCGTGATTTTCCGTCCGCCCAACCCCAGCAACCCACGACTGGCTTCATTGGCGAAAACCACCCGTTGGTCGCTCCCCACGACAACGATTCCCTCCTGCAGACAATCGAAAATGGCCTTTTGAAAGTCTTTCTCTTTGACCAATTGAGTCATAAATGACTCAATCTGAGGAGGGTCGATTAAACTGAGCCGCGAGATAAATTTGTTGGCGAAAGTTGATTGTTCCATAGTTCACACAAAACGCTGGTCGAATTTTCCGTGGCATTGTCCGCAACAATACAGACCTCGCCAGCGGCTATAAGGTTGGTGCGACTCTAGCTAAGGGTTGTATCGTACGCAACGAGTGAAAACGAAGGAAAACGCCATGACCCGCCATTTGATCGCCGCCGCCATTATGTTGTTTTTCGCCGTCATGATGACGTTTCTCGTGCGCGATCAGATCATTCCGCGTTGGGAATACGGCGATTCCACCCATGTCAGCAACGCCCAGATCGCCGACGTGTGGAGCGGCACGGACGAATGGAACCGCCTGTACCTGAACGGCCAGGAAATCGGCGTGCTGAACCAGTCGGCCAAGCAATTAGACGACGGCGGGTTTTTGACAACCATGATGGTCAACGTCCGCGCCGGTTGGATTCAGGCAAAATTGGAATCGGTGGCAACGCTCAACCCGCAACTGCAACTCGACCAGATCCGCCTGGCTCTCGACACCGGAGGACAAGATAAGACCCTCGAACTGGCCGGTCGCACCGACCAACATAATTTGTTCCTGCGTCTTTCCAGCCCCACGGGCACCAAATACACGCAACTGGCTCTGAAAACACCGATCACGTTGAATATCACCGCCGATGCCTTCATGAAAAACGTCGCCATGGAGCAGGGAAAATCCTACCTGATGGATATCTACGATCCGATCTGGCGCTCCCAGGCGGGAAAAATGAGCGTCACCAAAATCGGCGAGGAAGAAATCGAGGTGGATGGCAAAATGGTCCGTGCCATGCAAATCGAAGCCACCATGTCGAACATGAGGTCACGTATCTGGATCGATGAAAAGCAGGAACCGGTGAAACGTGAAATTGAAATGTTCACCTCGCGCCTGCCGCGCAAAGACAGCCCACGAGTGAATGCCGCCCCTCGAATCAACCTGGTAATGATTCGCATCACCGACCTCGAAGAACTGAACCAGTTAAAGAAATCGTTGGACGAACCGGAACCACCACGGTATGAGTATGATGAGCTAAAGGGTGAAAACACCGGAGAACCGCTCGAAGCTTTCGGACTTCTGCCGATGTTAATCAAAAATCAGATGAATTCGTTAAAGCAGAATAACGGGGATAAAGAGTAAAAGGGAGATTGGCTCACATGTTGGAAATTCAATGCGCATCTAAAAACTACGATGGCTTCAACGCAGTCATCGATCTGGACCTGAAGGTTCCGGAAGGCGAATTTTTCTGCTTTCTGGGTCCCAACGGCGCGGGGAAAACGACTACGATCAAAATGATCACCGGGTTGCTCAAGCCCTCAAAAGGTCGCTTGTTGATCGACGGCATCGATAACCAGACGAATCCCATCGAAGCCAAAAAACGCATCGGCTACATCCCCGATACACCGTATTTGTATGAAAAACTGACGGGACGCGAATTTCTCAAATTCATCGGCAACCTGTACCACGTCCCCCAGGCTCAGCAGAATGCCGCCTTCGAGCGCTATTTCGACCTGTTCGGTCTGATGTCCTCGGCGGACAAACTGATCGAAAACTATAGCCACGGCATGCGCCAGAAATTGTGCTTCTGCGTTCAGTTGATGCACCGCCCGAAATTACTGGTCATCGACGAACCCATGGTGGGCCTCGATCCGCGTTCGGGAAGAACCCTGAAAAACCTGCTGAAAGAATTTTGCCGCGAGGGCGGGACAATTTTCCTCTCGACTCACCTCCTGTATATCGCCGAAGAACTAGCAGACCGTTTGGGCATCATCACGCATGGACGGTTGCAGTTTCTCGGCAATACGGCCGCATTGCAGACACAACTTGCGCGCCAGGCAAATCTCGAAGACCTGTTCCTGGAACTGACTGAAGACGGCTGCACGGTAAACCCTGAGTTAGCCTCGCCGTCTCCTCCCGCGATTCAGCCCATGGAAGCCTCCGGGTAATACGCTTCGGAATTTCTCATCGCCGGGTTTGACAAACAACGCCAGTATTGCTTTAAGCTTTCCAACCATCGGACGGCAGCAAGAGTTTCGCCTCCGCATGGGGAGAGAATCGAACCGAATCCGGCGCGTTAGGGGTCCGTTATCCAAAAAGGATACGGGAAAATGTGCCACTCAGGTGGAAAAAGCGAAGAGGAAACCATGACGGCAGTCGATTGGAAAAAATTAGCCACAATCCTCGACTTCAGCAGCGACGAACAAGAAATCAGCAGCACCGATCTGGCCAAAAGCGCCATGATCGAGATCATTGGCACCGATGCTCTGTTCAGTGCTGTGGAGCAGTACATCAAAGGGGAAACCGGAGCCGCTGTGGCGCGCGCCGTGCTGACGCATCTGCGCCCCTTTGTGGCCATGCAGTACTGCTACGATATCTACAAATCCGAACGCCATATCGAAGAAAAACGAATGGCAATCGAGCTGTTACGCTGCATCGGCGATAAGCGCGTTATCCCGTGGGTTGCGGATTTTTTGGCCGAAGACGACCTGGAAATTCAACTCTGGGGATCGAAAATCGTCGAACGCCTGTTGTGGGAACAAGCCGCCGACATCGATGACGTGGCCCATCTGATGGACAAAATGAACGAACACCCGAACGAAGCCGTCCGCGACATGTTCAATTTCATCACGAATTTCTGAGGGGATTCAGTTTTTCGCCACCTGGCGACCGCGCGCCGCGCGAAAAGCCGGATCGGTTTTCATGAAATAATCCACCACCCCGTCATACAACAACCGCGCCGTTTTCTCCTGAAAGCTCGACTGAATGGAAAGTTTGGCCTCTGCCGGGTTCGTAATAAACCCTACTTCCAATAAGACAGACGGCATGTTGTAGTTTTCCAGCACCTTGAACCGAGCGCTTTTAATCCCACGATAATCCGACGCAAAGTGCTTGTCTCGCAGCAGACACTTCTCCAGCGATTTGGCAAAGTTCTGCGATGCCAGCGATTGCTCGAGCAACGCATCCTGCATCATATTGTTCAGCACATTGCGCGCCGCCCAGCTCGTGTCCGATATCCCCGTATCGCCGCCTTCTTCGTTATCCAGCGTCATCAGATGTTTTGAAGCCGTGTCGCCTCCGTCCTTCATACTCCACACCCAAAGCTCCATGCCGCGCGCCGAGCTTTTGCTCTTGGGCGGGACGGCGTTGTAGTGAATCGAAAGGAACAGATTTCCGTTCGCTTGTTCAGCGCGGCGCGTGCGTTCACGCAACCCCACATAAACGTCCGTGCGGCGCGTCAACTGAGGTGTAAACATAGGATCGGCGTTCAAGAGACGCTCGAGATAGAACGCAATCGGCAACGTGACTTCCGCCTCGCAGATTTCTTTTTTGCCAACCTTGCCTAATCCACCTCGATGATGGCCCCCGTGCCCCGGATCGATCACCACGATGCGTGGCCGAAATCCGTCGGCACCGACGGTTTGCGTGCTGGCAGGTAAAGCGGCGGGAAAGAGAGGAGGGAGGGGAGGGGGAAGAGAAACGGCACCGCCGGCTTGAGTTCGGGCAGGCAGAGCGGGTGCCGCCTCACCCTCTGGATAAAGGTCCAAAATCAACCGCCACGGATTTTCCAACACCATGGTTTCGAGGCGAACTTCCTGGGTTGTGCGTAAATGCACACGGATTTGCGACTCGGCGGAAAACGTTTCCAGTTTATTATCGGTTACAAAACCCAATTCGCCCGCCACATCTACCTGGCTGGGTGCCTTGGAAACATCGCTGACTTCAAGCGAAACCGTCTCCCCGCCGTGCGAGGAATTCTGCAATCGATACGACGGACGAGCGTCCATCTCGACCACGCAACGAACAAATTCGGGATGTCTCCCCAGACGAATTTCACGCACCTCGGCAGCAGGAGCCCACGCGGCCAGTATCAGGCCCATCAACACCCCCACCCAGACTATCGCGTGACGGGTCATTCGCTCAAAAAATCCTCTCGATCAAACTTAGCCTTTTCGGGAAAGGCCAGCATTAGGCCCGACACCTTGGCTTTCACTAGCGTAAGAACGTCAAGTCTGAAATTCCGTGAACCAAACCTTCTTCTACGCGTATCTCAACTTTGTTGCCAAAGATTAAAAGATTCACCACGAAGCCACCCGCCTGCGCCAAGGCGAAGGCGGAAGGCCGAGACCGATGCACAACGATGAGATTGCGACTTTGAGTACGTCCTGCCTTATGTTCGCACGCTCCCAGGTTGACATCCTCATGCAAATGTTCGATATTTAGCCTAACGGTTTTCCGTAAATTGGAATTAATCCGCGTGGGGACGCGGCGTGATTTTAATCAAGCATTGGGAGGTTCTTTGGGAGAGTAGGATGCACTTGTTTTAATTCGCTTTAAAAAAAAGCCCCCCTGACATTACGAACTCGCGCCAGTCGGACGCGTGCACCGCGTTGAAAAACGCGAACCTTTCTTGCATCGAGGATCAGCAATTGTCTGTCCTGAACCTTTGCCTTTAATTCAACTTTGGGAGGAACATCGATATGAGATCGACTTGGAATCCATTTCATGGATCGTTTTCCAAGCGTATCCGCCAGATGACTTGGGGAGCTGTTGGGCTGCTGGCGGTCGCCATGATGGGACCGGCTGTCTGTCCTGCTCAAACCAGCACCAATTCACTCATCGAAATGGGGATCGAAAAAACAAATCCCATTATCGAAGTCAGCCACGCGGCCTTTGATATTACGATTCACGAGCATCAAAATGCGTTGAACCATTTTTTTCGCATTCAAAATGCTGGCGGCGGTATTTTAAGTTACTCGGTTGCCAGTAATCAGTCCTGGATGACAGTCTGGCCTCCGGTCGGCACTTCCAGCGGTGAAGAAGACGAAATCGTCATCGGCTTCCAAACGACGCAACTCCAGCAAGGCCAACACGTCGGCACGATTACCATCAGCGATCCCGCAGCCCAAAACTCACCCCAGACCATTCAAATCACCCTTGAGGTCCTCGCGCCTTCACCCTGCGTTCAAGTCCCCTTCCTGGAAGACTTTGAAAGCGGGTTTTTCGGACCGCAATGGACGGTTTCGGGTACGAACAACCACCGTGTGCAAGTGACATCGGATAACAATCCCTACGATGGAAACTATCACGTGGTGATGGATAACATCCTGGACGGGGGCGCTTCCTCGCGCAACGAACTGACACTGTGCGTGAACCTCGAAGGCAAAACCAACATGTGGCTCGGGTTCCTGGCGAAAGAATTCAACGACGATCCCGATGGACCGCCGCCCTCGCCCTTCACGAACGGCGCGGATTTCGACGGCGTTGCCATCAGTGCCGACGGCGGCACGACCTGGTACGAAGTCCAGGAACTCCGCACATCGATTACCCCGGAATACAAAGCCTATGCCGTCAATCTCGACAGCGTCGCCGCGCAACACGGCATCTCGCTAACGTCGAATTTCAAAATCCGCTTTAATCAATTCGACAACTACCCGGTCCCAACCGACGGCATCGCCATCGACACCGTCATTGTTGGACAGTTCCCGGTTCCGTTCATCGAAACCAGCGTCCAACGCCTCGATCCGGTAACCACCCTAGGCGTGAGTCCCCCTGTCGATACGTTCACGATCCGCAACGCAGGCACCCAGATAATGGACTACACGCTGACGGATAACGTTGGCTGGCTCGTTGTCTCACCGAATTCCGGCTCCTCGACGGGCGAAGAAGACCTGATCACGGTGACCTACAACACCACCTCGTTGCCGGAAAGTACCTACAACGCGGTGATCACGATCAATTCGCCCTCGGCGTTCCTGACGCGAAAAGATATCCCGGTAACGCTTAGCGTAAATCGTCCCCCCACGATTTATCTGAACAAATCGAGCATTTCTCGAACAATCAAACAAACGCAAATTGCCACCCCCGATACCTTCACCATTCGCAACTCCGGCTCCGGAGAATTAAACTACTCCATCACCGACGATGCCGATTGGATTGAAGTTACCCCAACGTCGGGAACTTCCACCGGAGAAACCGACACCATCACGGTATCGTTTCCCACCGCCGAACTCCAACAAGGCACCTACTACGGCCACATCACGGTGTCCGATCCCCGCGCCACGAACAATCCGCGCACGATTACCATTACGATGAATGTAATTCAGGACGATTTCGTGGAAATTGTCAAAGTCGGACATGACCCGGTCTCGATGTTCCCGCTCATCACGGCAAACATCCTGGTCGATACCGTTCGTGGACGCGATTGTCTGCTTGATGAAAACGATTTCACCATCAAGGAGAACAATATCGTTCAAACAATCACATTGATCGAATGCTCAGGCAATAACCAGCCTTCGGGTACCGATATCGTCTTTGTGTTCGACGACACCGGGAGCATGACCAACGAGATCAGCGGAATGAAACGCGAAGCCACAGAACTGGCGCAAATTCTCGGCGCGCTGGGGATCGACGCAAAATTCGCTCTCGTCACGTTCAAAGACACCGTCGAATTCGACCTCGACCTGACCGACAACGTCACCGAGTTCCAGGATGCCGTAAACCTGCTGCAAGCCTCGGGCGGTGCCGACTTGCCGGAAGTCGCTCTCGACGCCGTCGCTTTTGCTATCCAGAACCTCGATTACCGCGAGCAAGCACGGAAGGTCTATATCCTCATCACCGACGCCACGACACACTACCGCGGCGACGGAACGAATTATAGCCAATACACCATGCCGGAAGTCGTCGCGATGCTGAACCAGGTAGGCGGCACCGTGTTTACGGTCTCCCCCAACTACACCAAGTCCAACATGACAGCCATCGGCAACGACGGCAAGGAAGTGAATATTGCCCTCGATGAAAAATCGACTCCCACGGATTACGACGTTCGCGTCCTCTCGGACGAAACGGGTGGGGTGTGGACAAACATCACATCCGATGAATTCTCAGGCATTGCCGACCGCATCATCGACCTGCTGGCCTCCTATTACACGGTGACCTACGTAAGCTCGAACATCGCGCGGGACAACTCAACGCGCAACGTCTGCGCCACCGTTACCGATTCGAACAAGGGAACCTCCACCCACTGCTCGTCCTACAAAGCACCGGATGGATTCCCCCCGTCGCT
>CAZOKZ010000104.1:0-10002 GCA_964580585.1 uncultured Candidatus Sumerlaeota bacterium | reverse complement strand
ATGCGATAACCGCCTTCAAAAAGTTTCAATCCACGTTCCCCGTGTGGGGAACGACGTAATGAAGCAACAGGCCAAGTATTCTTTTATTGGTTTCAATCCACGTTCCCCGTGTGGGGAACGACCGGGGTGCCGTTTGAGCCTCCGAGCGCGGGAGCGGGTTTCAATCCACGTTCCCCGTGTGGGGAACGACTTGACATGATACGCCAGATGCGATTGCATGATGCGTTTCAATCCACGTTCCCCGTGTGGGGAACGACTGCCGTGGCTTGCTCGTGTGCGGGTGCTTTGAAAAGTTTCAATCCACGTTCCCCGTGTGGGGAACGACTCAAAACCATTCAATCCAGGCTGACTGTTATGATGTTTCAATCCACGTTCCCCGTGTGGGGAACGACGTATGGATTTCGAACGTCCGAGGCAAATACATAGTTTCAATCCACGTTCCCCGTGTGGGGAACGACTAGCGACTGTCCGTTTCTGGAATCCCCCCCGTTTTTGTTTCAATCCACGTTCCCCGTGTGGGGAACGACTAGATCGGCAAGGGTATCATCCGAATCTGGTAACGTTTCAATCCACGTTCCCCGTGTGGGGAACGACGTCCTGTTCTTGGCCGTCGTCGTCACAATGGAAATGTTTCAATCCACGTTCCCCGTGTGGGGAACGACGGGTTGTTCAGCGTCGAGTCGGTGGAGGGCGGCGGTTTCAATCCACGTTCCCCGTGTGGGGAACGACCGATGATGCGGATATTGATGGATGTGGGCGACGTGTTTCAATCCACGTTCCCCGTGTGGGGAACGACAGACCGCGTTGCGTCAATTTTCATGGAGTTTGCCGTTTCAATCCACGTTCCCCGTGTGGGGAACGACATAATCCCAATGTAACCGACCCAACGCCATAAGTGTTTCAATCCACGTTCCCCGTGTGGGGAACGACCCACGAAGGCGCGGTGTAAGCTTTGCGGGAGCGAGTTTCAATCCACGTTCCCCGTGTGGGGAACGACCAAACGCCGAGGATTTCTGGAGCCTGGTGGCGGGGTTTCAATCCACGTTCCCCGTGTGGGGAACGACCGAACCGAGTACGACATGGTCGATACCTACGAAGTTTCAATCCACGTTCCCCGTGTGGGGAACGACAAACGAAGGCGGCGAAGCTGCAAGAAGCCGCGAAAGTTTCAATCCACGTTCCCCGTGTGGGGAACGACGCTTAGCACCCTTTTAGAGCAGCTTTCCCTCGGAGTTTCAATCCACGTTCCCCGTGTGGGGAACGACGTATCCGTTCGGGTATTTCGACGCGTGGGACGGGGTTTCAATCCACGTTCCCCGTGTGGGGAACGACTCTCCCGCCTGTCCGCCGAAGCTCCGAGCAACGCGTTTCAATCCACGTTCCCCGTGTGGGGAACGACCAATTGATATTATTGCACTTGTGCTCTGTGGAAGTTTCAATCCACGTTCCCCGTGTGGGGAACGACATATAGAGATTCGCAAGATATATTTAGGCTCAGAGTTTCAATCCACGTTCCCCGTGTGGGGAACGACACCTCCTCTCGTTGCTACACCGAAAAATCCAAACATGTTTCAATCCACGTTCCCCGTGTGGGGAACGACGCTATGTGCCTGAAACTTTTGGTTTTGAATTTGAAGTTTCAATCCACGTTCCCCGTGTGGGGAACGACGAGGATACTGGATATCGACTATCCGTCTTTTGAGTTTCAATCCACGTTCCCCGTGTGGGGAACGACAGGGATCGAACGTGCTCGACATCGGGCACACGGAGTTTCAATCCACGTTCCCCGTGTGGGGAACGACTAGACTGTAATCGCGGGGAATCGCGGATGCAGGCGTTTCAATCCACGTTCCCCGTGTGGGGAACGACAGTGTACGACGGTGTTGGATCGAATCGGTTCGGCGTTTCAATCCACGTTCCCCGTGTGGGGAACGACTGGAGCGGTTGGACTTGGGGAATCTCGACAGTTTTATGTTTCAATCCACGTTCCCCGTGTGGGGAACGACTCAGCACTGGCCGAATCGTCGTTTTTCCAAAAACGTTTCAATCCACGTTCCCCGTGTGGGGAACGACCCCACCACTTCCGTGCAAAAATCGCCATCGTTTGTGTTTCAATCCACGTTCCCCGTGTGGGGAACGACAACGCCATCATCATCATAACAATCAGCAGCAATAGTTTCAATCCACGTTCCCCGTGTGGGGAACGACCTACCTCACTCACGCCTTACGGCCCCAAGGGTTGCGGGACCGTTTAGCGCGAATGTCTTGCAACTGTATTGTCAAATAGCGATTGGTTCAAGTGGGGATTGCTCTAACCAATGGTTTTTCAATGGGATAACGCGTGCGCGAACCTGCTTAAGGGATTTTTTGGGCGATTGGGGTTCGCGCTGGCGATTTTCAGACGATCAGCGGGCCTTCGGGATCGTAGCCTGGATTCGCTCCGGTGTGTTCCACGCGGCCTTTCCAGTTATTTCCCAGGTAATAAAATCGTAAACTATCGCACGCGGGATCGATGACCTTGAGCAGTTGGTTTTTCATGTCGAGCCATTGGCTCCAATCCAGCGAACATTCGAAGACGGATTTCTGAACGCGCTGGCCTTTGTTGACGCATATCTTCGCCAGTTGGCGCAGACGCTTTTGTCCGGCTTTGTCTTCGGTGTTCACGTCATAGGTTATCAGAATGAGCATTTTGAATTCCCTCTATGATTTCCAAAGATAAGCCGGATAGGCGTCGTGATCGCCGCGCAAATAACGGGCAAGAAGCAATGCCTGGCAATGCGGCAAAAGTCCGATAGGGATTTTTTCGTCCAAAAATGCATGGCGGATTTCTTCGCGTTTACGTTCCTGCCATGCGACAAGGAGCGTTTTGCGCGCTTCGTCTGTCATTTCAACGGCACCGGTTTCGGATTTTCGAAAACCTTTGGCAGTAAGTTGCCGTCGATTGACGAGCGATAAAGCCATGCGATCGGCCATATGGGGACGGAGTTCTTCCATCAGATCGAGCGCAAGGCTGGGCCGCCCCGGTCGATCGCGATGAAGAAATCCCACGCACGGATCAAGCCCGTGCGATTCGAGCGCGGATGCGACATCATAACGCAATAAGGTATAAAGAAACGAAAGGAGAGCATTCATGTTATCGAGCGGTGGGCGGCGGCTGCGTTCGTGAAAGAAAAAATCTTCCTTTTGCGCGGTGATCAGGCGATCGAACACGGCAAAGTAAAGTTTTGCCGCTTCGCCTTCGACGCCGCGAAGAGCAGACAACGTGGGACAGCGCAAAGCGGCTTCGGCAAGTTTTCCATTTCGTGCGATTGTCTTTTCGACCTCTTGCCAACCGTCTTCCTCTTCACCGGTTCCATGGTCGCGCACAGCACGCATCAGCACCGCGCGACTGTTTGCGATTTTTGCTGCGATGACAGGGCGGGCAACGCCAAGACTATCTTCGTCCGAGTCGGCCCGACGATATTGTTCACGGCGCAACAACACGTTTCCGCGCACGGGACCGTGAACGCTGGCGAGAAACTTTCCATACTCGGTCAGAAACGACAGCGCGACACCGTGCTCCGCGCAAAGGTGCATCAGCGGCGGGCTGGCATTCACGACGCCGAAACAGACGATGCCTTGCAACGTATGAATCGGAAAGCGTGCTTTGGTTTCGTGTTCCACACGAACGAGAACATTCTCGCCGTCGCGGGCGAGATAAGAATTTTGCGTCGTAATGTACAACGTATTGAGCAGCTTTTTCATTATGTGCTCGCAGGAGGAAATGCGTCATCAAGAAATTTCGTTCGAAAATCAGAATCGAAAAACAATCGACAGGCTAAATCGCTACGCTTTCTTCCGTGAACTACACGTTTTCTTGCTGGAAGATAGTCGCGGATTGTATTCACAAGGTTCTGTATTCGGATATTCGATAGCGAGTCCGGACTTGGCCAGTTAATATAAGGCAATTCCGCATTGATCGATTTGAATTTTGAACTATCTATTAAATCGAAACCTTCCAATTGCAATGGTGTTGATTGGAGTAGTTGAATTCGTCGACGAGTTGTTTCGATAAGGAAAATGCGCAGATTTCCAATATTCACTCCAATCCTGTTTTCTTTTTGAGTAATTGTAACAGCAAGTCTTGGATCGGAAGAATCTAAGGAAAGTGCAACCAGAATTGATCGCCCCGAAACGAGAAGTTTTTCAATCCACTGCCTGCTTGGAGCTTTTCGAACAACGCGCAAAAGTCGATCATATTCATTCGTACTTTCGGGCGATTTGGAATGAGAAACATTTTTTTGAGGGAGAGAGCGTAGTTTTGCCAACCTTTTCAACATTTGCTTCCCTTCAGCAGTCACAACTTCATCGACGATTGAGGATGACGATCTCGATGGTTTCGATAACGAATCAGCCAGAATCGGTTTTGAGATTTCCCATAATTTCTCGAACCATCGCCTCAACTCAGTATTTATTTTCAGATCATTTATTTCTACCCATAATTCATGCCTGCGCTCAAACGCAAAGTGTGTTAAATTTGCCGAACCCAGAATAGCCTTATCATTTTGCAAAATCAATTTGGCATGTACACCAGGAACGGAACGTAGCCAGGTTTGAGAAGGATCGTAAGTTGAGCGAAGAAAGTTTTTAAAATCCTGAAAATTTCCTCCATTTACTGCGACTAGCTCTTTTGCGTCGGTGATAAGACGTGCCATGCATTTTGCTTCTTGTATTTCTTTCAAATAATCGAGGCAAATATAAGGACAGACTATACAGAGGTCATCCGATTCTAAGGCCTTACGAAAACAATCTAAAAATGGGGAAAATGATAACCCACTTGGTTGAACAGGATTGTAAATAAGCTTGTTCATTACAAGCCTCCTCGTTCCTTGATTTGCTTCTCCATCCAAGTTAATATACTTTGCCGAGCGGTTGCCTGCGGCTGACAAAGGCTGATCAACGAACAATTGTCGCATTTCTTTTTTTCGTAAACCGCAGGCGGTGTTTTCTGGGAATCGATCAATTCGTGCAATCGAGCGGCCAGTTGTTCCGTTTCGCGGCGAAGCGTAGCGTCGAACGTCACATCAAATCGCTTGCGTGTTTGCCCGTAGAAGAGAGCACCGTCAGCAATTGACGTATCAAGCATCTCTTCGAGACAAACCGCCTGGGCGCACAATTGCACTTCGTCGCATCGGTTACGTTTCGGACGACCGCGCTTGTATTCGACGGGGAATGGAATCCAGCGACCAGGGCGGTGGGCAATTTCGATACCGTGCTCCTCGTCTCGATGAAACTCCACGATATCGGCTTGACCCGAAAGCCCAAGCCGAAGTGATCGCAATCGCAAGCTGCGCACCGTCAAAACGTCGCCCCGCAATTCCGCCGTACCATCGTGTGCGCGTTCGTGTAGATGTCGGCCCTGCGTAGTAAAAACATTCTCCTCCCACGCGCCCTCGATGTGAATCAGAGCACATTGCCGCACGCAGTACGATAAATGCTGCAACGCGGACAGTGGGAGGAGGTCGTCGTCGTCGAACACGTCGAATGTTTACACCCATTCCTCGATTGAAATGCCCGAGGGCAGGTTTTCCCGGTTGATGGTGATTTCGTAATCCGAAGCCGAACGCACCGGTTTAGCGGGATCTTTACGCTTAACCTGCACACGTTCAAATAACCGATGTGCCGGTGCATTGCCCAAGGCGCTTTCATGCTTGAACGCGATGCAACGGATGGCGCTCATTTGCCCGCGCGCCGCCGAGCGATCATGCTCGAACATCATTGCCAGCGATTGCTTTAGCATCGCGAGGTCTTCTTCGCTGAATTTTGTTTGCGCGGCAAGCTGCGGCGAGATAAACCCGTGTGCTTCGTACATTGCGTAGGGAATGATGGTTTTCCGTCCCATCGTGCGCGCCTGATCGGCTTGGATTTTTTGCTGACTCTCGGCCTCCGCTTCAGTAGTGACGGCCATGCGTGTGATCGATTGTTCAAGTGGTACAATCATATCAACTGAATTGGCGAATGCAAATTGAACGGGCCCGCGCACTTGGCCGCAGTTAACACCCGTGGACATTACAGCACCGAACATGCGGACGTCGAAAAATGTTTTGCACATCCAGGCACGTGCTTGATCTACATGGCCTTCCGCATCTTTTCCTTTTTGTTTCGAATCCAATTTCAAATCTGTGTAAGCGCGCTCGTGCTGATTGTTCAGGATTGATTTTTCCTTCACATAAATGTCGTAGCCTTCGGCGGGATTATTTTCCGCCACACCTTTTGCCAGACAAATAAAGTTCCGGATTTTTCGTTTCAAGCAAACATCGGAAATAAGGCCATAACCTGTTTCGGGATCGATACGCGGAGCATTTCCAGCGTCCGGGTCGCCGTTGGGATTTCCGTTCATCACGTCGAATAAATAAACAAAGTCATAACGGTGCTTGAGTGTTGTCATGATAAATTGACCTTTCGGTTTCAAAAGTGAGATGTAATCAATCATTTTTTTTCGACCAATGATAAGCTTTGGGAAGTTCTGGATGCTCTGACTCCCAAAGTAAATGTTCTTCTTTGGACATCCGAATCAGAAAATGACGCATATGGTGGTACCCTATAATAAACCAACCCTGATCGTCTATTTTTAAAGATGCAGGAATAGCATGATTTTGTGGAAGTAAAATAGATCGTTTCGGATCTGCTAATTCCCTATTGAATATTGCCGCTTTAAAATGCCACAATATTTGGTCAATGAGCATTTCACACCAACGACTCATAAATCGTTCGTATTCATTTTCTTGTTTTTCAGCTTTTTTTGCATGATGTCTCGCATTATTAAGGAGTCGTGGAAACACACTCCTCGGAGCAGCCGAGGCTCCAGCAAAGTATTTGTCAATAACTGAAGCGTTGACATTTCCAAGTGCCGCCTGCTGTAGGCGCTCTAGGACTGCAAGAAGTTGTCCTAGTAAATAACCGGGGTTATGGTTTTCGTAATCCATGGACTCCGTTACCTCCTTCAAAATAGATGGTAAAGGTTGTTTTGATTTTTTGTCTTGGCGATGCTTACGATTCAGCACCGCTTTGATGATCGCCACTCGTGCATCGCGCCGTTGAAGGTTCATCCAGTCGTCGTGTCCGATTTCCGCTCGCATGCGCTCGACAGCACGGATCAGCAAACCGATCGGATAGACGCCGCCCGTCAACGCCGCGTGGACGAATTGTGCCGCAACCGACGCAGGAATGTTTTCTTGTTTGCCTTGCGACGCGACGCTTTCGAGCAACGTACGCAACCCGATTGCGGGCGGCGGTGTTTCGCCTTTTTTCCAGGGAGCATTGCGAACGATTTTCAAATCGGCAAAATGTTGAGCGATGTTTTTTTGCGCCTTGAAAAGCGTTGTCTCGAACCAATCGCGCAGAATGGCACGACCTTGAGTTCCCGTGATCATAAGTCCATAAAACGGACTTATGTCTTGATTCGCATCAGGTGCTTTTCCGCGCCAGATGGATTTGTACATCTCAGGGACTGAGTCGATTGAAGTGTCGCTTCCACCGTCGAAAATACTACTCAGACAATCCGCAAATCCTTGGTCGGCTGATGTCGTCCAGTAGCAGATCGCCGTGTCGGTGCTGAGTCGCATTGAACGCGCTGGTAGTGTTTCACCGAGTCTCGTTGGATTTGGAAACGCCGGATGCAACAGCCGGTTGAGCGCAGTGGTCGATGCTTCGGCGGCCTCGCGGCTAACTGGGGCATTTTCGTTCCCACTCCACCCCTGGGATTCGAACGCCCGCGAATTATACGAGACCAATGAAATGTCGCCTTGCACACCGGGAACACGTTTGGTCTTGGGAAACAGCCCCAATCCCTTGAACGTTTTTCCTGTGACAAGGCATTGCATTTCCGGACCGTCATCTTGGTTTTCAGCGCGAAGCTGTTTCCAATAGGCACGGACTTTTTCGCGACTGCTTACAAGCTTGTCGATGTCGGAACTGTAAATGAAGGTGAAGAGATCGCCCGGGCCGGTTGAATCGTCCAGCGTTACTGTTTGTTCTCCACGTGCCAGTGAATCGAGGAATGCCATCACGGCTTTGACGCCTTCATCCTGAGTAGTATGAAAGCAATCCGATATCCTTTCACGAAAGAGACCGAATCGATTCGCCAGCTTCTCCGGATCGCGACGTTTCTGTTCATCCTTTTCAACATCCAACCCGAAGACATATTCGGCTTTATCGCAAAAAAAGAACGCGCGGTCGCCACTGGTGCGTGCACCGTCACGTGGCACAGCAAAACTCTGCGCTACAGGTTTGGGTTTCTTCTTTCCTTCTTGTGGAGGCGTCGTGTTCGTATCTCGAAAACCTAAAAACTTTCCGCCCGGACCAATCGTCACTGTCCAACGCACCGGTTTCATTTCGTAATCCGGATCTTCGATCAGATTTTCGCGTTCGGCTAATTCATACAACGCTTGCAAAATCATGACGCACCTCCCCCGGGCTGGGGCGGCACCGTCAGCACGCCGCGATCCAGCCGCGCAGCGAAGAAACGTGGCACGTTGCGGTTGTTTTTGCCGAACTCGATGTCCCAAAGCATCATGCCCAAGTCACGCGAATCGACGACGGGCTCGACGCAATCGGGCACGGGCTCGATGGCTGCGACGAACTCGCGGCATCCGAAATACGGTTGGTGGAAATGCTGACCGTTTTGCACGCGGCGTTCGAACATTTCCTCGAACTTGCGCACGTTGTCTTCTGGCCCTGCACGGTCGGTCATTTCGAATCGCGCCTCGATCACGTAGTCGACGTTCGAAAGTGCCACCGTGTTGCGTTGCGCGCGATCTTCGTCGGCAAAGAAGTGTCCGGGCAGTTTCGATTTGAACGTCGGCACCTTGCTATTCACTTCGTTGCGGCGAAAGGCGGTGAAGGCGATTTCCTCCAGCACCAGGATGCGTTCGATTCGCCATCGGATGGCGGGTTTCCAGAGCACGGCTTCGAGAATCCCGCGTGCCGCCGAGGGGGTCATCACGGGATAGGAAACGCGCTCCACCTTGAGTTCCGGACGTGTAAAGCAGGCGAATGGCCCCTTTGCACGCAGCCGCAATAGGCGGCTTTCCTGACCATTCACATTTGGTTCCTCCTCATGATGGTTTGATTGTTCTTGAATTTCATTAAATCACCAACTGTTCGGGATCGGCAGCGATTGGTTCATCCCCAATCACCAACCCAAATGTCTCGTCGTATCGGCTGCGGTGTGTTTCCGACAGCGCGTAGAGTCCCTCGCAAACCTCCTCCAGCGCACCGGAAGCTTGTACTACATTGAAAGACTTGTCGTATATGCTGACTGTGTATGGTTGCAGCGCCCGGAACAGATTTCGCCCCACGGGAAATCCCGAATCGAGCGCATGTTTCAGCCGCGCAAGGCGTTCGGCTCCGTCGCACCATGGAATGATGATGGGGTGAGCGAAACCGTCTTCGATTAGACGGAAGTCGTGTCCGACCGTGGCGAAGTTCATTTCCCGTCGCTCGCGTTGGATATTTTTGATATCGAGCGCCTGTCCAAAGTATAATCGACGAAAGTACAGTTCCTGCGTTTGTGGATTGTCGGCATCGAGATCGGGATTTTCTAAAAGCATAATGTTCGCTACCTCCAACCCTTGCCTCAAGATGCCCGGCGGCGGTTGTGATTGTGCGCGAAACACGACGACACGCCCCGATTCCAGTTTGCCTTCTCGGTTGCAACGACCAGCCGCTTGCACCACCGAATCGAGCCCTCCGAGCGCGCGATAAACCACGGGGAAGTCCACGTCGACGCCCGCTTCGATCAGTTGGGTCGAGATCAACCGGCACGCGGCTCCTTGATCAAGTGCTTCCCGTACGCGCTCCAGCACATCGAGGCGGTGAGCGGGACACATCAGCGCCGACAGGTGAAAGACGGGTTCGTTCTCGGGTACAAGACGCGCAAGCTCCTTGGCCAGTTCACGTGCATCTTGTCGACGGTGCGTAACGACAAGGACTTGGCGATGAGTTGCGAGTTCGGCGGCCAGC
>CAZOKZ010000103.1:0-10060 GCA_964580585.1 uncultured Candidatus Sumerlaeota bacterium | reverse complement strand
GAATTTGCCGTGATGCGTGCGGGTTGCGCCGGTAAAGGCGCCTTTTTCGTGCCCGAAAAGTTCGCTTTCGAGCAATGTTTCCGTCAATGCCGCGCAGTTCAACCCCACAAAGGGTTTGGAGGCGCGGGTGCTGCGTTGGTGAATGGCGCGGGCGACGAGTTCCTTGCCGACGCCGCTTTCCCCTGTAATCAGGGCGGTGGCTTTTGTCGGAGCCACGCGGTCGATCATGTCGAGCACTCGCCGCATGGCGGCGCTTTCGCCGATGATATTGTTGGGGGTAAAGCGTACACCCAGTTCTGCGCGCAGCGATTTGTTTTCCGCCAGCAAACTGCGATGTTCGGCGGCACGCTCGATCACAACACGCAGTTCGTCGTTGTCGAACGGTTTCATGATGTAGTCGAATGCCCCGGCTTTCATGGCTTCGACGGCGCTTTTTACCGTGGCATGCGCGGTCATCATGATCACGATGATGTCGGGGTAACGCGCGCGTACTTCGGCCAGGAGGGTTTCACCGTCCATGCCGGGCATTTTCAGGTCGCTGACGAGCACTTCGGCGGGGAAATCTTCGAGCCGTTTGAGAGCTTCGTTGCCGTTGTTGGCGGTTTGGACTTCGTAACCCCACCGGGTAGCGAGCAGGTTCAGTACCTGGCAAATGCGAGGTTCGTCGTCAACAATGAGCAATCGATAACGTGGGGTCATGGGGTATCGGTATCCGTCTGTTCTTCGTCTGTATTGGGGACCAGG
The DNA here is from genome assembly GCA_964580585.1 of uncultured Candidatus Sumerlaeota bacterium. Taxonomy (GTDB): domain Bacteria; phylum Sumerlaeota; class Sumerlaeia; order SLMS01; family JAHLLQ01; genus CAZOKZ01. Next base: position 9,316 of record CAZOKZ010000103.1, on the reverse strand, counting down.
TCTTCTGTCCGGCGTTCGTGTTTCTGTTTTCGGCTGGGTATTTTTTTGGTCGAATCCTCGATGGGATCGGGTCTTACGCTACGACGTCGATCCTGGCGCAGAAACAGGTAAACCGTGGTTCCTCGCTCCAGTTCGGACTCGATGACCGCCGAACCGCCCATACCTTCCATCAGTTGTTGGACGACGGGCAACCCCAGACCGGAGCCGTGGGTTTTTGTTGTGTAGAACGGTTCGTAAATTTGGGCCAGCGTCTCTTCTTCCATGCCGGGGCCGTTGTCTTCCACGATCAGGGCTACGCCTTTGCCCGGCGCGGACTTGGTGTGCAGGGTAATTTGCCCGTTTGTCGTATTCTTTAGCGCATCGCGTGCGTTCCAAACCACGTTGAGCATGACTTGGTAGAGTTGGTCCGGATCGCATAGAACGTAGGGGATGTCCGAGGCCATTTTGATGCTCAGTTTCAGGTTGGTTTTATCGAGTTCTTCGCGAATTGGAAGCAACCAAGCTTCGAGCAATTTGTTCAGATTATGTCCACCGAGGCTGGGGGGTTTGGGGCGGGCGAAGTTCAGCAGCTCGGTGATGATGTTGTTCAAGCGCGTGATTTCGTGTTTGATCAAGCCGATGGCCTGATGACCGGTCGTGCCTTCGGGGAGATCGTCGCTCACCATGCCGGCGGACGATTGGATGATCGACAGGGGGTTGCGGATTTCGTGCGCCAATGTGGCGGACAGGCGCCCGATGGAGGCCAGTTTCTGTGCCTGAAGCAGCTTGCTTTGCGCCTGTGTCAGCTCGTCCAGGTAACGTTGGGCCTCCTGGATTTTACGTTCCAGTTCTTCATTCAACTGGCGCAACTGGCGGTTTTGGCCGTCGATCACCACGGAGGCCGCGCGGTCGCGGGCGCGAATGTAAAGCGCCAACACCATCAGGGCGGAAATGCCCATGTTCAGGAAGATCCGATAGCTGAACACGATGGTGTAGCCGCCGAAGTGGGTGGTAATGCCCCAATCCAGGGGGCCGAGCACTTCGTCGCCCTGGCTGCGGAAAAATCGATTCAGGATTGTTTCTGTGTCGTACAATTCTTCGACGGTGATGTTTAATTCCTCGGCCATTTTGTAGTCGTCGAGCGGCACACGGCTGGCCGGACGGAAAAACGACGGACGACGATACATGCGCTCCAGACGGACGAAAGCCGATTCGTCTTCGTGGTAAATCTGCACCGATCCCACGGAAAACAGCACCGACAGCAAGATAAACAGAATCGCATAGAGGCGTTTTCGCACGCGGGCGCGCCGGTCGCCCGGGTGCAGGAACGGCCAGTCGGCTTCGGTCAGCACTTCCTCGCGTGAAGACGGCAGAACGCTGCCGCTGTGGCGCGTGGTGTCGAAAATGTTTCCCTGAGATGTCGAGAACTTCTTGGGCATGGCCGTCGATTGGACGTGAAGTGAGGAACTGCGTTTCTTTCTTCTCAGGCTGAGGGATTTGCGTCAACCGGGGAGGCGGGGGAGGAAGGTAAAAGAGATGAGGCTTATTGCTTTTGGAAATACCGATTGATTGGTGCAACCGCTCAGGGGTAGTTGATCCATTCATTGAATTCAGCCAGGAGAATGCGCTGATGTCCTCTATTGTAAACAAAGAAGAAGCGCATCGATTAGTGGATCAATTGTCTCCAGATGCCACGTGGGACGATTTGATGCGTGAAATCTATGTTCGCCAAGTAGTCGAGAAAGGTTTGGCGGACAGCGATGCGGGTCGAGCGATAGAAGTTCGTGAGGTTCGCGCTAAGTATGGGCTTTCCGAATGAAAGTGCTCTGAACGGTATCCTGGATAATTAATAACGCGTGATAAAACAATGGGCAGGAGCGTCTAAACCATGGGAACCCGCTCGCGTCGATTTGTGGTGAAAGCGTTGCCCGGCGTGGGGTGGTGCGGAAAATAAATATCGATAGGTGGTAATTTCTTTTGGAGTTGGAAGAATATGACCGGTCGAGTTTGCTATTCAATATGGATACTGGTAATTTTAGGAACAATTGGCTGCTCAAAGCCAGAAGCGGACGTCTCGAACGAGTTCCATGTAACAATAACTGATAAGGTAGGCGGTTCGACGAGTAAAGAAATAACGCTGGAAATCTCAGCCCCGCAAGGGCACGTCGTGCAGCTTGGTCAGGGGAGCGGGCAGGATTATGGCTCTAAAGTGTGGTACGGACCAGACCATAGTGGCCATTCCGATAGTGTTGTGACGATTCATTTGGCAGCAATGATATCGGAAGAATCAGGAGCGGAATCAAAATCCATTACGTACCAAGATGAAGTAAGGGTCGAAGGTACAACTGCCTCGGGGTCCGAGTCGCGCCCCATTTTACCCACGCAAACGATCGACGATCTATGCGATTTCACCGTTCAGGTGGGCTCATACCCGATGGGCCAGGACGTGCAGCTCGGATTATTCGGCGGTGAACCGATCATCTTGCGGATCGATTAATTCCCCACAATACCATTTGATCACTCAACGGGGTGCGCGGTACAAACCAACCTGCTTTGATGCGGGGTGTTTCCCGCTCGTGGTTTGATTGCATCTAAGTTGTTTATTGTCAGGATTGCATACTCATGGCTACGTCGTCTTCCGATTCGCTTGAATTGACTCATCCCACCACCGTGCCGCCGCGTAAATCGAACGCGTGGCTGGATATTATGGATACGACGTTGCGCGATGGCGAGCAAACCCAGGGCGTTTCGATGCCGGGGAATGAAAAATTGATGCTGGCTGAACGTCTGCTGGGCAAGGTGCGCGTCAGCCGGATCGAGGTGGCGTCGTGCCGTGTCAGTACGGGTGAGCAGAAGTCGCTCGAAGCCATTATGCGGTGGGCGGAAAGCAAAGGTTGGGGGGATCGCGTCGAGGTGCTTTCGTTTACCGACCACACCCAGTCGGTGGATTGGTTGACGAAAGCCGGGTGTCGCCGCATGAACCTGCTGACCAAGGGATCGCTGCATCACTGCAAGACGCAATTGCGCAAATCGCCTGCCGAACATCGAGCCGATGTGGAGCGCACGTTGGAATACGCGGTGAAGAAGGGGGTGGCGACGAATATTTATCTCGAAGACTGGTCGAATGGCATGATTCATTCGCCGGAATACGTGTTCGAGATGCTTGACCATTATACCCAGTGGCCGTTCGAGCGTATTTTGTTGCCGGATACGTTGGGGATTCTTGGCCCGACCCAGGTGCGGGATTTCCTGACCGCGGTGTTGTCGCGTTATGCGAAATCAGGCATGAAGTTTGAGTTCCACGGGCACAACGATTACGGCATGGGAACGGCCAACGCGTTGGTGGCTGCGCAAGTTGGGGTCGATGGTATTCACTGTACGGTGAACGGCTTGGGTGAACGCGCAGGCAACACGTCGTTGGAAGAAGCCGTGCCGGCGATTCGCGATCATTCGAATCGTCGTTTGCGGGTGAAAGAAACCGAGCTGAAGGGGATCAGCGAACTGGTCGAAATTATGTCCGGCAAACGTATCGCCGATAACAAACCGATCACGGGGCGAAATGTTTTTACGCAAACGGCTGGCATTCACGCCGATGGAGACGCGAAGGGGAACTTGTACGAATCGCGTCTTTCGCCTACCCGTTTCGGACGCGACCGTGTGTATGCGCTCGGCAAGTTGTCGGGTCGCAGCAACCTGGATTTTAATCTCAAGTCGCTGAATTTGCAATTAACAAAAGAGCAACGGGCCGCTGTGTTGGAGCGCATCGTCGAACTCGGCGATCGCAAGCATAACATCACTGCAGAAGACTTGCCGTTCATCGTGGCCGACGTGCTCCAGGCGCCCCAGGAAGATACGTTCGAGATCGTCAATTGCGTGGTGCTCACGTCGATGGGCGTGTCGCCGTCCGCCGTGATTCGTGTGAGTTACAAAGGCAAGGAATGCGAGGCTTCGGGGACTGGAACCGGCGGGTTTGATGCCTTCATGACGGCGCTGCGATCGATTGCGGATGAAATGCACATTCACATTCCAAAGCTGGTGGATTACGAGGTTCACATTCCCCCCGGTGGCAAGACGGACGCGTTGGTCGAAACAACGATCACGTGGGAATGCGGTCTGCGGACGAAAGCCGTGCACACCGATCAGGTGATGGCGGCCATTCAAGCCACCCAGCGCATGATCAACCTGTTGACCCAAGGTTTGGTGAGCATCCCGGGCAATGGGAAGAAACCCAAGAGCCGCAAAAAAGCTGTCGCTGAATAATGACCGCCGCGTCCCGCGCCGAATCATCCACTGTTGCTCCGTCCCCGTCTGCTCGTCGAGCGCGTTACTGGCGGCGCCATCCGATTCGCGCGCGATGGATTGCCGCGATTGTCGCGACGGTGTTCACGTTGCTTGTGTGCGAAATCGCGATGCGCGTGTATTTGTCCTCGACCGCGTCGGAATATAACCTCGACCGTGCGCAGGAAGTCGTTCGCGAGCCGGGTGGAATTATTTATGCCGGTGATTTGATTAAACCCGGTCCCGACGATCTGCTGCCATACGTGGGGCGCCCCGGTGTGAGCGGCATTTTTCGCGGTGCACCCGTGACGATGAATTCGCGCGGTTTTCGCGGTCCCGAGGTCTCCGTCCCCAAGCCCCCCGACACGTTTCGATTTTTGGTACTTGGCGATTCCGTGTTTTTCGGCTGGGGAGTGGCCGACGACGAAGTCGCCATCGATGTTCTCGTGCGTCATTTGAATGAAACCGCTCCGCCTGGGGCGCCTCATTACGATTATGTCAACACCGCATTGCCCGGTGAAAACGCCGCCATGGAAGCCGAAGTCCTCGCGCGTACGATCGACGTGTACGAACCCGACGTGATTATCCTGCAAGTCAATTCCAACGACTTTGGGTTGCCGGGGTTTTTACGCGCGGCGCCTTCGTACCGAGAACTTAATCGCAGCTACTTGCTGGACTTTGCATACAGCGCGTTGACGAACAACATGGATAATTTCCGGCGCGAATCCATGGCGCGCATCGATAATGTCGGGATGATTTTATGCGAGCAAGACTTCGACGACATCGCCGCCGCGATGGATAACGACGGGTGGTCGCGCGACGTGCGCGGAACGTTGCCCGAACGATTTGCGCCGTTGTTTGGACGAACGAATTTTGAAGAAGGCCTCGACCGCATTGCAGCGCTGGCGTCCGAGCGATTCATTCCCGTGCGCAGCGTGATCTACGACACACGCAACGATCCGTTTTTCTTTCCCACCGAACCGTTGCGGCCTTATCATACAAGTCCGTTTGTCACCGAACCGCGACAACGTGGTTTTACCGACTGTCCGTTGATGAAATACGAAATCGAATATCGCGACATGGTGAAGCCCAAACCCGAAGACATGGCGCTCAACGTCAAAGCGGGAGATTTTCATCCCACCGCGCCACGGCACGAACTCGCTGCCAAAGCAATGTATGAACAATTAATGAAAGACGGGTTGCTGCCGGATGGGGAAAGCCGGGGGAAGTGGTGAGGAATGTTTACGATAATGGTGAACTCTATCGCAAATTTCTTCCTTGGTTGAAACATAATAGTTTCTGTTAGCATCGGCCCAACGGGTCGAGATTCGATAGCCCAGTCCGAAGGGCTGGGTCAGTATTACAATAAACACCTGCGGCCTGAAAGGTCGCGATTCCAGAGTGATCCACTTATGTTGCAATCGCTTTCATCTATTTGGGTTCATTTGATTTTCAGCACCAAAAACCGTGCCCCCTTCATATCGAGCGATATTCAAGACGAATTGCATGCGTATTTAAAGGGGATTCTAATGGAATCGATTGTCTATCGTATTGCGTTGGCGGAACCGAGGATCATGTGCATTTGCTATTTGTGCTTTCGCGCACTCGGACAATCGCTCAAGTGGTGGAAACATTAAAAACAAATTCCTCGAAATGGATTAAGACAAAGGGAATGCAGTTTCGCGACTTTCATTGGCAATCGGGTTATGGCATATTTTAGCGCATCACACGTGGACGCTGTTTTTGAATATATCCGCGATCAAGAAACGCATTATCGAAAGACGTCGTTTCAGAAGGAATACCGAAAATTGATGGCAAAGTATCATATCGAATTCGACGAAAAATATGTTTGGGATTGATGCTGAGGTCGCGGCCTTTCAGGCCGCACGATGTATATTACACGTTACCCAGCCCTGCGGGCTGGGCTAGAGAATCCCGGCCCGTTGGGCCGAAGCTTTTTCTAATAGTGGTTTCGTTTGTTATTCTAAGATGAAGTTATTAACCCGCCTCCACTTTTTCCCTCTTGGGCGTGATCGACGGCAGGAGCGCGCGCAGGCGATCGACGTCAATGTCGCGGGGTTTGTGGAATTCTTCGTCGCGGCGGTTCAGGCTGAAGTGCGGGCATTGTTCGCAATGGCCGCACGGCGCGCCTTGGTTGGTCAGACCCGCCCGCAATTCGCGGTACGCGTCGCTGGACCAGATTTCCGCCAGCGTTGCCGTTTTGAAATCCCCATAAACGCGGTCGAGCAACACGCCGGTGCACGGCATGATGGTGCCTGCCGACGTGACGATGATCATTTCCCACGGTTGCAGGCAGTAGGGGAGCGGCGCGGCGGGCGCGGCAACGGAGGCGGGCGAACCGAGAATGCGCTGGACCAGCGCGCGCCAGCCTCGGCGGGGTTGCGGCGTGTCGATTTCACGGGCCGGGGTGGGCGCTCCGGTGGCTTCGGGCGGCAACGTCGGCATCAGCGTTTCGTCGATCACCGAAATACCGGCGGCAGCGGCGTCGGTTTTGAAATCCGCAATGGCATGGGCGCGTTGTTCGAGGTGATCGGCGACGAGCGAGGGTTCCTGCAGGTCGGCGTCGCGCCATCGCACATGAGGAATCAGGTAAATTTCGGCGCATTCGTGGGCGCGGGCCAGTTCGAGCAAATTCGGCAACTGGTCGATGTTGCGCGGCATCAGCACCCAGTTCAGGCGCACGCGCGGCAGGTCGCGTCCGGCGGTTTTTTTCGCCGCGTTGATCATGTCGATGGCGCCGAGGAATTTTTCCAGCGTCGCGCCCCGGCGAATATCCACAAAGGTCTCGGCGTCGGCGCCTTCGAGCGAAAACACAATGCGCGAAGGCCCGGCTTCGACCAGCCGGTGGGCCATGTCCTCGGTCATCAACGTGCCGTTGGTGTAAAAATGCACGTCGGGCAGCCCGAGGCCGACGGCATGGGCCACATAGCGGTCGAATTCCTTGTTCAGCAGCGGCTCGTATCCGCACGAAATCCCAAACGACCGACACCGACCGACGAAATCCCCCGCGATTTTCGCAAACAGCTCGAACGGCATGATTTCGTTGCGAAACACATAACCATGGGCGCGCACGGCATCCATCCAGCAATGACGACACCGCAAATTGCAATGGCTGGTCGTATCCAGCGACACGTGGAATTGGCACGCGTCGAGATCGTCGTTCGGATTCGTGGGATGGCGGAGAATCGGTGTCGTCATAGCGAATTCAGCGTGGTGCAAACGCGCGCCGCCCGTCAACGAAATAGCAAAACGTTCCGATTGCCTTTCCCTTTTGACTCCGCCAACGGGCTTCGAGCGAACAAGTGTGCGCCTTCGATTGACGAAACGCCGGTTTTGCGCCATCCTGGTCGCAGTGGTTCGTTGACATCAGGTTTTGGGGGCGGGGAGCGCACGACATGGGATCACGTTATCGAGGACTTTTCTGCCAATTGCTGACGGCAGGGCTGCTGGCATTGCCCGGAGCATACGCGTCCGCGCAATTACCCCATCCATTCGATGTCTCAAAAATTGACGGGTTGAACGGCTATCGGCTCGAAAATGGTCTAGCGCGTTCAATTTCAGGAGTCGGTGATATCGATGCGGATGGATATGATGATATCTTATTAGGCTCCGACAGTTTCGCCTCACAATGTCCTTTTGGTCCTTGCATCGCTCAAGGCGTTGTATATTGGGTACGAGGTAATCCGAATAGAAATTCACCAGAATTGGATATGTCCAACCTCTCATTGCCCGATGGAAATGCACAAGCTGGTGCATTTCCGGACGAACGTGCCGGTAGAATTGTCGCGGGAATCGGAGACTTCAATGGAGACATGATTAACGATCTATTGTTTACCGGAAAAACACTGCAATCTGGTTTGGATTTTAATGCATTTGTCGTTTTCGGTCGACCAGAAGGATTTCCTAATGGAATTCGCTCCGAGCTTGCAGATGGAGAACAGGGCTTTAGGATTGAAGGCACGAATATTATCTCTGCATCTGGCGTGGGAGATGCCAATGGCGATGGGTTTGATGATATTATTGTAGGAAATAGTTTGGCCTACAATAAATATGGAGCCGCATGGGTAATTTTTGGTAGAGACCAATCAGAAATAGAAACTTCCATCGACGTTCGTAATCTCAATGGATCAGATGGGTTTGTCATCAAAGGAAGTGAAAGAAATGCCAGTTTTGCATACTCACTTCTATCTTCAGCCGTTTCTAGTGCTGGCGATATAAATGGTGATGGATTTGATGATGTTGCCGTTACAGAGTATCGGGCAAGTCCAAACAGCCTTAAATTTTCAGGTTCTGTTACAATTGTTTTTGGAAAACCCTTCTTTGGTGAAGAAATAATCGAATCTAGCGCCTTGGATGGTAGTATAGGCTTTCGTTTTGTAGGGTCTCATTTAAATGATGTTCTTGGTACTGCTTTTTCTAGTATTGGTGACATGAATGGTGATGGCTTTTCTGATGAAGGAATAGGATCAGCAGCGTATGATCCAAGCGGAGTTAATGACGTTGGAGCTAATTTTGTTATTTTTGGCAGCAATAATTTGATCTATTCGACTCTAAATCCTTCTGCCCTCGAAGGATACAGAATAGATGGTCTTGCTACAAACCCAACAGGAAGATCATTAGCAGGTATATCCGATGTGAATGGCGATGGTTTTCTTGATTTAGCAGTTATAGCGCGTGGATACAGTTATGTAACAAATAGCCACACAGGTCTAGCATTTATTGTCTTCGGAAACGAAAATATTAATAACCCATATATATTTACAGACTCAAATGGGTCAAGTGGGATATTATTTAATAGCAGCAACAATAATGAACTTATCTATGATGCCGATACTATTGGAGATACAAATGGAGATGGATTATCAGATATTATACTACAAGCCTTCAATGAGCAAAATAGAGTAACGGATTATAGAATCATCTTCGGCTCCGGCACATCCCAGCAAGCTACGTACAAATCATTTGCCCGTTCAGACGATGCGCCGATTTCTGGAATTGGTTACGCCAATAAAGGCGCCCAATCCGCGCCTTCTTCACG
>CAZOKZ010000102.1:0-10842 GCA_964580585.1 uncultured Candidatus Sumerlaeota bacterium | reverse complement strand
CTGCCAAAGAAACTCGACATCGAAGGCCGCTGGCGCGAAATGCTCGAAGCCGAATCGGACATCATCCAGGCCCAGCCTCCCGGCCCGGCCATGCACAGCGGGGTGTCTTGAAAGGACGCCGTGGTCAGTTTTGGGTGGATGCAATCGCCAGTGGAGTTCTTTTGCTGGTATGTTTGTTCATGTTTTTTTCGGATCAATTTACAATCAACCCAATGTTTGGTTTTCAATTATTTGTAATTGTGTTTTCCTGTTTTTGGATTCCTTTTCGATTGAATCCCATTGCAATAAAATTGGGGGAGAGAACGCTCCGCGAGGAATTGAGTCTGACCCAGTTGGATACGGTAGCTTGGGTGAAGCAGAATTTTCGCCATCCCACTTACGCGAGTTTATCCCCTCTTTTTTCTGGTTTGTTGGCAAGTTGTTGGTTCGCTTTTTACGATCCATATCGTGGGTTCTTTATGTTGTTTCCGATATTGGCGTTTTATCTATTCATCACTTTTGTTTTTACAGTTCCCATGTATTTCCAAACGGTGAAGTGGCTGTGGGATGGAAAACCACTTTGGAATACTTGGGCCTTTCTGGTGCTGCTGTCCAGCAATGTAGTCTTAATAGCGTTTTGTATATTTTTTGCATGGATATCGGACGGAATCGCTGTCAGCACCTTCCTCATTATTTATATTTTGTTGTTCCTTCGTCAATTCTACCCATTGCAATTTAATCGTGTCTGGCAAGATTTGGGTCGGCATTATTTCCCCTCCGACCTATGATCATTGACCGAGTTTTTATAGCCGTCGTCCCTCGATTTGGATTTCCCACGCGAACCATTATCCGTTTTTCTATGGCCAGCACTCAATAAATATCCGGACACCCATGCACACCCGTTCAAAGTTCCAAAAATTCCGCCAGCACTGGGCCGCGACCCACCGGCAGCCGTCGCTTCGCCAGCCGATGGAGGCCCTTGTCGCCCTGTTCGCCATCACGGTGATCGGAACGCTGGGCTACCATGTGCTCGAACACGTCGATTTGTTCGAGGCGTTCTATTTCACCGTCATCACGCTGGCCACCATCGGCTACGGCGAGCTTCCGAACTTCTCGCCTGTCGGCAAAGCCTTCACCATCTTCCTTGTCCTCACCAATATCGTTATCTTCTCGTATGCCGTTGGTACCTTGACCCAGTTTCTGATCGGCGGCACGATTCAAAACATGCTCGGGGCGCGTAAAATGACAAAAGAAATCGCCAAATTGGAAAAGCACTTCATCGTCTGCGGCTATGGCCGTCTGGGCGAAACCATTGTCGAGCAATTGCAGGCCTACGGGAAAGACTTCGTCGTCATCGACGGCAGTTCGGAAATTTGTCGCACGTTGGCCGATCGGAATATTCTGGCTATTTGGGGCGATGCGTCCGAGGATGAAATTCTGCGCGAGGCCGGTGTCGAGCGCGCGACGACGTTGATTGTTGCCACGCCACAGGACGCGATCAGCGTTTACATCACCCTGACGGCTAGGACGTTGAACCCGGCGATGCGAATTATTGCCCGCGCGGTGAGCGAAAACGCCGAACGTAAGCTGATGCGTGCCGGAGCCGACCGCGTGGTGTTGCCCACCGACCGCGGCGGCGTTTACATGGCTCAAGCCGCCTTGCGCCCCTCTGTGGTGGACTTTCTGGACGTGACGTCATCGCCCGGCGGCGAAAAAATTCAACTCGAAGAACTCGTCGTGCCCCCCAACAGCTTTGCCGATTCCAAAACCCTCGGCCAGCTCAACATCGGAAACACCTATTCACTCATGGTGGTGGCAATTCGCCACGCCGAAGGCGCCACCACCGTCGAATTTAACCCGCGAGCCGGGTCCAAGGTCCATGCGGGCGATACGCTCGTGATTTTGGGAGAATACAAAAACCTGATGGCGTTCGAGCACAAACTCCACGGGCACTAATTTTTTCCGCACGCCTCTAGCCTTGCGCTGGGCGGCCAACTTATTCCAAATAACCACCGGTTGGCTCTTGTGGAATCAGGCAGCCAACCCCCGAGCATTGAAACCCGAGGAGTCTTAAATGCGCCGTATTTTTCTGGCAGCGTTCATTGTCTTGTATTCCGTGACCGGGCCGCTTCAAGCCCAGGTCGTCGCTCCCTTGATTCGCGAAGAAAAACCCATCGAGGTGAAAGTCAAACCGCGCGACGAAGCGCCGCTGGGCAAAAACAGTCCCATCGATGAAGCAAAAACGCCCACACCGACTCCTGCCCCCACGCCAGACCCCAAGCTGGTCGTCGTTGCCGTCGTGAATAATCACTCGATCACACGCGCCCAGTTGGACAGCCGCGTTTCCGCTCGAATTAACTCAAATGATCGAGCCCAAATGGGCGAATCCACCGCCATGTCCTTATTTGGCAACGAGGCAATGAACCTCGATATGTCGTTGGTTGAATTCGAACAAGCTGCCGAATTCGAGGAAGCCCTTCGCCAGGAAGAAGGCCGTGTCATTTCCGAATGGCAGGAGCAAATGATCCTCTCCGACGAAGCCCGTCGCCAAGGGTTCGTGATCACAAACGAACAATTGCAAACCCGCCTGACCATGCTCGACAAGGAATATCAGCTTCAATCGCATCAAGTGCGTAACCTACTGGAATCCATGGGGATGACGCGCGAGGAACTGGAATCCTATGTTTACGACGCATTATTGATCGAGCGATTACTCGAACGTTTCGTCGAATTGAATTTCAGCGAAGACGACCTGCGCAAAGCCTACCAGAAAAACCCGGGCTTTTACCAAACACCCCCAGGATACGAAATCGCCCACTTCTGCATTTCGTTGCTCGGCGATGAAACACGCACCACCCGGGAAGGATTTAAAAAAGATGCCGAAAAAGTCCGTCGTCGATTGAAAGACGGCGAAGACCCCGAAACCGTGTTCGATTCAGTCAACGATATCGGTCTCGGTGTGTACGGCACGGTTATCACCTGGAGCACCAACAGCAAATCGTTGCATCCGGCCGTCAAAGCCGAGCTGGCCCAAATGAAAGAAGGCGAAATCAGCAAAGTGATTGCCGCCCAAGTGATGCGCGACGGCAAACCAACCGACGAATCCTACCATGTTGTGAAATTGATTCGTAATATTCCACGCCAGGGCGAAACATTCGAGTCCGCATTACCGCGCTTGCGTGAAAGCGCAATGGAAGCCGCGCGCATGCAACTGCTCAACATTTGCCGTGAATCTGGTACACACAAACGCATTACAAACCTGCGTGGAATTCGCCCCGACAAACTTCCTACTCCCTCGGAACTGCGTACCAGCCAACCGCCCGTGAATCTAAAGGTAAACAACAGCGGCGAAAAATCATAACGGCAAGCTTACATACAACAACGCAATTCCACAATCGCCACACTTTCGGCGAACCACGATAAACAAAAATTGTATTTGGGTTTGAATGGAGCCGATGGGCGGACTCGAACCGCCGACCTACTGATTACGAATCAGTTGCTCTACCAGCTGAGCTACATCGGCCCGACAGGGAAGCAAAAGGGAACGCACAGGGGGGGGAGGTGTCAAGTGTTCTCGTTGATGGGTTGCACATTTTTTCAACCGAACGTCGGGGGGAAATGAACGTCTGGGAACGGTCTGCTATTTGAAGAGATTGCGCAAAATTCCTGGGAGTTGTTTGCGCACCTTCGATGTGCTTTCTGGGAGTGCGAATGTGTTTGAATACGCACGCGATTCGTCTCAGGGGGTGAGTTGCATTCTTGATTCTGTCTCGGGTACGACGTGAATCGGGACTATTTCCATTGCTGGTGTTTGAATATGAATTTGTGAAGTATCAGGTGCTCCCTGTTTTCAATACCGATGCTGCTGTTTTTCCCGCTTAGTTTGTCATTCCTCCGGGTGTAATTTTTTCCAAGTGTATTGCCAGCCACCAGAATCGTAGGGCAAACCACGTCATGGCAATGCAGCCTGCTGCCGAGGCAATGGAGAGCAATCGGTGGCCAACGAGGCGTTTGCCGATGTGCAGCAACACCATGAGCAGTATGATCCATGATGTGCAGCCCGCCCATGCTAAAAACGCGATCATGAAAACTTCGTGGGGGCTGGGTTGGGTGCCTTGGTAAAGCAACCCCGGCAGCGTGCCCCAAAAAACAATCGTCATGGGATTCAACGCCGTCATTCCCACGCCGACCAACCAACTCTGCAGGTACGGAGGATGTTTGATTTCATCCTGGGATGTTTTTTCGTGCCCTGTGCCTGTGATGCGGGAATGTTGAGGTTTGTGCCATTCGATATAGGCATCCCGTCCGGCCATCCAAGCCAGCCATGCCATTAAAAATCCACCCAGGATCAGGCTGACGAAGAGCGCAGTGGGGTGTCGGAGTATTCCCGCCAATCCAAATCCGGTCAGCAGGCAATAGGTCAGATCTACCAGCGTGGCGCCTACGCCGACCAGGAAGCCAGCAAGCGGACGGTAACGTAATGCTCGTCGGATGATCTCCAGGTTCACGGGCCCGATGGGGGCGGCAACGGCCCAACCGATCATGTAAGCTTGAAAGAATGTGCTGGTCATCCGAAAGGCGTCCGGTGGTTTATTTTGAGGCACAGTTGGAGAGACTTGGGTCTCTGGTTGAGACGAGTGGTTCCTCTTCGAGATTCCAAGCCTGGGATTTTTGATCAAACTGGCGGCTGAGGGCAAGGCCAGCCAATGACGGGGATTGAATCGTTTAGTGCTGAAAATAAACGTCTTATGACGACGTGCACCGCGAGGATGTTTGTCCACTTGACCTGAAATGGGTATTGGCATCGACTTTGTTCCAGGGATGAGTGCGATTTTCCCCTATGAACCCAAACGATAAGGACCTGAGTGTGAACCTTAAAAAATTGACGATGGTAATGTTGGTTGTCGGAGTGCTTGCTGGATGCTCTGGCGGAGAGAAAAATCAGGAAAATGCGTCCGTCGATACCAAAGACGCGCAGGCCCAGTTGGCCGAATCGCAGAAAGAAATGAATGCGAAACTGGACCAGTTGAAGAAAGAAATCGAGCGGCTTGAAGCGAAAGCGAAAGATGCCGAGGGTGAAGAAAAGGCCAAAATGGAAGCCCAGCTCAAGGACCTTGAGAAGCAAAAAAGCAGTTTGAAGGACCAATTGAGCGAAGCGACGAAAGACGCGGAAGCAAAGTTGGAAGACGCGAAAGAGAGCGCCGAAAAAGAGGCCGATAAATTGAAGGAATCTGCCGGCGACTTGTTAAAGGGCGTTGGTGAGTAACTCAGGGTGGTTCAGGGACGGCTTGGGTCGGGATAAAAAACTGTGAGGATTACCCGCCAGGCAGTACCTTCGGGGGACCGGTTTCACGACCGGTCCCTTTATTGTTTTTTTACGCAAGGACGCGAAGGCGCGGGGACGCAAAGAAACGATTACGAATTGCGCGGCATGACTTGTGGGAAAAACGCCATCAATTCATCGTGCGTTTGCATGTGGTGGAAAACCTTCTCGATCCTGCCATCGACAATGTAAACGAGTTCTCCGTAACCTTGGATTTTTCCCACTAATTCAGGAACGTCGTATAAATCGGGCGAATCGTCCACATCGCAAATGATCAAACGGATATTGCTTGTATCGAATTCATTCAAAATTTGGCAAAAAGTTTGAAATGATCGAAGGCTTGGGCTAGACCAACTTGCCATAAGAAATAAGAAACCTTTATCCACCCGTTTCACGTCGTCAGGCGTGAACGCCGGGGAGATTTCCACTTCTTCCAGATCATACTTGGCAAGAGTTTCAGTAAGATAATCACTCATTGAATTTTCTTCGCGATTCTTTGCGGCTTCGCGCCTTTGCGGTGGAGAGTCTCCCATTCAATACCAATGTTCTTCCTCGGGGTATAAATGCTCGCGGACGTCGCGGGCGTATTTGCGGAACGCGCGCAGGGCTCCCGCACGCAGATCGACGTATTTTTTTATAAAGCGTGGCGGCTTTTCCGTCAATCCCAGCAAATCCTGCATGACGAGCACTTGCCCGTCGCACCCATCGCCCGCGCCAATGCCGATGGTGGGGATTTTCAGCTCCTGCGAAATCTGGCGCGAGAGTTCGCGCGGCACGCATTCGAGCACCACGGCAAACGCGCCGCATTCTTCCTGCGCTTTTGCCATTAGCTTGATGCGTTCGGCGTCCTCGGCGGTTTTTCCCTGCACTCGATAGCCCGACATCGCGTGCACCGATTGCGGGAGCAATCCGACATGACCCACGACGGGAATGCCCGAATCCACGATGGCCTTGATGGCATCGAGCACCCGGTCGCTGTGGCCTTCGAGCTTCACCGCCTGCGCGCCGCTTTCCTGGACCAACCGTCCGGCATTGCGCACGGCGTCTTCCACGCTGGCTTGATAGCTCATAAACGGCATGTCGGCCACAACGAAGGCGCGGCGCGACCCGCGCGTGACTGCTGCCGTGTGCATCACCATCATGTCCATCGTTACGGGTAACGTGGTCTCGTGTCCGTGCACCACCATGCCGAGCGTATCGCCCACCAGGATCATATCCACCCCGGCTTCGTCGGCGATCTGGCTGAAACACGCATCGTAAGCCGTGACCATCACAATCGGGCGACCGATGCGTTTCATCTCCCACAAGTGAGCGATGCGCACTTTCGTCTCCGTCCCTTTCGGAGCAGGCGGAACCTTGGGCTCTTGCGGCGTGGGATTCGAAGTCTCGGTCGATGTGTCGTTCACAGGCATGCTCCCCAATCAAATTGACGGGAATTACCTACGCGAAAGCGATGTCTCGGGGAAAGGGGAATCCGGCTGAATGCAACGGATGCGAGGTAAAGGGTAAAATAGGAAAGTGTAAACAACGGGACGGGATTTACGGGATTCGATCCTGGGCAGAAGCGAATATATCGTTTTTTCCATTCCCATATTTTTTCGCCCCCATTTATCCTGTCATCTTGTCGAAATCTTACTTTCTCGCGACCAGCATAAATCTTCGCGGCCAATCGGTGGCTTTGGAAATCCCGATGCGCGGCGTGATTTTCATCGTTTCGCCGTCGAGCAGCTTGCCCGGCTCTATATGCAAATTGCCGTTGCCGAGTAAATCGGCCCCGTTGAATTCGAGCGTTATCCCCATCGCTTGACAGACCTTGCCCGGTCCATTGCAAAGTTGGCGAAGAGGTTTGCCTGCCCAGCCTCGCGCGGCGATCATCAGGGCCTTGCCCTCGATCGGTTCAACCGCGCGAATCAGCACGGCTTCGCCCGTACCCATGCAGCCCGTTACCACATTCATGCAGCGATGCATACCGTAACTGATATACACGTATGCCGTTCCCGCGCGGCCAAACATCGGCGCGTTTCGCGGTGTCTGGCCGTTGAAACTATGCGACGCCGGGTCGTCGTGCGTGTAGGCTTCCGTTTCCACGATTCGTGCCGTGATCACACCTGCCACCGAGCGATGCACGAGCCGACACCCCAGCAACGCGGGTGCGGCGGCCATGGCTCCCGCCACAAGCGCCTGCCGCAAGGCGCTGGGGGAGACGGAACCGGGGCGGAGAGTGAGAGTCATTGTTTTCATCGTAAAGAAATAAGTTATCGCGCAGAGGCGCCGAGATGCGGAGAAATGCTTTTCCCGAATTCGTTATTCAAAGGACCAAATTGACACAAGGGACTTAAACGATAGTAATGTTGCTCTTCCCATCTACCATCCTTTCGCCTTTATCCTTAATGAATCTCTGCGCCTCCGCGCCTCTGCGCGAGATTGAAATCTCCGTGCCTTCGTGGTTTGTTTTTAACTGTTTCCTTGAACCCGCCCGCACATCTCACCAACCATCCGGGCGTTTGAAAATTCGTCGCGTGAACGGAGTTCCGATGAAAATCCAGGTTCTGCCGCAAAACCTGATCAACCAGATCGCTGCCGGTGAAGTTGTCGTCAACATGGCCAGCGTCGTCAAGGAACTGGTGGAAAACGCCATCGACGCCGGGGCCTCGCGCATCGAGATTGAACTTGCCAACGACATGCGCGACGTGACGATTGCCGACGATGGCTGCGGGATGGATCGCGACGACGCCGAGTTGGCGCTCCAGCGGCACGCGACGTCGAAAATCCGCACGACCGAGGATTTGTTTCACATCGCCACACGCGGATTTCGTGGCGAAGCCATTCCATCCATCGCATCGGTCAGTCGCCTGGAAATTCAGACCCGTCCACACGATCAAGTCGCCGGTACACGCGTTGTGGTCGAAGGCGGCGCGATCGAACGCATCGAAGGCGCTGGTTGTCCGGCAGGCACACGCATCCTAATCCGCGATTTGTTCTACAATACTCCCGCGCGGCTCAAATTCCTGAAAGGCAAAGTCGCGGAAATGAACGCCGTCATGCGAACGGTGGTGCGCCAGGCGCTCGCGGCCTACGAAATCGGGTTTCGTGTGATGCGCGACGGCGAGCCGCATCTCGAATTGGCGGCGGGGCAATCGCTCGCCGAGCGATTCCTCGCTATTGCTGGGGCAAAGATTGACAGCGGCTTATTGGAATTGGAATTCCTGCGCACATCGAGCGACGATCCGCCGATTCGTGTGTATGGCTATCTGGCGCAGCCGCAAAGCAGCCGGGGTGATCGCTCGTCGCAGTACCTGTTCGTCAACGGGCGGCCCTTTTCGAGCAAAACACTTTCCTCCTCCATCGAACAAGCCTGTCGCGGATTCATTTCAATCGGTCGGTTTCCGATCTTCTGTGTTTTTGCCGAAGTCGAACCCGGCGAAGTCGATATTAACGTTCATCCAACCAAGGAAGAGGTCCGTTTTCGCAACGAACGCGCCGTGGCGGGCGCATGTTACCATGCTGCGCGGTTGGCGCTCGAAGCCCACGGATACGTGCCCGAGATGAAAATGCCCGTCGAGGACGCCAGTTCATCGCCATCCGTGGGGGAGTCGCGCCCAACGCCGGGAATTACACCCAGTAACAATATCTTCGAATCGCCGCAAGCCCTCGTTAACCGCGCGTTCGACCGAAAACGTGCGCGTGAATTGCAAACCGACTGGACAGCGCTCGCGGCGAAGATGGAGCCCAGCCAACCGGTGGGGCGGGCGTTTTCTCCCGCGCTGGATTCCGCTGTCGAGCGCGCCACCGAAACGCCTATGCCGACTTCTGGAGGTAATAAAATCGTCCGAGCACCGGAATACGCCGCTCCGGGCGAACGTCCCGAGCCGGATTTCTGGCAACAGCCGTTCGATCCCGAATCGCTCGGCCAGATTGCCTTGACATACATTGTTGTGCGGTTCGGCGAGGACATTCTCCTCATCGACCAGCACGCTGCGCACGAGCGCCTGCGATACATTGAATTGCAAAATCGTCCCTCCCAGGTCGCCAGCCAGTCGCTTCTGGTACCGGAAACGTTCGAGGTGCCTGCCGATCAAACCGCCACAATGGAAGCGATGATCGAACCGCTCAAGGAACTCGGTTTCGAGGTCGAACCGTTTGGCGGCCGTACCTACGCCATCGCAGGCGTCCCGGGTGATCTGGCGAACGTTTCGGCAACGGCATTGATTACGGATTTGCTTGATGAATTTGAAGATCAACCCAAGTTGAATCGTGTGGAAGACTTGCGCCAACGGATCCTCATACGCGCCGCCTGCCATTCGTCCATCCGGGCTGGACACCGACTGAGCCAGGAAGAAATGGATGAATTGTTGGTTTTGATGCGTCGTTATCAACTCTCGTTCACCTGCCCCCACGGTCGCCCCACCGTCATACGATTGTCCAAACACGAGTTAGATAAACAGTTCAAACGATTGGGTTAATCCAAATCAGAGTCAATTTGTCCGAGAAAGTGGTTGACCTCATTGAGTATTCCGACAAGGTGACGGGAATATTATTCCGATTATTGAATCGATAGAAAACAATTAGAATTGGAAACAAAATAATTATCGTTGCTTTTAACCTCTCTAACGATTAAGTAACTGATTTATGCAGATTGGCCTATTCTGTCTGAATTGTTCGGTGATGGAATTGTCGTACGGTTTGCTCAGCCCCCCGGGAGCCCTAAATGGCCGACAAAAAGACGTTAAACGGTGCTTGCCTAAGTACGCGTCCCCGGCGTTGGTCCGACTGGTCCGAACAATTTTCAGATCAGAAGGAAACGTGTTTGCTCCTTTGTTGTCGGACGTTTTCGGCGTTACTGGAAACCATTCGACATGCGGAAGAAGATTTTGTCATCATCGACGATGGGTATCTCGAAGGCGATACGGTCGAGACGATCAAGCAGCTTTGCCAATCAATCCTTCACCTGCCGATTCTTGTGGCGGTGGACGCCTCGAAAACCGAAGAAGAAATCCTTCCGTTTTTACAAGCCGGAGCCTTCGATTGGTTTGTCGTCGATCGCCCCGCGTCGTTTCTCGGTACACAAATTAAGGTGACCCGCGCGATCCGCGAGGCTCACCGACTTGAATTGGCTGGGGCTGACCGCGATAACTTTCGACTCCAGTTTGCCGCATTGTATGACGATTCCTACGATATCAAGGCGATTTTGGAAGGTAGCACGGGCAAGATTCTGACGATCAATGAAACCGTGAAACCCATTTTGGGTTATGAACGAAACGAATTGATCGGTCAGCCGTTTACCATGCTGTTCGGTTCGGAGATAGAAAAGGTTCGACCCGAGTTTCTTCTGCATCAAATCCAGATCGAAGGTCCGGTGATTATGCAGCAGGCATTTCATCGAGCGGATGGACGGCCCGTGGCGTTTGATCTGACGGCGAGATGTGTGAATTGGAATGGGGTACAGGCGATATACGTTAAGCTGCACGATGCTTCCGAAAGGTTAAAAGCCGAAGAAGATCGCAACCGTATGGTAACCGCGATCGAGCAATGTGCCGAGG
>CAZOKZ010000101.1:9126-11165 GCA_964580585.1 uncultured Candidatus Sumerlaeota bacterium | reverse complement strand
ATAAACTCCACCTGCGCGGAAGAGTTATTAATATTAGCAAATACGTTACCCGCCAGATCGGTGATATTCGACGGGACATTGAACGATAGTTCGACATCGCCCAAGCCCGTTGCCGTAACCTCGATCAGGAAATCGGTGTCGGGTTGCACGGCCGGTTGCACGTCAGATATGATCCCCGGACCGGAAATGTTGAATGAGGCCGCATTCACATTTTCGACCAATTCATCGAATCCGACCGTCAAGAGCGCTGTGGTGGAACTGGTCAACGACGGTCCCATCAACGAGAATTCCAATCCGCAAACCTCTTCCGGCGGAACGTTGTCGTACGAGAACGTGAATGTATTTGAAACCAAGCTGGCGTTGCCTGCCGCATCAAGGGCCGCGCCTGCCAGAATCGTTTGCGTGATGGTTCCCTGGCTGGTCGGTGTAATGGTGTACGTCAACACGTTGCCCAGTTGTGTCGCCGGACCAACCGAAGCACTACCCGTTCCACCAAGTATCAAATCGGCCGGGTTTTGCGGGTCGAATCCACTGACCGCATGCGCATCGGTAAACGTTGCGGTCATTGTCAACGGCCCATTGAAGTAGCCGCCATCAACGTCGGGCGTCGAAGTCAGCACCACGGTCGGTGAAGTCGTATCGTACGCCACCACATTGTCGTTGCTGGTCGAATTTTCACTGGCGTTTCCAGCAGCATCGACCCCAGCAGCCGCGATAATCGAAGCGATCACGTCTCCGTCCCCGGTCATGCCTGAAACACTGACTGTGTAAGTCGCATCCGATCCAGTTACATTCGCCACGAGCGTTCCCAGCACAGTGCTGGCGCTCAAATCCACATCGTTCGCATCGAAGCCCGTCACCGGTTCGCTGAATTGAACATCAAACACAATAGGTGAAGCGTTCGTCGGATCGTTTTGCGCAACGGCTTGATCAATCGTTACCGTGGGTGCAACAGTATCAATCGTCATCGTACTGGAATCGCTGGTTGTGGTAACCGGAACGGCTGTATTCCCCGCCGCGTCGCGTATGTTCGAGATGGTGAATATCGTTGGACCTTGCGGAGCCGCCCCAGGAACCGTGATGCTGCCTTTCCAATCATTTCCTGTGGTGTTGACGGGCGCGGAAATCTCGCCCCCAATGGTTAAACCGGGCACACCCGCCAGCGGTTCACTCGCCGTGAATTCCACTGTGATCGTATCGCCCGCTTTCGCCAGCGTCGGATCAACGTTGTTGCTCGCAATCGACACGAACGTCAGGGACGGAGGCGTACCGTCGAACAACACTGCGTTGTCGGTGCTGGTGGATGCCAGGTTCGCATTCCCGGCGATATCGAACACACCGCCCGCAGGAATCGACGCCACCACGGTTTCTCCGTCCCCCATACCGCCAACGGAAACCACGTAATCCGTTGCCACCATCGTCACGTTGATCACCGGCGCGCCTGCGATGCCCGAAATGGCCACGTCGTTTTCGTCGAAGCCCATAATCGGTTCGTTGAACGTCACATCGAACACGACAGGCGACGTATTTGTTGGATCGTTTTGCGCGATGGCCTGATTCAACACCACGGTCGGAGGCGTCATATCAATGGTAACATCGCTGCCATTCGTCGTCGCGTTTACCGACGCCCCGGCGTTACCCGCCACATCAATCAAATTACCGATGGCAAACGCCACGGTGCCTTCGGGATCGCTCGAAGAAATAGTGACGGACGCTTGCCAATTGTTTCCGCCACCGTTCGACACGGTGGCTGCTTTACCCGCCAGCGTCACGGTCGGCGTCGCGGCCAGCAATTCGTTCGACGTGAACAGAAGCGTTACAACATCGCCTTCCTTGGCCCAGACGGAACTTGGGTTGCTGCTGACGATGGAAACAGGCGCCAACGCCGGGCCTGTCTTATCAACCGTTACGTGTGTACCGTTCGTCGTCGTGCTAACCGGAGCGGCAACGTTCCCTGCGGTGTCGCGTACATTGTTGACCTGGAACAATACCAGCCCTTCGGGTGGAGTCGCCCCAACCGTAATCGTCCCACTCCATGT
>CAZOKZ010000101.1:0-9026 GCA_964580585.1 uncultured Candidatus Sumerlaeota bacterium | reverse complement strand
ACAATACCAGCCCTTCGGGTGGAGTCGCCCCAACCGTAATCGTCCCACTCCATGTATTGCCTGTTGTATTCACCGGCGCGACCAGGGTTCCGCCAATCGTCAAACCCGGAACTCCAACAAGTGTTTCGCTCGCCGTGAACTCGATTGTAATCACATCGCCCAACTTAGCCAGCGACGGATCGGCATTGCTGCTCAAAATCGAAACCGGTGACAACGTCGGCGCTGACTTATCAACCGTTACGTGAGACCCGTTGGTTGTCGTGTTCACAGAGGCAGCAAGATTGCCCGCTGCATCGCGAACATTGTTAATCTGGAACACCACTGGTCCTTCGGGTGGAGTCGCCCCAACCGTAATCGTCCCACTCCATGTGTTACCTGTCGTGTTCACTGGCACGACCAGGGTCCCGCCCATCGTTACACCCGGAATTCCCCCGAGGGGTTCATTCGACGTAAACGTCAATGTGAGCACGTCGCCTAGTTTAGCCAGCGAAGGGTCGAGATTGCTGCTAGAGATCGATACCGGCGAAAGCGTCGGGCTCGTCTTGTCGACGGTGACACTCGACCCGTTCGTTGTTGTCGTGACGGGGGAAGCGGTGTTGCCCGCAGTATCGCGAACGTTATTGATCAGGAACGTCATTGCTCCTTCCGGCGTTGCTGCCGCGACGGTGATCGTTCCGCTCCATATATCACCCGCCGAGTACACCGGAGTTACAGAGGTGCCACCAATCGTAATACCGGGCGCGCCTGAGAGTGATCCATTAACCGCAAAGGTTACCGTAATTTGATCGCCTTCCTTTGCCAATGTAGGATCAGCGTTATTACTGGCAATACCCACGAAGGTTATCAAAGGCGGCGCGGAATCGATGATGATTGGAAGCAACGCCGAGGAAGCGCCCAGATTTCCAGCTACGTCTTCCGCCCGCGCGGACATGTTGTACGTACCATCGGACAAAGGATTAATTTGAACGTTATAGTTCGTATCGATGGCTTGAACATCGGCTACCTGCGTAGCGCCCGCGTACATTCTCAGGCGACAATTGCTCTCCGAGATCGATCCTGTAAATCGGGGGGCAAGAACAGAGGTGATGTTGTCGGAACTGGAACTTCCCGTATCGTCCGCCGCAATCATGTCGGGTCTCGAGCACGTCGGCGCGGTAGTATCGATGGTAACCGCCAACGCCGATGAATTCCCCGTATTACCCGCTCCGTCGGTTGCATGGGCCGTGAGCGAGTTTACGCCTTCGGTCAAAGATGGCGAGGTAAACGTCCAGGAATTCCCCACAACCGTTGCCGATCCAAGCGGCGTGCCGTTGCGGCGAACTTGCACGGTCGTTCCCGACTCACTCACATTTCCCGCAAGCGACGGCGTGTTGTTGTTTGTGATATTATCCGTGCTGGAAACACCCGAATCGCTCGATGCCAACAAATCCGGAGGCGCTACACCAGGAGGATTTGTATCGATGGTGACGTTCAGAGAACCAGAGGTAGCAACATTGCCCGCCACGTCGGTTGCACGCGCGTAAATTGCATGCGTAAAGTCGGGCAATGCGGTTCCCGACCCTATTGTCCACACACCGGTGCCTGGAACGATACCCGTCGCAAGCACGGTGGTATTGACCATCAGTTGAACCGTTGACCCTACTTCTCCAGATCCCGTAAAAACAGGATGGGTGACATTTGTCCAATTATCCGTGTTTGATATGCCTGAATCGCTCGAATCCCATAAATCGGGGGTTCCTGGAGTCGGCAACGTTGTATCGAGGTATATAGCCAAATTCAAAGAGTCCCTGGTGTTGCCTGCTGCATCAACGGCACGCGCGCGAATGGAGTGGCTTCCATCGCCCAAGATAGTCGATGCCGTAACGCTCCAGCTTCCGCTCGAAACGGTTCCGGTGCCGTGCAAAGTTGAATCGACGTAAATTTCAATCGTCGAACCGTTTTCCCCCGAACCGGTAAACGTCGGCGTATTGTCGTTGGTCCAATTATCGGTGTTCGATGCGCCCGTATCGCTCGAATCGACAAGGTCTGGGGTGGAAACCGTCGGCGCGGTAACATCGATCACGATCGGCAACGATCCCCCTTGGGAGTAGTTCCCTGCCGGGTCGGTTACCCAGGCCTGAATCGTGTGGTTGCCTTCGGATAATGCCGACGTTGTAACCGACCAGACCCCCGAAGTGCATGTCCCGCTGCCACGCGGAGTGCCATCCACGCGAATTTCAATCGTCGTATTGGTCTCTGCCGTGCCCGTAAAGGTTGGTGTCGTATCGTTTGTCAGGTTATCGGTATTCGACGAACCCGTGTCGCTTGCATCCGCCAAATTCGGCGTCGAAACCCAGGGCGGATTATCGTCCACAATGAAAATCAAGTTCCCCGAAATTCCCATATTGCCCGCCGCGTCAACGGCACGAGCCTGAATCCAGAACGTGCCATTGCTCAACGCGCCCGGAATATCGTACGTCCAGTGTCCCGTGCCATCCGTTGTGGTAGTTCCCCAATACATGTGGGTCTCATTGATATAATTTCCATACAGTAAAATTTGGGTCAGCGGTTCGGCCGTCCCGTTAAATATCGGGCCAAAGTCCGACGTAATATTGTCGGTATTCGACACCCCCGTATCGCTCGACGGGTCCATGTCTGGCGTGGAAACCGTCGGTGCAACCGTGTCGATCTGGACGGTGGTCGTCGAACTGATCGCCGTTCGATTGCCTGCCGCGTCTTCGAGTTGGACCCGGAAAAAATACACCCCGTTTCCCGTTCCCGGCACCGTGATTTCATACACACCGCTAAACACATTCCCAGTAGCATATTCCGAAAGCCCAGCGTCCAGCAAATGCGCCACGGTCAGGTTTTCACCCGTACCCGTGAAAGTCGGTGTCGTGTCCGCCGTCACGTTATCCGAGTCCGAAAATCCCGTGTCGCTGGTGTTAATTAAGTCGGGCGGCGCAGGGGGATTCGGAGAAGGCGGCGTTGTGTCGATCTGGATTTGAAGGGGGTCCGAAAAACCACTTACTTCACCACCAGGATGAGTTGCCTGGGTAACTCGGATTGTATGGAGCCCATCGCTCATACTCACCGTTGACGTGATACTATAAATACCATCGAAACCGGCATAACCTTCACCGATGAGAAACCCCGAATCGCGATACAACCATACGTAATACCCGGACCCTGCCGTCCCCCTGAAGGTTGGCGCGGCAATCGCCGTAAGGTTGTCCCAGTCGTACCAACCGGTATCGCTGCTGAAAACTAAATCCGGAGGGGTTGGAGTCGGCGGAGGCGCCGCATTTACCAAACAGGGAAAGATCGATAATAGGACCCACAACAGAACGGATCGACTGCCAGGAACAGCCTTATTAATTAAAGTAAACATCGCCAACCTCACTAACCAATCCCGCGCGGGAATAGTGGTATTTTGCCAGCATGTTAAAGGCATTAAATGAAAATGGTGGGGGTTGATGTACTTTCTCATCCACAGTTTTTTCTGTCAAGCATATCTATATATCTATATTTCGCATACCGCTTTCCCAAAGCGAGCCCGTCTCAAGCAATAATCAATCGCGACCACCATACAAAGCATAATAATAAATGTATTTACCGCCGACAAATATATCCGGTTCCCCACCGAATCAATTATCAGTCACATTACAAATAAACATTTTACTATTATTATACAATAATTGATGATCGGAACACATCTCGGATATTGTTGAAAGTAACATACTGCTGGTTCTTTAATTCAAACTTATACAGAGAGCCTTTACGAATTAAAGCAAACCGTCCCCATGCGTTATGTTGCATGGGGACGGTGTTGTTTTGTTTCTTACTTTTACGCTGGTTCAATTACGGCCCGATTTGATCGAGACGATAGATGTAGCCTGAACCCACGTTTACCGAACCCGGAACGCCGAGCGTTTGGTCGTTACCAAACGGTGAACCGATGACTGCGGTTTCACCAAAGACGGTAACGGAGGTGCCCATGTTGTCGTTTCGTCCCTGATCGCCGGAAAGCGGCAGGACTTTCGACAGTTCACTAAACGAACCCGCCGCGCCGGTGAACAGGTAACCGCTGCCTGCGTCGAGTTGTTCGGTGTCGTCTTTCCACGAACCGACAGCAATGCCGCCCGTCGAAACACCAACCGATTGACCGAACGCATCGTAGTTGGTTGCGTCGCTGGCAACGAGTTCGTCGGTTTGACTCCACGCCAGGCCTGTGCGTTCGAACACGTACGCGGCACCAGAGTTGAGAGCCCCCAGATTATCGCGGCCCGGCGCGCCGATCACGGCAAGCGAACCGTCCGGGCTAATCGAAACCGATTGTCCGAAGTAGTCGAAACGGCCCGGAAGCGTGTGGTTCAGCTTCTGGGTTTCCGTCCAAACACCGGCCAGACGCGTGAAGACATACACGCTGCCCGTCGAGTTGCCGTTATCGTCGTCGAGCGGGGCGCCAACCAGCAGACGGTTGCCCGCCATGGCGATCGAATGCCCGAAGTTGTCGTTCGATGTTGCGTCGCTCGCTTGCAGAACCTGCGTTTCGTTCCAGGTGTCGGCACAGCTATCGTATTCGAAGATCGTCACAATGCCGCTGCGGTAAACGCCGCCGCCCGGCACCGTCAGATTCTGCCCCAACGGCGAGCTGACCGCGATCGTGCGACCGCTGATCGCCACCGAATGGCCAAAGCGATAGTACGTTCCGTTGCTCGAAGGCGTCAGTCCCGAGAAGATGTACCAAACACCGACAGAATCGCGCCAAAAGCTGTACGCCTTGCCGCTGTCCGCGCCCGGATTGTCTTTGTACGGCGCGCCAATCACGGCCCAATTGCCGCTGACCGCCACCGATTCGCCAAACCGGTCGTCGTTGGCTGGATCGTCCGCCGTCAGTTTTTGCGCTTCCGTAAACGACGATGTGCTGTCGCGTTCGAGCACAAACACCACGCCGCCGTTCGGCGCCGCATCGTCATCGCTCGGCGCGCCAACGAATAACGTTTCGCCATCAAGCGCCAGGGACTGTCCAAAGCGATCGTTGAGCACATTGTCGCTGCCCGCGATGCGATTGCCGTCCTGCGGCGCGCTGATATCGACGAATTCCACGTCCGCGGTCGAACCGTTCGCGTCCGTAAACGCGTTGCCGGCCACGTCGAGAACAAGCGACGGATTGCCCCAGATCAAGGTTGGCAAACCCGGGCCCGTGGAAGTCACTTCCACCGTCACCGACGTATCGGGCGGCGAGAGCGGCGACGCATCCGTCACCGTTCCCGGTCCTGAGATGCCAAACACCGCAGGCGTTACGTTGTAAACGGGTTCCGTAAACAACGCGGCGAAATTCGCCGTCGGAAGCGACGTAACCGCCGGACCCACCAACGCAAGCTCGCCCCCGCACGCTTCCTCGGGAGGCGTCGTGTCGATCACGACGGGAAGCCCCGCAGAAAGCGGCCCGGTGTTACCCGCAAGATCGGTGGCGTCTGCCGTAAAGACATACGAGCCTTCCGGCATTGTGGTTCCTGTGTAATCGAACGTCCAGTTGCCCGAACCATCGGCCACAGTGGTGCCAATCGAGCTGGCATCCAGATAGACCTCGACGGTGCTGTCCGCTTCGGCGGTTCCGTGAATGAACAGCGTCTGATCGTTAGTGATTTCGTCGGTCGCGCTGTTACCGGTGTCGTCCGAGATACTGGAAACAACCGGTGCAGCCGGAGCAGTCAGGTCAACTGCCCACGAGTCGCTCGGCGTGTTCGTGAGGGCATTATTCGACAAGTCCTCGATGTCGTTCGCGCCCACGATGATGAGTTGATAAGGGCCTTGCACGCTTGTGTACAAGGCGAGACCGGTAATGGTGTAGCTATCGGCTGCGTTCACGGTCAAACCAGTGCCCGACAGAGTACTGACGTCGGTGCCGTTCAGCGTGAAGTCATCAAGCGTCACGTTTTGAACATCTACGCTAAAGGTCACATCGATCGAAGCGACCGCCGTGTTACGTGGGTCCGGCGTCACATCAACAATATCGCCAACCGGTCCCGGAGGCGGTACAAAACCGCAGTCCACATTGTTGTTTGCCGTGTCGGCTTGGACGATCACCGTACCGGTGCGGCCCGTGCCCGTATTTGCGTCGCTATCGATAGTATCGGCAGCGGCGTCCTGCGGACTGAATGCCGCTCCACTCGGAGCGACGAATTCGACGATGTAATTTCCCGCTGCCGTGGTGAAGGAGTACAAACCGCCACCCGCGGTCACAGTGGTATCCAGTTGCGTGTCGCCCGCGGCGTTCAGCAGGTTGACGGTTACGCCGTCGATACCTGGCTCGCCGCCGTCCTGGGCGCCGTTGCCATTCAAGTCGTTCCAAACGAAGTTGCCAATCGATCCGGGACCCGGGGGAATCACGATGCCCGCGTCCACCGTGTCGTTAAACGTGTCGGCGACAATCGTCACAATCCCGGTTTGTCCGAATGTGAGTCCAAAGACGGGATCGGGATCGCTATCCAGCGAATCGTTGCCCCCACTGTCCTGCAGGCTGAATCCGGTAGCGCCCGAAGGAAGTTCGAATTCGACGATGTAATTTCCCGGAGCGGCTGTAAAGGCATAGAAACCGCCACCGGAAGTCGTTGTCGTGTCGAGCTGCGTGTCGCCCGCCGCGTTGAGCAGGTTGACGGTCACACCATCGATGCCCGGCTCGCCGCCGTTTTGGATATTGTCGCTGTTGACGTCGCGGAACACGAAGTTACCCAGCGTGCCCTGGCCCGCCGGTTGAATGGAAACCGGTTCGCTGGGACCTGCGCCGGGGTCGGTTCCAAAGCCATCCGTCGCAGCGCCACCGGCAACCGTGATGGAAAGCGTTCCCGTGCCCGTGATGCCACTCAGGCGCACCGTCGGTTGGAACGTCGTGCCGTTAAGCACCGTCACCGTCGTGGCATTCGCCGTTCCCGTTGAATGCACTGTTACATAGGTATCGTTCAAATTGACCGACGAGGCTCCCGAATACGTGATCAGGAAATCCACCGGTCCCGTTTGCGTTGGATTGGGAACCGGCGAAGCGATGGAAACGCCCAATGCTGCCTCATACCCGATACCGCCAGAAGGATACGCATACGAGTCGGAATTCGTAAATCCATAAACCAACGCGCGGAAATTGGCGGTGCCTCCCGTGTCGAGGGTATGGGAGCCAGGTGAAATATTAACGCTTCTGGTTGATATTCCGGACGATCCAACGGGTGTCCAGACGCCCCCGAGCGGCGAACCGTCCAGATTGACCGCACCTGTGCTGCCTGTCGGCACGAAAATACTGACATAGTTGTTAAATCCCGACAGTGTCAGGAAAGTGGAACGAAGGGGCACATAAGCATCCGTCGGAGGCACCATCATCATCGCCGGGTCGCCATCACCTGCGATGGCGATTCCGGTAAGATATTGTGCCACCAAAGCATCGTTAGATGTCAGAATGTGCAGGGGAGCATCGGCCGAATTGATTTGTTGCTGGTAAAATTGACCGGAATTCAAGGTTGCAACCGTGCTTCCATTAATAACCACGTCCGTTCCGGCGTATGGCGCCAGCACGCGAATAACCGAATTATTGACATGGGGCAAAGGAGCTACCACAAACTCGCTTCCCAAGCGGCTGAGCGGAGGCAGTTGCTCGACAATCATATCGCAAAAAGTCACCCCACTAGTGGGAATATTGCCGCATTGATCGCCGCCAAAAACCGATACCGGCTGATCGGCGACCACCGTGGTGCCTGTCAGGTCGGTGGACGTGCTGTCCGCGCGAAGCTGATAAACCTGGCCTTCATTCAGTATGATTTGAAAAGGCACACCAGCAGGTCGCGCGCCACCACCACTCGATACGGTAGGGGTAATCGTCACGGTGGTATTGTCAAACGGCGCGACGACGTTCATCTGGGATGGGGAGACACCACCACTCCATGCCAAAACCATATATTCGACATCGAGGGCTTCCAGCGGAAGACCAATATAGGCATCGCGCGTGGCCGTAGCGTTGTTGAATCCATAAACAGCGACTTCTTTTGAAGCGATGACGTGAATGCCCTTATTTTCAATGACATTGCTTCCTGTTGGAACAACGGAGGTTGGCAGACTAAAGGAGGTAACCGCCCCCGGCGTTACAGGCAAAGTTTGACTGAACGCGACACCGGGAACCTCGACAGTCACATTAGTGGCTTCTTCGCCTACTACGTGAATTTCAATCGTCTCGTGGTATAAATTTTCCGGGATAGTCAGCCAGAATTCGTTGCCGAAGTTGTCGATGCTGGCAAATGACGTGGACGCGGTCAGTACGGCCATCGCCAGCCCCAGCAGTGTTCCAATCCAGTTTCTTGCAGCTTTTCCGGTCTTCCCCGTTTCCTTCCTTGAATTTCGTTTTCGGAATAAGGAAATCATCCAGGGTTACTCCTTTCTCTACTAAGTGTGATAATACTTATCCAACATGGTCGAGGGTTCGGTTTATTTTCGAATACTCTTGGTCAGTGAGTCGGAAGTATTCGGTCTTCTCTCTCGCGGTTCAGGGGTTCGATTCCGCACACGACGAATCCACACTTTCGCCGGTTCCCCGTTGGTTTCCCCTCCATCGACGAATCAACATCATTCGTGGAATAAAGACGACTTTTCCACAAACCGTGACGCAGTTTGGTGAAATTGACTACAACAGCAATCTTTGTTATGTAAAGAAGAACCGGTATTTTCCATGAAAATAAACGATTCGATATTCGCATGCCCTGACCAATGGCGTTTACGCATCACACTTCGCTCTACCCCACAACCTGGCGTTTCAGAAGATGGCAGCCATTCCACACATTTGCATTGTCCCTGGGGCGGCGCACTTACCGCTATCGAAATGACGTAAACCTATTTTGTGAAAATCAACAGGGTTATTTCAATAACAAGAAACCTCCATTAAACACTCCGTCCCCATGCGTTTTTTGCATGGGGACGGAGTTTACTTCGATGGTTGATGTTTTGTTATTGATCAACGCGGAAAACGTACGCGCTGCCGGTGTTGACGCTGCCTGGAACGCCGAGGG
>CAZOKZ010000100.1:0-11203 GCA_964580585.1 uncultured Candidatus Sumerlaeota bacterium | reverse complement strand
TGCATGGAAATCCACCACATGTCGCCTTGCTTGGTGAAGTGCATCGTCATTGCCCAAGTGCCGAGCCGTTTGCCTGTTCGCGCATCTTTTCCGACAATCGACACGGGACCGTTGCCTTTGCGATCGATGACTATTTCCCCCTGCGCATGCGCGCCCTCGATTCGCAGGTCCACCAACTTCACTTGATCGGGAATCGGGCCTCCGAGTTCCGTCCATGCACGCAGCAAATCCGCGGGCTGAAGATCGACGCCCGCCACGTTCGGACGCGCGGCGGCATCGAACGCTCCCGGTTCCCACAGCACGACGGCTTGCTCGTAATTTTTCGCACGCAACGCGTCATAATATTCTTGGACCAACGCGTGTATTTCCGCCTCGTCGCGGTTTGCCACGGTGCCAAACATCAAACTGCTGCCCGAATCCGACGACGAATCGATTGGTTTTTCGGCGTTGCCATTTTCTGCTGCTGCACGACCCGGCATCTCTTCGCTGTTTTTTCCTTCGGTGCTCAACAATTCGCCGTTTGCAGTCCCCGATGATTTCGTCGGGTCGGGCGTGCAAAACGACAGCAGCACGAGAATGGTCAACAACACCGCAATCAGCCCAAGCAGCGCTTTCATGCAACGACGCCTCCGAACAACGGTCACATTCAGGGTTTCATCTTTATCAGTATAAACCCTGTCGGCACAATCGACAACCGAGATGCCAGTCGCCCACAAAACTTCAACGCCGCGTGCGCGTTGGTCTTGACAGCCGTCGCAATTCCGCGCGAGGTATCATCCGTTTGTTGACACCGAGCGGGAATAGCTCAGTTGGTAGAGCATCAGCTTCCCAAGCTGAGGGTCGCGGGTTCGAACCCCGTTTCCCGCTCCATTTATCCCCAATAAATACAATGTTCTAATTGTAAACACCTACCCAACAAACGGGTGGGCTTTTTCTTGCAGGAAGCATATAGGAAGCAGGTGGGCGGATTTCGCGCTCTGGAACCCCTTCTAGGCGAGCGGACGATTTATGCCTTTTCTGCCTTGGTGCGAGGCGAGATTTCTGGCGGGTGCTCCGCATGGGGGTGTGATCGTCGGGGGCTTTGTTGGTTGGGCTGTCAAGCAAGGCTGTCGTCGGGCAATGCTACGAGCAACGCGCCTATCGGACACCAACGGCGGAAAGCCCCCTTAGAGGCGACGGGGAGGAGGTTCGATCTGGGAAGGGGCAAAAAACCCATGGGGGGGGTGGTTCGCTGGGCGAAGTACATGTATCGGGCAGAGAGGGACCGAATTACATTTCCACGTCGTTTTTAAACTTTATATCTCGCTTACGTGTTGCCCCAACATTTCCCAGCAATCAAAGTCATCAATGATTGTGCGCACTCCACAAGTCATTGGGAAGGTTCGTATGGGAAACCCTTTTTTTGAACAACCAGTTCGTAATTCGCCTTATGAATACCCAAAAGAACATTGGGAACTCGATGAGCAAGGGCAGCCCACACACAAGATAATTAATGGCCGTCGTCCTGCACGGTACATCACTCCTATCCCAAAGTCGAGAAAACGCAGAGATGCGCCAGCCCAACAAGAAATGATTTTTGATGAGGGACTGGGCTTATCCAACCAAGGTCAACAATACGATCCGGTTACATCGACGATCAATGAGTTGCGCCGCCATATAGATGATTGGAGAAAACTCGTTAATCCCAACCAGTGGATGGTCAGTCCCGAGACAGCACGGTTGCTCCAACATTGGCGACACCATCAGTTTAGTGGTATTCGTCCATTCTTTTGCCAGATTGAGGCAGTGGAAACTGCCATTTGGTTGACCGAGGTAGCCCCACAAATCGGTCCTAGAGGAAAGGGATTCCTGAATCACATTGCTGATGCAAACAATAACGCTAACCCCGATTTATTACGCATCGCGCTAAAATTAGCAACCGGGGCAGGCAAAACCACTGTTATGGCGATGATTATCGCATGGCAAACAATCAATGCGGTGCGACATCCTAACACCAAGAAGTTTACCCGAGGCTTCCTCATCGTTGCTCCCGGCATTACAATTCGGGACCGTCTCCGGGTACTTCAGCCTCACGATCCAGATAGCTATTACCAGAGCCGTGAACTCGTGCCCACCGACATGCTTCCCGATCTAAAGAAAGCAAAAATTGTTATTACCAACTATCACGCTTTCAAGTTGCGAGAGCGTGTCTCATTGTCTGCTGGTGGCCGTGCTTTGCTCAAAGGCCGAACAGGCAACGATCTTGAGACGACGGAAACCGAAGGGCAAATGCTTCAGCGTGTGATGCCCGATTTAATGGGCATCAAAAATATCATGGTGCTCAATGACGAAGCACACCACTGTTATAGAGAGAAACCGGGTGACAACGACGACATCGATTTAAAAGGGGACGATAAAAAAGAAGCTGAAAAGAACAATGAAGCCGCCCGCCTTTGGATTTCTGGCCTTGAGATCGTGAAGCGCAAAATTGGTATCGCCAATATCATCGATTTATCGGCCACCCCCTTCTTCTTACGTGGCTCGGGTTATGCCGAAGGGACGATGTTCCCTTGGACGATGAGTGACTTTTCTCTGATGGACGCCATAGAGTGCGGAATCGTCAAACTCCCTCGCGTTCCCGTGGCGGATAATATCCCCGGCAACGATATGCCCAAGTTTCGCAATCTTTGGGAGCACATACGTAAAAAAATGCCCAAAAAAGGGAGAGGAAAGAATACCGAACTCGACCCTTTGAGCATCCCCGTTGAACTGCAAACTGCCCTGGAAGCCCTGTATGGTCATTACAAGAAGACTTTCGAGCTTTGGCAGCAAGGTGGTATTAACGTCCCACCTTGTTTCATTATCGTTTGCAACAATACATCCACTTCCAAGCTGGTCTATGACTATGTGTCAGGGTTTTATCGCAAACAGGAAGATGGCAGTTCCAAACCGGAAAATGGTCGGCTGGAATTATTCCGAAATTTTGATGAATACGGCAATCAATTTGCCCGTCCCCGAACACTCCTAATCGATAGTTCCCAACTGGAATCTGGCGATGCCTTGGATAAGAATTTTCGAGCTATGGCATCCGACGAAATCGAGCGGTTCCGCCGAGAGATTATCGAACGCACAGGCGACCCCAAACAGGCGGAAAATATCACTGACCAAGACCTGCTACGCGAGGTTATGAACACTGTTGGACGCGAAGGTCGTCTTGGCGAATCTATCCGGTGTGTGGTGTCGGTTTCGATGCTAACCGAAGGTTGGGATACAAACACCGTCACGCACGTCCTTGGCGTCCGGGCATTCGGTACCCAATTGCTTTGCGAACAAGTCATTGGACGCGCTCTTCGCCGCCAGTCTTATGACGTGAACGAGAAAGGTTTGTTCAACGTCGAGTATGCCGATATTTTGGGCATTCCCTTCGACTTTACTGCCAAACCTGTCGTGGCTCCACCACAGCCTCCCCGAGAAACCATTCAGGTCAAAGCCATCCGCCCCGACCGCGACCCGCTGGAAATCCGCTTTCCCCGCGTTCAAGGCTATCGCGTCGAACTCCCCCAGGAGCGCATTCAAGCGGCTTTCAACGAAGATTCAGTTCTGGTACTGACTCCTGAACTTGTCGGCCCATCCATCACTCACAACGAGGGGATCATCGGCGAAGGGGTCGATTTGAATTTGGTCCATACCGGCGACCTCCGCCGCTCGACGCTGCTCTTTAATCTCACGCAACGCCTGCTTTATACAAAATGGCGCGATACGGACGAAGAACCGAAACTGGCGTTATTCGGCCAATTGAAACGAGTCACGAAGGAATGGCTTGATACCTGTCTCGTTTGCAAGGGTGGCACCTATCCTGCCCAACTCATGTACCAGGAACTTGCCGACATGGCGTGCGAACGCATCACGGCAGGCATCACAAACGCCTTTAAGGGCGATAATCCTATCAAAGCCATGCTCGATCCCTACAATCCGATTGGATCAACAAGCCATGTGAACTTTTCCACGTCGAAAACGACTCGGTGGCAAACCGACGCTCGCCGCTGCCCTATTAACTGGGTGATTCTTGATAGCGATTGGGAAGCCGAATTCTGCCGGGTGGCGGAATCCCATCCCAAGATCAAAGCCTACGTCAAAAACCACAACCTTGGCTTCGAGGTTCCCTATCGATATGGCTCGGAAAACCGACACTATCGCCCGGATTTTATTGTGCTCGTGGACGATGGTCACGGCGAAGACGATTTGTTGCACCTGATCGTCGAAATCAAAGGCTATCGTGGTGAAGATGCCGTCGTTAAAAAAATGACCATGGACACCTATTGGATTCCAGGTGTCAACAACCTGAAAACCCATGGACGTTGGGCTTTTGCCGAATTTACCGACGTTTACCAGATTCAAGCCGATTTTGCCGATAAGGTTGAGGCTGAATTTAATAAGATGATAGAGTCTATCATCGGAGGCAGCTCCCTGTGAAGCCATTAATTCAATCTCTTCATTTCGTAAATTGGGGGGTTGACACCACCATTTTGTTGGGTCACGATACTCTTACATTCGCCCCATGGTTGTACGCCCGCTCACCAATCCCGAGCGCGTGCCGAACCCTTGGGGCTCTTTCTTTTAACCCCACTTACAACTTTTTCCTGCGGAGGGGGCGACCATGAATGATCGGCGCATCGCCATTCTCATTGATGGTGGTTTCTTCCTCAAGCGATTGCCGAGCCTTGTACAACCGGCACGGTGTGACACACCAGATCAAATTGTGCGAAGCATAAGGAGTTTGATCCGGTCGCATATCAAACAACTTACTGGTAGCGAACAGGACGGCGAGCGGTGGGATCGTCATGTTTATCGATCATTTTACTACGATGCCAATCCCTACGACGGTAAGGCCCATCATCCCATCGATAATCGATCAATCGATTTTGCAAAGAGCGATGTCGCTCGTCATCGGCGCGAAATTTTCAAATTACTACGAAAGCAACCCAAACTGGCGTTGCGATTGGGAAAAGTGATAAAGGAAGGAGACTGGACAATTAGTCCATCTCTGACAAAGAAAATTCTTCGTAGCCGTCACCTGGTCGCCGCCCTTGATAAATTGGGGACCTTACCGCCAACCGGTCCCGATTCTTTTAATTTTACAGATCAGGAAATCAAGAGCCTCCAGGAATTACGCGATTTCTGGAAGGGTATCGAAGGCGGTGCCGTTGCACTAGGGCTTCGTCAAAAAGGCGTCGATATGCGGATTGGCTTGGACATTTCGACTCTAACACTCAAAAAGCAAGTTGATACCATTGTTCTGGTAGCTGGCGATAGTGATTTTGTCCCCGCCGCAAAACTGGCTCGCCGCGAGGGAATCAATTTCATCCTCGATCCCCTCTGGCAAAAAGTTAATGACGACCTTTTCGAGCATATCGATGGACTTCAATCGGGCTTCCCAAATCCTAGGACATCCAGTGCGGTTTCTAGTCCGGCTGGTTTGATTTCAGCCCCAGGTACAACAATATCATTATTGTCTCCAACACAAGATTCCTCGACCACCACAATACCAACACCTCCCCAGACCCCGGAGATTTAATTCGCCATGGCCAAGAGAAAATCCAAGCTCTCTGTCGAGACATTAAAGCACAACGATGCTTCCCGCAAAAACATCCCGACGGCGGAATATCAGTCCGTTTTGACCAAGGACCAGCAAGACCCTCTTCGCGTGGCCTACGAGCGGCGGAATCGCGACCTGGACCCCCAACTGGTCTGGCGCGGCAAAGACGACAAAGACTGGTCCGATCTTGTGGTGAACGCGCCGCCGCTTTACATCCAGGAAAAGGTTCATCCCAAGGTTTTGATCGACGATCTTCTTCGCCGCACTAAAGCGAACGAAACAAGCGACGAATTACAATTCGACCTATTTGGCGATTTCAACGGCTTGCCCAGCGAAGGGGCCAAAACCGAGTTTTACCAGCACGACGCCAACTGGTCCAACCGCATGATCCTGGGCGATTCGCTCCAGGTCATGGCCTCGCTGGCCGAGCGCGAGGGACTGCGCGGCAAGGTGCAGTGCATTTACTTCGATCCGCCCTACGGCATCAAATTCAACAGCAACTTCCAGTGGTCCACCACCAGCCGCGACGTGAAAGACGGCAACGTGACGCACATCACACGCGAACCGGAACAGGTCAAAGCCTTCCGCGACACCTGGCGCGACGGCATCCACAGCTACCTCACCTACCTGCGGGATCGGCTCACCGTCGCCCGCGACCTGCTCACCGACACCGGCTCCATCTTTGTGCAGATCGGGGATGAAAATGTTCACCGCGTCCGGGCGGTGATGGATGAGGTGTTTGGGGACGAAAACTTCGTCTCTCTAATCACAATCGAGAAAACTTCTGGCTCCACGGAACTCTACATTCCGAATGTGAGCGACCATGTGCTTTGGTTCGCCAAGCGAAAGGAATCGCTGAAGTTTCGCACCTTCCTGCTTCCAAAAATTGCCGGCGGTGAAGGCGGCGAAGCCTACGCTTTTGTTCAAACCAGAGACGGCGAGCGAATACGAGCAACGAAGGCGACACCGGAACAGGCTGAGGAGAGTCGAGCGTTCAGACTGAGTGACATGACGTCGCAAAGCATCGGGCGCACGAAGGGAGAAGGAGCCGCGTCTTGGTTCGGTGTTCAGATTCGTGGACGAGAGTTGAAGCCGAGCGAACAGGTGCGCTGGAAAACGAATGAACTCGGAATGCAACGCCTCTTGTGGGCCGATAGACTTGAGCCCGGCAAGAACAGTCTAAATTACGTTCGCTTCATCGATGACTACCCAGCGATGCCGATTCGGAACGTCTGGACGGATGTCGGTAGCAGCCTCGGCGGAGACAAGTTGTATGTGGTTCAAACCTCCACCAAGATTATCGAGCGATGCGTCTTGATGACCACCGACCCCGGCGACCTTGTGCTCGACCCGACCTGCGGTTCCGGCACCACCGCCACCGTGGCCGAGCAATGGGGACGGCGCTGGATCACGATCGATACCTCGCGTGTGGCGCTGGCCTTGGCTCGCGCCCGTATCATGGGCGCGCGGTATCCGTTTTATCTGTTGGCCGATTCCCGCGAAGGCCAAATCAAAGAAGCCGAAGTCACCCAAACCGTCCCCAGTTCTCAACCGGTGCGCGGAAACATTCGCCACGGTTTTGTCTATGAGCGCGTGCCGCACATCACGCTCAAATCGATTGCCAATAACGCGGAAATCGATGTGATTTGGGAGAAGTGGCAGGAGAAGTTGGCACCACTGGCTGACAAGGTGCGGCAAGAAAGTCAGAAGTTGAAAAAACCGCCGAAGCATGGTTGGGAAGAATGGGAAATCCCGCGCGAGGCGGGTTCCGATTGGCCCGAGACCATGAAGAAAGCGCACGCGGAATGGTGGAAAGCGCGCATTGCCCGCCAGAAAGAGATCGATGCGTCCATCGCCGCTAAGGCAGATAACGAGTATTTGTACGACAAGCCCTATGAGGACAAAAGCAAGGTTCGCGTGGCGGGTCCGTTTACCGTCGAGAGTCTTTCCCCGCACCGGGTTTTAGGGGTGGACGAAGACGACGAATTAATTGATGCGGTAGCGGAATCCAAGGACGCCTACAGCCAGGGGCAGGATTTTGCCGGGATGATTCTGGAGAACCTGAAAACCGCTGGTGTGCAACAAGCGCACAAAGAGGACAAAATTGACTTTACGTCTCTCAAGCCATGGCCGGGCCATTACATTTGCGCCGAGGGACGGTACAGGGAGGGCGAGAACGAAAAACGAGCGGGTATTTTCATTGGTCCCGAGTTTGGAACCGTAACGCGCCCGGATTTGGTTTCCGCCGCCCGTGAGGCAGGCGACGCGGCATTCGACGTGTTGATTACGTGCGCGTTCAGCTATGACGCGCATTCCACCGATTTTGAAAATCTGGGGCGGATCAAAGTTCTAAAGGCGCGTATGAACGCCGACCTGCACATGTCCGCCGATTTGAAGAACACAGGCAAAGGTAACTTGTTCGTGATATTCGGGGAACCGGACATCGATATTCTGGAAGCAGAAGACGGCCAGATTCAAATCAAAATCAATGGAGTGGATGTTTTCCATCCGAACACGGGCGAAGTCCGAAGCGACGGGGCGGAGGGCATTGCCTGCTGGTTTATCGACACGGACTACAACGAAGAGAGCTTCTTCGTGCGGCACGCCTATTTCCTGGGCGCGAACGATCCATATAAGGCGCTAAAAACGACGCTGAAAGCCGAAATTGACGAAGAAGCCTGGGCGACGTTGAAAAGCGACACGTCGAGACCTTTCGACAAACCCACGTCGGGACGCATCGCCGTCAAAGTCATTAACCACCTGGGCGATGAAGTGATGAAGGTGTTCAGGGTGAAGTGATGGACAACATATTAGGGGCAATAATCATGAATGTAAAAAGTACGGTGCTATTTGATACACCACAACAGGAGATAGCGTCACTTATTAATGAAAAATTACGAACATCTGATAAAACACAAATTGTGTCCGGGTTCATAACTATTGAGGGCATAAAATGTATCGAATCTGGCATAAAAAACAATACTAAAAGCGTAGAAACCATCATTGTTGGTGCAGGTACGTATCGCGCGTACGAAGCATTCGACCGAGTGATTCGTATGGGAGTTCCATTGAACAATCTTCATGTTCACTTAGGACATACAAAATTAACTAATGCTGGTGCCAGACATTCATTTTACCGATACCACCCGATGCTCCATAGTAAGATATATTACATGGAAAGGTCCGATGGTACTGCATCAGTTTTCGTGGGTTCAAATAATATCACGGGATTTGCATTGATGGGCCTAAATGGTGAGGCGGCAGTATTACTTGAAGGCGATAGGGATTCCGAACAATTTAAGACAATAAGACAGCACATTCAAAAAGCTAAACAAGAATCCATAAATTATTCACCCGGAATGAAAGAAGCCTATTCATGGTGGACATCACAGTTTATAGACGGTTTGAGAGCTAAATCTTTAGATGTCCCAAAAGAAGGTGAAGCCCATAACACGATTGTTATTATGGCGGCAAAATCAACTAAAGTTGTTCCTTCAATTGATGACATCATCTATTTTGAATTGCCCGAATTTACAAAAACATTCACTTCTCTTCACCCAGAAGTCCATGTTTATTTATTCGATACATTACCCACAAGCCCATGGGAAGGACTTCAAAAACTTAATGAAGCAACTCATTCCTATTGGTGTACGGTCGAAGGACTTGAGATGGGAAGTGGGGGTGTCGAATTAATGGCGGAGTGGAAGATAACAAGTATTTTCAAACCGGTCTTGGAAAGAACTCGTCAACCATTTCGTCCAACTCCGACTTCAGACAAACAACAAGTTCGAGTAAAAGTAAGACATATATTAAAAGGTGACTTTGAGTATTTATTTGGCTCGCATTCAAAAAAATGGAACCCAATACTCGATCAAGAATATTCTGTTCAAGCTAGTGGGCGAAACATGGAAATCCTTCTTTCACTTAAAGAGGAAATCATCCCCCCGGAAAATGTAATTTGGGCGCTCGTTAGAGACCTAAAATCAGTTGAGAATGAAAAAGGCAAGCAGATGTCGCCAGACTCAGGAGAATTTATAGTGTTTTCACTTCGACGAAGAAACCGGGACATTCGATGGAATTCTTAATCGCCGACAGTTTTTGCGACAGCTTAAACAAGCTGACCAACGACGAGCAGAAAGCCGTCAAAACAACGGCTTTCGATTTGCAGATGAACCCAGCGCATCCAGGATTGAAATTTCACAAATTGGACAAAGCCAAAGATGCGAATTTTTGTTCGATCTATGTGAACATGGACATTCGGTTGATCCTGCATCGAACCGAATCCAGCCTGCTATTGTGCTATGTGGACCACCACGACAAAGCCTATGAATGGGCAAGGCGGCGAAAGCTGGAAACGCACCCCAAAACCGGTGCGGCACAAATCGTGGAAATCCGGGAAACGGTTCGGGAAATTGTAATTCCCAACTATGTGGAAGCCGAGCAGGAAAAACCGGCATTGTTTGGCCATGTTGCCGAGGAAGAACTGCTTGGATACGGTGTGCCGTCCGAATGGTTGCCCGACGTCAAGAAGGCGACCGAGGACACATTGCTGGATTTGACGGACCATTTGCCAGCGGAAGCAGCCGAGGCGTTGCTGAATTTGGCGACGGGAACAATACCACAAACAGTCCCGGCGCAAAAGCAGGAAGACGATCCATTCGCGCATCCCGATGCCCAGCGCCGTTTCCGCGTGATGAGCAACGTGGAAGAGTTACAGCGTGCCTTGGATTATCCTTGGGAGAAGTGGACGGTTTTTCTCCATCCCGCCCAGCAATCGCTCATTGAGCAAGATTTCAACGGCCCTGCTCGTGTGTGTGGTACAGCCGGAACGGGAAAAACCATCGTGGCTTTGCATCGCGCAGTTTATCTGGCGCGTAATTATCCCGAAGCACGGGTCTTGCTCGCTACGTTTTCGGAACCGTTGGCGAATGCACTGAGAACGAAGCTCTTGCGATTGATAAGCAGTGAACCGCGATTGGGCGAGCGGATTGACGTTTACTCAATGGATGCCATCGCCAGTCGATTGTACGCTGCACTTTGTGGCCTCTGTAAGATTGCAAGCAAAGAGGACATACAACAGGTCATTTCTACCACTGCAAAAGAAGGAGAATCCCATAAGTTTACGCTTTCGTTTCTTTTAAGCGAATGGGCTGAGGTGGTCGATGGCTGGCAATTAGACACCTGGGAATCTTACCGCGATGTGCCACGGCTTGGCAGAAAAACTCGTCTGCCAGAAAAACAACGGGCGGTTCTTTGGTCCATTTTCGAGCGTGCCCGAGCATTAATAAAGGAACAAGGCTTGGTGACGTTGCCTGAGATGTATTGTATGCTGACGGGTAAAATTTCCAATTCTAAACATCCACAATATGACTTTGCAGTGATCGATGAAGCACAAGATATTAGCGTGTCTCAATTGCGTTTTCTTGCCGCTTTGGGTGGAGAAAGAGCAAACAGCCTGTTCTTTTCTGGCGACCTTGGCCAACGAATCTTCCAGCCACCATTTTCATGGAAAGCGTTGGGAGTTGACGTTCGAGGCCGCTCAAAAACTTTGCGGATTAATTATCGGATGTCGCCAGTAGTGTCCGGTAAACTTTTTCGGACCCCGCTCTAAACCGTTGTTATTACGTG
>CAZOKZ010000099.1:0-11725 GCA_964580585.1 uncultured Candidatus Sumerlaeota bacterium | reverse complement strand
GTGGAATGCGTCGATCAGTTGGCGTTGGTTCTTAATGGGATTCAATCGCGCAACGCTGCCATGTGGCTTGATAAAATCGGTGAAGCGCCGCTGTATTTAATCCGCGACAACGACAAAAAATACCCCGCCGATTGGCTTGATAATTTCTGGCAATCCGAGGGCGTAAAAATAATGCGCACACCCGTTGCCGCCCCGATGGCGAACGCGTTCGTCGAGTGCTTCGTCGGTAAGATAAAAAGAGAGTGCTTGAACCATTTCATCTGCTTTGGGCTCGAACATCTCGATACAATTAACAGAATCTGGGTCCGCTATTATAATACGCTTCGCCCTCATCGTGGCATAGGGCGAGACAACACCGTGCTCGACAAAACGTTCCGTCCGCAGGAAATCGGTGTTGTTCGATGTCGGCAGGAACTTGGCGGCCTTATCAAATCGTACACCCTCAAAGCCGTGTGAAATAAGGCGATTCGCATTCGCCCCATTTTTTCCAACGCTTGAGTTGTCAAAGATCGTCGCGAGGCGATATTGTCGCCACGCGGATGGGTAATACTGTTTTAATGGTCTCTGCGCGACAACTGATTTTCTGTTTTTCCTTATTCCAGATTCCGCGATTTGCATTTTCTCTTTCCGATAATCACTTGACCATTTTCCTGATTTGTGAAATGATACTTCAAATTCGGGGTGTGCGTACCATTTTCAACCCATCAGAGTTGAATCATTGACTACGCCCCAGAAGAGCGATGCCTCGATACCAATACCTTATTACCCGGTCTGAGTCGATAAGAGCATACGTCCGTATGTGACTGAGACCGAGACTGTAGCGCAACGCAGTATTCGGGGTTTTGAATCAGATTCTATTCATTACGAGATTTTTTGTCCCAGATTTCACCCGCAATCATGATTCCTGCCGCGAGAATAAAACAACTTGCCGATGCGATAAACGCGAATAATTCAATACGTTGATTATGTGTGTGCGCGGCTTCCATGGAGGAAGTGAGCAACCAGTATTGAAACGCGCATATCATTGCTAAAAAACAAATGCGCGTGATTTGCGATGCAATGATACCGGGACGATTATCGTAAAATGGTTTGCCGATTGCCATGTTACTATCCTTTTACTTCAATGTCATTCAGTCCTACAGCCAGAATCCGGCCGTTCTCGATACGCAAAGCAACCTGGCGCAAGGGTCGGAGTTCGCGCGGCGGTCCCATGGAGCCTTTCCCGGTTTCAATGTCGAATCGTCCGTTGTGGCAATGGCATAGCAGGCATTCCTCTTTTTCACCGTCTCCCGGATGATAGGACACCGGGCACGCCAGGTGCGGGCATTTTTGTTGGAACGCAATCAGATCGCCGTTCGTTCGCCGCACCAGGATACTGTCGGTTTTCGCATCGGGATATTGGAACACGCGCCATGCTCCGCGTTCGAGTTCGTCCGCCGCGCCGATGTCGGCGATGGGCAGTGGTTTACCGTCGTGGCTGGTGAGCGATTTGACCAATACGGCACCGTTGCCAAGGGCAAGGCCCGCGCTGACGAGTGCTAAAAACCGAACGAAATCCCGCCGCGAAACGTATTCGTCCGCTTCGGTTTCGATAGGAAATTCCTCGCGCCATTTGGGAACTTTATTTGGGGCGCCGCTCATAAGAAAAAAACCTCCTCGTCCTCTGGGGCGGAGACAGGAATCGGTGGTACGTCGTGTTGTTCGGGAAAGGGTTCGACCGCTTCGGGTTCGTGTCCCAAGTCGTCGAGTCGTTCGCGTAATTTGATCGCCAAATCGAACGGTCCGTCGGCGTTTTCGAGCATTTGTGGCCAGTCAACCACCATTTCTTCGACGTTCAGCGGCACCATGACGAAAACGCGTGTTTCCACCTCCTGCTTGCCAAAACGCCAGCGATTAATCGGTTTGCTATGGGGACGGAGCCGCTTCACTTCGTCGAGCGTGCCGTAATACAAGGCGCTCGTGGGGCAAACCGTTGCGCACATGGGTTTTTTCCCCGCGCTGGTGCGATCGAAACACATGTCGCATTTTTGCATCTGTTGGATATCGTCGCGTATGATCGGCACGCCAAAGGGGCACGATAACTCGCAATTGCGGCACGAAATACATCGTGGTTTCAGACTACTGTGAACGATGCCGTTGCCATCCATCTTGATCGCGTCGGCGGGGCACGACATCGCGCAAGTCGGTGTTTTGCAATGCATACACACCACGGGCACGGTTTGCGGGCTGCGTCCCGGATCGACCTGATCCACATGAATCATCGGAACACCTTTGTGGGTGTGACATTCCGAGCAGGCAGCCACGCAGGCGTTACATCCG
Organism: uncultured Candidatus Sumerlaeota bacterium; assembly: GCA_964580585.1. Lineage (GTDB taxonomy): Bacteria > Sumerlaeota > Sumerlaeia > SLMS01 > JAHLLQ01 > CAZOKZ01. The sequence goes on along the minus strand of CAZOKZ010000099.1, from coordinate 9,406 downwards.
ATGCAGCGTTGAAAATCGATGAAAAAGTCGCGGATCACGCTTGTCCCCCTGCCATTGGTTTTCCGGCTTCCTGGCGAAGCAATCCGTAATCGGCGCGCGTGCATTCGGCTTCCTCGCGTGTTGCGGGACGAACGCGGCACGCGGCAACTTTGAATTCGGGCATTCCGCTGATCGGATCGAGCGCTCGCACCGTAATTTGATTTGCGGCGAGTTTTTCCGCCCAGTGATACGGTACAAAAACCGTGTCGCTGCGAATCGTTTCAGTAAGTGACAACGGCACGGTGATCTTGCCGCGCCGCGATTCCACGGTGACGAGTTGTTTGTCCACAAAGCCCAGGTGTTTCGCCGTCGCCGGGTGCATTTCGCATACCGGGCCAGGGCATTTATCCACCAGGAACTTGATACGTCGCGTTTGCGTGCCGCTCAGATAATGAAACACGCTACGCCCCGATGTGAAATACAGAGGGAATTGATTGTCAGGCGTGTCGTGGCTTGGACGGTAGGGAGTGGGGTAGAGATGAAACTTGCCGTCGGCATGATACGACCGGCGGTCTTCGAACAGGCGCGGCGTTCCGGCGTGATCGTCGCTTGGACAGGGCCAGAAAACGCCGTACTCGCGTTCAATTCGTTCCCAGGAAATCCCCGCGTAATCCGCCGTTCCGCCGGAACTGGCGCGGCGCAATTCGTTGAAGATGGCTTCGTTGTCGGCATAATCGAAGTACTGTTGCTTGCCGAGTCGGCGCGCGATTTCCAGAATGATCCATGTGTCGGGTTTTGCGTTGCCCGGCGGATCGACGGCTTTGCGAATGCGAATGACGCGCGCTTCGGCGCTGGTCGTCGTGCCTTCCTCTTCCTCCTGCAACGAACCGGGCAACACCACGTCGGCGTATCGCGCCGTTTCGCTCAGAAAAAAATCGATCACGACGAAAAACTCGATTTTTTCAAGTGCCTCGCGTAAGTAATTCGTGTCCGGGTGGCTGACCATCGGATTACAACAAATGTTAATCAACCCGCGAATTTCGCCTTCGTGAATCGCTTCGAACATTTTCACCGCGGTCAATCCCTTGCGCGGCAATTGCTCGTCTTCAATGCCCCAAACCTTGCAAACGTGTGCACGATGCTCGGGATTTTCAATATCGCGGTTGCCGGGAAGCTGATCGCACTTGTGTCCGTGCTCGCGACCGCCTTGACCGTTGCCTTGACCCGTGATCGTGCCGTAACCGCATCCTTCGCGTCCGATGCGTCCTGTTGCCAGCACCAGGTTGATCAGACTCAACACATTTTCAACACCTTTGGTGTGTTGTTCTACGCCACGTGCATGGAGCAAAAAGCTGGTTTTGGCTGTGCCCCAGGTTTTTGCCACGGCGCGAATTAGATCGGCGCTCAACCCGCAGATTTCCGCCGCCCATTCCGGTGTGCAGTTGGAAACCGAATCACGAAGCTCTTTCCATCCGATGCAACTGGCGACAATAAATTCCTTATCCACCCAATTATTGCGAATCAATTCGTGTAACAATGCCTGATTCAGTGCCGAGTCCGTCCCCGGACGAAGCGCCACGTGGAAATCTGCCGTGCGCGCCATGGACGTCATGCGTGGATCGACAACGATCAGTTTCGCGCCTCGGTCGCGCGCTTGCCAGATGTAGTGCATTAATGTCGGGAAGCATTCGCTAACGTTGGACCCGGCGACCAAGATCACTTCCGCCTTCGGAATATCGGTCCACGTGTTTGCGGCGCGGTCGATTCCGAACGCCTTTTTGTTTCCGCCACCTGCCGAAACCATGCAGAAACGCCCGTTGTAATCGATGTTTGCCGTTCCAAGCCCCAATCGCGCGAATTTACCGGAAAGATAACTCTTTTCGTTACTCAGCGACACGCCGCTCATCATGCCGAACGCGTTCTTGCCGTTTTTTTCCTGAATGCTCTGAATACGCGAGACGATCAAATCGAGCGCTTCGTCCCACGATGCCTTGCGAAAACCGTTTTCCGTGCGGATCAACGGGTCGGTTAACCGGTCCGGGTGATGGGTTTGCATGTACCGCTTTACGCCTTTCGGGCAAAGCCTTCCTTCGTTGAAGGGAAATTCCTCCCACGGTTCGAAACCAATCACCTTTTCGTCTTTCACGGCAAGCTGGATGCCGCATTGCATACCGCAAAAGCAACAATGGGTCTTCACCAACCGGTCCGGGTTTGGATCGCTTGTCCAGCCGGTAACCGGTGTGTCGTTCAAATGCGGGCCATATTCGTCAATATACTCGTGTTCGTGTCTCGAGAGCGTCGCCATCGATTTCTCCTTGGTGGACTTAGTCGAATCGACCGCCGCGCAATGCCGAGTGTGCGCGTCCGATCAACATACGGCGTCCTTTGGGCGAAATTTCGTTCCATGCCGGGGCTTTGCCGTCGGGAGAGGAATAATCGAAATCCAATTCGGCAAGCACTTCGTTCAAGTCGTCGGTTTGCATTTTGGGGGCGAACCCTTCGCCGGTGACAGGGCACACGGAGGGTTCTTCATTGGCGTTGGCGGCCTTGTAGTAACTGATGCCGATGGTTGCGGGTCGTTGGAAAATGTGGAAGAGTTTACCAAACGGCAAATAGAGGAACGTACCGATTACAGTAAAAGCGTGAAATTGCGCCAGGACGCTGTAATAGTAGCCTTCGAGAAATTCGTAACTGACCCACAGCAACAAGCCGCTGAAGGAAATGGCGAACAATAAAATCAGCGGCAGGAAATCGCGCCCGAATCGCTGTACTGCTATCGCGCCGCCGTCCTTCAGACGCCGAACCATGGCGAGCAATACGCCTGGAATTACCATGAAGCTCGAAATCACCAACCCATGGAACACCAGCCAGCTCATCACGCCCTTCAATGGTAATTCGCCCACTTGAAATCCGAATTGCATAATACGGTAAGTGGGCTCGGGACCGGTGGCGCCTTGTTCGAAATGCACCCATCCAAATACAAGTGGAAACGTGATGGCGGCGGCGATGACGCAACCCCAGGCAATTAACATGTGCGCCAGCCAACGCGCTTTGCCACGGCGTAGAATAAATCCTTGCCAGACGATTTTATGCCAGACGGAACTCGTAAATACTTTGGGCGAGCGTAAGTTTTTCCACATCGACGGCGCCAGAATCAGTTGGCATGTGCGTTGCCAATATTTCCGCGTCGGCGGTTTGGTCAGCCAAACCGCATAGCGGTACGCCACGCCGAATGTAGCGAATAAAATCGCGGAGGTATAACCGATGAGCGCCCAGTCGAAATCGTGTAGATTCCGGCTGCCGATCACGATCATCGCCATCAACCCTATTGTCACCGCCGTGGCGCGCGCGGCGGCACCCCAGTGAATTTGGTTTCGCAAATACTCGCCGACGTTGCGTACGATGGTTGGCATGCTCAATATCCCAGGAAAAGTTGCGGGAAGGGGCGCCGCAATGCGCACCTTCCCGCCAAATACTCGCCAATCGAAAGTCCGTCTCGAATCGCATTAATATGTATCCTGAATGCCGGTTATGGCGCAACCCGAATTCGGACTTCATCGCTCCAAAATGCTCAACAGGCAATTTCCGCCTGGCGACAATAGTAGTAGCGCCAGGTCAACCCGACGCAAATCGCGTAGAAGGCGATGAAGAACCAAAGGGCGGCGAAAGGGGCGCCCGTCAATTTCAAGGAAAACCCAAATGTCTTCGGGATAATGAACGCCCCGTAGGCGGCTATGGCCGACGAAAAGCCCAATACCGTGGCCGATTCCTTGGCGGCATCGCGCCGGGCAAGGGATTTGACCGATTCCGGTGCGTTTGCGCTCGAGCGATCGTGCAGGGTTTGGAAAATCACTGGCACCATTCGGAATGTCGAACCGTTGCCAATTCCCGTGGCCAGGAATAACACGACAAACAGAGATAAAAACCCCCAAAACGCGCCGTGCATTTCCTTGTTCGCCAGAAAGAAAATAACACCGAAAACCGCCGCTACCATGACGGCGAAATTCCAGAATGTCACACGCGCTCCCCCCAGTTTATCCGCCAACCATCCGCCCACCGGACGCATGACGGCCCCCACGAACGGACCGATCCACGCATACTTCAGTGCATTGACGTCGGGAAACTGCGTTTTAATCAGGAGCGGTAATCCAGCCGAATACCCGATGAAGGAACCAAACGTTCCGGTGTACAGCCAGCACATGATCCAATTGTGTTTGCGGCGGAAAATCACACTTTGGTCACGGAAGGATGCCTTTGCCGTGGCAAGATTATTCATCAGCAACCAGCACGCCACCGACGAGAGGACAATCAGCGGAACCCACAAATACGCTGCATTCTGCAAAAAGAACTGTCTCGTTTCACCCGCTTTCTGCCAATGTTGCGCATTGCCCGCAAACGATCCAAGCATTCCGAAGCCAATGACCAGTGGGGCCAGGAACTGAACGGCACTGACTCCCAGATTTCCCAAGCCCGCGTTCAGCCCAAGCGCTGTCCCTTTCTGTGCTTTGGGGAAAAAGTAGCTGATATTCGACATGCTCGAGGCGAAATTGCCTCCACCAAATCCGCTCAGGAGTGCCAGCACCACAAAAATCCAATACGGTGTCTCGGGATTTTGGACAGCCATGCCAATTCCCACGGCGGGCAATAAAAGCGACGCCGTACTAATCGCCGACCAATTGCGCCCCCCGACAATCGGTACCAGGAACGAATAAAAGATACGCAACGTTGCCCCCGATAATCCAGGCAACGCCACCAGCCAGAACAACTGATCGGTCGAGAAGGAAAAACCGATATTGGGCAACTCGACGACCACGATGCTCCAAACCATCCAGATCGCAAACGCCAGAAACAGCGCCGGAATCGATGCCCACAAATTGCGGCGAGCAACACCCTTGCCCGTGGCGGCCCAAAATGTCGCGTCCTCGGGATTCCATTCGTGAAGAGTGCTTCCGCCCTTATATTGGCAGTCGAGAGAATCGCCAGCGACCCCACCGATGGGGGGATTCAGTGTCAGGGATGCATGCGCGGATTTCATTTTCTCTGCTCCTTTGAACGGGGAGGACTCTTCCTCCCCTTCGAGGCGATGAGTTCGGATAGCGGGCGAGAGCGCGGGCTCTCTAAGTGCTAATGGATGTATATATCCAGATATCCGCTCGAATCAAGGATAATTATGGATATTTTTGTCCTATTTGTCGTTTTTAATCGATTGCAACCGTGGCACGTATCTCCAATGGGAAAACCGACAAGGTGAGAACCAGGTAAACCATATCGTATCAATACCGAACTCTTTCGTCCGCTTGGTAGAATTACAGCACAAACTGGAAGATTTCATCTCTCGCCAGCGAGAAAAAATTCGTGAATATTCATCGCTGATGTTGACTATTTAGGGGATTGGTTCTATATAAAGTCATGCCCCCCTTATCATGGAGCCAATAAAACGGCTTTTCGCGAAGGATGTGGGCAATGGGGACACTTAATATTCAACACTTCGAGTTTTCAGGTTTCTTCGCAATGCGCGAAGAAACAGCGGTAGTGTTTTATTGGGAGAATGAGAGGAATTTCAAATGCGGAAGAAGTTGAAAACAGAACCAGAGCGGATCATGCGGGGCGTCCGTGCTATTATATTTTTTGTCTTTAGTGCGCTGCTATTTGTCGTCATCTTACAAATTCTTCGTTCACCGCTTCAACTGGCCGACGAACAAACGATGCGGGCAATTTATACTTCGGAATCGAATCCAACGTTAGAAATCCAATCCGATGATTCAATGTCGCCGCCCAGCAAAATACTTTTTACTCGTGAAAATTTGCTCGGTGAGACGAGCAACGAAGCACTTCGTCTGGAAGAATATTTAAAAAACCTGGGTGTAACAACTTTCAACGATTCCACACGGTTGCACAAAGTACCAACCTTTGCGATCGACAACAGCACGACAAAAACGCTGGTCAATATTGCGCAATACTACGACATTCCACTCGTCGGCGACTTTGCGAATGATATTACGGAAATCCATTTGAGCGACAACTTTTTTTACGCAGGTTCCGATCCGAGGATTCTTGCATTACTAGAACAATTGAACAATTCAAGCAGCGATGCGCGTACCGAAATAATACAACAATTGGTTGAACTGGATTGGATGCGCGACGCTGAAACTTATGAAGGTGTCTTCGCGCGATGTCTGACGCGGGATACGGACGAATCGGTTCGCGTTGTTGCGGCAGCGGCACTTGAGGAAGCGCAATCTCCCAATAGTATCGATCGTTTAATCTTTGCGTTGAACGACGTTTCCATGGATGTGCGGGAAAACGTCCGGGCTACGTTGACACTGACGGACGCAAATTTCACCAAGGCTAAATTGCGTGAAGCATGGGGTAGATCGGTAAATCCCCAATCACGAGAATTGATCGAACAATTGATGATGGAACGATTTGGAGAAATAACGTTCGGGGAGGAGGATTTCTGAGGGGGAAATGGGAATCTTAATTGGCATGTGGGTGATTTGGGAGAATCAACAATTGGACGAGGTTATCTTTACAGCGAGGAGGGTGGAAAGTTGAAAACGACACTGCTAAGTAAAAATGCGCGGTTTAAAGCATTGATGATTTTGATGCTGATATTGATCGCGCCAGCTTCACACGTATTCGGAGGCGACCATTGGTATTCGGGAGTTTTCACGGAAGAAGGACAACGGCTCCTGATTCAGAAAGACGAACAGGAAACAAACTACAATGCTCCGTTATTGTTCGATGTTGCCATTTCGCTCAATATCGAGAATCCGCCCGAAGGCGACAGCGATTTACAAACACAGGATGAACGGACTCCCTATGAACAAATTATCCAGTATTTTGCCGACGCCATTTATGAAGCAACCAATGGTGCCCATCGAGTTCGCAACGTTTATCTGATTTCAAATAAATACACCGACCTGTGCGATATTCTCTGGAGTCCTTATGGTAATCCCGGTTCCAGCATCTCCGGTTTCAACAACAGCGGGACGCACATTCACATGTTCAGCAATTTCGACGGAATCAATTTGTTGGAAAATCCGGAATTGGGAGGGTACATTCTGGCGCATGAATGGGGACATTATTATTATGGTTTGTACGATGAGTACCCATCACTGCAAGGTCAACGAGCGCCGGATGGAAGCCTGTACGACGATATTTGGCACTACCCTCACAGTAACGACAACGAGTCGATGACGTCGTTGATGAACAATCCATGGAATGCAATCACAGAAAGCGGAACAGATTACCGTTGGCTGAACTTTTCATCTTCGACGGAAAGCGATTACAGCAAGAAAAACGCTCAGTATCGCGTTTATCGAGCCTCCGCGTGGGAAACGCTTGCGCGGCATGTGGCTCACGATCCCAAGTCCATGGAGCGACTCTGCAAACCACCACGCGTACATTATGCAAATTTGGATTCCGTCGCAACGACGGGCATCGAGCATGAATTTGATTACACGGATCAAATCGCCCGCGACGAATTGACGATTATCTGGACAGAAGAAACGTTAATCAATCAAATCGTAATTGATCGTTCGGGAAGTATGAGTGGCAGCAAAATTCAGAATGTTAAGAACGCGGCAAAACTCCTGGTTGATCATGCGGAAATAGGAAGTACCAAAATTGGTGTCATTCAGTTCAACAACAAGGTTGAAGTTGTCGTCCCCGTCACGGAAATCAACAGCGAACTGGACAAAAATTCGATTAAAACAAAAATCGATTCAATCGTGGCAACTGGAGCCACCGCCATCGGGGAAGCCGCCAACAAAGCATTGGTCGATTTGCAGGCGTTGAATGAGCCCGCTGAACAAAAAGTCGTGTTCCTGCTCAGCGATGGATTAAGCAACACAGGTAGACTCCCGCAAACCGTTATTCCCGATTATCAACAGGCAAAAATCCCATTAATTACATTCGCCTATGGCAATGACGCCGATCAAAATATCTTGCGTCAGATGGCTGAGCAGACAGCAGGAAGATTCTATTTCTCGCCCATCGAATTAAGCGAAATTAATCAGGTGTTTGACGACGCCAACCAATTGATTTCGCAGACACGCGGTATTCTTGCTTCGACAACCATTATCAATTCTGGTTCACCACAATCGTTTCCAATTATCGTGGACTCGACGATCAATTTGCTCGAAGTTGTTGTGACATACGCCGGTTCTACTTCGGGCGCTACGTTCAAGCTTTATTCGCCAACAGGTGTTGAATACTTTCCTCAGAGCGTCATCTCATCCGGCAATGAATCGCTGGCGCAATTTGCCATTAACGCACCGAATTTCGGTGAGTGGACGCTGGTTGCACAGGCGAATTCACCCTCGGTGGAAGTCACCGTACAAGCGAATGGGCAACCCGCCAATAGAATCAGCTATTCAATCTCGTTGTTGAGCGTTACTGGCAAAACCATCCAATATCCAACGCCTATTTTGCTGGTCGCGGTTCTCGAGAAAGAACTGCCGATTGCCGGGGCCGTGGTAACGGGCCAAGTAAAAGGCGCCGATGGTAAAATAACACCGCTCGATTTCCGCGACGATGGCATCGCGCCAGACGTTACTGCAAACGACGGACGCTATTCCACCATTCTCGATTACAACAAAAACGGATATTACAATATTTCGGTTTCTATGAACAACAGCCAGGGAACGGCGCGGTTGACCTACAACGGTATTCAACCAGCAATTGGTCCAAACGGTAGTCTGGAATTCCCGCAAGATGTACCCATTACCGAGGCTTTCTCGCGTACGGCAAAAACTCAAATAACGGTTCAGGGTTATCGATCGGACGATCACGGCAACGATCCCGACTCAGCAACGATACTCCCCGCGAACAATGGCGATATCCCCGGTAGAATCGATTCCGCAGACGATGTCGATGTGTTTTGGATTCCCGTATCACCGGACAATCCCGCCGTTGCGGTACGCGTTACGGACTACGCCTTTGGCATGGACCCGTCACTAAAGATCGTAGGCTCGGACAAAACCAGAATTCTAAACGAAGGCACGCTTGACGGCAATGCGTCAGACGAAGGCTACTTGTATCTTCTTGTAAACGAACCAACGGAAACGAGCTATTTCGCCTATGTCAGCAACATCCAGCAAACCGCAAAGGCTTCGTATAATATCAGCGCAGGCCCATCGATCGGTTCGGAACAACATCTGAAAGTCGGTACTTCGTTGAGGATCGACCAATGGCAACTGAAACTAAATCCAAATTCGGGTAAACAGGATCAGATGAAGCTTTCTGGTGAAATCAATGCCCCTCCGGGCAAGTTGGCTCTATCCGAAAATGGAATGAGCATTGGTTTCGCGGACGACGCTGTCAGCGCCAATCTGCATCCGGAATTCTTCCAGAAAAAACGTGGCGCGGCATATACTTACAAAAACCAGACAGCAAAAGGACGGTTCCTGGTAAACGTCGGTGG
>CAZOKZ010000098.1:0-12061 GCA_964580585.1 uncultured Candidatus Sumerlaeota bacterium | reverse complement strand
CCGGCGTCTCGGCATTGTTTGAATGCCCGGCGTGCGATTGGCAAATCGCGTTTCGGGGCAAACGGGAGTGATGGGATTATGAAAGGAGCAGCATTTATGGAGTCCGAAAATTTTCCAATCGTGGTCGAGCAAGACGAGGATGTCTGGCGTGCCTGCGTTCCCGGTCTGGAATCGCGCGGGCACCGAACCGCCAAGTTTTTGAACACACCCACACTACGCGACTACGATCACTAATTTACTTGAGCACCACGCAGAATTAACGGAGTTATACCATTTCGACATTACTTCACTTTTTTCGGCCACCTATTTTGGTAAGGGTCTTAGAAGTCTGAGAAGTCGAGCTTGATGATAAACTTCTCCCAAGAGATGTCAGCTTCATCAGCAAAAATAAGGAGTTCCTGCAGTAGATTCGGGTGACCAGCAAAATACCCGCTGGCAATTCGGATCATTGCGGGACGGGGTAATTCTCCTTCAAAGACATCGTAATCTGTGGGGGTATGCCAGGCCAAGCCAGCATTAGTCAGTATCAGGAGTTCCTCATCGAGATCAGGATAGCGACACTTCCTCCTAAATGTCAGGTAGTTTATCGAATACCGTAACCCCTGACGATATTCTTTGGCATCTTTGGCATTATCGATATCCTCAATCTCACGCAGTAGCTGCAAGTAGAACTCACGAGTTATACGTGCGAGCTTTGAGAGTCGGAAGGCAAATTCTTCTACTGCTTCAAGATAATTCTGCGGATCGTTCTCAACTTCATAGATTCTAGCAAAGTGCCTGTCAATTGCTTCCATATTTCCTAGCTTGAGGCTTGGCGTCTCTTCCATGTAGTCTGCGATATTGGTTGGGAATCTACCTTCCCCATCGGGCATCTCCAGTTCGACTTTCACTCGTACAGTGTTTGCCCTAACAAGCTTGTGGAGAGACTCTAGTTCGTCTATTTTTAGCTCAACTATCTTCCGGCAGATGTCATCGATGTCCCAAATATCTGCTTCTTTGTCGAATGGCACATTGCCTGGGTTCTTAATGTCTGAGTAAGACCCTTGTTTCCGTGAGGCGATCAAAACTATAAACCGAGAGTAGCTTCGCCTTTGCTCATTGGTGATTGTTGTTAAGGTATCTTCAATCTTCTTTTTCTTCTTATTCGCCGTTACTTGAATGGCAACCTTGTTTGTGCTGTCACCGAGGTCCAATCCAGGCTCATTCGAACGCTCGGAATTCAGATTCCGCAGATTCCACCCATAGACCTCGTTGAGGATGTCGCGGTAGAAATTCTCTAGATAGACCGTCATGTCGGTCAGACCGAGACTGCAACGGAGTTCTACCTGCTGGGAAATATCAGAGAGATTGTCGATGATCTCCCCAATGAAATGACCTCGAGTAATCATCATTGGTTTTGCCTCCCAAAATCAAATCGCATACCATATAATTTAAAAATACGCGGTCCGAAGAAATGTAGCAAGAGCGAATCCCACTAGAACATCGCGCGTTCGTATTCATCATCGTGTTATTTTCCGTCAGGTGTAGTCACAATCGTCTGTGCGCTGAACGGCTTACTCACCACGCCGTCGATCATCAGCTTTAAGTACATATTGTAATTCGGCAAACTCACCAAATCCGACATCGTGATTTCGGGGTAAAATTCTTTCGCCAGCAGTTCGGCATCGGCCAATCCTAACCGAAACGAAATGATCGTGCCGACGTTGCCCAGGATGGCGTCGCGCAGTTCCACCGACAGTTGCGTAATGAACTGATGCGCGAGAATTAACGCGAAACGGTACTTGCGTAGTTCCGACAGCATCATGGCGAGTTCCAACGTCGTGTAGCCGGGAAATTCGTCCAAATAGCAGGCAAAATCGCGGCGATCCGCTTCCGGCTGGTCCGCTCGGCTCAACGCCGCCATGGCGAGACGTGACAGTATCAACGCCCCCAAAAGCCGCGAGGAATCGTAGCCCAGTTTGCCTTTCGACAAGTTGAACAACAGGATTTTGCCGCCATCCATCGAAGCACGAAATGGTAGGCTGGACTTGGGCTGGTTGAGAATGCGGTTCAAAATCGGGTCGGCAACAAACGCACCGACCTTGTTTTGAATCGGCGCGATGGCTTCGCCGCGAAGGCGTGCTGGATAGCTGGCAAATTCTTTGAGCCAAAACGTTTTCACCGCTTTGTTTTGCAGTTTCGCGGCCACTTGCACGCGGTAGCGGTCGTCGAGCAGGAGCTTCAAAATATCGGCCAACGTCGCGCCTTCGGTTTCGAGCAATGCGAGAATGCAGTTGCGGAGGATGTGCTCCAATCGCGGCCCCCAGCTATCTTGCCAGATGGTGCGAAACGCCCCGAGCAGGGCTGATGCAGCCAGCGATTGTTTTGACGGTGGTACTCGCTCCAGCGGATTGAACGACAAGTCGAGGGACGGAGACCCCGCGTCAAAATAGAGGAGGTCTTTTTGTCGCGCGGCGGGAATTTGATCGCGGATGCTTTCTGCCAGATCGCCGTGCGGGTCAATCAACGCGAAACCGCGCCCATGGATGGCGTCTTGCAAACACATGGTTTTTATTAGCGTCGATTTGCCGACGCCGGTTTTTCCGATGACATAACAATGAGCGCGGCGGTCGGCTTGCTTAATGCCGAAAGTTTGCCGCCGATTGCGAAAATTCGTTTCGGCAAAAATCGTGATCGGATTGTCGGGCGTGGGTGTCATGCCATTCAGCATAACAGGGACGGAGCAACCCACAAGGGGGACGGAGACGACAATCGCGGCCATTTTCGCGGCCTTTGCGAAGATGGAACGGTGCGCGATGATGACAATGAAGACTTGTTCTTTTCAACATCACATCGTCTCAAGGAGGACGCACATCATGGCAACCGCCACGCAATCCAATGGAAATGGCAGCAAGACCGACGTACTCATCGGACAAAAAACCGAGCACGGCATTGTCGTTCATTCGCCGTCGAATCCCGCTATCACGTATTTGGTGACGGGCACCAAAGAGCACCCGCATTGTACGTGTGGGGCGTTCCAAGCCCTCAAACATCAGCCGCAATTTCGGTGCGATCACATCAAGGCCGTTGAAGCCCAATTGCCGCTCGAAGCAGATTTGCAAGCCGAAGCGTTCAATGCGGACGACTACCAGGAAGAACCGGAAGCTACCCCGCCGAACACGCCGCCGATGCTCACGCTCAAGCGCAGCATCAGCCCCGACGGGCGAATCGATTCGCTGTCCGTCGAGATTGCCTATCCCTTGGCGAGCAAAAACACCGAAACGATTCTCACCAACGCCAAGCATGTGCTGGCCTTGCAAAACGCTATTGCGAACGACTTCCGCCGCGAGCATCCCGCCCCGCAACGCACCAACGGCCAGCACCAAAACGGCAATGGACAGTATGCGAACGGCAACGGGCACAACGGAAACGGCGCACACTACACCGCGCCGGACGCCTCCGTACCTGCTCATCTGCTCGATGTGGGAAGTATGAACACAAGGTACGGTTTTAAGTATTTTCTTAGCGTGCAGGTTGGCGATCAACGCCTCAAACTGTTCGGTGCGAAAGCCAAGCTGGGCGAACATATTGCCGCCGCAGGGTATCCCGAGCGCGGGCAATACCTCGAAAACGGCACCCGGCTCGACCTGCCCTGTCGCGTTGTGCTTCAGCAGAACAACGGCAACAAGTACCCGACAATCACACAGGTGCTTCCGGCCACCGGCAACGGAGCGCACCGATGAATGAGCGCTACATTATCGCCGATGAAATCCACTCCCGCACCGGTCCGCCGCCACTTTCACATTCGCGGATCAACCGCTACGAAACCTGCCCTGAAAGCTACCGGCTCTATTACGTCGAGCGCATCCGGGTTAAAACGCCGTCGGCCAGCCTGGTGTTCGGCTCTTTCGTTCACCAAGCCTTGGCCGCGCTCTTCATCCAGGACGCCAACCCGTCAGAACTTTTCACCGAACTCTGGAACCAAGTCGAGTACGCCGAAATCCAGTACAATTGCCGCGAAACCTGGGAAAGCCTGCTGGAGCGCGGCAAGGCGCTGCTCGACCAATTTGTCGCTGAGGAACTGCCCAAAATCGGCGACATCCACGCCGTCGAGCAGCCCTTCGAGCTTGCCGTCAGCCACCTCGACGTGCCGCTCATTGGCGTCGTGGACCTCGTGGCCGACGTGAACGGTGAACCCACCGTGGTCGATTTCAAGACCAGCGGCAGCCGCTACGACGATCACGAAATCGCTCTTTCCGACCAACTCACCGCCTACGCCCTAGCGCAACCCGCCGCCCGGCAAAGCGCCTACTGCGTGCTGGTCAAAACCAAACAGACGCGCATCGAATGGCATTTTGCGCGGCGCACGCCCGAGCAAACCACCGCCTATTTGGACAAAATCGCATTCGTCGGGCAAGACATCCGGGCCGGAAAATTCTGGAAACGGCCCGGGAAACACTGCTCCTGGTGCGATTACCTCGAACTGTGCCTCAAACACTAACCACAAAGCCACTCGGACGGAATACGACGAGTGGCTTGAACTTTCAGAAAAACCGATCAATCTATTTGTTCTAATTTTTGTGGAATGTATGCACTTAGTGTCGCCCCGGAATCAGTATGAATTGTGATAAGTTGCATGCAGTCACCGAATGTTTTTATTGATATTGTTTTGCATTTCCTATCGCCCGCTGATTGTACTCGGTTGTATTTTTTAAATATTTCCCAGCTTGCTAATGTCATACTCTCAATATTACCTTCTGTAAAGGGCACTCCTAATTCACGCTCCCTCTTTTTCATTGCCTCCCATGGTGTTAACCAATTTATTTGAAAATCTTCATTTGCATTAAGGTAGGCATCGATGTCGTCTTCTGTTTCAAAAGTTTTTTCCTGAAGAAAATAAGTATCTACAACATAATATTTTGTAGGTAGAGTGTGACTACTTTCCCGTGTTTCGTATTTGATAAAAATATAACGATTATCCCACGCGAGATGGGTTATATTCAAGCAGCTTTTCACGCCGAAATGGTCACACTGTTTATCAAAAATCACCCATGCAAATTCATTGTTCACTATTCCAAACAGAGGTATATTTTTAGGGATCTGTCTTGAATTTAGGTCGAAAATAATATTCCACAATAGAAATACTGACAAGATAATTACGCTAACGATAATTTTTGATTTTAACTGGTTCGGCATAAGATATCTTTATTTTATATGCAACACCGGCCTCAAAAATCGGTATCGATGTATTGAACATTTTATTAAAATTCTCTATGTCGTAGATGTCCCTAAATTCATCGTTCTCTCTGAAGAATGTAATAATAGCATAAACACCATCGCTTCGCTCTTCAATTACCCAATTTGCTTTATCCTTTCCATCACCAAGTGAATAAATATATGGTTCAAGATTATTGTATCTGCCTGGGTGGGTTCCTGAAGTTTTGCCATTCTTCCACTCCTCCTTCACATAGGAAATAACCTGCGTACGATATTTTTGGATAGGGGGAGAAGACCAATAATCCTTTGCTACGAATGTTTCCGAAAGATCGAGTGGTTCACTTTTACCGAATTTATTTTTAATATATACACAACTAGGATAACCAATTCCCCCAAAGAGTAAACCTGGGAGAAAGCAAGGTTTTACATAATGATACACGAAAGGTGCGTTGCTGGCAATAGACAGACCCAAAGGATCGTTGAAAAGAATGGGATTCTGAGCGGCGTACAAATACGGCGACATGAACTGTTCCGCCGGGTCTTTTTGTAAGAATCGTCCGGTTCGTACATCGTAATATCGCGCACGCATGAAGAGCAGGCGCGGGGTTTCTTGTTGAACGCCGAGAAGGCCGATATAGGTAAATGGCTGTTCGAGGCTGGTGAGTTGGCCTTGGATTTCACCGAATTCGTCATAGGCATAGGCTTGAACTAATTGAGCGGATTCATCGGTGATGCCAACAACGGAACCGAGATGATCGCCGTGATAATACGTCACGGCATCGGTTCCTGTTTCTACGCGTGCCAGAAGTCCAATACCCGGCGCATGGATATAGTAGGCGGTAATAGCGTCGGAAGCATCGGCTTCGCAAAGCACGTTGTCCAGCGGGCCGTTGATGTCTAATATATATTTGGTCACGCCGAGTACGCCTCGGTCGGCTTTGATTCGATTGTCGTCCGCGTCGTGGGTGAACGTTGCGTTGTAGGTCGACGAAGAAATGCCTTCCAGGCGATTTTCGGCGTCGTATTCGAAGTTGGTTGTATCACCATCATTATTCTTGGAAGCGAGGTTCCCAGCGTCTTCCCATGTGTTGGATTCGTCCGGCCCGTACTGGTCTGTGACATTATTCAGGCGGTGGGCTGGATCGTAATCGTAGGAAATATCTTCGCGTTTGAGAGCGCGTTCGACCGAATCGGTACGGTCGTGGTAAAGATGATTGCCGTTGCCGTCCAGAACAATGCGGTTGTGAAAAAAGGCGGTGCCGTCCGGGTATTCATTGCTGATTTCAATAAGCCGCTCAGCGCGGTCGTAATAGCGCCGATTGACCGTGTTGTTGCCATAGGTAATGGTTTTCACTTGGCCCACGTCGTCGCGCGTGATGGTGGCGACGAGACCAAGCCACGCGGTAACTTCTTTCAATCGTCCGGCTTCGTCCCAAACATAGTTAACTTCCTTGCCGTCCGGGTAGATGATTTTCTTGATTTGGCCTGTCGGCTCGTATTCGTAGCCGACAGTTTTTCCGTATATGTCGGTTACGCTGCTAAGGCGGTCCAGTTCATCGTAATCATAATTCCACGTGCCCAGGCCAGCCACGGTGACGCTCTTGCGGTTGCTGTTTTCGTCATAGGTAATGAGCGTCACGTCGGGCGTGTCGTCGGAATAATCGATAGCAATCACGCGACCAAGGCCGTCGAAACTGAGTGTTTTGGTGACTAAATCCGGTCCTTGGGTTTGGTAAAGACGACCTTTGGAATCATAGAAGAACGACCATTCGCGGTTTTCGGGGTCGCGCTTTTTCGTCAGACGGTTGGTGCCCGGCTCGTACTCGAATTCCCAGCGGTTATTTTCACCATCGATGATAGCCGAGAGAGTACCCGTGTCAGGATCGAACTCGTATTTTTGTGCGTTTTGTTCCGCGTCAATGACTTCGATCAGGCGGTCGAGCGCGTCATATTTGTTTTCCGTTTTGTTGCCAAGGCCATCCACGATGAATTGCACGCGACCGGCGCTGTCAAAAAGCGTGGCAAACGGATTGCCTTCCGCGTCCACGGTCCGGGTCAGGCGGTTGAGTTCGTCATACTCTCGGGATGTCGCGTGCAGGTTTTCGTTGATGGTCAAATCGTTGTTTCCGTTGGCGTCATAGTGATTTTCGACGATTCCGCCCAGCGGGTCTTCGGTTTGATAAACGCGGCCCGCTTCGTTGTAGCGCGTTTTCCAATGAAAGCCACGCGCATCAATGGTTTCGACGTGGCGGTCGAGTTCGTCGAACACATTAACAGTAATGGTATTAAGCGGCGCGGTGGTAGTGGTCAGATTGTCGTGGTTGTCCAGTTCAAAATACGTCCAGTACCCACGTGCGTTTTGGCTGCCCGTGCGATTGCCGTTGGCGTCGAATTCGGCCTGGGTGGTCAGGGTGATTCCGCCAGGCGCTTCCAGCAGGGTTCCGATGACGTTGTTGGCTTCGTCGTAGGTCAACGTGGTGGTGGTTTCACCGTCCCCGGATTTAACCATGCGGCTAACATCATCGAATTCAGCATAACGTTTGGTGCCATCGGGATTGAGCACGAACGTTTGATTGCCGTGGTCGTCATAACCGTAGGTGGTTTGATCGGAAATGGTGATGCCATCCGCCGCACGATTTAGGCTAGAAGTCATCAAACCCCGGATGGTGTAGGCATATTCGTTGCGGCTGTTATCGACATGCTCGACGGCGGTTAGATCGCCATAAACGGTGTGCTCAAACTTCGTGGTGCGGCTAATGTTGTCCGTGCTTTGCGTCGGATCATTGTCAGTGTTGTATTCGGTGGAAAACGTTTGCCTGAGCGGATTTGTTGTGGCGAGTCGATTGCCCTGATCGTCATGGACGTTGCTCGTTGAATAGCCTTTGGGGTCAACGACACTTGTGCGACGGTTGTTGGCATCCCAGTTGGTGTCGCTCATTTCGCTGGCGGCGTTGGTCCAGGACTGAACACGCCAATTTTCGTCCCAGGAAATGACTTCTTCGCGATTGGCCGGGTCTGTTACCGTGGTGGTGCGAATGGCGTTGTTATAGGCGACTTTCCACAAACCGCCTTTAGCGTCGATTTGTTCAATGACGCGATCGTCCGCATCGAAGGTATTGTAAATGAAGGTAATATTGCGCCGATCCGTGATCGTTTCCAGACGATGCTGGAGATCATACGCAAACGTGTAATATTCGACCGGATAGCCGGTGCGTTGCGGCGTTTCGACATTTATTAAGTCGCCGTTGGCATCGTAAATATAATTCCAGGCGCGGCCCAATGGATCGGTCAAGCTGCTGATTTTGTCCGTCAAAGGATCATGGGTGAAAGCATAGGTGCGGTCGGTGGTATCGGTGATAGATTGAAGGACTTTGGAACTGACGTTTCCCGGCCCATAGTTCAGCGTGAGTTTGTTTGCGTCGCCATGACGGTCTTTAATTTCCAGCAAATCGCCGTCTGAATCGAACGTGTATTTCATGCCGTGTGGTGTGGTAAACGTGAAACTGTTGTCAGGCTGTTTTTCAAAATCGCCTTGATAACCGTTATATTCGGCACGATAACCGCCACCGTCAGGTTCGTATTTCTCGATGTGCCCGTCCCCCCAAGTTAAAAGAACGCTGTTATCAGGTTGTTCTTCAGCGGTAATTTGGTAGCTGTGTCGCCATCCCCAACCCAACGGACCATCAGTACGACCCATCACGTTGTATGTGCGCGTAAATTCAAACGGAAAACCAATGGATGGCACACGCAAGTCCGTGCGAGTGTAGTGAAAGTTTCCCGTGGCAAGGTTGACGGGATCAACGCCAGTTGCGCTGTGGGACTGTTCAGCATTGTCTGCTATTTCATCTTTTTTGGGTGTGGGAAAAACCGGTATCGCAGAAACTTCATCAGAATACAGGCTTTCACCAAAAGGGCTTACGGATTTGACAACATAATAATAAGAAACTCCATTTGTAAGTCCCGCGTCGGTGAAATTAGTGTCGCTGATTGTTCCGGGTATTTGAATATATCCTGTACTGGAAGTTTGACTACGAAAGAGCTTGTAAGAAGTTGCCGTTTCGGAAGCCCTCCAGGTTATGCCTAATTGTCCACCGACAATTCCTGATATAATATGCAGTCCTGTGGGAGGTAAAGGTGGGCCTTGAGGGGTGGCAGAAACCACGGCGGAAAGTGGACCTTCGCCGCCTTCGTTGATCGGGCTGACTTTGTAAAAATAGGTCGTGCCGTTGGTTAGGTTGTCATTCAAAAAACTGGTGTTGGCGGTAAAGATCAGAACAAAAGGGCCGTCGCTTTGCAAACTGCGATAAACACGATATGCAGTTGCACCTGTTATGCCCGGCCAGGTGAGTTGCACGCTGGCATTCAGTGGCGTTGCCGTTACCACCGGTGCGGATGCGGGCGGGTCAATGGGATCGACATCCTGCACGATGAACGAAAAGGGCGTGCTGTAAGCGCTCCAGATGGGATACCATGTTTTCTGCGCACGCACTTTCCAGTAATACGTTCCTGGATCGAGTGTTTGGCTGAAATCAACTTCTTTGCTGATCGTGGTTGAGCTTGCCTGTCCCCAAGCTTCGGATTTGATAACGTTGGAGAAATTGACATCGTGCGAAACCAGGATTTGGAAATAATTAGCGTCGGAATCGGCCCCCCAGCTTTCAGTAGGGTTGTCAAATTCGAAAGTTAGCAGACGACCCGGCACAAGGCTCCCGCCGTTTGAAGGCTGTTGAGGACTGGGAACGGGCGGTGGCGAATCGAGGGTGAATTGACAACGCGCCGCAGTGCCTTGTGTCGTGCCATCCAAAGGAATAACACGGATAGTATAAACATCGTTTGGAATGATGGTAGGAGAATTCACATTCCAAGTGATTTGAGTATTGCTGGTAATCTGTGGGCCTCGTTCTGCTGGAGTGACGAAATTGTTGTTCAAATCAATTTGATACTGCGTGGCTCCCGGCACTGCATCCCAACGTACGGTGAGTGTCGAGCCACGCGCAACTTTGCTGCCCGCCATTGGCTCAGTAATGATCGGAGCGGTAGTAGCGGGCTGCGTCGTGTAGGTGATTTCAAGGTACGGCGGCATGGTGCTGTCAATGCCGTGCAACCACATGATATACCCCTGTGAGCTTCCGCCGCTATATGGCACATTTTGCCGGTCGTTGCGATCACGAAGCGCCAAAGTGGTTTTGCCGGTTTTGTTAATCCACCCTCTGCCCGTTGAATTCAGCGGGATAGTGGCATACTGGTTTCGTTGAAAGGATTGGGTATCAAGTGAACCGGCAACCGTCGTGCCGACGCGCGGAAAATCGGAAGCCGTAACAGCGCTTGGTGACTGCTGAGTCGATTGGCAGACATCAACCGTTGAGTGTGAAAAAACACTTATAGTTAACGGTGCAATCTGCAATACAACATTGGAAATGTTAGCCGTATCGGGAATTCCAGAAGTATCGAAAGACAAAAAACCACGTCCGATGAAATGGAGGTTTTGCCCCGCTTCAAAATATTGGTACACCAGCAAGGTGTTTCTGTACCTTCCTATAGAAGCGGAACGCACTGTCGAATACGGTGTACCTTTTTGGTCCAATCCATCTGTCCCACTCCCAGCATAAAAAGGAACAGTCTTTGTAACCTGGGCAAATCCCAGCGAGAAAAAGAGTGAAAAAAACAGCGTCAAAACAGATCGAAGTTTCATTTGCCCGCCTCCAAATTCATCCAATCTTCAACTGCCGTGGTCGGCTCAATCATCGTAAATGAGAAAGTTGAACTAAAGGGACTGACAGCCCCTTCGTTGTCAAACGCTTGTGCTTTCCAGTAGTAGGTTTCGCCCACCAAGAATGGTTCGTCCACGAGTGGTTGAAACGTCGCTGATGTGCCATCGGAAAATCCTGTGCGCGATTCGATAATGATTGGATCGCCGCTGACCTCATCGATTTCCTGACGCCATACCTCGATCCGATGGGCAATGACCGTGCCATCACTATCGATGCCTGGAGATAGAGTTAATGCGAGAAGCGGATCGGTTTGATCGGTTCCATTTCCAGGTGAAGGTGAATCCGGCGGATAGGGTGGGGCGTTTAGCGCCACACAATGATATTCCGAATTGGTATCGCGATTTCCAACGGCGTCACGAGCACGAACCAGGAAGCAGTAAGAATTCCCCAGGGTGAGTCCGAAGAATGTATGATTCGTTGAAGAGGTCGTTACCTGCGGCGGACCACTCGGATCGGGATTGGTATTTGCCGCGTACCAAATGTCATATTCTATAGGCGTGGATTCGTCGGTGGCGGACGAATAGTTCAGATGAATCGTGCCGGTGGTGTAGGAATCTGCTTCGACACTTTCCAGACCGGCAAAGACCGGTGGTTCGGTATCCACGGGCGTAAACGTCTGACGCACAAGATTTTCGTCAACGTTTCCAGCCGTATCTTGTGGGCGGACGATGAAGTAGTACGTTTGCCCCAATACAAGGTCGGAAATATCCAAAGATGTTGAAGTCGTCACGTAATCCGGTGTCGTGCCGGTTGGATCGAAACCGGAATTTGTGGATTGGTAAACTAGATAAGTGATCGGAAGAGACGGGTCGGTTGCAGACGGCCAATCGAGGTGAGCTTCAGTCCCGCCTGCTGGAATAGCGTTCAATCCAGCGAACGTGGGTGGGATCGTATCGGGTGAGGAAGTGATTGTAATCACGGAGCTTTGAATTGGCGCACCAAACGGCAGAATTGATTTGCCGGACGTTTCGCCTTTCGCTTTTACATCTTCATCAGCCTCGAACGATACCTCCAAGGTTTGGCCCACTGATCCCGTGTCAGACAAGTCCGTAGTCACGAGCAACCGTTCGGATTGGGAAGCGGAAATGGAAAAC
>CAZOKZ010000097.1:0-12469 GCA_964580585.1 uncultured Candidatus Sumerlaeota bacterium | reverse complement strand
CGTCAAATCGGGCACGACGATCGATACAACCATCGCAACGAAATTTTCACCCGTGATTGAAATTTCGGCTCGCGGCATTTCGCCCGGTCAATCCAGGGCATTGGCCGAACTCTGGACCCAACGTATCCTGAACAAATACGGGAATTTGCTGAACGAAGAAGCCCAGTTCATGATCGAGTCGAATCGCAAAAAGACCGAAAAACTCAAAGAAGAACTCGCTGGCCTGACGCTTCAGCGCGAGGCGCTCGTCCACGAACAGAAAATGATCGATCTGAAGGCCGCCAGCAAGATGCGCCAGCTTACCTACGCCCCAATCCCCCAGGAAAAAACGCACGTCAAGAACGACGTCCTGGGTTACAACATGAACACGGGGCCGCGCGAATCGGTGATGACCATCGACGAAACGGCGCGCACCGGCGAACCCGGTTTGTGGGAACAGAAAACGGAACTGGAAGTCCGGCTGGCCGGATTTCTCGCCATTCGCGATGGAAACGACGCCGAGGTACTATCGCTCCAATCGAAGCTGGTGGCGGTCGAATCGCTGGCCGCAAGCACCGAGCAGGAACTTGCGGAATTGAACAAACGTTCATCCGAGTTAAACGGAGAAATCGCCGGAATCGAAGTTCTGATCAACCGTTGCCAGTACTCCATCCGGTTGAATTCCGCCCTCGGGGCCAACGCGGAAAATCTCGAACACATCACGAACCCCAATGGCAGCGACGAAGAAAAATTCGGCACCCTGCGTGTGCTGGCCAATCCCGTATCGCCCCAACTGAAAATCTGGCCGATACGCACACTGATCGCTGGCATCGCCGCCGCCGCCGCAGGCATTCTTTTCCTGCTGATCTTCAGCGGCGAACTCTATGTACGCCAAGCGATCATCTTCCACGCCAGAAGCCAGGGAGTCGTTTGAAAGGCAAAAGGATAAAGGCAAAGTTTTCCTGGAGGATTGAAATTCAGGATCGGGTTTCTGTTTCGAGCCCAACGGTTCGTCTTTGTGCTTCATTCTTACTCCTAAAATCCCCAATTTCTGTCAGGTTTTGCTAGCATCGCCCCGGTGTCTTCCTCCACATTCCCCTTCCACCCGGCCCGGCGCGGGCTTCACGGCTGGAAACCACCCCCGATGGAGATCGAGTTGCGATGAAATACGTGATTTTTCTGGGCGACGGCATGGCGGACGAACCGCTCGAAAGCCTCGGCGGCAAGACGCTGCTCCAGGCCGCGTACAAACCCAACATGGACCGCATTGCACGCGAAGGCCGTTGCGGATTGTTCCGCACGCTGCTGCCGGGGATGGCCTCGGGCAGTGACACGGCTAACCTTTCCGTGATGGGCTACGATCCGCGCGAATGTCTCCAGGGACGCGGGGTGCTCGAAGCCGCCAGCATGGGGGTCGATATCGGACCCGGCCAGATGGGCATGCGTTGCAACCTGATCTGTATCGAGGACGGCAAAATCAAAAACCACTCGGCGGGTCATATTTCTTCGGAAGAATCCGATGAACTCCTCAAAGCGCTCTCGGCTGAACTCGGCTCCGAGAGCCTTCAATTTTTTACGGGCGTCAGCTACCGCCATCTCTTCCGCGCCGAGGGCCTGAACCCAACGCTCGAATGCGCGCCACCCCACGATCATCCCGGCGAAAACGTCGAAGACCTCATGATCACGGCGAAAACCCCCGAAGCCGAAGAAACCGCACGACTGCTCAACGATCTGACGCGCCGCTCGTGGGAAATTCTCGCCCATCATCCCGTGAATAAAGCCCGCATCGCCGTCGGCAAAGACCCGGGCAATTCGATCTGGCTGTGGTCGCCGGGTGTGCGCCCCGAAATGTGGACGTACAAAGATCGCTTTGGCATCAGCGGCGCGGTGATCTCTGCCGTTGACCTGATTCGCGGCATTGGCGTGTACGCGGGGCTGGAAACGATTTTGGTCGAAGGCGCTACTGGGCTCTCTGACACGAATTACGAAGGCAAAGCCGACGCGTGCCTCGAAGCGCTCGAACGCGTGGATTTCGTTTACCTCCACGTCGAGGCTCCCGACGAAGCGGGCCACGAAGGCGACGCGGCGTTGAAGCAAAAAACCATCGAAGATTTCGACAAACGCTGTGTGGGACGCGTGCTCGCAGGACTGAAGGAACGCGGCATCGAGTGCGTGACCGCGGTGTTGCCCGACCACCCGACGCCCGTGGCCAAACGCATCCACACGCGCGACCCGATTCCGTTTGCAATTTGCGACCCGCGCGTCGCTCCCGATGACGTACAAGCCTACAACGAAGTCGATTGCGCAAAAGGCAGCCTTGGCACCGTCGAAGGCGACACATTCATCAAAACGTTCTTTGGATTGTCGCCCGTACATTCGACGTAAAGGGAAGAAAAGCTTCACCACGAAGGCACGAAGACACAAAGGAACACGAAGAAAACCGATTACCGCAAAGGCGCGAAGCTGCAATGCTACTCAAAGAGTTATTTAATTTATCGCGCAGAGGCGCAGAGACGCAGAGTGTAAAACCGCCGATATTGATGCAAATCATTATGCAAAATTCTATGTATATAAACTTATCTCCGCGCCTCTGCGTCTCTGCGCGATAATAATTTTTTCTTCGTGTGTTCTTTGTGCCTTTGTGTCTTCGTGGTTAAAATCAAGAAGGAGTTCCCCCTGTGGAAACCGCCGTTCATAAATTGCAATTTCACAGCACCAACGAATCGTCGCCCGCCGTGGATTTGAAGGGCGCGTTGCTGATGGGGCAGGCGCCCGATCGTGGCCTTTATATGCCGGACGCGTTTCCGAAACTGACGCGCGAGCAACTGGCGTCGTTCCGTGACAAGTCGTACCCCGAAATTGCATTCGAAATTTTGTGGGCGTACGCCGAAGGCTGCATCGACCGCGATTTGCTGCGCGAATTGTGCTTCGACGCGTACGATTACGACGTACCGCTCGAACCCGTTTACGACCGCGTGCATGTGATGCGGCTCGATCGCGGTCCAACGGCGTCGTTCAAGGATTTTGCCGCGCGCATGATGGCGCGACTTATCGGTAATTTCGTGCGCGAAGACGGACGCGAGCTGGTGATCCTGACCGCGACGAGTGGTGACACGGGCTCCGCTGTGGCGAGCGCGTTCCATGGCGTCGAAGGCATCAAAGTTTGCGTGCTGTTTCCCATCGACGAAGTCAGCGACCGCCAGCGCAAGCAGATGACGACGCTGAAAAACAACATTCGCTCAATCGCCATCGACGGCAAGTTCGACGATTGCCAGGCCATGGTGAAGCAGGCATTCGCGGACCCGGACCTGAAAGCGATTCCGCTTTCGTCGGCCAACTCGATCAACATCGGGCGCCTACTGCCGCAATCGGTGTATTATATTTACGCGTGGTCGCGCCTGACGCGTTCGGACGACGAACCGTTGGTAATCGTGACGCCGTCGGGGAATTTCGGCAACATGATGGGGGCGATTTTCGCCCGCGAAATGGGCCTCCCGATCAAGCGCATGGTCGTGCCGGTGAACGCCAACGACGAAGTGCCCGTGTACCTGCGCACCGAGGAATACAATAAAATCGAACCTTCGCGTAACTGCATTTCGAACGCGATGAACGTGGGACATCCGAGCAATCTGGCGCGTCTCGTCTCGGTGTACGGCGGACACCTCGACGAAAAGGGCAACGTGCACCGCGAACCCGACATGGAAGCCATGCGCCGCGATCTGTTTTCCACGTCGGTCAGCGACGAACAAACGCGCGCGACCATCAAGCAGGCGTGGGAAGAGCACAAACTTCTGCTCGAACCGCACGGCGCGGTGGGCTGGCGCGGGTTCCTGGATTACATCGCAGCGGAACCGCTCGGCGGTGCGTCCGCCGTGGTGGTCGAGACCGCGCATCCGGCGAAATTCCCCGACGAAATCGAGCGAATTCTCGGCATCGTGCCCGACGTGCCCGCGTCGCTGGCGAAACTCGACGACCTGCCGGAAGACTTCGACCGCATGGCGGCGGATTACGAAGCGTTCAAGAAATATTTGATTGCAAAATATTGAAATAGCTTGAAGCGAGAGTTCCAGGAATCCACGTAATTGATCTCCCAAGAGACGAATATGTTCTACGCCACTATCGGTAATTACACGGTTTTGATGACCACTGATCGAGAGGATGTGGAACTATATTTAAAGTCGAACGCGGGGCATATCGAGCACTTTCCAGACGCCGAAATTCGCGATGGTTATCTGGCAGTAAATGTGTACGACTGTGAGAAATCGATCAACCTGCTCATCGAGGGAAACTTTGCACCTGGTCCGCAAAGCGGATACCACCCTGGCGTCCTGTTAATACCCGAGACGAAAGTTTTCTTTTTCGGTGCTGGCACCCAAATCCTTTGTTTTTCGCTCGATCCCATTCAAAGACTTGCTTTGGTGCAAACGGAGTGTGGATTTTGGTGTTGGTATCGCCATGGGGATTTCGTCGTGATGTGTGCTGAATTGGAACTTTCTGTTTGGAACATACGAGGGGAACGACTTTGGTCGTGTTTCGTGGAGCCGCCTTGGCACTATGAAATTGAGGGTGACATTTTGAAGATCGACGTTATGGATGTTATCAAACGTGTTGCTCTTGAGAGTGGTGAATGTTTCGGTACATAGAACGCATTCATCATTCCATATAATTGAAGTCCCCTTCATTTGCCTGATGTTGTAGTAATATAACAGGCAAGGCCACTAACATGATCACCCACGGAGACCTGATTCAAGTGCGACAAATTGCACAGAAGTAAATTGTCGCTTTCCTTGTGCGCATTTTAAATCCTTCATCCCTCATCCTTCATCCTTTAAAAATCACAACTGCACCAGGCTAATCACAAAATCGATCAGGATCACGGCGGCTGCGGCGAGCGTGGTGGCGAGCGTGGACGATTGCGCGACTTCTTCCGATGAATTTGCCGGGCGGCGGCCGACGATGTACGCGCAAAACGCGATCCCGAGCCCGAAACACAAGCCTTTCAGTAACCCCGCCGCCACGCCGGTGAATGTGATTTGCTGCGCGAGGTCGGACAGATAAAATGTACCCGTCAGCGACGACGACGAAAACACGCGGAAGTACAACGCGCCGCTAAACAGCGCCGCTCCCAAGCCCGCGAGCACCAGCACCGGCATGGCGAGCACCAATCCCATCGCTCGCGGTGCGAAGAGCTCCGCGTCCGCGTCGCGACCCACGAGCCAGAGCGCTTCCCATTGCCGCGCCAGGCGTTTCATGCCGATTTCGCCGCATTGCGACGACCCCGCACGCCCCGCCATCAGCAAGCCGACAAGCAACGGGCCGAAGCCCTCGATCACCGCCGCCGCCATGGCTTCGGGAATGCGTTGCGTCTGGCGTAGCGGCAACAAGATGGCTTCCGTTTGAATGACGAGCGACAACCCGATGATTAAATTCACGATCAAAATGAACGGCAGGGAAAGAAATCCGTAGCGCAGGAAAAACTCGACGAATCGTGGATGCGCCAATCCCGACGGCAGGCTGGCGAGCAAGCGAGGCGCGAGCAACACGCCCTCCCACACGGCAAGCGATACGTCACGCAGTTGTGCGTGCAATTCCGCGACGAGCGACGGTGTCGGGGACGGAGACGTCTTCTCCGTCCCCATGGTCGATTCGTTCAGTTCCGCACCGAGAAGTCTTCTGCGTTGTTCCTCTTCGGGGACGGAGAGATTCACATCACGCAGTGCACGTTCATGGGGACGGAGCACCAGTGCTCGGTCGCACAATCCAGTGAGCACGTCGATTTCGTGCGCGACGACAATCGCCGCCATCTCGGGATGTTCAGTGCGCAGTTCGCGCAACCACTCGACGAGCAAATCACGCGTCTTTGGGTCCACGCCTGCCAACGGTTCGTCTAAAATCAACACATGTGGCGTTCGTGCCAACGCACGCGCCAACGCCACGCGCCGCGCCATGCCGCCACTCAGCGCCGAAGGCAACTTTTCGCCATCCGCTCCTGGATCGAGCAACGCACGCCGCAAGAGCACGTCAGCTCGCTCGGGCGTTGCACCCGCCAACAACAGGTTTTCGCGCACGGTCAGTTCGTCCAGCAGCGCACTTTCCTGAAACACCGCGGCCAGTGGCGTGTAATAATCGAGGTGAGGCGGGTGATGGGCAGACGCAGGTCGGCGGCCTTCGAGCACAATTTCCCCCGATTCCGCCTCCGAAAACCCCAGAATTGCCGATAAAAGCCGCGATTTTCCCGATCCACTTGGCCCGCAAAGCCCCACCCATTCACCCGGTTCGAGTGAAAACGAGGCATTTTCGAGCAGAATTTTATCCGCTCCGACGCGAATCCGCAGATTTTCGACGCTTATAATCGACTTCGCCATAAAAAAATATCGCCTCAAACGAGATGAATCATTCTGATGAAATATGTGTCAGCGCCTCAACCCTTTTGATTTCGATAAAAAACGGGCGAGATACCGACGGTTGCAAACGCGAGTTGTAACCGCAAGAAAATCATGCATCCGCGATGGAGTGAGCAAAAACCCTGATTTTCCGCCCCAAGAATTATCGGGATTCGTTTGTATAAAATTATTATGGGGAGATAAAATTTTATATAAAAACGTTTATAGAATCCGCCCCTCCACTACCGATTCTGGTAGTGACTCAGCCCCCGCGATGCCCTTACCCCCTTGGCCGCACCCAACGAAAACGCGATTCGACCTCGAAAAGGCGGGTCGCGACCAAGAACGAAATAAAAACTTTATTTCACGGGGAACACCAACATGAAAACCAACTTCCGCAACACGATTCTCACCACCGCTGCACTGACTTTGGCATCGGCTGCCAGCGCTATTCCCACCTGGATGGGCGTTTATGGCGGCCTCCAACGTCACACTGCGGGCAACCCGGGATCGTTTAGCATTTTGATGAACCAGGACTACTTCGGATTGAATGCCGAGGTCGGCGTCAAAGTCGATAACGGTCCCTGGACGCTGTATCCCATGTCCTATACGGGCAATGTGGACGGTAACTCGAAGTGGCAATTCACGCCGGACGCTTCTTTCGAGGCTGGCTCGAACGTCACGTTCTACTTCCATGGCTACGACAACGTAGGCGGCAACATCTGGGACAGCGCCAATGGCGCGAACTACAGCTTCACGGTACCTTCCGGAACGGTAAACTACGCCTGGAGCGCACCCTCTGCGTTGCCAACGAATGGTTATGCCTACGGATTCGATATCGCAGCCTACAACGGCACGACGTATGCCGTGTGGACCGAAGGCGATTATCCGCAAACCCCCAAGGTTTACCTGTCGAAAAAAACGGGAGGCGCCTGGACGGCGCCGGTCGTGCTCGATGATTACGGCATGTATCCTTCTATCGCGGTTTCCGAGAGCGGTATCCATGTGTTCCTGCAAGACATGGAAAATTCCTACTCTTCTTCCTATATCCGCAGCACCGACGACGGCCAGACGTGGTCGGCTCCGATTCAGCACCTCGGCATTTTCTCGCCGGTCGCGCGCTACGCAAACCTCTATGCCGACGCGGATTACGTTTATTGCGCGTTCAACGATTTCACCGCGCCGGAAACGTCGCGGATCAAGCTGATGCGCAAGCACAAAGACGCCACCGCTTTCGAGCCCGCCGCCGATATCACCACGGTGAGCAGCTACAAAACAACGGCTTATCCCAAAGACCTCGTCGTTCGCGGGCGAAACGTTTTCCTGACAACGATGCAGCAATCCTGGTACGGCGGTTTCACCACATATCGTTACCACCAAAGCGTCGATTCGGGCGCCACATGGTCCACAGAAGTCATCCCAGGCCAGGCCACACAACTTGCCGCCGACATGGGCAACGTGCTGACAAACATTTCCTACAACACCGGTCCGGCGGGTGGTGGACTCTACGCCTCGACACGCACCGCTGCCAGCGCCTGGTCCGCCCCGGCACTCGTGCATGAAGGCAACACCAGCGCATTCGCTCTCCAGCCTACCTCAGCGGGTCTCGTGCTCGTGACCTCGGTTAACGGTCAACGCGTCTGGCGCACCAGCACCGACAACGGTGCCACCTGGAGTGAAGCTCAAAATGCGGGCACCGACAATTACTGGGTGACGCAGGACGTGCGTGACGGCGACACCATCGTTCTACTGGTCAACAACGAAGGCCAATACTACACCGTCGAAGGCGGACCGGCTGGCAGCATCGGCGGTCCCATCGAGTGGGTTGGAAACGCCTACAACTGGCCGTTCAATGGCAACGTCACAGCGGAAGACAATCTTTGGATCAACATCGAATCGTACCCGGCGGGTAATGCCGTGTCGGCTCGCGTGGTTTACTCGGTCAATGGCGGCGCGTGGGCATCGGAAGCGATGAGCTTCAGCGACGTGATCGGCAACAACGATTGGTGGCACGTGGATATGGGCACGTTCAATTCGGGCGACACGATTCAATATGCGATCGAAGTCATCGACGGAAACGGCGCATCGCACTGGGACAACAACGGCGGCACCGATTTCTTTGTGAATGTAAACTAAACTAAAAACTTCATCCTGACACCCAACCATCATCGTGCAAGAGGGCACGGGACGCCTTTCATCTCCAGGAAAGGCGTCTTCGTGTTTAAGGCTTTCTTCCACCCCCACCGTTGATGTATGCAGCACCTATCATTTGTCATCGTGCAAACGGACTCCTGCATGGGTAGTGCGCCATTGGTTGATCGTTCAAAACCGGAAATCCTGCTGGTCAGCAGTTGTTATATGATGGGATTGGCCCGCCAACCTTGGGTGTTTCGCCAAGCGGGTTTTCGCGTTGTCGTCATGGCGCCGCCCAACGTGCCCGTTTGGATGTCCAGGCATATCGACGAACGCATCGAAGTCGATGCCTCGCCCCAGGGGATCATCGAACGATTGCACGCTTTTCTTACCGAACACCCCAACCGTTTTGCGTGGGTGATTTTAGAAGACGATCCCACCATTCACGCAATCCAACCGTTCCTGGAAGAATCATGGGTGAAGAATTGGTTTCCATTCGCCCCTGAAATTTTTGAAACCATCGTTCATAAAGATAAATTCTATCTGGAAATGCAGCACCAAGGGATTCGCATTCCACGCACTCGAATTGCTAATTCGCAAGAAGAGCAACTCGCCGCCGCGCGCGAAATCGGTTTTCCCATTATTCGTAAACCCATCGATGGGCACGCAGGAAAAGGTATTCAAGTTTTTGAGACCGAGAGAACGTTGCATGAGTCCACACTGACCGATCCCGAAAGCCCTCGAGCGATCATCCAACAATTCGTTGTGGGACGTAATGCAGTAACCGAAGCTCTCTATCACCGAGGTCGCCCGATCATGTTCGGGAGTTGGTACAAAGAACGCGCGTATCCAGGAAAATTCGGTCCGTCGTGTTTTCGCC
The DNA here is from genome assembly GCA_964580585.1 of uncultured Candidatus Sumerlaeota bacterium. GTDB lineage: Bacteria > Sumerlaeota > Sumerlaeia > SLMS01 > JAHLLQ01 > CAZOKZ01. Next base: position 3,094 of record CAZOKZ010000097.1, on the reverse strand, counting down.
GATCGCTTGTAATGCCAGAAATTGAAGAGTTGCATCGTCGTATCGGAGAAATCACCGGATTTCACGGATTCGGATGTCAGGACTTGTTGATTGAAGAAGGCACCGGGGACCTTTATCTGATTGAGATGAACTCGCGTCCGGGATCGGGGATACACTTGTTCGGAAATCAGGGGTTGGATTGGAAACGAGTGCTGGCATCATTCATTACCGATGAACCGTTCGTGCAAATTCCCAGACAGGATTTACCCGAATGCACCGTTGCCATGTTCCCGCAGGACCTGATGCGTTCGGTAAGCGAAGAATCGCTGCTGGAATTTGCCAAACGATGGTTTGGACGAGAATCCTGGATCGACTACCCTACCGATGACCCAGCGCTAGGCGGCAATTACAAAAAGATGCTGCGTGCCATGGCGCTGAATCGAGTGAAAGCGCCCGCAAGACGCGCGTTGGGGTTGAAACCGGGGATGTCGTTGCGGAGTAAATTCAAGCGTTCTGCCGAATTCAAACCCTGATCGTTACAAATTCAGCATCTCGTGAAACTTCGGCGTCTCGATATGCTGGGTGCAGAGGATTTCTTCGTTTCCCGCGATGTAAAATTTCCCTTCGCCGGGGCAGCTCGGGAGTTTTTTCGCCGTCGCGATCATACCCTGCGGTGTTTTCGACGCGTGGTAATTGTCGATCTGGTCCATGATCAGTTGCGTTTTTGCCGTGTTGCGGTTTGCCACACACACCGAACTACGCGCACGGTCCGTTTGAACCTGCGGCCATGGTTTGGCTCCGGGCGCGGCAGGCGTCCCAGCCGGTCCCATGTACAGACCCGTTAAAATACCGACAATCGCCAATGCCAGAATCATCGACAGCAGCGCAATGCCTCGTTGGGATTTGGGACGACGAATCATGGCGACAAACTCCCTTCTAACTACTCATTCTTAGCAAAATCACAGCCCAGTGGCGAGGTGAATTTTTCCTCTCCTCCCCTATTAACGCTGCGAGTGCCGGATTTGTGGACGGTTCCAAAGTAAAACTCGCCGGAAAAACGCTGGCGTCGAGCAGGCCCCGTTCGGTAAATTCAGCCAAGAAAACTCGCACTTGTCTGCATCGCCCCCGTTCTCAGTTCTTGAATCCAGAGGGAGTCTCTCAATCATGGCGAAAACAATTGGTGTCATGCTTTCCGGCTGCGGCGTATTCGATGGCTCGGAAATCCAGGAAGCGGTCTTCACGCTTCTCTATCTCGACAAAGCGGGAGCGAACGTGATGTTCATCGCTCCAGACGTGCCCCAACGTCACGTGATCAACCACCTGAAAGGCGAACCCGCGGTTGGTGAAACGCGCAACGTGCTGGTGGAATCGGCCCGTATCGCGCGCGGTAAGGTGCGTAGCGCAAAAACGGTTAAAGCTTCTCAACTCGATGGATTGATTTTACCTGGCGGATACGGCGCAGCGAAAAACCTCAGCTCGTTTGCCGTCGATGGACCCAATTGCAGCGTTCATCCGGAAGTCGATCGCCTCATTCGTGAAATTCACGCCGCGGGCAAACCGCTCGGGTTCGTCTGCATCGCCCCCGTGGTCGCCGCCAAAGTGCTTGGCGAGAATGTCGCGCTCACCATCGGCAACGACGAAGACACCGCTGCAGCCATCGAAGCCATGGGAGCAAAACATGTGAAATGTTCCGTGGATGCGCTTGCTATTGATGAAGCTAACAAAGTCGTCAGCGTTCCATCGTACATGTTTGGCGCGGCCTCGCCCAGCGCCGTCGCCACTGGCATCGAGAAGTTGGTGAAACAGGTGATTGAGTGGGTGAAGTAAACAAAAGACTTATTTATACGCCTCATCTCAAGGGTTTGGGATGAATGAAAAAGTATAGCAGCAAATTTTCAAAAAGTATGTCTCTCTATGCCTTTTTCTCATTGGTATTAGGGGGTACCATTTCGTTCTCCAATGTCGAGTCGTTACGCGGATTGGATTTCATTCTCTACATCTTCGCTGGGTGCTATACAGTTCTATTTCTTATTTTCCGATTTACGTTTTTAGGGCAAAGAAAGTATGTGAAATATGTAGATTACAACAATGTTTCCAACCCCTCTTCTCATTTTTGGAGATCAAAAGAATATCGCTTGGACGAACTCAGGAAAATCAGAGACCACAAGCGAACAAAGCGTTAAAAACACAGGTTGAATCAGAAAACGAACGACTCTTGTGCATAGAGAAAGCAAGCCTGAAGGGCTTGAAAATCCGATAGCCCAGGGCAAGCGCGAAGCGCGGCGCCCTGGGTAGATGGTCCACAAGCCATCTGAACGCTGAAAGCGTTCCATAAAAACAACCAACCCCGGGAAGGGTAGCGAAGCCTTCCCGGGGTTTTGTATAAGACGACTCGATCCGCTCAAAGATTAAGGCGTCAAGTTGTGATAGCCCGCTTCGCCGTGATCCACGACGTCCAGACCCGTAATTTCGTCTTCTGTTGTCGGGCGAATGCCGATGGTTTTGTCCACCACCAGCAGGATGATGTAGGTGCCCACTACCGCGAGCACAATAGTGACGAGGACGGCGAGAATTTGCTGTACCACGCGACCGGGGTTTCCATCGATCAGACCGGCTTCGCCAGCGCCCCATGCTGAGGTTGCTAATACGCCCGTTAAGATCGCACCCGTGATACCGCCCACACCGTGAACACCGAAAACGTCGAGCGAGTCGTCGAAGCCCAGTTTGGGTTTCAACATCGTGACGGCTGCGAAACAAACAACGCCGGTGACAAGACCGATGATCAAGCCGCTGACCGGGGAAACGAAGCCCGCCGCCGGGGTCACACCGACCAGACCAGCCACAGCACCGGAGATCACACCCAGTAAGCTGGGTTTGCCGCGCGAAATCCATTCAGCGGTCATCCAGGAAATCGCTGCGCCTGCCGCAGAGAAGTGCGTGGCGGCAAAAGCCGAAGCCGCCGTGCCGTCGGCAGCCAGTGCGCTGCCCGCGTTGAAGCCGAACCAGCCCACCCACAGAAGACCCGCGCCAATGGCGGAAAGCACCAGGCTGTGAGGAGCGAATTCATTGCTGGGATAATTGTAACGTTTGCCCAGGTACAGCGCGCAAACCAGCG
>CAZOKZ010000096.1:0-13033 GCA_964580585.1 uncultured Candidatus Sumerlaeota bacterium | reverse complement strand
GTTCCACCTAAAACTCGTTCGGAAAGGACGGCTGCTTTGCATTCATGGATACAGGGCGAACGCGAAGCGCGACGCCCTGGGTAAACAAACGTAAAGCGTCCGCGCGCTGAAAGTGCGCGACACACTGCTCCCCCACCCTATTGAACCCCTTCAGGGTTCGGAAAATACCCCCTCTCTACCCAGGGCGTCGCGCTTCGCGCTTTGCCCTGGGCTATCGGATGTCGAAGCCCTTCAGGCTTGAAAAACGAGGTCTCCCAACTCGTGAACCTCCCAAATGAGGAACACTTGGTACGAGTTGAGAAAAAATCAATTCGCGAAGACACGAAAACGTGAATTCATCGCGCAGAGACGCTGAGGCGCTGAGAAGAATTTATCAATTTCCTTGCTTCGCGTTCCTTAGTGACTTGGCGTCTTTGCGGTTTGAAGCTTTTCCTTTGTGAAACTTCGTGTCTTCGTGTCTTCGTGGTAAATCTTTTCGATTCGGAAAACAGCAACGCCCTGAGCATCTTCCCGCTAGACGCCTGCCCCTCTCCTATGCATACTTTTTGCTCCCTCGGCGGTTGATGCCGGAACGGGGCCGGGATTTTGCTTCTCATCGAAGCAGGCCCGGTTTTCGACCCGAGACAACCGGGGGATATTTCGCGCGGGAAGCCCCCGCGCCCGTTGTAAGGAGCCTCTTCCATGGGCAAGAGCCTGTACCAGAAAGTCTTCGAACGTCATGCCGTTCGCCAATTGCCGTCCGGGCAATGGCAACTGCTGATGGGATTGCAGATGATCCACGAGGTCACCTCGCCCCAGGCGTTCGCCATGATCCGCGAGCGCGGATGGACGGTCAAATTCCCCCAGCGGAATTTCGCCACCGTCGATCACATTATTCCGACGCACAGCCAGGCGCGGCCGCTGGCCGATCCGCTCGCCGAGGAAATGCTCGTTGCCCTGGAAAATAACACCAGCCAGTTCGGCATTCGCTACTTCGCGCCGGAAAAAGGCGAGCAGGGCGTCGTTCACATCATCGGCCCCGAGCAAGGCTTGACCCAGCCGGGCATGACGATTTGTTGCGGCGATTCGCACACATCGACCCACGGCGCGTTCGGCGCCATCGCGTTCGGCATCGGCACCTCGCAAGTGCGCGACGTACTGGCGACGCAAACGCTCGCCATGAGCAAGCTGAAGGTGCGCCGCATCGAGGTGAACGGCAAGTTGCGCCCCGGCGTGTACGCCAAGGACGTGACGTTGTACATCATCCAGCAACTCGGCGTGAAGGGCGGCGTCGGTTACGCGTACGAATACGCGGGCGAAGTTTTCGACAACATGACGATGGAAGAACGCATGACCGTCTGCAACATGTCGATCGAAGGCGGCGCGCGTTGCGGTTACGTGAACCCCGACCAAACCACGTACGATTACATTAAAGGCCGTCCGTTCGCCCCGAAGGGTGAAGCGTGGGATCGTGCTGTAGATTATTGGGAAACGATGAAGTCGGACGCCGATGCGGAATACGATGACGTGGTGGTTTACGACGCCGCTGACATCGAGCCCATCGTCACGTGGGGTATCACGCCGGGCCAATCGACCTCGGTCAATGGCGCGATTCCGTCACTTGACCAATTCGACAAAACCGAGCAGGAACTGATCAAAGAAGCCTACGAATACATGTCGTTCGAAGCGGGCCAGCCGATCAAAGGCACCAAAATCGACGTGGCGTTCATCGGCTCGTGCACAAACGGCCGACTGAGCGATTTCGAAGAGGTCATCCGCCAGATCGAAGGCCGCGGCTTCAAAGTCGCCCCGCATGTGCGGGCCATCGTCGTGCCCGGTTCGCAAACCGTGCGCGAGCAGCTTCGCGAACGCGGCTGGGACAAGATTTTCACCGAGGCGGGATTCGATTTCCGCGAAGCTGGCTGCTCGATGTGTTTGGCCATGAATCCGGATAAGCTGAAAGGCCGTGAAATTTGCGCGTCGTCGTCGAACCGAAACTTCAAAGGTCGTCAAGGTTCGCCCGTTGGGCGCACGTTGCTGATGTCGCCCGTCATGGTGGCCGCCGCCGCGATTACCGGCGAAGTGACCGATGCGCGCGAGCTGTTCGAAATCGGCAAAATGGCCGGCGTGTCCTGAGACCAAGCCTCGCTAACTCGACTAAATTCAAGGATAGAGTAAAATGGAAGACGCAAAACGCATCCGCATCTCGGGCAAAGCCATCAGCGTGCGTGGAAACGATATCGACACCGACCGCATCATCCCGGCGCGTTATCTGCGCTGTGTGGTATTCGATGGATTGGGCGAGCACGCGTTTGAAGACGACCGCGCACAGCTCAAGCAGAAAGGCTTGACGCATGCCTTTGACAATCCGGAATTCGCCGACGCGGAAATCCTGATTGTGAACAAGAATTTCGGCTGTGGTTCCTCGCGCGAACATGCTCCGCAGGCTATTATGCGTTGGGGCAAAAAAATCAAAGCCATCATTGGCGAATCGTTCGCCGAAATTTTCTATGGCAACTGTGTGGCGCTCGGCATTCCGTGCGTCACGGTGGATGCCGAGACGGCGCAAAAACTGATGGATGCCAACGAAGCAGATAAACAACTCGGTTTTACGGTCGATCTGGAATCCAAGACCATTACGTTTGGCAATGAATCGGTTCGTTTCGACTTGGCCGAAGGTCCTCGCCAGCAATTTCTGGAAGGGCGTTGGGACTCGACGCTGGAACTGCTGGCTTCGGGCGAGCAGATCGACAAGACGGCGGCGGCTTTACCGTATTTCAACGGCTGGCAATGATCCATGCTTCTTGCAGTCTCCAGAGCCGACCGGTTTGTTTCCCGGTCGGCTTTTTTGTTTCCCGGACAATTCGGATCAATGGTGCACACACGCACAATGCGTGCGAAATGTCGCACACATTGGCGTGAAAGAAATTACCCCGTCCATGTTCTTACCCAGCAATTTTTTCGATAGCGCGTGAAAACATGAATATTGGGCGCCACAACAAAGCACTTGTAAACAGTTGATATTTATAGACTAACAATAATTACCGCCGCACGAACCCCGAATTTCTACGACTTGGTCCGAATAACGCTTTATCAAGATACGTGGGAAGGAACCCCAAGGTCATCTCCCGAATCGGTTCCCCCTCCGAAGACCTCCCCAATTGGGACTTCCTCCATCCCACACTCCCCCTTTTCTCCCACCTGCGCCGGGCTCCCCACCCGGCGCCCTCCTTTTAACTCGCTATCTGTATTTGCTTTGCTTGAGTTTTTTGCGTCCCGCGGCCAACAGCGCAAACGTTTCCAGAATCGTCGTCCCAAGCTGTAACTTGCTTTCACCCTGCTTGCGATCATAGCGCAAAATGAAGGGCACTTCGCGGATTTTCGCCCCGAGCGCCGCCATATTTACGAGCAGTTGGTCGGTGCAGGCAAAACCCGCACGCGTGATAATCTTATCTCCATAGTGATTCAGGGATTTTTGCACCAATTCCAGCCTGTATGCACGATAGCCGCATGTGTAATCACGCACGCCATCAAGCCGCAAAAAGAGCCAGAAGAGGAAGAGCGCGCCAAGGCTCATGGCTTGACGATTGAGCGGCACGCCGTATTGTTTGCTCCCCCGGCGATAGCGCGAGGCGATCACGATGTCCGCCTTTTCGCGCCTCATTTTTTCAATCATCGAGGGAATATGGCTAGGCGGGTGCGTGTTATCGGCATCCATACAGATAACGATGTCGTTGGGGTCGTTGGAAAGCTTCGCCGTTTCACGCAAACCGGTCTTGATCGCTTCGCCGAGACCTTTGTTTTTCGGGTGCTGGACCAGATCGACCGAAATGCCTTTTTTAGCGGCTCGGCGTACGACGCGGGCAGTATTATCTTTACTGCCGTCGTCCACCACGACGATCACCGGTTTATAATCGGCAGGCAATTTCTGGAAAAGGCGATGAAACGAATGCAGGAGCGGGGGCAGGCATTTTTCTTCGTTGTAAGCGGGGAGGAAAACAAAAAGGCGTGGCATGCAATCGGGTCCTGGGTTGCCCAAAATCGGCGTGATGCAATGGGTCCGCGCGGCGGGTATTTACTGGACATAAAACAACCGACCTGGGCAATACAAACCCACAGAGAGTTCAAAAAGTTCCCAATCTCGGCGTTGCGCATCAGTCTCGGACTTCCGCAACGTAGCTCCGCTACGCTTTGGTCGTCCTCGCTTCGCGCGTCTTGATCTTGGAAACTCTTGAACTCTCTGAGGTTATATTACGAGTCCACCATCATGCCGAATTTTACTTGGCATGCTTATACCGGTCGTTACTTTGCGGCGGCAAATCGGCGAGCGACTTCGGCCCAATTGACCACGTTCCAGAAGGCCGAAACGTAATCCGGACGTCGGTTTTGGTAATTCAGATAGTAGGCGTGTTCCCAGACATCGAGCCCAAGAATCGGCGTTTTGCCCTCGGAAAGCGGGCTGTCCTGGTTGGCGGTCGAGGTCACTTCGAGCGCGCCGTTGCTGACCACCAGCCATGCCCAGCCGCTGCCGAAACGGGTTTTCGCCGCCGCTTCGAACTTGGCTTTGAAGTCGTCGAAGCTGCCAAAGGCCGCGTTGATCGCCGCCGCCAAATCACCATCCGGAGCGCCGCCGCCGTTGGGCGACATCACGGTCCAAAACAACGAATGGTTGGCATGACCGCCGCCGTTATTGCGCACGGCGCCTTTGACGGCATCGGGCACAGTGCTCAAACCAGCCACCAGGTCTTCGATGGACTTGGCTGCCAGATCGGCGTGGCCTTCGAGAGCGGCGTTCACGTTGTTGATGTACGCCTGATGGTGTTTCGTGTGGTGAATCTGCATGGTTTGCGCGTCAATGTGTGGTTCGAGCGCATCGTATGCATATGGCAATTCGGGAAGCGTATAAGCCATGGGGTCATCTCCTCGGTCGGATCAGTGTGATTGTGGAAAACAGGCGGCATCCACCCACGAGCCGCCATCACAGGGGGTTGCAAAACCCGGACCGTTTAACGGATGACGTCTTCGTAGGGTGTTTCGAGGCCAGTTTCCTGGTATGAATACACGCTAATTTTGTGCCGGTGGGCAAGATCGATTGCCTCGTCTCGGTCCAGAAAGATCGTCTGGCCCGAGGTCACGCAAAGACCGCCCGCCTTGATATCTACCAAATTGCGGAACGTTTGCATGCCGATCACGGGAACGTCGAAACGCATATCCTGGCGCGGTTTAGAGACCTTGATGAAGACAACGCCAGGGCCGCCAAGTTTGCCTGCCCGTTTGATCAACTCGTCGGTGCCTTCGATGGCTTCCACCGCAACGACGATCTGGTTTTTCACGGCGATGGTTTGACCAATGTCGAGCCGCGCGATTTCCTTGGCGATCGGGTAACCAAAATGCATGTCTTTCAGAATATCATCGCTCGGAGGCGATTGAGGCGTCAGCAATCCGGGCGCCGGCATGCAGGATTTCAGGAAAAGGGTGGAGTCGAGAACCTCGATGCCTTCGCGCTCGATTTCCTCGGTGGCGGCGAGAAGCAACGAGTCGGCTTTTTTATTTTTCAGACGACCGAGCACCTTGAGAATGCGCGGGTCGAGGCTGATTTGTTTGAGCAAAACTTTATGCGGCACGCGTCCGGCCATGGTCAGATGGCAAACGCCGTGTGTATGGCACAGGTCGAACAGCCGCGTCATTTCGGTCAGTTTCAGCGTGTAAAAATGCGTCGCGAGTTCCTGCAACCGCTCACTGGCAAGGCCATGGATACCGAAGACAACAAGCCTGGCGCCTGCGCTGAGGGCTCCCTGAGCCAGCAGCACGGGAAAGTCGCCCTCACCGGCGATCAGACCGATGACTTCGGGAACGTTACCTTGAACGTAAGAATGGTTTGAACTCATTGAATACCTTTTAAGCGAAGGCGACTTAGCGCGGCTCCGACTTTTGAAACGCAAAGAGCACGACGGCTTCGGAAACTAACTGATCGTTGACGCGAATTTCGCCCACCAAGCGGCCCGTGCGCGACTTCAGATTTGTGATTTTCCCCAGCATATCAAGACGGTCGCCGGGAACAATCGGACGACGGAATTTCGCCGATTCGACGCTCATGAGATAAGCTGTTTTTCCGACGTTTTGTTCCTGGGCTAAAATCCAACATGCTCCCATTTGAGCAAGCGATTCGACGTGCAAGACGCCCGGATAAATCGGTTCGTCGGGGAAGTGACCCTGAAGCAATTCTTCGTTCACCGAGAGGTTTTTAAAACCTCGGATATAATCCGTGCCCAACTCGGTGATGCCGTCAACCAGCAAAAATGGGTACCGATGAGGTAGGATTTTACGGATAACGTGAACTCCAAAGGGAGCTTCGTAGATAAAATTGGGTCTATCTGTCATTTAATCAAGTACTCCTTCGCAAGGGCTTCCGCGAAACGAACATGGCTGCGATGCCCCGCGCGCCAAGCCCAGAAATGTCCGCGCAGAGGGCGTCCGATCAACGCCAGATCCCCCAGCAAATCAATGATTTTATGTCTAACCACTTCGTCATCAAAAAAAAGCGTTTCATTCAAATAACCGGTCTCGCTGAACACAACCGCATTCTTTAACGAGCCGCCTTTGGCCAGTCCTGCCTGGCGCAAAGCTTCCAAATCGCGTTCCAGCGCAAACGTGCGGGCGGGCGCTGCTTCGGACAAAAAGCTCTCGGGCGTGATTTCCACGCTGATGCCCATCGAGCCAACCACCGTGCCGGGGAATTCGACAAAGCAACTCAACCGCAACCCGTCGTGAGGCGTAGCAACCAGTTCCGCGTCGGAGTCGGTCACGCTGACCGGGCGGGTAACAACCAGGGGCTCGATTTCCTCATTCAAATCACGCGTCCCGACCCGCAGCAAACCATCCATGAATTCCTTTGCGCCGCCATCGAGAAACGGAGGTTCCGGCCCCGCTTGTTCCAGCACGGCATCCGTCACCCCGCATGCAAACAGCGCCGCCATCACATGTTCGACTTGCTGAAAATACTGCCCATCGGGTCCGCGCAACACCGTCCGTCGATCGCATTGCTCGGCTTTGGCGTGTTCGATGGACGCCGTGAGCGGCGGCCAATCCGTCCCGGCCATGCGCAGCACAATGCCCGCGCCCGCATCGGCAGGTGTAATCGCCAACCTTGCATCGGCGTTGGTGTGAATGCCGTTGCCCATGAATGTCAGCGGGGCGGCGACCGTTTTTCGGGTAATGGGGGTGGCAGTGGTTGTCATGGAATCATCGGAAGAAGTTCGTCGTTATTGTCCAAACCCGCACGGTTGGGAACGATTTCCTTGTATTCTTTCTCGGGAGCCCCGCTGGGCGCATCCGAGGAAGCATCGTCCATGGGTTTGGCTTTGAAAGTTTCGATCACCTCGGCGGCGCGCGAGTCCAGTTCTGCCACCACAGCAGGCGTCAGATCCACCTGGCTGCTGCCGTAAATGACCACCTCGCCCCGCAATACCAGGTCGAACTTGTCGCGCTCGGCCACGTCGGCCACCACCCGCATGATCAACTCGAGCACAGGTTCAAGCTGCCGCTCGCGCGCGCGCAGTTCCTGATCCATGTCGAACTTCATGCGATCGATTTCTTCTTGAAGCGCCGAGAGATCGTCGCGGCGTTTGGCTCGCTCATCGGCGGAAAGCACGCGCTCCTGCTTGTCCATCTCGAATCGCTGGCGACGGAATTCGCGTTCTTTCGCGTCGATGTCGCGCGCTTTCGAGGCCAGATCGCGATCCATCGCATCGAGCGCCATGCGGATGGCTTTGCTGTTTTCGACAATCAACTCGATGTCCACAAAGGCAATGCGCGTGGGTTTGGCTTCGGCGGGCGGTGTTGCGTCTTCGGCGTGAACGGCTGAAAACGGCTGCGCGACGCACGTTGCCACAATGACCGCGACGAATAAGGTTGAACGAAACATCTTGGCGAAATGATTCAATGCAGAAGTCCTCATAAACGAACAACGCCGGACGTGATCGTCCAGCGTTGAGGGGCAAAGTTTCTTAGAAATTCGACCGAATGCGGAAGTGCAGCACCCGCGTGCGGTCGTGGCTTTGGCGCACAGCAGCAGCAGCCAAATCGACATCGACAACGAATGCGCCCATGTCGAACGAAATGCCCGCGCCCGTTCCAACGCGCGGCGTGCCGAATTGGAACGTGCTTTCTTCCAACATCCCGGCGTCCACGAATAAACGTCCGCGCAGGTACTTGGTGAAGCGATGGCGCAATTCGTGCCGTTGAGCAATCATGATCGAGCCACCCGTATGCACGTCGCGTGCTCCACGGTCCGTCGGGCCGATACCGCGCACATCGAAACCGCGCAGTGTCGTCGTCCCGCCGAGGAAAAACCGCTCGGAAATCCCCACATGAGTGGCGTGGTACGGCTGGACGCCGACCGTGTGACTGTAAGCGTACACCCAGTCTTCTTCTTTATCGAGCGACTTGTACCATTCGTAGCTGTGGAGGAACTTGATCATCGCATTACGCGCCACGCCAGTTTCAACACCGCCGCTGACCATGTAACCGCGCGTTGTCCAGCGCTTGTTATTGCGCAGGTCACGCACGACCATGCCGCGCACGGCAAAGACAGGGTAACTGGACATGCTCTCGCGAACATCGGTATCATGACGCTCGAGACGCACATGTTCGGCGCGCACCCGCAGGTACCCCTTCACGTATTCGGTGTACGGGTGCCCGAATTCGACGCTCGTGCCATACGTACGCTCGCCATAACCGCGATACTGAGCAAATTCGCGTGAAAGCGTCCATTCCATCGAATTGTCCGAATCGTTGAAGTATCGATCCAGGTAATTGATACGGAACGAACTATACCGTTTGGCCAGCGTGGTGCCGATGTTGAGCACCTTGGCTTCGCCGAACAGGTTCGGGTTTACGTAATTGAAGCCCACCGACGGACCGGAGACTTCGCCAACACCTGCCGTAACCGAGAAAAACGCGGCAGCGGGGTCTTCTTCGACCACGATCACCACGTCATCCACTTTCGGATCGCCCGTTGGTTTGCGATTCACATCGACGGATTGGAAGAATCCCAAGTTGCGCAGCCGGTCTTCGGTGCGAACTTCGTCGGCGGTACGATACTTGGCGCCGGGTTTAAGCTTCACTTCGCGCAGCACCGTGTCGTCTTTCACACCGGGCGAAGACCAGTCGGTGAATTTTTCCAGGGGTGTCAGGTCGAATTCGTAATCTTCGTCGGTCTTCTTGATGTAAACTTCGCCCACATAGACCACGTCATTTTCAGTGACATCGAGCACCAACGTCACGGTGCCTGCTTCCGGGTTCTTCGTGAAGTGGCCGTTGAATTCCGCGTTCACGTACCCCTGATCACCATACAATCGACGGAGTTTCTGCACGCCTTCGCGGAACTTTTCGCCGCTGAAGTGCTTGCCGATCATGGGCAGGAAAGGCGCGGAAACTTCCTCGTCGGTGAAGAGGCGATTTGCATTCAGCTCGACGCCGGAAACGGTATAACGGGGGCCTTCGTTGATCACGATTTCGGGAGAAACCTGAGCACGGGCGGCGTTGTAACGGAAATTGCCGCGCTTCGCGGTCGCGTCGAGAAAACCCGCGTCGCGGTAACGCTCTTCGATCAGGCGCAAATCGTCGTCGAACGCGCGGTCGTCGTAATAATTGTCGAACAGCAGCCAACTGCCCGAGTTCGTCGCCATGGACCGGATACGGAAATTGGAAAAGTACGCATTTCCCGTAACGATCAGGTCTTTGATTTTGATCTTTTCGCCTTCATCGATGGCTATTTGCACATTGACGGTATTAGGTTCGTCGGCGGTTTCGGTGGAAACACGGGCCGTGGCGCTCTTGAAGCCGCCTTTCGCGTAAAATCCCCGCATCGAGCGCGTCGTGGTGGATTTCGCCGCAAGCGGCAGCAGATCGCCGACCTTGAAATCCAGCTCTCGCTCGAGACGTTCAGCGGTGTAGGTGATGTTGCCGATGAATGTGATGCTGTTGACAACAGGCTGCTCATCCACCTGAACAAGTAGTCGCACGCCGCCATCGATTTCCTCGGTGGACATTTTCATGGAGAGCGGATTGTAGAAGCCCAGGTCCGTAATGGCCTGCAAATCTCGGCGCACAGCGGTGGCGTCGAACGACTCGCCTGCCTTGAGTTCCATGACTTTACGAATCGACTCGGGGTCGGATTTTTCGCACCCGACGACCTCGACTTCGACAATTTTCGTTCCGTCTGGGGGAAACGGTTGGAGCGCACCAACCGGAATTGGGGCAATGGCGAAGGCAATCATCAAGGCAATGAGACCCAGCCAGCCAGCCCGTAAATGACATTTTTGAAGAAAAGACAACCTGAGAGCCCTCCAACGCGTGTTTCCGCGTCCGGAAGTGTGGTCCAACAAACGCGAAAAGAGTGCTAGGCGGGGGCAGGCACAGACGCAACGGGAAAGGCGGGGGGGTCTTGGCAAACGTTGGAGATGCTCGGGGACGACTAATCAATTAGTGCCTGTTCTCCTTAACCACACACGAGCACCTTGTTAGGCATCTCCACCACCTATGCGAAAAGTTAATGACGCTGAACCTTCAGCTAGCTCCAGGTCATCACCACTTAACGCTATTGAATCTGGAAAACTGCTGAGATTTAGGATATCTCCAAATGCTTTTTCAAACACAGAGCATTTGAGATTATTCGAATTAGAGTTCTTGCCGAGTTTTTTAAAAAAAAATGCAGTTGAGAAATTACCAACGATATCCGCAGCCTGAACTAAAAATGAATCCTCATCTGGACAGATTGCTATGCCATCTCGCTCAATTTCAGGAGCATTTGGGAATTGCACTTTTCCGTAGGCTCGTAGCGCCGAGACGATGGGCAACTGTCCAGACATTTCAGCCCCCCTTAGCTCTATTTTCGAAGACCCAAGTTGATCTATAAGAGCATGGCGATCGATTTGAATTAGAGTGCTTCCACCTTGGACTTTTTCTGAGGCCAGCCTTTGAAAGGTGAACAATGCGGCAGCTATTCGTTTTGATGCTTCAGTAACCTCACCAGCCGGAACCCCGGCTTTTGTAAAAGATCCACCAACTACTTTTTCACAAAATGTCTCGAATTCTGCTTTCCAGTCCTGCCCAAGCAATGTGCAGCTTATAAAACCGTTACCCCGCTCCAACATTGATCGGATTAACTTCAGGAATTCGATATAGGAATCAGATTTCTTGCGCTTAAAATCCCTTCCATGGAAGCTTTTAAGTTTCGCCGACTGTAAAATTTGAGTGGCCTTATTTTCGAATTCACTCAACAAGGCGTGCTCAATAGATACAAAAGTCCAGCCAGAGCACTTGGCGTTCATTGTTCCTACATCATCAATTCCAGTGACGAAATCTGGCACTGCTCTCTCCTAATGCCTAATCGCGGAGTTGAGCCGCGAGGATGTTGAACTAAAGCAAACTTGTTTGCGGAAGGTCAATACCGCAGTCGGATGGCAAAAGGCGCAGCTTTCTGACAGTCCGCTGGAATGACTGGTTATGCCCCATTGACTTGTACCTGAATTGTGAAACCTGCCGCCTGGACAACCGCTTGTTGGTCTTTCTGTGAGAGGAACTCGCAGTTGCAAGGGTTGTTGATACGGTTGATGGTGTAGCTATGCTTGGCGCTGTAGCCCTTAACCCAATTGAGCGCATGAGTGAATGCGTCACTGGCACTGTTGAACTGCTGATGAAATGACACGTTCGAGTGGAATGGGGGATCAAACTCCGAGTCATCGACGAGCACTTCGGTTAAGAACGGCGCTGCCCCGGTAGGAGCGACAAGATGTACTTTGTAAAACACCTTCTTATCTGTGTGAACATCAACTTCTTGCAAGGGAATCATTGCTTCTCTCCTGTGGAGCCTAATCGCGGAGCTGAGCCGCGAGGATGTAGAACAGATGTAAACTTGTTGGAGAAAGGTCAATACCAAAGTCGGCTCCAGCGGGTGCATCTTGCGGATTCGGTGGGACTTTCGATGATTTTGGTGGAAGCGGTGAATACGGGTTTGGATGTGGGATAGGAGGCTGTTGGAAAATCACTTGGCAGGCACGTGTTTCTTCGCCACGGGGTCCCATTCCACGCCCACCGACGGCGGCGGTTCGAGCGTTATGCCACGAGCCAGAAGTTTTTGCGCGTAGTGCTCGTCGCCCCCATTGATCCCCCAGTTGTTCGAGCACCCCCGGCAAAAGCTGGGCGGGTTGTTCGAGTTTACCGTTTTACGCAAGCGCCGGTAATGATGATTATTCCAGATAGTAGCGAAGTCTTCCGACAGTATATTCCCCATCCCGACCCACACAGCCCGGCAACAGGGTCTCACCCAGCCGTCCACGTCGATATAGATGGTCCGCCATGGGTCGAAACATTTCTGGGGAAAGTACGATTTGCCATGCGATACATTGCCCTTGCTGTTTGACGATTTTTCGACAACCGAATCGCCGTTGGAAATCGCAAACGAAGGCGCGATTAATTGTAACCCAAGCGCGTCGGCATGACTTTGAAGAGCCGGATAACGTTCGCGTAGCAAGTCCTGATGATGGGTCACGGTATCGAGAGCGAACGCGTCCGTGCGGTCGCCGACACCGGGCGCGATGAGCATGTAACTGACAGCGCCGTGTGATTTGGCAATTTCCATGATGCCTTCGAGTTCGCCGATGTTGCGCGTGGTCACGACGGTGTTGACACGCCAGACGAAACCGGGGTGGCGTTCGGACGATTGCGATTCGCGTTGCATGTGGGCCAAGGCTTCGAACAATTGCTCGAACGAGGCACCGGGACGAGAGTCCTCGTGGGTTTCTCGTTTCGCTCCATCAATGGAAATCGTCATTTCGACCGGCGAGCGAGCCAGTTCGACGGCCATTTCCGCGTCAATTCGCGAGGCGTTGGTGACAAACCGCACGCGATGGCCCAGATCACGCGCATCGCGCAGCATTTCCATGAACATCGGCGACAGAGTCGGTTCGCCAAGGCCCTGCAAGTTCGCCATTTTCACGTGGGGAAGGATTTGTTCACGCACTCGATCGTACACACGTCGCGGCATCATCCG
>CAZOKZ010000095.1:0-13165 GCA_964580585.1 uncultured Candidatus Sumerlaeota bacterium | reverse complement strand
TCGCGAACGCCTTTGGCGAGTTTCTCTTTCGCTTCTTTTAGCGCCTTTTGATCATGAACATCGTAGAATTGTTGTTCTAATTTGTCGGCTTTGTAGTACTCTCCCGATGAGTTGAGGGCTTCGATTTGAAGCATTTCCTGTTTGGTTAATTTCCAGTCTACCTGTACATCAAGGATAGGATGATGTTCGTCCATCGCGAGAACGAAGCGTTTGTCTTGGGATGCTCTTTTTTCCAGGATCATCGCTTCTTCTTTCGAAAGTTCTTTTGCCTGTATAGGGGCTAGGTAATGTTGAATAGCCTTTTTTTTCTCGAGCCCCGATTCCATCAGATTGATTTTTGATATAACATCGTATTGATTAAAACAAGGAACTAGAGTTTCTTGGTCCTTATCATGGACAATCCGATAGGTGGGATTGAAGCTGCGGAATTCTGTTTCTTGTGTATAAATCTCATAACCAATTTTCGATCTGGTATTGTAACCATCGGCGGTAAATTCGACAGAATCGGTTTTGACAGGGATATTCTTTTCCAATTCGAATCCTTCTTGTTTGAAGACTCCTTCAATTGTGTCGCGTATTTCTAGGTAAGATAGATCGGTGATGCGGGTTGGTCCCAACGAATCTGTTCCGTATCCCCCGAAGTTCATGCCGCCATAAAAACCGGCCGTATCGTCAGGATAAGTAATTTTCTGCGTGATATCATTGGCGCTGATCGGCGGCGGGGGAGTTTCCTTTTCCGCCGTTTGCGGAGCAGCCCCGGCTACACCGATTCCAAGGCTCGCCAGCGCCGCGAGCACTTCGCGGCATCCGGGATAAGCTGGCGCTTGCGGTCCCACGGCGGGATTGGGGTCCAGGTAGGAAGGGTACTTGGGGACCGTGTAACGCCTGACGGGGCGAACGATCAGATCGGTATTCATGGACAGGCCTCCTTCAGTTATTCCAACCCCTGGCTACGCGCCCAGCGAATGTAATCGCGAACGCCTTTGGCGAGTTTCTCTTTCGCTTCTTTTAGCGCCTTTTGATCATAGGCGTCATAGTATTTTTGTTCTAATTCATGGGCTTTTTCATACTGATTCGAACTATAGAACGTTTCTATTTGAGCTTTTTCCAGCGATGTCAGTGGATTCCATTCCACCGCTGGGTCGATAAGGGGGTGGCGTTTGTCCACCACGAGAACGAAACATTTGTCTTGAGGAGCATTTTTTTCCAACGACATGGCTTCTTCTTTTGAAAGTTCAATTGCATGTAGCGGTGCCAGCCACTCTTGAATCCCTTTGTCTTTTTCTGGTCCAGCATACATCATGCTGAGTTTTGCAACGGGGTCTCCTTGTTTAGCAGCACGATGAATGATTTCAACCTGATCGTCCCAACTTAACAAGTAATGATTTTTATCAGGATAAAAATTTCGATATTCCGATTCCCCCGTATAGATTTCATAACCAATTTTTGACTTAGAATTATAACCATCCGCTTCGAATTCGACTGAATCGGTTTTGACGGGGATGTTTCTTTCTAATTCGAAACCTTCTTGTTTGAAGACACCTTCAATGGTATCGTTAATTTCTTTATCGGAAAGCTTCATTACGCGGGTTGGTCCCGGCGATACTGTTCCAAATCCTCCAAAATGCATCCCGCCGTAAAAATCGATGGGATTGCTGGGATAAACGATATTCTGTTTGATATCGTTGGCGGTGATTGGTGGCGGGGGAGTTTCCTTTTCCGCGGTTTGCGGCGCTGCCCCGGCTACACCGATTCCAAGGCTCGCCAGCGCCGCGAACACTTCGCGGCAACCGGGATAGGCGGGCGCTTGCGGTCCCACGGCTGGATTGGGGTCCAGGTAGGAAGGGTACTTGGGGACCGTGTAACGCCTGACAGGGCGAACGATCAGATCGGTATTCATGGGCAGCTCTCCTCTTCCGCCTTCAGGGCTTCATCCAGGATGATGTCCTCGATAAAACTGGTCAGAGGATAGTTTGGATTATAGTGTTTGTGGATAAAGAGTGAGCGGCGCTTTTTCCAAAGACGATTGGCCATGCGATCTACGATGGGCGTAACCATGCGTTCGTGTTCGCAAACCAAGGGACTGACTTTCGTCAAGCTTCCCGTCGATTGCCAGTTCACACATGCGCACCATGAACTGCATCGATCGACGAGCGCGCAACCTTCGCATTCCGAGCGTTTTCCCGTCGAATGGTGGCAATAGTCGCTTGCCCGCGCACTATCCAGGCCATTCCAGATGTCGCCGATCACATGGTCGTCGTTTTGATCTTCGCGGACGAATTGCACGCAGGCGTAAAGCCGACCGGAAGGCGCGATCGAGTAACTTTTTTTCCCGGGCGAGCAGCGTTCCGCCTGGGGGACGGGGCCTGTTGTATGGAGGCGAATCCTGCCATCGAAACAACCAAGGTGGAATTTGCTCCCCTCCTCGATACGGGCTTCATACCATTTCGCCAGGCGTTCGTATGCTTTTCCCAGGGATTTGAGCGTCGATCGATTCCACCCGGGATTGCCATGGTCGAGCGGCGTGGAAATATAACGGAAACCCTGTTGATAAAGCCAATCGACGGATTGATCCAGAGCGGCTGCCGACTCGGGAATGATGACGCAATTGACGTGCGCAGACGGTATCGTGCGTAGCAGAAGGGGAATAACCTTGTTCAGTTGTTCCGAAGAACCTCTGTTCGTGCTGAAGGGGCGTTGACGGTCCTGGATTTCGGGCAATCCATCGATGCTGATGGATATATAGACTCCGAGGGAGAGGAGCCGCGAGAGAGTTTCTTCCGAGAGCAACAATCCATTAGTGCTCATTTTGAACGAGATGGATAAATCGCCGCCAACGGACTGAAACCGCTCGACGATATGGTAGAGCAAATCCTTTTGCATCAAAGGCTCGCCGCCGAAAAAGACAACATCGATCGACTCGCCTCCAAGTTCACGGGTTGTTTCGAGCGCAAACTCCACGGCCCGGTCGGCGACCTGCTCCGTCATGAAACCTGCGTGTTTTTCCCCGGCGTAACAGTAGCTACAACGCAGATTGCACTGGTGAGTGAGATGAAATGAGTATGTGAAATTTTGAGTTCCCAAAGTTTACCCCCCGACGCTCATGAACCAACGAAAATGCTAAATAAACAGAACCTGTTTGTCGATCATATTTTGCTTCCCTTGCACCGAAACCCGGTTGCGTGTTGTGGGTAGGTGCAAAAAAACCTTCAATCCATTTTAATCCCCCCCTCAACCTCCAAAACGTTACGAATAAAATCGTGGAATGGCGCCTGACCCGAATGATTCGTATCCATTGACGTTTCGCGCGATGTGGCCCATAATACTCCCAATTGCATGGAGCAGCACGCGGCTCGCTTTTTCGAGCCAAAGGGGGGCAGGTGAAATGTTTAATCTCTTACGAACCAAGTTTTCAGATGAGGGGCGGTGGCTTTTTGTTTTGGCAATGGTCTGGGGGGCGCTGACGCTTGCCTTTCCCGCAGCTGCCGAACTTAGCAGCACGCCCAATCCGGACACCTGGGTGCCCAACGGACGCGTGGACGCCATCGCGTGCAGCGACGACACGGTTTACCTGGGTGGAAAATTCAGTTACGTCGGTCCGCTCACCGGCCAGGGCGTGCCGCTTGACCGCGCGACCGGCGAACCGCTCGACACATTCCCCAAAGTCAAAGGCATCGTGCATGCCTCGGCGCCTGATGGCAACGGCGGGTGGTATATTGGCGGCGATTTCACTCAGGTGGGCGGCATTCCGCGCAACCGCATTGCGCACATTCGCGGCGACGGAACGCTGGACATGGGGTGGGTGCCCAATGCAAACGGAACCGTGACAACATTGGCCGTTTATGGTACGCGTGTTTTCGCCGGAGGCGAGTTTACCCACATTGGCGGCGAGGCGCGGCGTTATCTGGCCGCGATCGACACCGTCACCGGCGACGCCATCGAGTGGAACCCTAATCCAGACGATAGCGTGAATACGATTTACGTTTCCGGGGACTCGATTTACGTGGGCGGGTGGTTTGAAGAAATGAACGGTGAAGTGTACGAGCACGTCGCCGCGTTCGACGGCGCGACAGGCGCGCTGAAGCAATGGGCGCCCAACGCCGATGGGCCCGTTTATGCGTTTGCGCAATACGAGAATGGCCCCGTTTACGTTGGCGGGTGGTTTCTGAGCATCGGCGGCACGGATCGCAACTTCCTCGCCGCTATCGACCCCACCACCGGCCAGGCAACCGACTGGAATCCCAGCCCCGATGGACCGGTGTATGCGTTGGCAGTAAAATACTCAAATTTTTCTGTGATCGTCGGTGGATGGTTTGATAACATTGGAGGCAGAGCACGCAATAACCTAGCCGAAATGCTTGTAAATTCAGGGTCTGCTTCATTTTTTGAATGTAACACTGACGGCATAGTATCCACTTTGGCGATTGCTGGCCCGATTATCTATGCAGGGGGCTGGTTTGAAATAATCGAAGGGCAACCACGTCCACATCTTGCCGCTATAACCCTTCAAAGTTCTCGTGGCGACGTCTTGCCTTGGAACCCCAACGCGCAAAAAGTGGAGAGCTCCAGTCTCAGCGCCCCCGTTTACACGCTTTCGATTTCAGGCGACGCCATTTACGCGGGCGGCGACTTCACCAGTATCGGCGGCAAAACGCGCAACAACCTCGCAGCGCTGGACATTGCGACCGGCAAAGCAACCCCGTGGAATCCAGGGGCGAATGGGCAGGTGATAGCAGCACTCGCTGTTTCAGATAATTCGGTGTATATTGGGGGAGGATTCACGGCGATTGGCGGCCAGCCTCGAAGCTATTTGGCAGCGACGGATGATAAATTAGGTGCTGTTACAAAATGGAATCCAAATCCGAATTCATGGATCAAGGGATTGCATGTGGCGGACACAAAACTTTATGCCTGGGGGAATTTTACTTCATTAAATGGGAAAAGTCGAAATAGAATTGCCCAGATCGATCTTCAAACGAGTCAAGTAACAGACTGGAATCCAAACCCAACACCACCTTCTGGAGATTCCCGTCCCGAAATCTTTGACGTTGTTGCATTCGATTCATTAGTTTATGTCGCTGGTTATTTTCATACGATAGGTGGAGAATCGATAAAGTATCTTGCTGCACTCGATGATACAACTGGTTCCGCAACCTCTTGGTTTCCCAGTGTAGATTCCAGTTTTCCTAAGGCCATTGCCATTTCAAATAATATTGTATATATCGCAGGTGGTTTCTTTACGATTGGCAACCAGTATCGGTATGGTATTGGAGCAATCGATAGGCAGTCAGGTAAGCTATTGGATTGGTATCCTCAATTCGGTTCATCTGTTGAAGATGTACTCTTATCGGACAACACATTATATGTTAGCGGTTATTTTACTCAAATCGATGGAAACGAACGCTATCGGTTAGCTTCCCTGGATATTCAAACTGGTGCGGTTACTGATTGGCAACCAACAATAATTTATGAAGTGACCTGTATGGCTAAGTGTCAAGAGTCCTTCTATATTGGAGGAAATTTCAACATAGATGGCCGATCACAATTCTTCGCCCGTTTCGATCCCAAGCCCGTCACCCCGCCCAACAACGTTCTTTGCCTCACCGAATACGGCGAGGCCTGGGAAACGGCGCTCGACCAAGGCGCACTGACTACTCCGAGCAAATGGAACGCGCTTGGTTTTCACCACGATGCAGCAACGGGCTGGCAAACGGTCTCGGGCAATTTCAACGGGGACGAGTTGATAGATTTGCTGACCGTGACGGACTGCGGCGAAGCGTGGATCGCGCTTAATTCCGGCACGCAATCGTTCGAGACACCGTTCAAAACAGCGTCGGGTTATCTTTTTGATGAAACGAGCGGTTGGACGGCAATCCCCGGCGACTTCAACGGGGACGGAGTTATCGATCTTGCGCAAGTCACCGAATTTGGCGACATCTGGATTGGGCTCAACACCGGCGCGGCGATTCCTTCTCCGTCCCTCGCGTCCTACGCGGGCGCATCGTTCAGACCCAACAACGGTTTCTGGATGGGATCGGGCGACGTGACCGGAAATGGCGGCGACGACATGATCGAGGCGCATCCCGATGGTCGTGTTTTAATTCATGCCGCAAATGGTAAAGGCATCGATCCCCCCGCCGATTGGGGCGACATCGATTTTCAATACGATCGCGGGGACGGAGATAATCCTGGCTTTGGCATCGTCATCGGCGACTTCAACGACGATGGAAAAGACGATCTGTTGAACTTGAAACCCGAAGGCGACGCGTGGGTGGCGCTCTCGAACGGCAGCGGGTTCGATGCGCCGACGCGATGGGCCTATCTCGGTTTCAAATTCGCGCCGCGTTTGAACAATGGATGGGATATTTTCGCGGGCGACATGAATGGGGACGGAGTCGATGACTTGGTGCAGTTGACCGAATACGGCGAAGTGTGGTTCGCTTCGTCGGACAAATCGTCGTTCGCCGAGCCCGTCAAACTTGGCGCGACCGGATTCCGAAGCTCACCCGAAGGCCCATGGAAAGCATTCGTCGGACGGCTTGAATAGCGTACAATATTTACTCCACCACGAAAACCTGCCAAGGGCCATCGGGCTTATGGTGAAAGCCAAGTTGCGCGTTGCGGGTGGGGGCGAGAAAGCCATCCGTACCGTTGGAACGCGCAGTCCAAACTTCGCCGGTATCGGTGAGTTGGATCAGGTCGTCGGTTCCGTCGCGGTCGATGTCGGTGGCGAAAACATACCAGCCGTCGCCTTCGTTAGGATTGTCTTGAAAGTACAGGCTGGAATTCCACACGGTCGGGGCGGCAAGTGTTGCTCCGTCCCCAAGCGCGACGCGGACCTGCGGAAACGCGATTTCGCACACGTCGAGTTCTCCGTCCCCGTTAAAATCTCCAAAGTGAATGCCTTTGCCATTAGCAGGATCGTGCTCGAATCCTGGCGATCCCCAATGGGAAGCGTCCAAAGTCGCAATCTCTGTGTTGCGCATCGGACTCGAACTCCCGCAACGTAGCGCTGCTACGCTTTGGTCGTTCTCGCCTTGCGCGCCTTGATCTTGCAACTTTTCACCGCTTCCCTGGCCTTGATACTTCCATGTTCTCAAAGAAAGATATTTAATTTCGCTCGCTATGTTGTCGATTTGCACAAGATCGTCGGCTCCGTCCCCGTTCACATCGGCGACGAATACGTGAAGCCCGCCAACCGGGTTGTGGCGTAAACTTGTCACCGCGAGAAATTGGGGACCGTCGGGATTTTGTCCAAGTTGCGGCGGTTGTGCGGACGAAAGCACGCCGGTGGGACTGAGTTGAAGCAATGTATCGACTCCGTCCCCATTGAAGTCGCCCGCTAAAACCAGATAACCGTTTTGCGGATCGCTACGCCACGATACGCCTTTTTTTTCAGGTGGATCGAAGCCCAAGTACGTGCGGCCTAACGCTGTCCACCATTGTTGCCACGGTGTGATAGTCGCCAGATCGGCGACTCCGTCCCCGTTGAAATCGCCGTTCAATGTTTGCCAACCAGTGAATTGATGACGAAAGCCGGTGAAGCCAATTTGCGCAGGGGGGAAAAAGCGCTCGGCAGGTCCGAGCGGCGCGAGCCAGGCGTCCGTGTAAGGCGTCAGCGTCAAAAGGGACGGAGTTGGAATCGCGGCTTGCTCGACGGGATTTCCGGTGATGGCGAAATAGAGCGGTAGCAACGAGGTTGTACGCGCTTTAATGCGATTTTGCGCCGTGTTGAGCACTTGATTGTCCATCAGCGTCCACGGCCCAGCGGGGGACGGAGCCGAATACAGTGCGAGCGAGTTTTCGTCCAGGTGCCACACTTCACCGTCGAGGTATTTCACCATGATTTCAACGTATCCAGCGACGATCCCTTTCTGGCTTTCGCGGATATAGTTTTCGCGGTCGGTTTCGAGAAACCAATAAACATTGGCTGTGTGATTAATGTTGGAAAGGTCGTGGCCAGGTAGCGTGCGCGTCACAACTTGCAAACTGGCGTTGTCTTTTCCAAACCCGCTGCCGTCCGTAAAATCCACCCAAAGCCGTGAAGAAGGCGCGGATTGGGCGCCTTTATTGGCGTGACCAATCCCAGAAATCGGCGCATCATCAGAACGAGCAAAGGATTTGTACGTGGCTTGCTGGGATGTGCCGGAGCCGAAGATGATATGTGATGTAAGGGAATTATATCCATGCTGAATAAAGTCAGCAAAACCATCTCCATTAAAATCCCCTATGTGGCAATTTACTGGAGCGTTAACATTGAGTCCTGTGATCAAGCCTCCATTTGTGCCATCAATCTGATCTAATCCCATTACTCCATAAAGGTTCTCAGTTCCAAAAAGGAGGTACGATATGTTATTATTCGAAAAGAACAAAGAGGGCTGATTTATTATATCATTATTTCCATCACCATTAAAATCGCCCATTCCGTGAATTGATCCCGCACCGTCGTTCGCATTAATTCCTTCAGTTATCAAATATGAAGTATCGTCTAAATATTCTAAAACGAGAGGATGAGTATTAAAGTTATATCCAAAGAGTATTATGCCCCTCCCTACACGCTCTCTACCATTGATTGTCGCTAGCGATTCGGAAAGGCCTATATCCGAAAACCCATCACCATTAAAATCGCCAATAGTAGATCCACCATCAAAAAAATTCGAGCCACTTAATGTATTAATGCGAATCCCATTATTTAATATTGACAGATCAGCAAGATCAATGTCGCCAATCGTGGATTTTCCAAAAATTACATATGACGCTCCTGAATCAATATTTCCTTGAAAATCAAATTTGCTCGCGGTTAAAAAAACATCAAGGTATCCATCACCATTAATATCACCTGCGCTTCCAACTGAACGGGCTGTATCCGATCCCTGTTGTTCTCCATGAATAATAAATCCATGTTCTCCATTAATCTCACGCACATCCAATATTTCCGGAATATCGGCTTGATTCCGTCCAAAAATCACCCACGCTGCTCCATAGTCATTGTAAGCATCATCATTTCCCACGATGATATCATCAAATCCATCACCGTTCACGTCACCAGCAGACGACGCGGATTTAATATTAGTACCCTCAATGCGAAAGCCATTTGTTCCATCTGCTAGATCAACACTAAAGCCATCGGGAAAACCACCCACCTGGCCGAATACAACATAGCCATTGAAATTGCTCCCTGAAAATTGTGAGCGTGCAGTAAACAAAATATCATTGAGCATGTCGCCATTAAAATCGCCAATACCAGCCACTACTTTCCCGGCTTGTGCGTTATCGAATGCACCTGCATGCGCCACGCCATCGGGTAGCGAAAGATGGGACATATCCAATTGAATGTTATTTCGTTCGGATTTACCTCGAACCCAATACACTACACCACGTGATGTGCAACTGATGAAGGGGCATTGCAAACCAAATAGGTATTCACCCATCAGCATATCATCAAACCCATCGCCGTCAATATCACCCACCCCAGAAAGTACTCGCAAATTCTGATTTACTAATCTGAAACCGTTCAATCCATCAATTTTTGAGACATCGAACGGATGTGGCAGTTGCGCCTGCGCCGGGGTCGTCAGCAGCCCGGCGGCCAGCAGCCCCGCGGCGGTAACTGTTCGGCAGGCGCGCGCGAGGTTTCGTTTCCGCCACTCGGGAGAGCGGCGTTCCCACGGGGGACGATTTTTGAGATGGCGATTTCGGTGCGGACGTGTGGCGGTGGGCATGATGGGTTTCCTCCCCGGGGCGGCGGCGAACGGCCTTTCCTCTCTCTGCGTCACAGTTTGGCGCAGGAAACGAAAACCGTCAATGGCAACCGCGCGGGTGTGCGGAGTGAGTTGAACGCAAGGGCGCATAGTAAAGCGAGGTTTGTTGCTTGGGGGATGCGGTGGATTTAGAAAATTTCGCTTCAAAGCGGGACGCGATTGGACAAAATGGACGAACTTCGCAGGGCGATTGGGTGAAAGTGTGAAAGGACGGTTGGTGTTGAAGACAAAATAGGGATCACGCAGATATCTGATTATGAACGAGTTACGAAAAAGGCAACAAGCCTAATGAGACGCCACTAGGCCGGGTAAAGGACGGTTAAGGTACGGATAAAGGCCGGTGGAAAACCGACGCCGGGCGACTTTTGCCCGGTTCAGGGAAAAGTATCCGCGCGACGGGGGCGGCTGGGAGAGGACTTCGAGGGGTGCAGAACCGGGACCTTCGGAACGGCTGGCTATGATCCGGTATGCACCCGATGAAATCTTCTACTGGATGCGTTTGAAGCGCGAGTATTCAATGGTGTCGGGAATTTGCGGACGAAGAATCATCGCGGTGTGCGGCGCGACGGTCAGGTACAGCGTCCCCGAGCGCGTTTGATGTTCCGTCCCCGTCAACGCATCAACCATCGGCGTGTAGCTCATCAGCTTGGAATTCCGCAGCACCAGCAATTCGGTCACTTCGCGGTCGGTGGGGTTGGCGACGATGACGACGGTATCGCGCACGCGGTCGGTGCGGCGTGTGAACGCCAGCAAATCCGTGGTTTCGATCAGACGGAAATCGCCGACGCGCAACGCGCGGCTTTCCTGGCGAATGGCGACGAGTTTCTTCAGCCATTCCAGGTGCAGATCACCCGATTCGACGCGATCCCAGCGCATGGGGCCGCGTTGCTCGGGATCGGATTTGCCTTCGAGACCGACTTCTGTGCCGTAATAAACACACGGCGAGCCGGGCAGCGTGAATTGCAGCACTTGGGCGAGGTGTTGCTGCCACGTTTCGGGCAACGACGTCGCCATGCGCGACGTGTCGTGGTTGTCGAGCATCAGCCACGATTTCATCAGCGATTCCAGGCCGCAGTCCTCGACCATTTGTTCCAGGATGCGTCCCGCTTGCGGGCCGGGAACTTCGCCGCGTGTCACGCGCAGGATCACCTCGCGCCCGGTCATGTTCATCAGTCCATCGACGGACGGCAGCCATTCTTCGGGGTAGTTCCAAACCTCGCCAATGACGAGAGACCCCGGTTTGGCCGTGTGTGCCGCTTCGGTCAGATCGTGCAAATAATTGAACCCGAGATCGTACGCCACATCGAGCCGCCAACCATCGACACCATCGTTCAAATAGCCCTGGATGACCGAGTCCTTGTCGCCCCAAAGGCGCGCGCGCACGTTCGGGTTTTCGATACGCACCTCGGGCAGGTTTTCCACGTCGGCCCACGCGCGATAACCGTACTGATATTTCGGGTCGATGTAGTACCAATCACGCCAGGGGCTGCTTGGATCGGCAAGCGCTTCCTGGAACCACGGCGACGTGCGTCCCATGTGGTTGAACACGCCGTCGAGGACGAGTTTCATCCCGCGCTCGTGCAGGCCGTCGGCTAGGGCGATCACGTCCTTGCGCGTGCCGTACTCGGGCGAGACTTCAAAATAGTTCTGCGCATCATATTTGTGGTTCGTGTACGCCATGTGAATCGGGTTCAGGTACAACACGTCCACGCCGAGGTCGTCGAGGTAGTCGAGTTTACCGATCAAGCTTTGCAAATCGCCGCCCCAGAAATCGATCTCGTGGCTCCAGACTTCGGCTTCCTCGACGTAATGGCCCGCTGTGGGCGTTTCGCTCCAGTCGCGTAATTGGCGAGGCGGAGCATACAGGTCGCGTTTGGCGTCGAGGTTTTCCGATGGCGCGAATCGATCCACGATCACTTGATAAACCACCGCGCCGATGCGCCAATCGGCTTCGCGACGAGCGAACGTCTCGGCATTGGCTTTGTCGAAATCGTTGGAGTAATCGGGCTGCTCGGCGGTGGTCGTTTGAGGGGTAAAGGTCATGGCAATCACCAAGAGTGGGCCAAGCGTTCTGGCCACGCGTTTCATCCAGGGCATCGTTCGTCCTCCTGTGTGCCTTTGGATTTCCCGGTTGACGAGACGATGGCAAGGAAAAGTCTAAAAGAAAAACGACTCGGGTTAACTTACTCCAGGACATCCTGGAATCTACCCGAGTCGTTATCGTCTAGCATCGGATGGTTTTTCATTCTTCATGGCAGACCAAGAATGACATTTTTTAGGGTGATGATGTCTGCTGAGTCCACCATGTCATCACCATTTACGTCGGCATTGGGATTGCTGTTTATCATTTCAAGTTCGGTCGCCGTCTGTGTTTCGTAAATACCGCCCTCGGCGCCTTCGACACGGCCATCGAACAAAATACCGAGTGTGCCGCTGACATTGGGATCGAGTGGAAATCCTGCCACAGTCACGGTGGAGCCTTCGCGCCAAAAGGCTAGTTGCGCATTGCCCGCCAGTGTGCCGATGCGAGAGATGCTCGATTCGTCGAAGGATTTGCTCACGTCCTGGTTGAAGTAAAATGTCCAGACTCGGTGGCGCGATTTGCCAACATAGTTAGCTGGCAAAATCGTCAACGTCAGCGGCATGGGAATGAATTCCACGGCACCAATATCGATCAAGGGATCTTCGATATCCAGGCACTGATCGGGAACCAAGCCCGTATCGACAAGACGGTTGTTGCCTGCCCAATCGATTTCGATTGGATCAATTGTATTGCCGTCGTTGTTGTAATCGAATTCGTCGGTAGATACATATTCTGGATTCCCGGCATCAATCGCCGAAGATCCCAGCGCCAAGGATGGGTCATCGTCCAAGGTGCCGGAAATACCGTCGGCACCCAAAGCATTGATAAGCGAGGTTGTACCCGATTCGACTTCGCATTGGATGAGATTGAACGAATCGGGATTTGTGGCAACGGTGTACAGCGTATTGCTGGCGGGTGAATTCCCGACAAACAGGCTGTTGGCGAGATTCACCTGACCTAGATTATTGTTCAGGAAAATAGACGAACCCGCATCGTCGAATGTTTGATTTCCGGCAAAGGTGCAGTTCATCAGTATCAACGAAAACCCATTCTTGTCGACGATTGCTCCGCCGGGATTCGTCGCTGTATTACCCATGAAAACAGTATTGCCGATATCGAAAATCCCTGAACCCGCTTCGATTTGAATCGCGCCGCCGTTTTCGAACGCAAAATTGCCATTGAAAGTGCAATTGCGTGCCAGAAGCGACGTCGCCTTCAAGGCGCCGGACACGGCGGCAGTATTTCCGATGAATTGCGTGCGACTGGCCTGTATCCATGAATGCAAAGCAGCCGTCCTTTCCGAACGAGTTTTAGGTGGAAC
>CAZOKZ010000094.1:0-13266 GCA_964580585.1 uncultured Candidatus Sumerlaeota bacterium | reverse complement strand
GGGGGACGGAGCACTCCGTCCCCCAAAGTTTTTTATGGGAGCAATGGGATGGATGGGACGATCATTTAGCTGAAATGCCGACGCCTACGTAAACAATTCCCGCAGAGCGCACTTCTTCGGGTTTCCAAAGATTTCGCCCATCCACCAAGGCTTTGACACCAGCGTTAGACAGCTCGTCGAAATCCATGTTTCGATACATGCTGTGCGCGGTATTAAGAATCAACACCTCACCCGTGATTTCATCTTCCGGCTCGAAACCATAGGCTTGAATTTCATCTGGCGAAAAGTGCGGATCGTGCAATTGAACGTTGGCACCTCGCCGCACAAGTTCATCGCGAATCAAAAACGCGGGCGAGCAAGTGGCTTCTTTGACTTCGGGACGAAATCCAAGGCCCAGAATCGTAATTCGGTGTTTTCGCACCGGTTTCCATGCTTTTTCCAACGCGTCGATCAAGTGCGTTGCTTGCCCGTCGTTGATCACGCGGGCTTGCGCGGCGAGCGATTGTTCGGCGCCGAGGCGCTCGGCATCGTTGATCAGAAAATACGGGTAAACCGGCGTACAGTGCCCTCCCACGCCGATGCCTGGCGTAAGAATGTGCGCTTCTCCACTGGTGTTTGCGGCTCGTGTCACGCGAGCGAAATCGATCCCAGCGGCTTCGGCATATCGCGCCAATTCATTCGCCAACGCAATGTTCACATCGCGATAAACCATGTCTGCCAATTTGGCAAATTCGGCCGCTTCGAGCGTATCGACATTGATAACCGGCGTGCCCAGGTACTCGCAGTAAAAATATTCCGCGCGCTCGGCAGCCTGCGGCGTCAATCCACCGACGACTTTCGGTGTATGCGTTAAGCGCTGAAGTACCAGGCGGCTTTTGACACGTTCGGGAGAGAATGCCACGTCGAAATCGCGCCCTGCTTTTAACCCAGATTCGCGTTCTAATATTTTCGAAAACCGGCGCGTTGTCCCAACCGGCAATGTCGTTTCGTAGCAGACCATCTGGCCTTTGTGCAGCCCACGCGCGATTTGCAATGTCACGTTTTCAATCGAAGCCAAATCCGCTGTTTTTCCCGGCGTAAGAAGCACGGGCACGATGACAAGAATATCGCGGCATTCCTTAACGGCCGCAACCGTATCGGTTGTAGCCGTCAAATGGCCGGATTCGACGACGTTTTTGAGTAGTTGAGGCACGCCAGGTTCCTCGAAGGGGCATTCGCCACGATTGATGGCCTCGACTATCTTTTCGTTGATATCGCAGGCAGTGACGTGGGCACCGCGGCTGGCCATCTGACACGCCAACGGCAACCCCATCTTGCCCGCTCCGATCACGGCAACTTTGATCATGTGAATTCCCTCGTCGATTTTTCCACGCACAGGTTGCGCAAATCGATCCCCGAACACAAGCAAGATTGAAACGTTCAAAAACGATCAGTCGCTAAGTTCCAGGGGGGCGATAATCCATTCGTCGCCATCAGGGCGGACGACCAGATTCTGGTCGGCTTCGATATTTTCACCATGCCACGTTTGTCCGGTGGTCAAACGCACCTCGACACGCGCGGCGCGCATTGCCTGGCCGAGCCCGATGTGGGCGACTTGTTCCATTTGGCAAAGGTACCCGCTGCCACCATCGATGAAACGCAAAATCGGGCGTTCGTCGCCTTCGGGATACACAATCACTCGCGCACCGATAGCCGGGGCCCCGGCGGCTGTTTGAACATGCAAACGCAGCCAGTGATTTCCGTTCGGCGTATTCAGAAACAAGCAATTTTCCTGCGGTGCCATTTCGCCGTGCGAGACAAACACATCGAGGAATCCGTCTCCATCGATGTCTCCCACCGTCGCGCCCGTCCCAAATCCGTACGGCAGTCGTAAATCGCCCGCATCGACTTCGGAAAACGTTCCATCGCCGTTATTGTGAAAGAGTCGATTGGGCTCGCCCATGTTGTTGATAAAAATGTCTTCCCAACCATCGTTGTCATAATCGAAAACGATCACGGTGCGCACGCGCGAAGGCATTGCCAGATCGCGACCGGCTACATCGCGGAATGTGCCATCGGGTTGTTGCTCGAACAGTCGATGATGGCCTTCCCAATTCCCCATGAAAATGTCCGGACGACCGTCGCGGTTAAAATCGCAGACCGCCACGCCACGCGCATGCATGGTCGGATCATCGAGGCTTATTTCCGCGGCGATTTCTTTGAACCGACGATGCCCATCGTTGCGATAAAATTTGTTGGCGTCGTTTTCGTTTCCTAAAAACAGGTCCATCCGCCCGGTATTGAAAAAATCAGCCGCCACCACGGAACGCCCACCGGTGACAAGGTTCAGCCCCAGTTCCGGCGCGATGTTCATCAAGCGGCCTTTCTCCAGACTGAACAATCGACAGGGTTCGGCATAATTGCATACAAAGGCGCCGAAACGTCCGCTGCCATCGAAATCGAGCCACGCCACCGAGCGACCTGCTCCGTAATTGCTGGCGCGCGATTCCGCAAACAAGTCGTGGAATTTCAGCCCGTCTTCGTTGACCAAGAGCAAATCGGGGTCGGATTCCGGCCCCAGAAACGCCGTTGTATTCATCACGTAAATGTCGGGAAAGCCATTGCCGGTCATGTCGGCACAAGCGAGGCCGATCCCGCTATTTTGAAAATCCTGGAACTCGTCGGGCGCGACATCCACCAGACGTTCGCCGCGCCACTTGTAGAGAAAATTCGGTCCATTAATGTTCAGGACAAGGATTTCCATCTGGCCGTCACGATCCAAATCCACCATGGCGCAGCCGTAGCTGAACTCGGCGTCGTTGGGAAACAACAAGTCACTGGCGTTTTTGAATGGCGATGTTAAAGAGAGCCCCATTCGGCAATTCCCCATGCAAAATTGGAGACGGTCGGGCCGTCGCCATCAGCCTGCGGGAGCCCAAGATCGAAGCGCAAGAGCGAGATGTGTGCGGCATCGAATAATCCCATCATCACAGTTGGGATGATGTTGCATGCTTCTATGGTTGGCCATCAGGTGGTCAGAATCGCGCCGATCACAGCCTGATTAGCACGTTGGACTTTTTCATAGAGCGTCGCAGCGCGGTCAAGCGGCACTCGTTCGGAAATCAGCGGAGAGATTTGAACCTTGCGCTCGGCCAGCAGGTTTAAGAACACCAGCATATTATCGCGTAACGTCCAACGCACGTATCGATGCGGATACCCCAGACCTTCCAACTCGTACCGGCGGTCGCCATGACCGGGACTGGCGGTGCTGACAGTACGAACGGTGATTTCCTTTTCGTGAAGCGCCTTGGCGGGCAACGGCTCGGTTTCCTCGCGGGTCAGGAGCATCCGGCCACCGAACCGCAGCAGCGCGGCAGCCCACTTGACGGCGTGCGGCGGAGCGTCCGCCGTGATGATTGCCGTATCCGCGCCAAGACCATCGGTCAATTTATCGACTTCACGCAGCAAGGCGTTTTGATCGAGCGGAAAAGCGGACGTGATTCCCACATTGCGAGCTTTGGCCAGTCGGAAATCCGACTCGTCCACCACGATGGGATTGGCTCCAGCGGCGCGAGCGACTTGGGCCACCAGATTGCCCGTCATTCCTCCGCCGAAAACCAACACGTTTTCGCCAATAGCAACCTCGGCGACTCGAATCATGTGCAATGAACGCGCGCCTTGGCCCACGAAAGCGCCTTCTTCGTGGTTCACTTTCTTGGGCAGCTCGATTACCAGCTTCGACGGAATGCTCAGGTGCGTGGCGTGATAAACGTATGGGTTGCCAAAGGCCGCGACACGAAGTCCGGCTTTCAACTCCTCCACGCCCTCGCCCACTTCATCGACAATTCCGCTCACCATCATGCCAAGAGGCAGGCCATCCTGGCCTTTCTTGAGCTGGCTCGGGATCGTGCGAATCATATCCAGTTCATCGGGCAACAGCAGCGCCGAGTGAGAAACGCGAATCACGACTGTCCCACGACCGACGGGCGGTTTTTCCAGTTCGACGACCCGGGGTTCGCCTTCGCGATGTGCAATCACTGCCCGCATGCACGGCCCTCTGAGAAAAAAACGAGATGGGAATAACGACGTTGAACGGATACTGGAGACCCGCGCCAAGAGAGGCAACGCGAAATTTTATGCTCCCGAGGAATAGGATTTGCGGATAGAAACCACAGAACTTGTCTGTATTGAGGGATAAATTCACTGAATCGGCATTCCTCACATAAAAAATTAATCGACGTCCTTCATTCAAGTTTGGTTGATTTTGACCAAGGATGTGCCCACACAATTTGGACCGATCCAACACAGGAAAGGGTTACCCCCGGAATGTCGAAGGAGATTCCGATGTCGGCGGTTGTCATGCAAAAGCAAGAACTGCGGCGCGAAATGCGTCAACAGCGGTCGGATATGCCCAAGAGCCAGCAAATCAACAGCAGCATTGCGATCTGCAAGGTGCTGCATCGCCTGCCAGGTTTAGCTTCCGCCAAGGCGCTGCTTGGAACCTTGCCCGTCCGCCAGGAAATCGACGCGACAATTTTCCTGAAATGGTGGCTGGATCAGGGGCGGGAACTCTACATGCCTAAAGTCGAACCCGACGGAATCGGCATGTCCATTTATCGCGTCGAAGAACTCTCGCTTTGCCGTCCGGGATATCGTGGCTGCCCGGAACCAGCGGTCAGCGACGACAAACGCGCTCCCATTACGGATATCGATATCGTGCTGGTTCCCGGGTTGGCGTTCGACCACTCGGGTAATCGTCTGGGCCAGGGTGGCGGGCACTTCGACCGCCTGTTAAGTCAGCGTTTGCCAAAGACTTTGCTTGTGGGCATGGCCTATGATTTCCAAATTCTCCCCGCGTTGCCGGTGAACCCCGCAGAAGACCAGTGCATGGACTGGCTGGCGACACCCTCGGGGTTATTGCGTTGCAACTAAGTACACCGGACTGAAATGCCCCTCGTAGTCATCCCGGTGGAGTGAAAAAGCTCCCGGGACTGGCATTCATGTGGCTATTTTACCCAGCGAGCCTGTTTGCGGTCGTGGCCGATTCGCCCCAACCGATGAACAAAGGCACGTTCGGAACACGTCATCATTCCACCACACGGGACAAAGCACCTGCATTATGAGCGCCGTGATTGAAATCGAA
Organism: uncultured Candidatus Sumerlaeota bacterium; assembly: GCA_964580585.1. GTDB lineage: Bacteria > Sumerlaeota > Sumerlaeia > SLMS01 > JAHLLQ01 > CAZOKZ01. Next base: position 8,144 of record CAZOKZ010000094.1, on the reverse strand, counting down.
GGTTTGACGAAAGTTTACGTTCAGGATTTTATCGGAACGGAACATGGCAAGATCAAGATCCGGCTGAAAGATCGCCGACGCGTTGCCCTGAAAGACTTGCACTTGCAAGTAAACGAGGGGGAGATTTTCGGTCTGCTGGGACCCAATGGGGCTGGAAAAACAACCACCATCAAAATCCTGATGGGGCTGCATTATCAGACCTCTGGCACCGCTCGCCTGATGGGCAAACCCCTTGGCGACAACGCGGTCAAGGAACGGATCGGGTTTTTACCTGAGAATCCCTTCTTTTACGACTATCTGACGGGCAGCGAATTCCTGAATTTCTATGGCCAACTCTACGGCATGGCCTCCTCCGTCCGCCGCCAACGAATTCCTGAACTGCTGGAAATGGTGGGTCTCGGCAAGTCCGGAAACATTCCGTTGCGGGGGTACTCGAAGGGCATGCTCCAGCGCGTCGGTTTGGCACAGGCGCTTCTAAATGACCCAAAACTGGTAATTTTAGACGAACCGCAATCGGGCCTCGATCCGTTTGGACGCAAGGAAGTCCGCGATTTGATTTTGCGTCTGAAAGAAGACGGCAAGACGGTCATGTTTTCGAGCCACATCCTGGGCGACGCGGAGGTTATCTGCGACCGGGTAGCTATTTTGCACCAGGGACAGAAAATTGCCGAAGGCCATCTGGGCGATTTGCTCTCGACCAAAGTGAAAGAATACGAAGTGGCGATGACGGGACCCGCCGAAACTCTTCTGGCCGATGCCCGTCAGAAAGCCATCAAGTTGGTCGAACGTCAGTTGGACTTCCTGGCTGTCTTCGAGAAAGAAGAAGACGCCAAGACCATTGCCGCCCGGCTACTCAACGGCGAAGGCCAGTTGCTTTCCTACACGCCACGCCGTGAAAGCCTCGAGGACTACTTCATCCGAGAAATTGAAGGCAAACGTGCGGAAGAACGCAAAGCCGACGCCCAGGACCAGGAGGCGAACACGAAATGAAAGTCTTGGCCATCGCGCTGAATACCTTCAAAGAAGCGGTGCGTAACCGCATCCTGTATGTACTGCTGTTTTTCGCGATACTGATTCTGCTTGGAGCGTGGGTGGTTTCGAACCTGTCGATTTTCGGGCAGGAAAAAATCATGCGCGACCTCGGGGTTGGAGCAATCAACCTGATTTCGGTTCTGATCGCCGTCTTCGTAGGTGTGGGGCTCGTGTACAACGATCTGGACAAAAAAACCATCTATACCATCGTTTCCAAACCAATCAGCCGATGGCATTTCCTGGTCGGGAAATACCTCGGACTGTTGCTGACAATTTTCCTGAACATCATCCTGATGACGTTTTTCTTCCTGGTGGTGCTTTATTTCCGAAGTTACACGACCGACGATGCCATCGACAAAGCCTTGATGACGAATGCCGACGGAACAATGCGTGAAATCGGCGCGCTGGAACCGCTGATGTATTATCTGGTGTCGGCGGTGAAATCCATCGGACAAGGTCTGATGACGGTTTTCTCGTTGGGAATGTACCACACGCCTGTCACAAGCGGCATTATGCAGGTGTCGTTCCTCACGATGATGGAGATGTCGATCATCACGGCGTTTTCCGTGCTCTTTTCGTCGTTTTCCAGCCCGACGCTTTCCGCCTTTATGACGGTAATCATGTTCGTCATCGGTCGCGCGAACGAAGACTTGTACTTCTACGCGGATTTAATCGCGCGTAATGCAGGCGGAGTCGAACAGTTGTCCGGCGGTAAGATGATCGCGCACAAACTGATCTGGTTTTGCTCGCACGTGGCACCCAACCTCGAGGTGTTCAACCAACGGGAAGCGGTTTCACAAATGCAAATACCCGATGTGACCATGTATTCGGTCGCTTATGGAATAGCATACACAGCCGCGGTGCTGATCATCGCGACGATGGTGTTCAATCGACGGAATTTCAAGTAAACACGGCGCGAAAGGAACGGTTTCATGGAATACAAAAAACTGCTTCGCGACGCCGGCATGATGATCGTGGTGGCTGGCCTGATGGTGTTCTGTTTCGGGCACCAAAAATGGTATTATCACGATTGGTGGCAGGGTTCAGGCAAATACATCCAGCGCGTTCGGCTGCCCAACGACGAAATGATCAAGATCGCCGCGTTGGGTTACGATCAGGTGTACGCGGATTTCCTGACGTTGCGCGCAATCCAGATGTTCGGCGCGTCGTGGGGAACCGAGGACAACTCGACGGACCCGATTTACGATTATTTCGATATTCTAACGGATTTGGACCCGCATTTCGTCGATGTTTATCGATTGGCAAATCTGGTGCTGTCCGATTTACACGGAAAAGAAAACAACGGCCAAGGCCATAAACAAGGCGTGGAAATTCTGATGAAAGGCATGCGGCGTAATCCGTCGAATTACGACCTGCCTTACCTGGGAATTTATACGGCCTTGTGGGGCCTGAACGATACGGACAAAGCAAAAGTATTCCTGCGCCAACTGCAACGCATCCCCGATACACCGCCCCATATGCTGCGCATGGAAGAATATATCGAGCGCCAGTCGGGTCGGTATTATTCGGCGTTCGATGTGAACCTGAAACAGTATCTGACATACGTGGATGAAGGCATGGAAGCCGAGCAAGGTTTGGCCTACAACAAGTTCACGACCATCATCAGTGGTTGGTATCGTCTGGAATTGTCGCGTGCCATCGATCAGTATGTTCAAGATACCGGCGAACATCCACGGCAAATCGAAGACTTGATGACAAATGGTCGTAAAATCGAGTTCAAAGCAGCGTCGTTCGAGTTGTTGAACAAAAAACTCGATGAGATTGAACAGATTCCGAATGTTCGTTTTCAGGATTATCAAGATGACATCCGCGAAGCGGCGATGGAAGACTTTGTCGGCCTCCCACCCGAACCCTCGGGCAGTTGGTACTTCATCTCGTCGCTACGACGACGCGATTTCCTGGAAAATCCACCCGCAAATGAGGCTCGTCGGATTGAGGATCGCTATCCTTACCTGACCGATGCGATTTCCGAAATCAAAGAAGTCGATCGCCAGGCAGTGGAAGTCCAGAAGGCTCTGCTTCGCTTGCAGAAAATCAACGATACGGCGCCTACAAAACGAGAAATGGCCGGTCATCAAACGGCAGATTGGCTTGGCGGACATTTTGTTTACTTCCAAGCCGTGACCGATGAATACGGCTACACGTTTCCGCGGTATTTCTCGACAGAAACTATCCGCATTAATCAGAATAAAGAGCCGCGCTTTGGTTTGCGAGGCACGCCCGACCAATGGCCACGTCGCCAATATTTCGCCTCGTCGATCATGCCACCGTACCTGACCGCCGAGCCCTCGATCTGGGACCACCCAGACGACGCCAAATGGGCTTTTTGTCGGGGAATGTCGCCCCCGATGAGCGTGGCTGATTTCCCGAAGGAAAAAATGCAAGTCTTTGAATCTTCCGCCACCTACAAAGATTGCGACGAACACGTTGAACTTCCAACGGAATAACGAGAACTGATGCAACCATCGGCGGCGATTTTTTCGCCGCCGATTTTTTTACCGGACCGCAAACCTTTCCCTCACCCCGTTGGTCGATTGTGCAAAGACGGCGGGAAATAGGTCGAAAATGGAGAAGCTGAGTGGCTCTGTCTGATGTTCCCGTCGAATTAGTCGCCCGTTGCCAGCGCCAGGACCCCGGGGCGTTCGACGAATTGTTCGTGCAAATCCACGATGATCTGTTCCGGTGGATTTTTTCGATGCTGCGCGACGAAGACGACACCATGGAGGTCCTTCAGGAGTGCTGCGTTCGTATTTATCGCCACTTGCCACGGTTGAAGGAGCGCGAGCGATTCAGTTCCTGGGTCTCGCGCATGGTCGTCAACCAGGTGAACACGTGGCGAGTACGGGCGAGGAAAAAACGACTCGAACACCTGGAAGAAGGCTGGGAAGTGCCCAACGAGTCGTTACCGCTGCAAAGTCAGGGCGGAAGCAATCCCCGCGCGGCAGCTTCGCGCCGGGAAATTCTGGCTCATGTAAACGAAGCGATCAAGGAACTGCCTCCGAAACAACGCACCGCCGTGTTGCTGTTCGATGTGAAGGGGTGGTCGATCAAACAAATCGCCGAGGAACTGGAATGTACCGACGGCGCCGTGAAATTCAACATCTTCCAGGGACGCCGCAAACTTCGCGCATTGCTGGGCGAATATGTCGATGATCAAGGAAAACCCATCATTAATGTCGCGGATTAACTCTCAACCCCGAATGCCGGAGACGCGCGCATGAAACGCCCACCCGAATCGCCTCACGATGAACAAATGCCGTCCGATTGGTCGCCAGAACGCGACACGGACACGGCTTGGAGCGCGATGACGCATCTGATGAAGGAAGCCGACGATCCGATAATGCCCGCCCCCAGCGAGTTTGAAGCGATGCTCGCCCGGGTACGCCACGAGGTCGAGGACGACGCGTTTCTGTCTCGCCGCGAGGCGCCGCTCGCGCCATCGTTCACCGAATGGCTACGCCAGATTTTCCTCGGCGGTGGTTCCGGTGCTCAGGCATTCCGGTTTGCCTGTGTCGGCGCACTGGCCTTTGCCATCGGCTGGCAAGTTTCCCATCGCCCCGCAAGCGAGTTGCAATCGCCTGCTCCTGCCGGTTCTGTAAACAAGCCAGCGGAAGTGGCCTCCGTATCCCCTGCGAAATCAGCGGGCGGATCGCTCTCGTCGCCCGAAGTCGTTACCGTTTCCACCAATGACACCATTCCGAATCGAACGATTACTTCCATCAATAAATCGGGCATGAACGACAGCGGAAAGTTGAAGAATTTCGACGAAGTCGCGGCTACATTTGGCTGGGACCAAGTGATTTATCCCGATCAGACCAATCAGATGCAGGGCTTTTTCGATACCGTCCCCACCTCGACGTTCCATGCTTCCCCCAATGAGGCATCCTCGAACAAAGTTCGCATCGCCAACACTGTTCAGCAGCTCAAATTCCATTCCTACCTTCAAGGCGATGCCGCCACGTTGGAAAAAATCCAACAACTCGAAGGCGCCCTGACTCCTCTGCTCGAGGACGACAAAAATATTCCGCGCGGCGATGTCGAGGCGTTGGAAGGCTATCGGCGTGGTGAAGAATATCTGGCCCACCAACGTTACACCGACGCATTGCTGGCATTCGATCAGGTTCGTACGCTGGCCCCCGGATCGTTTCTCGCCTTCCTGGCTCAATACCAGATTGCATCCATCGATTACGACTACCTTCGCGACTTTGAAGGCGCGCTCGATGCCTACCGCGTGGTGCTCGAAGAGTATCCGGCACACTTTCTGACGGACGAAAACAAGGCCCAGATTCTGGAACACGTCGAATTGCTGACGCGCAACAAGTCCAGCGACTGGCGCGCGCTGGATATCTGGCTGGATGCGCAACACACAACCGGCCCAAGACGCATCTCACTGCTGCGCGAGTTGATGGAAACGGTGCCGGAAAGCCCGTTGGCCGGTAAAGCAGCCATGGTATTGCTGGAAAACACCGTGGGCGACTCGGCCCAAAGCATGCTTCACCCGACGGATTTGATTCGCCTGTGCGACAGTGTACTGGCAAGCGCGGGAACCAGCCCTCACGCGGCGCAGGTGCAGTTTGTCAAAGCCGAAGTGATTTTCCGCCGCCTGTTCGATCTGGACCGTGCGCGCGACGAGTTTACCCGTGTGCTGCAACTGCCTGGCGCCTCGGATTTCACCGAACGCACACAAGTTCGTCTGGCTCAAATCAACCGACGAAATTAATCAGACTTAACGGTTCTCTGCAACAGAGGGGTGCACGAGGGACGGAGACGACCAGCTCCGTCCCTTGCAATTTTTAAGGCTGAAAATCTTTATTCCACGTTAGTGGAAACGGAAATCCCCAACTCGTTAATGCGGTTGAACAAGGTCTTGTACGAAACGCCGAGACGCTTTGCCGCTTCGGCTTTGTTTCCGTTACACAAACGCAAGGCGCGAATCACTGCAGCTCGTTGCGCATCGGCAGACACGTCGCTCAGTTCGCGTATTCCCCCATCAACCCCAAGATCGACTGAGAAACTATCGCCACTGATGTGCTCGTTGGGATGAGCGGTTCCCCCTGTAGGCGCGTCGGGCTCGACATCGGGGGATGGAGTACTTTCTTGCACGGGGACGGAGTCCGAAGAGGTTGCGACCTTGCCAATAGGCGGCATGGGCGTGGCAATCAGTTGCGCGTCCTGGAGAATGACGGCTTTTTCGACAGCATTCTGCAATTCACGAATATTTCCGGGCCAATCGCGGTTGCACGCGCCATCCATGATGGAGTCGCTGATCACCAAGGTCGGCAGATTGTGTCGTCGGCAGAATCGATCGAGGAAAAACTCGACGAGTTGCGGAATGTCGCCGCGCCGCTCGCGCAAGGGAGGCAAGTGAATCGGAATAACATTCAGGCGATAATACAAATCTTCGCGAAACGTCTTGGTGCCAATGGCTTCCTGTAAATCGCGATTCGTCGCAGCAATAATCCGCACATTTGTTTGATGTTCGCGCTCGCCGCCCACCCGACTGAAGCGTTGATCCTGGAGCACGCGGAGAAACTTGACCTGGAGCGGCAACGGCATTTCGCCAATTTCATCCAGAAACATCGTGCCGCCGTTCGCGATTTCAAACTTGCCGCGTTGCAACGCGTGCGCCCCCGTAAAGGCTCCGCGTTCATGGCCGAAAAATTCCGATTCAAGCAACGCCTCGGGCAATGCGCCGCAGTTGACCGCCACAAAAGGTTGGTCGGCGCGATTGCCGTTGAAGTGTATGGCCTGCGCGACAAGTTCCTTACCGGTGCCCGACTCGCCTTGAATCAATACCGCCGTGTTCAAATTCGCAATTCGGCGCACGATATTAAAAACGCTTTGAAGCCGTTCGTCCTTACCAATGATCGGCAGTGGCGCGTTGTCCGCTCCAAGGAAACGCGGATGGCTCATTTCGACCTGCGTCAGCAGATCGCGGCTATCGAAGGCACGCCGCACGGCGCCCCGGATTTGCACGTTGTCGAAAGGTTTGACGACAAAATCGCTGGCACCGGCCTGCATCGCCCGCACCGCCGTATCGACCGTGCCGTACGCCGTGATGACAATGATGTTGGTATCCAGACCCATCTCGCGTGTGCGTTTGATGACCTCGAACCCATCGATGCCCGGCATGGAAAGGTCCACCACCATTACCGGAAACGGGATGGACGCCTCCGCCATGACTTCCAACGCCTGGGAACCGTCTTCGGCCAGCGTCACCTCCCAGCCGTCGTCTTCGAGGACGTCCAGCAACAGGTTCCGCATGTTTTTTTCGTCGTCACAAACCAGAACCCGTTTGCTGTGAACAATCTTCTGCATGCGTTTCTCTCTCACCATGACCATTCGATGAACGACGCTCCCCGCCGCTTTTTCCCGCGCCCCTGCCGTCAACGGTGCAGAAGCGCGAAAAACATCGGATTATGGATCAGATGAATTTTGGCGCGCAAGGAGCAATCGCAGGCGCCATTCGGCCTGGGAGTATCTCAACTTTGTTCCCAACGGTTTATAGATTCACCACGAAGGCACGAAGGTCGCAAAGGAACACGAAGAAAAAAAATGTATTCCCTTATTTTCAACCAAAACCTCTTGGAAAGTTGAAATCGTCGTTTTTTTGATGGATTTTTTCGCTCGCTCGCCATCGAAGAGCGAGAAAAATTTTAAGCTGGCAGAAAGACTCTTCGTGTTTTCTTTGTGTCTTCGTGCCTTCGTGGTTTGACTTTTCCTTCGTTTTGGTAACATACTCAAGATGCGCCCGTTCGGCCTTACATCCCACAAAAAACACACGGTAGAAGAATTTCCATCAAACCTCTACCCCCGGTTGAGAAAAACATTGGCCCCTGATGTCTGGCGATCTAGCCTGGGACATCCTGCAAGTGGGCAATTCCCGACGAAAGGACTCTTCCCAATGAGCGGAGCCGATGAACGTCGCCGTTCGCCGCGTGTTTTGGTCAGTATCGAGGCCACCATGCGCGTGCTCTTTCCCGAGGACACCTTTCGCCCCCAGCCTTTGCCGGTGGAAACGCATGACTTGAGCATGTTTGGCATGCGTGTGTCGGCCCATTTCGTCTCGAAGGATTTTTACAAGAAGCTTC
>CAZOKZ010000093.1:0-13314 GCA_964580585.1 uncultured Candidatus Sumerlaeota bacterium | reverse complement strand
CTTCCCCAAATCGAACCGCGAAGTCGGGAACTTTTTCATTCTCAAAATCTGATCGCCTTCATGAAGCTCCTGAACGCCTGCGGTGACGACGCGCTCGCCAGGCTCCAGCCCTTCCCGCACAAGCACCGATTGCGGCGTGTACCGCTCGATCTGGATTTCGCGCCGTTCGACGCGGTTTTTCTTGCCATCGAGCACCCAAACCGCTGGCTTGTCCTTCAACATCGTCAGCGCCGTGGACGGGATTTCCACGCGCGGCTCGGTGTCCCGCTGAATGACGCCAGTCACCGTCGCGCCGAGGTACATCTCGACGGGTGGATCGATCAGTTCCACCTTCACTTCATAGTTTCGGGTGATGGGGTCCGCTTGCGGCGAGATTTCACGCACGCGACCCATCGCCCCGATGGCGCTATTGTCCGACAACGCGACCGCGATTTCCTGATTCACCGCCAGCCCTTCGCGGATGACCCATGCAGGCATCTCGAAGACCGCGTCGCGTCCCGTTTGGCGCGCCACCTTCAGGATCGTCTGGCCTGCCTGCACGACCTCGCCGGGTTCCGCGCCCGTCTGCGTCACCACGCCTGCGGTCTCGGCTTTCAATTCCGTGAAACCAAGTTGTTCTTCGGCGGATTTCAGCCTGGCTTGCGCGGCGTTCACCTGCGCTTTCGTTGTTTTGAGCTGGCGCAAGGCAATGTCGTATTCGTTGCGCGACACCACGCCGTCATCGAACAGTTTGCTCACACGCTTTTCGGAAGCTTCCGTTTGTTCGAGAGCGGCCTGCGCCGCGACGAAATCCGCCTCGGCAGCATTTCGGGCATTGCGTTCCATTTCGTCATCGAGCCGCGCGACCAATTCGCCGGGGCTGACTTCTTCGCCGACATCCAAATTCCGCTCGATCAGCTTACCCGGGAGACGGAAGCCCAAACTGACCTCGTCGCGAGCGCGAAGATGGCCGGTCACGACGATGGAATCCGCGATGGAATGTTTTTCGACAACGATGGAGCGAACGGCGCGAATCGCGGGTGCGGATTCTGTGGTCTTGGTCTCTTTGCAACCGCCCAGAATCAAGGCCGCCAAGGCAAGTGGCAGGACGTGTTTCACCGGACCGGCCAATGGCCGGGAAATGGCATTCAAAACTTTCATTTTTAACTCCTTCGTTTTTTTGCGGCAACGACAGCTTGCGTTGCGGTCAATCGACAGCGGGTTGTTCGTTCCTCCACACTGCATGATCGACCGAGCCATAGTCGGATAGAAATTCGGACAGATACGTTCCGTGCGGGCTCCCGTCGCTTTGGCAGTTCGATTCCCAGATCAGCACGATCCCCAGATCGCTTGGGTAGCGCGCATGTTGGAGCACGAGAGTTTCCTTCAGCCCTTCCGTTTCCTGCATTGTCTCGACCTGTTTCCTGAGCGTGACCGACAGTTCGGAATCTACCTTGGCCTTGCGTAATTGAATGAACTCGATCCACATGATCACGACTTACCCTTTCGGAAATGGCCTTACTTCAGGCAAGGTTGTCTAAATCAAGCGTCATGCCAAATCATAGAGTACTGAAAAAGCTACACTTACATTGACGCGCGCGCGATCCTGCGATATTTAGAGGCTTAGAATTTTGAAATACGGAACTCAGAAGATGCCGATAACTGCCCACAGCGAATTCTTCCGCGAAGTCACCTTGCGCATTTCCAGCAGCCTCGATGTCGGCGAGGCATTGTCGGCAACGCTTGCGTACTTGCAAACCGTCCTGCCAGCGGATGAAATTGGGCTCTACTATTACGACGAACAGCGCATGGCCATCTACGCCGTGGCGGAGCTTTCCACGGCGGAACGCAAGGTGTACGATGACGAGATCCCCTACCTCCCGCTGGACGAAGAAGGCATCGCCTATGTCTTGCGACGGATGGACGAAGAACAGGGCAGCGTCATTGTATTAAACCGACCCGAAGACGACCCGATGCCGCAGGCTTTTCGGCAGGCATTGGCTCGGCACAAGGGCAACTCACTGCTCCGGATGCCTCTGACGATTCAACGCTCGCGCCTGGGCTTCCTGCATATCGCTGCACGAGGCTACGGGCGTTATACCGAGGAGCATGCCCGCTTGCTCAGTGTCGTTCAAATGCCCATAGCCATCGCGATGAGCAACGTTCGGCGTTACCGCGAAACCGTGCGCTTGCAACGCATTCTGGCCGACGAGAACAAAGCGTTGTCGCACGAAATTCAGGAGTTATCCGGCTCGCATGTTGTGGGCGCGGAATTTGGACTGCGCAACGTCATGGAATTGGTTCGCCAGGTTGCGCCGCTGGCCAGCCCGGTTCTCCTGATGGGTGAAACGGGCAGCGGCAAGGAGGTCGTCGCCAACGCGATTCACAAACTTTCCACGCGCCAGCATAAACCGATCATCCGTGTTCCGTGCGGGTCGATTCCCGACTCGCTGCTCAACAGCGAACTCTTCGGCCACGAGCGCGGCGCGTTCACGGGCGCGGTGCAGACCAAGCGCGGCAGGTTCGAACGCGCCGATGGCGGCACCATATTCCTCGACGAAATCGGCGAGTTGACGCCCGAAGCACAGGTGAACCTGTTGCGCGTTTTGCAGGAAAAGGAATTCGAGCGACTCGGCGGCGTGCAAACCGTCTCCGTCGATGTGCGTGTCATCGCCGCCACGCATCGCAATCTCGAACGAATGGTCCGCGAAGGAACTTTCCGCGAAGACCTGTGGTTCCGCCTGAACGTTTTTCCCATCTTTCTGCCCCCGTTGCGCCAGCGCAAAGGCGACATCCCGGCGTTGGTGCAGTTTTTTCTCGAACGGAAATCGCGGGAAATGGGCTTGGGCAGGTCGCCGCAAGTCGCCGCCGGAGAAATGGAACGGCTGATGGCTTATGATTGGCCGGGAAACGTCCGCGAACTTCAAAACGCCATCGAACGCGCGCTGATCATCCGATCCGAGGGCGGGTTGCGATTCAACTTTATCGAACAGCGCGATCAATCGGCTCCCGACATGCCAGCCCAGCAAATTCAAGACAACGCTTCAACCATCGCGCCGCTTGACGAAGCGATCACGAACCACATTCGCCACGCGCTGAAAAGCTGCCACGGTCGAATCGAAGGCCCCAAAGGCGCCGCAGCCATTTTGAAGATTCACCCCAGCACGCTACGCTCGAAGATGAAAAAACTTGGTATTCCATTATCTGGATAAACGTGCTTTCTGCTTCCGTTCCTCGACGACGTCGCAAGTTCTGTCGCGAGTATGCCGCAAGTTCAGGCTTTGAGCCGGTAAAAGAGCTGGTCGCGTCTTTGGCAATTGCATTACGCCTTGCCAAATCGCCAACATCAGGCATAAAAAGAAGCTGTCCCACGGAAGAGGGGTGTTGTGGGACATGAACTATTGTTGCGAATGAAAGGAACTTTCCATGGCCGAAGGAATCAACGTCCGTCTACCTGACCTGATGCGTCAGTTCGTCGAAGAACGCACTCAGGGGCTCTATGGGTCCGCCAGCGAATATATTCGCGATCTGATCCGCCGCGACTACGAGCAGGAAGAAAAGCGTCGCTGGGCGAATTTGCACCAGGAAATCAAGGCCGGTATGGAGGCCTCCGAAGAAGAATTTGAAGTGTTCGATCCGAAGGCCGTGATCGCCGCCGCCAAAGCCGAAAAGGCGCGTAATGCCCACTAAGATATTTCCCCACGCGCAAAAACGACTTGTTGAAGTCTGGCTCTACACCGAGGAAAACTGGGGAGTGGATCAAGCCGACCGTTACATTTATGGCCTCCATGCGGCATTCGAAAAGACCGCTGCCCTCACCGGCAGAATGGAAGCCCGTTGCGTACGAAGGATTTGAGGGCGTTTTCCTCCTTCGCTATGAACATCATTATCTTTTTTTTCGCCGACTTCCTTCGGGTGTCATTGGCCTACTGACCGTGCTGCATGAAAAAATGGACCTGCCTCGTCGTTTGAAAGAGGATATTGGGGGCTTCCCTCATAATCCAGAACGTTAGCAACGCGCACGAGGAAATCCATCGACCACCGAATTGACTCTTCGTGAAATCTTTGTGTCTTCGTGCCTTCGTGGTTAGGATTTTAAATCTAAGATTTCCCTCGCACCTTTCTGAATTTCTTAGGAGAAAACCCCATGGAAAACCGCAACGAACTCAAACAACTAATGATCGAAGCTCTCGAAGAATGGTTCGGCCCGCGCCGCTCGAAGCTGGGCGGTAAATGGCACGGCGGCAAAATGATCCTCCAGCCCGAGAACGATTCGCTGAAGCCGAAGGAAATCGACGTCGAGGTGTTCTTTCACAAGATCGTGATGATGCGCGAATCGCTGCGCGTGCTGGAACAGAAGATCAACAACCACCCGAAGCTCGACGACGGCGACCGGCTCGAACTCCAGCAATACATCACGCGCATTTACGGCTCGATGACCACGTTCAACGTGCTCTTCCGCGACGAGGAAGACAAGTTCAGCGGACAAAAGACGGGTTGAGGGGGGGCAACAGATGGCAGAAGAACAAAAAATAGAATTTACATTTACCACATCGAAAAAAACTCGATGGTATTTCGATGAGGTTATGGAAGTGCTTCAAAAATTTGGAGAAGTATCAAAAGAGGAGGCTGTAAATTTAATGAACAGGTTTTGGAAAAGCAAAGACTTAAGTAACGACGACAAGGATTTAACGTTTCACGAAACACCATATTATTGGGCGATGTGCATACTCCATCATCCTGTATTGGGAGACGGTAATATAGACTGGGAACGTGATCCTGCATTTTGGCCGCCACCGTTTGAATATCTTTGGAACGCACCGAAGAAAGAATAAAAGAAAGACATATTCCATCATACGAGTTTCTTGGTGATGATTCCGGATCAATCTTTCTGGTCATCTTCTTCCGGCTGAATAAATCCTATTTTGGTCTTTTTCTTTTGCGTTAGTTGAGAGCCAGACATCTCTCTGATTTTCCTGACAATACCGGCCAGATGAATATCATGTTTGCCAACGTGTTTTTCCACCTCGCTCAAACGGCGGGAAAGTTCCTCAGATTGCATGGCCGCTTCGCGCAGTCGGATGAAAGTACGGACAATGTGAACGCTCATTTCAATTGCCTGGGTTGAGTTGAGAACATTGGCAGCCATAATGGCTCCATGTTCCGTAAATGCATTTGGCAACGCCGGTGAAAATTTCAACCCGGGAAGGTGGTCGCAAATTGCGACTACCTGTTCTTTCTCCTCATTTATTCAGCGTGAACATGAAGTCCTCTGGATAACGGTGCACATTGCAAATGTGACCCAAGTGACGAAAGTGACGTAGGGGACGGTAGTGTGAACTTGAATGCTGCCTGAAAGCCCAAATTCCCGCCCCTGAAACCCCTCCCTCGCCCCTAAAAATTCCTTGCCGTCCTTCGCCCCGGTGCCTATCGATCAACAGAAGTGCTCCGCCTTTTCTTCGATTTGGCGGCAATTTTGCTCTGAACGGACACAAATTGGGACGGTTCACCGTCTATATTCCGTGGAGGACTTGTTGTATGCGACGACCTGGAACGATCCGACTGCTGCTGGCGGGCGCGCTGCTCGCGGGCGCAACGGCGCTGCCCCTGGCGGGCTGGGCGCAGGACAAAAAACCCGAAGAAAAAGAAGAAGGCCCGCCCCCCATTTCCGAGGTCGTCAAGGACAAGGATATGGTCCAGCGCGAGGGGTTCATCAAGCTGTGGGTGGACGAGAAAAAGGATGAGCTTTACGGCGAAATTCCCTCCTCGTTGATCGGCAAGGATTTCCTGATCGCGTCGAGCTTTTCATCCGGCCAGTACGCCGGGCTCCAGACTAACGATCTGCTGCTGCGGTTTGAAAAACGCGGCGACGAGTTGTTGCTGGTCAAACCGAACGTGTTTTTCACCGCCGAGGGCGAGTTGAAGGAAGTCGTCCAGTACACGTACCCGGACCAGGTGTTGGCGAAAACGCCAATCATGGGCAAGGGCGGCAGCGGCGAAGCGTTGATCGATCTGAAGCAGCTTCTCGCATCGCAAACCAAACAATTCATCGGTGGCATGGCGCCTGCCGTTTTTACGCAAATCGGCAAAGCAAAGTCGTTCGAGAATAATACGGTCGTCGAATTGCAATTTCGCGGCGAATACGGCGTGACGGGTGTTTATTTCAATATCGGCGAATTGCCGGAAACCGGTTACCAACCCCGCGTGGCGGATTCGCGCATCGGGTATTTCCTGACGGCGAAGACGGATTTTTCGAAAGATGCACGTTCGGATACAACGTTCGATCGTTATATCAATCGCTGGCAGTTGGAGAAGCAGGACAAGACATTGTCGCTGTCGCCTCCGAAAGAACCCATTGTCATTTATCTCGAACACACCGTCCCCGTGCGTTACCGCCGTTGGGTGCGCGAAGGCATCGAATCGTGGAACAAAGCGTTCGAGAAAATCGGCATCGTGGATGCCATCGAAGTACGCCAGCAAACCAAGACAAACGACTTCAAGGACCTCGACCCCGAGGATTCACGTTATAATTTTTTCCGCTGGATTGCCTCGCAACGTCCATTCGCAATTGCGCCATCGCGTGTCGATCCGCGCACGGGGCAAGTGCTCGATTCGGACATTTTGTTCGACGAGTCGATGGTGCGTTTTTACATCCAGGACTTCCAGTTGTTCGTGAATTCGATTCCCGAGACGAAGGACCTCTCGCCACGCATGCGTCATTGGCTGGCGCGCAATCCAAGCGAGCACCCGAATTGGAACGATGTGGCAGTGCAATACAGCATGATGATCGAGAGCGATCCGTCGCTGGCAGACAAAACACCCGAACAACTCTTTGCCGAAGATTTGATGGGCAATTCATACGCCAATCATCAAAATTTCTGCAGCATTGGGCATGAACTGAGCCGCGAGTTGGCATTCGCAAACTTGGGGTTGGAATTCAGCCTTTGGCAATCCCTTAATGCGACCGAAGGTGGGGACGGAGATGACGGCGGCGAGGGGGACGGAGCAGAAGACGATAAGAAAGACGATAAAAAGAAATCGGAACTGGACGAATGGCCCGAGGAATTTATCGGTCCCATCGTGCGGGAAATCGTCGCTCACGAATTCGGGCATACGTTGGGACTGCGCCACAATTTCAAGGGCAGTAGTTGGAAGTCATACGACGAAATCGTGAAACAAACCGACAAATCGGCTCCGACGTCGGGCTCGGTGATGGATTACAATGCGTTTACCCTGAAGGGCGACGGAACGCGCCCCGACGTGTGGGTTACGCCGACCATTGGCCCATACGATGAATGGGCGATTGAGTACGGATACGCCATTCCAGGCTCGCACGATTACGATGCGGACGAGAAAAAAATGCTCGCCAGCATTCTCGACCGCGTCGCCGAGGTTGGAAACGATTACGGCACGGACGAAGATGTGGCGTCGCCCGATCCGTTGATCACACGCTGGGACATGGGCAAAGATTCGCTCGCCTTCTTCAAATCGCGCGTCGATTTGTCCGATAAAATTCTCGCGAATCTGCTCGATGTCATTGTCGATGATGACGAAAGCTATGCCAAGGCACGCCAGGCATACGAAATCCTGCTGGCGCAACGGTTTGTCGCCGCATACAGCGCCACCAAGTACGTCGGCGGGTATTCCCTGCACCGCGATCATAAAGACGACCCGAACGCGCGTCCGCCTATCCAGGTGGTTTCGGCCAAGGAACAACGCAACGCAATGAAGCTGATCGTCGATTCGCTGTTTGCCGAGGACGCTTTCAAAATCGATCCTAAAATTCAAAATTATCTCGCCGCATCGCGCTGGACACACGAAGGCAGCTATGACTGGTACGAACCTTTGACGTTCCCGATTCAGGATCAGATCATGCGTTTCCAATCGCGCGTGCTGTTCATGCTGACCACACCGGAACGCATGCAATACCTGTACAATGCAGAGTATAATGTGGACGCAAAAACAGATTTGTTCACGTTGCCGGAAATGATGCAGGAAATGCAGGATTCAATCTGGACTGAGGTGATTCAGAAAAAGGTCGGTGGAAAATCCACCACGCGCAAACCGGCCATCGATAACCTGCGTCGCAATCTGCAACGTCAGTACCTAAGCCGCTTGATTGCCATCGCAAACAGCGGTGAAACCAGCATGTACCCGCCCGTGGCGCGTACATTGGCGTGGAAACAGATGAAAGACATCGGTGAAGCCATCGACAACGTGTTGAAGGACGGCAAAGCGTCCGACTCGATGGACCCGTACACGGCGGCACATCTCGAAGAATCGCGCACACGCATCGAGCAAGCATTGAACGCTCAATTCACCATTGGTGGAAACGCGCCACGCTTTACCATTATTTACAACATCAATGGTGAAGACACCCCCGGCGCGACAACGCCAACAGGCAAATCCTATCTCCCCCGCCCGGGTTCATTCTGAGCGCCCAAACATCGCATCGCGAGAACGGGGGGCATCCAATCGATGCCCCCCCGTTTTATTTTAACGTCACTTTGCTCGATCCACGAAACTGCGCCAAGGCCCGGTTGGGCTACTGTGAAAACCTGTCGCTCCGAGTTTCACCGGTTCGGTGAACGTCGATTTGGAGGAATAAGCGACCCAGGCTTCCCCAATCTCTGACAATTGCACAAGGTCCTCGACTCCGTCCCCGTTCATGTCTCCGGTGAAAATATCCCAACCATCGCCTTCGTTCGGAGCGAACTTGAATCCCACCCAACCCCAACGCGTAGGCTCGTCAAAACCGGCACCGTTCGAGAGCGCCACCCAAGCATCGCCCAACGATGAAACAAGAACCATATCGTCGCGATGATCATTGTTGAAATCGCCCAAGGCAATGCCTCTGCCAATTTGAACGTCCCCAACGGCAATCCGGTGAAAAGGATGATACGTAAATCCAAACGATCCCCAAAATTGCGGGTCGGCAAAAACAAGCGATGCTTCATTTTCACCAGTATCCAAGGTTGCTGGCTCCACCATGGGCGGAAAATTATCCACTAAGATGGACTCTGCCTTATTGTTGGATTTGTTGAGCGAAACCGTAATCGAACCATTGGGATGAAGGGAAACAATATCGTCACGGAAATCACCATTCACATCACCCGCCCCCATCCAATAACCATTTTGGGGATCGTACATCGCACCCGCGTTCGAGGCAAGGGATGGAGACGGTATCGTTCCACCGGAATTGATTCCCAACCAAATATCGCCATATTCGGTTACTTGCGCCACGTCATCGACTCCGTCCCCATTATAATCGCCGGGAATAACAGCCCAACCTTGCTCCTCGTCATACAAATACCCCGACGCGGAAAGTTTTGAATCGTAGAAAGTCTCCGTCCCCGAGTTGAGCGACAACCACGCCTCGCCATATTCCGTCACGCAAAGCAAGTCTTGCAACTGATCCCCGTTGAAATCGCCACCAACCGTCTGCCAATTCATTTCCGCGTCGTGATGGAAACCCGTCGGTGCCCATTTTGTCGGTTCGGACAACGTTGCATCTTCATTCACCGCCCCCCAGGCTTCGCCATCGGGTGTCAGGGAAAACAGGCTGTCGGGGATCACATCGAATTGGGCAAAGTGCAGATGCGGCTTCCCATTAATTCGTCTGAACGATCCGCCTACATAAACAGCCGAATCTGTTACAGCAAACGACTTTACTAAATAATCATCATAGTAAGGCTCGGTGAAGCTGGGATTCCATGGAGTTATATTTCCAGTTTGCGAATCGAGTTCTGCGTGACTGCTCCTCGACGTTCCGTTGATAGTTTCCAGTTCGCCTCCAATGTAAACCGAGGGTTCCTTGACCACGATCGGGTAAATATATTTATTGCTAACAACAAGATTGGGATTCCACGAGGTCGCTTCTCCCGTTATAGGATCGAGTGCCGCAAGGCGATGACGAGGCTGGCCGCCAATCGATGTAAAATTTCCACAAACGAACAGGTTATCTTTTCCAACAGTCAGGTAACTATATAATTTATCTGACATCGGATTCCAGTTCGCCAAATCACCGGTTTCAAGATCAAAAGCAGCTAACCCTCTACGAGACTCTTCGCCGATTTTCGAAAAGGCCCCACTAATATAACACATCGAATCCGATAGCTCGATTTGGTAGATATACCCCGATGGATGAGGGTCCCAATCGGTAACTTCTCCCGAGTTCACATCGATTGAGGCCAAGTAATTACGATCTTTGCCGCCAATCTTGCGAAAGTCGCCTCCCAAATAGAGCGTCTCGTTGTCGAGTTGGATTGCATTAACCCAATTATTTGGCGAGGGATCAAGATCGGTGGGCAATCCCGTCTCGATATCCAATGCGGCGAAATATTTTCGAGGAATTCCTCCCACCTTATTAAAACTTCCCCCAATATACACTATCGAGTCCGATACCTCAACGTCGTAAACATAACTTTCTGGGTTGGGATTCCAATCGGTTAATTCTCCAGTTTTTGTATCCAAAGCTGCAAGGTATTGACGAGGTTGCCCACCGACCGAATTGAAGTCCCCTCCAAGAAAGAACGAATTTTCTGCAAATGCTACAAAATTAATATAAACATCGCTTCTAATTACCGTAGTAGTATTACTATCGATCAATTTCAAAAAATGACCATATTCCGAATCCAAACCCTGGAGTGGACCATAACCAAATACAAATATATTTGATTCATTTATCACAATATCATCATAAATTGCATAATTATTTTCCTGGCCCTCGTTGGGATTCCAACTTTCAACACCGCCGGAAATCGCATCTACGGCGGCAATTGACTTACGATCTTCTCCATTAACAGTCGAGAACCGTCCGCAAAAATAAAGGGCAGAATTCGACAGCTCAATACCTGAAATGTAAATATTTCCAGACCCATCTTCAATTTGGGGATTCCAATCTAATAATGCCCCTGTTGTGCTGTCCACGGCCGCCAAACTATCTCTCTCCTCCCCATTCACGGTGCCGAACCAGCCAACGAGATACACCGCCGTTTCATTTGCTTCCAGACTATTCACGGAATCATCGACAGTCGGATTCCAACCCGTGGCTTCTCCCGTTTCCAGATCGACTGCCGCAACGTATCGCCTGGGTGTTCCTCCAACGTTGCTAAATTGTCCCGCAATATACATTGTGGGACCCACGATTTCGATATCATTAATGACATAACCATCAGGATTTGGATTCCATTCCAAAACCTCGCGAGTGGTGACATCGATCGCTGCAAGACAATTTCGCGCTTGTCCAGCAACCTGAGTAAAATAGCCTGCGATATAAATTGTTGAACCAGAAACTACAATCCGCCTTACCGAGTTATTGATTTCCAACCCCCAATCTGGATCGAGGGTTCCATCGGAATCGATATGGAGGAAATTTTTGTATGGTTCACCGTATGTATCGGTAACCTTGCCGCTGACATACCATCCCCCCATTCCATCCGAAGCGCCAGCAGTGAGAAAACCATACAGTTTTGAGAAACGGGTTTGTGGTTTTTTTGTTTCGTAATCGAATGGAACGCCAGCCCCGGTGTTGGGTCCCACATAGCGAAAGTATCCGCCAAGGTAAAGCGTATCGTCGGCAATTTCCATATCCACCACCGCATCGTTGGTCATCCAAGTATCTTCGCGCGGTGAATTGCTCAGTTCCGCCTGTGCCATCTGCGCAACGAGCGATACGATCAGGAAGACGAGCAATATACGGTAGTGGTTTGTGGGAAAAAGGCGTAGAAAACGGTTCTCTTCTCCATCCCAAGTCAAAATAGACGCCTTTTGCATGATATTCATCATCCTCCCCAAGTGAATTTGAACCATTGAAATATGACTGCGATTTCATTTTGTGGTCAATCAGTTTGAAATACCAGTTGGACCTCGCAAAGAATTCATCTGTGTTCATGTCCTCCCGTTCCCGCGAATCACCCTTGCACCGGGGGGAGCCGAGCCCCTAAACACGTCCCCGTTTCGGGTCGGGATAGAGTTTTTCGCCCCGAATTCATTCACCCCCTCTTCTTCAGGAGCCATCATGACGACGATCAGCGCTTTCATGGAACACAATTTCCGCCATTTCAACGCCCGCGAAACGCTCGCCGCCGCCAAGGCATGGAAGCAGTTCGTCGGCGAAGGTGGCGAAATGCTGCTCGCCATGGCGGGCGCCATGAGCACGGCGGAACTGGGCATCACGCTCGCTGAAATGATTCGTCAGGACAAAATCCACATTATCTGCTGCACGGCGGCGAACCTGGAAGAGGACATTTTCAACCTGTTCGCGCACAACGAATACGAGTTCGTCCCCAATTGGCGCGCGCTTTCTTCCGACGACGAGGTGGCGCTGTGCGACAAGGGCTTCAACCGCGTTACCGATACGTGCATTCCGGAAACGGTGATGCGTCACACGGAGGCCAAGCTGGTGAAGCTGTGGTCGGACGCCGCGGAAAAAGGCGAATCGTATTATCCCTACGAGTACATGTACAAGCTGCTCGACGATCCGGAGCTGGCCCAGCATTATCAGATTCCGGCAAAGGATTCATGGGTGCTGGCGGCCAAGCAGAAGGGGCTGATCATCCTGACGCCGGGATACGAGGATTCGACCCTCGGTAATATTTTCACCAGCCATGTGATCAGCGGCGACGTAAAGAGTCACCGTGCCGTGCGTTCGGGGACGGAACAGTTGCAATTGCTTGCCGAGTGGTATCTCGAACGGGTGAAGTCGGAAACGCCGGTTGGGTTTTTCCAGATCGGTGGCGGCATTGCAGGCGATTTCCCGATCTGCGTGGTGCCGATGCTGATCCAGGATTTACAGATGGACATTCCGCACTGGAAATACTTCGCGCAAATCAGTGATTCGACGACGTCCTACGGGTCGTACTCGGGCGCGGTGCCGAACGAAAAAATCACCTGGCACAAACTCGATGCCGACGGACCGAAATTTATGATCAACTCGGACGCATCGATTGTCGCACCGTTGATTTTCTCCTACGTGATGGGACAATAGAGAGTTCCCGATTGAAATAATTCATCGGTTCAAATATGCACGGGGAGAAAACTCCAGTTCGCTCACGCTAAGATTCCGCCCGGAAAGTTTCGATACTCAATTTTCCAAGTATTGCACGGCTTTTGAATGGTTTTGTCGGAAGAACGTCGAGAATGGACAAAACGAACGAACTTTTGCGTGGAATAGGGAGAACGCTTAACGGAATACCTCAGAGCCGGAAGAAAGATAATTTCGCGAATGATTGAATTTACAGAAGTTAAAATTGCTCCCTTTTTTGAGCAAGATGTCTTAAGGTTCGGTTAAGATACGGGTATAGGACGTGTAAAGGCCGGTGGGAGGCTGATGAA
>CAZOKZ010000092.1:0-13474 GCA_964580585.1 uncultured Candidatus Sumerlaeota bacterium | reverse complement strand
ATCCGCAATAAAAGGAGCACGGGCATCTTGCCCGTGCAAAAGAGGTCTCGATGCACAGGCGAGACGCCTGTGCTCCTTTATGAAGGTGTAATATTTTTTTCTAAGATGTACTCTTCCTCGGAAAGTTTCGCTTTCTTTGGGTTTTCTTCAATATATTCTAAACACGCGAATAAATGTCGTTCATTACGGATCATTCGATCCCAGTATTCCTCCTGCCATACGGTGCCCGTTTTGCTTAGTAATTTATTTATTTCTTTGGCGCTAAAGCTCTTCCAGCTATGCAGAATCGCCGACACTATCTGCTCTGGAAAAGGGCGAAAAAGCACATGTACATGATTAGGCATTACCACAAAAGCGCCGATTTCATATCGCTTCCCACAAAAATGTTTTAAGGCGTTAGCCACGATAATAGCACAAACGTTTTGACGAAGAAGACAAGAGCCATGACCCGCATCCAACCAATGATCCAATCGTGCACCGAACCGATTATAATATTCTTTTTCCGTTAGTTGGTCCCACGGTTTGGCATGAAGTCGTAGCCAATCTTCCTTTTCTATTTTCCATCTATTCAAGATTGATTTCGGTATGGAATCGGCCAATCGCCAAGTGATAAATTGCCAAATCTCATCCTGTTGCCAGAGGGGAAGATTTCGTTCGTGAGCACTCATTTCCTCGAATGGATTAAAGAAGAAAGAAGTACTCGAATCCAGATATTGTCGCGGATTTTCAGTCATGTATGGTGTTTCGATTGTTGAAAGATTTCCCAAAAGGAGCACGGGCATCTTGCCCGTGCAAAAGAGGTCTCGATGCACAGGCGAGACGCCTGTGCTCCTTTATTCAGCCTGTGGTTTTTGCCGCACGCCACGCAATGTATTGCCTTTATGTTTCTCGCCGATGGTGCCTTTGGGTGATCCTATCCGCTGCGACAAGTAAATCCCCGAATGCCCGCTGAACAGGTACGCGAGAAAACACGCCAACGCCAAATACACGGTGTATTGCGAGCCGAATAATTCAATCCCCATGATGGTGCATGCCAGGGGAGTATTCGTTGCACCCGCGAATACCGCGACAAAACCGAGTCCCGCCATCAGATCCGGTGGCGCACCCAACGGACCTGCCAGTGCATTTCCCAACGCGGCGCCAACGAAGAACAACGGAGTGACTTCGCCACCTTTGAAGCCGCAACTGAGTGTCAGCGCGGTCAGAAGCAATTTCCAGAACCAACTCCAGGATGTTGCGCCGCCCTCCTGAAAACATCGAACGATGGAAACGCCTTCGGCGTTGGGCGATGTGACGCCAAGGCCCAGATAATCGCGTGTTCCGAGCAGGTAAGTGATACCGATGACAATTGCCGCACCGGCAACAGGACGCAGCCAGGCGATTTTGACAAAGCGCGTAAACAGCTTTTGAAATCCGTGCGTGCTTTCAGCAAAGAGAACGCTTGCAAGGCCGAACGCCACGGCAGTCAACCCGACCTTCAGCGCGAGAATGCCGTCGAGCAAGGGCTCCATGCCGTGGGACGAATCCACCGAAAATGTTTGGATGTGATAATGTGTGTGATGAATACCCCAGGCGAGGCATACGCGGTCGCCAATGACACTGCCAAGCAGACAAGGCACGAGCGCATCGTACTTCATGCGTCCGAGTGTTACGACCTCCAGTGCAAACACAGCGCCCGCCAGCGGCGTTCCGAACACGGCGCCAAATCCTGCCGCGACACCTGCGGTCAACAAAATGCTCGTGTCTCGTTCATTCAGACGAAACCAGCGACAAAACTGGCTGGCAAGACTGCCGCCCATTTGCACGGCGGTGCCTTCGCGTCCGGCGGAACCGCCGAATAAATGCGTCACGACCGTGCCAATCAATACCAATGGCGTCATGCGCAACGGAACGCCACCACCCGGCTCGTGAATCTGTTCCATGACAAGGTTGTTGCCGCCCTCGACGGATTTGCCGAACTGGTGATAACTCCACCAGATCGCAATACCCGCTAAAGGGAGAAAAAAAAGCAACGCAGGATTTTGCCATTGGGTGTGTGTGGCTAATTCGAGTGACCAGAGGAAAAATGCGACTGCCGATCCAACAGCAACGCCCATGGGCGCAACTAGTAACGCCCACTTGATCGTGTAGCGACCCAGGTCGAGATGTTCTTTGACGTTCCAGTGAAACGGCATGGCTCAAGTTTCAATTCTTCGGTCGTTGATCGCGCATATTCCGCGCCAAGTCCAACCCGATTTGCGCCTCGCGCAGCTTGGGCTTCAATGCCAAAGCGCCTTCAAACAGCTCAATGGCTTCATCGATTCGACCTTCATCCAGATAGAGTTGTCCCAATTCGTTCGCCGCTTCTGGAAACCGTGGGGCGGCTTGCAACGCCAACTCGAATCGACGAATAGCGGCGTCGTTTTTTTTCTGTTCGCGCAAGAGTTTTCCCGCTTGATATTGAACCAAAGGCTGTTGGGGACGGAGATCGAGCGAACGCTCCAATAGCTTCAATCCCGCGTCTTTTTTGCCTTTTTGCATATTCAAAGCCGCCAGTTGGTTCAATGTTTCAACGCTTTCGCCTTGAATGCTCCGTCCCTCTTCATAGCGCACAATGGCCGTATCGAATTTTCCACCTAACGCAGCCAGAACCGCCAGATTGAAATGGACGTTTGGCAACTCCGGGTCGAGTTCTAATGCTTCGGTGAAGTATTTTTCGGCCTCGTCGTACTTGCCCGACTGCATCAAACAACGACCCATGCTATCGTATGGCTTCGGTGCAGCGGGGCGTTCATCGATCAACGTTTGGATTTGCTCGATGGCATCTTGAAAGCGTCCCAAGCCGAACAAAATTTCCGAATAACTCGATCGGATTTCAAAGGAGGGATCGTGTTCTGCAAGAAACGCTTTGTATTGTTCGGCGGATTCGCGCAATTGTTCAGGCTTCATTTCAACCTGCAAGGCATGGACGTGCGCGATCCAATCAGCCAACTTCTTTGAATGATCGAATTGGTTGGTAAACGGCGCGCGGCGTAATCGGGTGAGAACTTTATCCGCTACTTGATATTCATCGAAACCCGTGTAGCACAACAACGCGGCAACGTCGTCTTCACTAGCCCAATCGTCTCCGTCCCCTTTCGCTTCTGGCAGCAATGGTTCAAGTTCTTCGGCCAATGCGCGCGCAATCAAGTAATTTCCACGAAACGTCATATGGACGTGTTCGTATAGAAGTTCCTCGCCCGGAATGCCATCGGGGACGGAGTCGCCAAACAGTTTGTCGATATCTACCAGTGGAGCCTCATTATTTTTAGCAACGTCACGAATTGCATTATTGATGCGTGTATCGGCGCGAAAACGCAGGGCATCCGTATCGCGCGCTCGGAGAAAATGAATCTTTGCTTCTTCTCCGTCCCCGGATTCGAGAAGGCACTGGGCGAGTCGGAAATGCGCCTCTGCATATTCGTCATCGAGTGTGAGTGCCGCCTCAAAATGCTCGATCGCTTTTCGCCAATTTGCATTCGCCTGTGCAGCAGTGCCTTGATCAAATTCCACCAGCCATTGCTTATATTCCGGCCCTGTCATATTGATTCGATGAAGCGAAGCAAACGGTGCATTGTCGCGTAAATTCGTTCCGATCGTGCAAAGAATCAACGGCGTGTCATGCTGCTTGGCCAACGAGGCGATCTCTTGCAGATTTGCTGTGAATTGGGAATAAGCGCGTTCCAGCCGGGGATCGGTTTCGCGCACTTGGTTGTTGATGAAGTGCCCCATGCCTTCCCATTTTTCCGGCTCCTGTGTGTTAGAGGAAACGCTGGAAACAAGGGATTCCATCAACTGCCCCATCTTACTCGCTTTTGCCGCCATATGCAATTTCACCATCGCACAGGAACCGAGCAACGGCGTAAAAATCGTTCCTGGACCGTATGGTCCAACGATTTCATTGTTTCCAATGTATCCAATGATGAGATCCGGGTCGTGTTTGACACAGTCGCTCGCAATGTCGGCGACAACTGTCGAGCTAATCGCTGTCACGCCTGTGTTGACGACCTCGAAATGCGCGTTGGGGTAACGATCCTCCAGCATCACGCGCAACATTTCGCTGAATCCATACGTTGGCCACGGGTCACCCATCGCTGCCGATTCACCGAGGACGAAAATCCGGTAAACACTTTCGGGTTTTTGTGCGGGAAATTCCAGTTGGAGTGGCTTGCGGGCAATTTTACGTGGGAAAAAACGCCAGGTATATTGGGGGTTTTCCGTCCACACCGCGGTGTCGTTGTTTCCGTCGCGAACGAAAAAATCCGCCGAATATCCATAGCCGCCAAGACGCAGGACGCCTTCGACGACGAGCAGCAACAACGCGGGGACAATGGTAATCGCGAGCAGGCGAAAGACCCATAGCCTTTTGCCCGACAGCGCATGTCGTTTACGTGGGGGAGAAGACTCTAAGGTCTGCTGAGAAGTATCGGCCATAAAAACACACCTGGGGGCGTTTCCCGCGCAGGGAATTTCAGTGGCCGATCATTTGAAAGTATGACGGGGCGGCGCAACCGTTAGCATTCGCAGCCGATGATGTTCAACGCTTTGCCTACTGCCTCTATTTTTTCAAGAGCGAAGGCTAACTGATCTTGCGTGTGGGTTGCCATGACACTGACGCGAATCAAGGCTTGGCTGGGGGGTGTCGCAGGTGCGACCACCGGATTGACAAAAACCCCCTCATCGTGCAGCGCGCGCCAGAATTTGAAACATTCGATCGTTTCGCCAATCAACACCGGAATAATCGGAGTTTGAGAATCGCCGATGTTGAAACCGAGCGACTTCAGACCTTCCTGCATAAACCGGGTGTTGTCCCATAATGCCTGACGGCGTTCGGGCTCTGAACGGGTAATCTCAATGGCCTTACGTGCAGCAGCGACACAAGAAGGCGCCATCGAAGCAGAGAAAATCAACGCGCGCGCATGATGCTTCAAATAATCGACGATCTCGCGGTTGCCTGCGACGAATCCGCCAATGGTTGCGAGGGATTTCGAGAACGTTCCGACGATCAGATCCACGTCATCGGTCATATTGAAATGCGCCGCTGTGCCTTCGCCATACGGTCCAAGCACTCCAACACCGTGCGCATCATCCACCACGACGCCTGCATTGTGGCGACGGGCGATTTCGACTAACTCCGGCAACTTGACAATATCGCCTTCCATTGAATACACGCCGTCCACGACGACCAGCTTACCTGCCGAAGCGGGATGCTGGTTCATCATCTGGTCAAGACTGGCCATGTTGTTGTGCTGGAATTTATGGATCTTGCCAAAACTCAATCGACATCCATCCACAATCGAAGCATGATCGCTGCGGTCGATAAAGACATGGTCGTCTTTGCCAACCAAAGCGGCGATCACCCCTAAATTTGCCTGGAAGCCTGTGGTAAACGCCAAGGCAGCTTCCTTGCCCATGAAATCGGCGATTTCTTCTTCCAACTGAATATGAATATCCAGCGTTCCGTTCAGGAAACGCGATCCCGCACAACCACTGCCGTACTTAGAAAGCGCTTCGGCTGCCGCCTCTTTTACTCGGGGATCGTTGGTCAACCCCATGTAGGAGTTCGATCCCAACATCAGCATGGTCTTGCCGTTGATCGAAACCTCGGTGTCCTGGGCCGAATCGATGCAGCGGAAATACGGATACAATCCCGCCTGTTCCATTTCCGTGTGGCGGGTGAAACGGGCTGCCTTTTCAAAAATGGGTGAACGCGTGGGCGTCTCGACGGCACAATTGACCCCATCGATCATGCCAGAAGGCTTGCTCGCGAGATTATGACCATTTCTCCCGTTCGATCCCTTTGCTGCTGATTCCATAAAGTTCCTCTGATTCCGGTCAACAGGCGCCTGAAAAGGCACTTCGTGTCACTTTTTTCTGGAAAACCAAATCTAATCTAAAATGGACAATATTTGTCCCTGCCTAACACAAACCTCATGAAAGTTTTCACATTGTTCAAAGCAGGCCACCCTGAGTCGCAAGGCTTTTCCCGTGAAATAGACTACAACTTGGGGAAAATTTGGGAAAGCTTTTGATCGATTTTTCTCTCAAGTGTACCTTTTTACCCACAAAATGCGTCACTCAAATTCAAGGCTTCAATGTCAGTTGAAGCGTGCCCTTACTGAAAATTCCGTTCGTCGGATCGTATTGCGGTCCGTCCTGATACTTAGGAAAAGACACTTTCCCGCCGTTTGGCGTGGTTGCCCATGCCGGGTCTTCTTCGCGGTAACTCCCCGTTTCCGAGCCATCTTTGTCCTCACCATTCGGTCCCCAGGATAAAATCTTCATGGGCGGTCCATCCACGATGGTGTAACTTTGGTCACGGTTTGATGCAAATGGATCGGGGGAGAACCCATTAGGGAACTGGGCAAGGATTTCTCCGCGCGTGGTACCCAATTTACCGGGTTCGGGGAACGGATACTGAGGCGTTCGGCCTACGGAAAGTACGATGTCTCCATCGCTCGTGGTTCCGTTGGTTGGATCGTAAACCGTCTGGGCGCGTTGATCGCGTCCATCTGGACCAACGCTGTACAAAATCCACTCGTCTTTTCCTTGATAGACTTTCAGAGGCTTTCCCTTGTCCGAATGCGGATCGACATCCAAACCACCGGGGAGTAACTCGCCCACCTTGCTTTCAGAGGCAGGAAAATCACCTGTCGAAAGCAAATGGTAACGAACGGCGGTAGCGCTGTGGAGCAGCGCCATCTTGGCATGAGTCGTTTTCGCTGTAGCCTCTTGCTCCAAAAAGGTGGAAGAGAGCTCCGTTCCGAATTTTTCACTCTGCTCTTTGACGATTTTCATGGCATTGGGTTTCAACGCCAACATGTCTGCTTTGTACGCTTCGTCGAGCAAAGGCCATTGACGTTTGATTTGCTGAGGCCGCGTCATTCCATTCAAATAAGCGTTTTCCATCGCTTTCGTGGAAATTTGCCGAATAGCCATTCCCATCAGGTTATCCATGGTCGATGGACCGGTGATCGATTGTGCCGTAGCAAATCGATGAACGGGCATGATCGTTTGCAAAGCGCCTTCGGGATCGCCCATAAACAGATCGAAATCCGCTTTGACGCGCAATAGTTTGGCAACAACCTGTAAATTGAGATAGGCCGAGAGATTTCCCTGATCCGGATGATAAAGCACCGGTTGAACCGGGGGGAGAAATTCGCTATCGTATTCGATTTGGGCCATGAGGGCCTGAATTTCTTCCAAACGATGTTTGAGCCCGCCTTTGCCGTTTTCCACCAGGATTTCCTTCATCCCGTCATAGGCATTTTCGCCCGTCCGTGATTTTTCACGACTCTCAAGCCATTGGGTAAAATTACTTTGAGCGTGAAGAAGTAATGGGCGACGTTGTTCGAGCAAGAGCTGTTCAGCGGCAGCCACGTGTTTTTTCACCGCGGCTTCGTCTTCGTTCAGCATAGCCGCATCGAGAGCCATGACGAGCAGCACCGGATCGTTGGGCGAATTGGCGAGTGCCTTCTCGATCGCGCTCAGGCTCGGAGTACTTTCGTTGATGCTTTGTTCGAGCAAATCCACCACCGCATCGTCTTTCAATTCCACGATCGTTTCGGCGGACATGACGACTTTTCGGATTTGAGGGCTGCGCCAGAAAGCCAGATAACGATCAATGTCTTGTTCACTGGCATCCTGAATCAGGCTCTGGGCGCTCATATCGAATCCGCCCCACTGATTCGGCAGAACAAACCGGAAAACATGGATGCGCCGGTCATCCCCGCCTGGTTCTTTGTAAACGTATTCGCTGACCAACGCCAACCGCGGGCCCACGACATAGACATCGTCGGCAACTGGAATGCGGGTGCGGCCATCCTCGTTTCCAATTTCCTGCTCATAAGGTGGCCAAAGCCGTTTGATGGAAGGAAACGCCGAATTGGCGCCGGAGAGCTTATAGATCGTCCGGTCTGCGCGATCGAAAATGATGCGGGATTCAAAAACCGAATAGAGAAAATAGCCTGCGAAGAGCAAGACGGCGGCAATCAGTACGCCAAGAATCGTAAAACGTTGCCGTGGACTGAAGTCATCCAGACTGAAGATTAACGTCATCAGGGTCCTCTTGAAAAAACAGTCTTGGAACGATCAGGGCGATGCGAACATCGAAGCGGTCGTGCGGGAAACACAAAAAGAAGCCTTTATGTGAGAAATTCGTTATTCGCTTTCACTTAGGTCGCGTATTTGTAGAATTTTGCTTAAATCTTGTGAAAAAAACGATTTACGCCTTGACCGGCCCTTCTTAAGGCCCTACCACCCTGTGCGCTCCTGATCGTGAATTTCCCGATTTCGAGCGTTCAACCGCGCCCGCAAGGGTGCAGCGTCTGACACAACCCCCTGGTCTTCACGGGCCCCCGCCTTTCGGTTTACCAGTGAAGCGTTTACCGCTTTGCCGATGCCGTCATTGCAGGAATTCGTTGGCCCAGGGCGCCAGACACTCAACCGTAGCAAAAAATTTTCTGAGGATAATGATTCACTATGGCACGCAAAGTCCCTCTGGAGCGAGTACGCAATATCGGCATCATGGCTCACATCGATGCCGGTAAAACCACGACTACCGAGCGAATTCTGTATTACGCCGGCAACATCCACAAAATTGGCGAAGTGCACGAAGGCGCCGCCACGATGGACTGGATGGAGCAGGAAAAGGAACGCGGTATTACCATCACCTCTGCCGCTGTTCGCTGTCACTGGAAGAACCACGAGATCAACCTGATTGATACGCCCGGCCACGTGGACTTCACCGTCGAGGTGGAACGTTCGGTTCGCGTGCTGGACGGTGCCGTTGCTCTTTTCTGCTCGGTGGGCGGTGTTGAACCCCAATCGGAAACGGTTTGGCGCCAAGCCGATAAATACGGCGTGCCGCGTCTCGCCTTCGTTAATAAAATGGACCGTATCGGTGCGGACTTCTTCTCCTGCATTGGAATGATGAAAGAACGTCTGGGCTGCCATCCGGTTCCGCTTCAGATTCCTATCGGCGCGGAAGATCAATTCCTGGGCGTGATCGATTTGATCACCATGGAAGCGCGCGTTTGGCCGGATGCGAAGGAAGATCAGGGGGCTGCGTTCCAACAGGGTCCCATTCCGGACGAATATAAAGAACAAGCCGCCGAGTGGCACGACAAGATGCTCGAATCGTTGTCCGAATACGACGACGTGTTCGCCGAGAAATACCTCGAAGGTGGTGAATTCTCGATCGAAGAATTGAAAGAAGCCATCCGGAGCGCCACGTTGCGCACCAAGATCACCCCGGTGTTGCTTGGTTCCGCCTTCAAGTTCAAAGGCGTTCAGTTGCTTCTCGACGCGGTGCTCGATTACATGCCATCGCCGACAGACAAGCCGGCTATCAGCGGCCACCATCCGGTGACCGAAGAACACATGGAACGTCGTCCGAGCGACGAAGAGCCTTTCAGTGCGTTGGCATTCAAAGTCATGCGCGACCCGAAAGGCGTCGACCGTTTGACTTATATGCGCGTGTACTCGGGCGTGCTGAAGTCGGGGTCCTACGTTTATAATGCCGTTACGGACCGCAATGAACGCGTTGGTCGTATTTACCTGATGAAGGCCATCGACCGCGAGCAGCTCGAAGAAGCCCGCACCGGCGATATCGTCGCCTTGGTCGGTATGAAAGTCGTTCGCACGGGCGACACGCTCTGCGACCCGGACAATGTCATTTGTCTCGAATCGATGACCTTCCCGGAACCGGTTATCTCGATTGCGGTTGAACCGAAGTCGAAAGCCGACATGGAAAAAATGAGTGTCGCGTTGCAGAAACTCGCCGAAGAAGACCCCACATTCCGTGTGAAAAACGACCCTGAAACCAACCAGACGATTTTGCACGGTATGGGCGAATTGCACCTTGAAGTTCTCGTCGATCGGATGCGGCGCGAATACAAAGTCGAAGCCAACATCGGTCGCCCGCAGGTTGCATATCGCGAAACGATTACGCGGGAATCAAATTCACACACCCGTTTCGTTCGCCAATCGGGTGGTCGTGGTCAGTTCGCCGATGTGCACATCAAACTCGAACCGAACGACCCGGGCCATGGTTTTACCTTCAAAAACAGCGTTGTCGGCGGTGTGATTCCCAAAGAATTCATTCCGGCTGTCGAGCAAGGCATTATCGAATCGATGACCAGCGGTGTTTTGGCCGGTTATCCGGTTGTGGACATCAAAGCGACGCTTTACGACGGCAGCTACCATGACGTTGACTCGTCAGAAATGGCGTTCAAGATCGCGGGTTCGATGGCATTCAAGGATTGCTGCCGTAAGGGCGGCCAAATCCTTCTCGAGCCGATGATGGCACTTGAAGTCACCTCGCCTCCGGATTATCAGGGCGACGTGATCGGCAACTTGAACCAACGCCGGGCCAAGATCGAAGAAATTACAACGCGTGGCCACCTGTGCAGCATTCGTTGTCTCTGCCCGCTGGCTGAAATGTTCGGCTACGCCACCGACTTGCGTAACATTTCGTCGGGTCGCGCCAACTTCTCGATGCAATTCAGCCACTACGAACCCGTTCCCAGCCACATCACCGAGAAGGTGATAGGCGAACGGCAAGCTGCAAAAGATTAACATCGATTGTACGCTCTGAAGTAAGCGGCAACATCAACAGCTACGAACGGCACGGGTATTTTCCCGTGCCGTTTTTTTTGTGAAAAACGAAGACAGGTATTTTTCCTGGCATAGATTTCCCGACGCTGCTATGTAAGTTCTTTCAGGGAGCATATTGTATTGGAAGAGAATTCAATCGCCAACACCGCACCAAAGAAACGACGCCCACGCATTGGCGCAGTGCGGTTGGCGCTTTCTACGGTCGTTTTGTTGACCGCCATGGTTATCTGGGCGGCCTTCATCGGTGGACGGTTGAAAGCCGAGGAGGTGATCTCGAATTCCATGAGCCCCACGATTGAAGTCGGGGATCGGCTGGTGATTGCGGAAATCGAAGACAAACCTATCGAGCGAGGGGATATTGTGATGATCGAATCGATCGATTCGGACCCAATCCCCCTGATCAAACGCGTTGTCGCTGTGCCTGGCGATACAGTCTGGGTGATAAACTATCGGGTATTTGTGAATCGAATGCCCAATTTTGTGGAATTGAAACGGATGGATGCCTGGCCAATTTCCATGACGTATAAGATAGCCGTCACCGAAGATCACTATTTTGTGGCAGGCGACAATTGGCGCGAGAGTTACGACTCGCGTTTTTTTGGGCCGGTGGCGCGCAGGAAAATCATCGGAAAAGCATTATTTTGCTACGCGCCTGTCGATCGGATAGGTCCGCTCGATAAACAGGCCCCGCGAAATTAAAACGTCGTTTCAAACGAAGGCGGGTCTGATTTGCTGAGTCCAAGCAGACCGCTGATTCCTGCGTGAATGAACGCTGTTCGCACGTGTGGATTAAGATTTGTCAGGTTGAGTTCGATTCCCAAACGTTTGCAGGATACAATCAAACGCACCAACGATCCAATCCCCATCGAGTTTACAAAACCGATATCGGAGAAATCCAACGATACCGACGTAATATCCTTCTCCTTCCACTCAGTGACCTGCATTTGCAGGTCCACAAGAACGGGCTCCACGGGATTGTGCAATCGGATGGAATGATACACTTTTTTCACTCGAAGGGGATGATTTCGTTTTGGAAACGGTCAGCTTTGTTGAGCTGCGAGCGCTTCCTCGCCATAGATTCCTTTGATAAATTCTTCGTATTGTTGGTACATGGCGCTTGCCTGATCCAGCTTGAAATTGTACTGCTCGCCCGATTCGCCATGGAGCAGTGCCTGACGCAATTTGGACTTATGTTCGGCGATCACCGTGCCCAGGTACTTCAATTCCATTTCCGCTGTCAGTTCTGTGGGTTGAACGCGCAGAGCCTTGGCTAACTGCTGGCGAATGGAATCGTCGATGGATTGTCCGCTCTTGATGCGCGATTTTAAAACCTGTTCCCGAGCAATCGTGGAGATTAAAATATCGATCTGGTTTTCGGTTTCTTTGGAATTGCGTTGGGCCAGAATGATTTTATAGCCCGGTTCGCCGTTGCGCCGAGCCAGAAACTGATCCACCGCATTGCGTAATTCTTCGCATTCCCAATCGACAATTTCTTCCGGGGTAGGGGGGTGGTCGCCATCGACCTTACCCATCAGTCCCACGTATTCTTTGATTTGGTGATCCGAAACGCCGTTTTGCAGTTCCTTGATCTGTCCTAATTTGATTTCAAACTTCGATAGATCGACCGCATCGCGCAAATCCCACCACATATAAACCTGCATCACGGCTGTGATCTGGGCAATTCCCGGATCGATGGCGGCGTACAACGTGCGGAAGTCGTGGATTTCGAGAACGTCGGCAGTTTTATGCCCACCCTGTTCCTTTTTTTCCACGATTTCAGTCTGAATCGAAGCCTGATTGGAAGGGTTGAAAATATCCTGGATCTTAGCCTTGTCGTGACCACAGAGCAATTCGGAGATGACGAAGCGCTTTGGCCCCCACATCTTATCGTTTTCAATCACATTGCGTAGTTGTTGCAACAAAAGCCACTGAAGATCCGGCCAGGCGGTTTCAAATCGGGGGTTGGCGCGGCACGCCATTGTGAATCGAAGGTCCAGATACTCCTGCATTCGCGCCACAATCAGATCAGAGCACCGTTTTTGGTGTTCGGTTAATTCGCGAATCATCCCTTATTCCTCCGGAGAAGGTTTGGTCAAACTCCCCTCGAGTACTTTTTTCCCAACCACTGGATACAGAAAGGGTTTGCCCAGAAATGTCGCCGCCGCCGCCCAGATGCAGATGCTGGCATAGACCGTATAGCAGGCGATCAGAAAAAACATGTTCACGCGCGAGATAAACTCCGCCAATCCCTGATGAAGAACACCGATTGGCAGGTTCAACAATTGAACAACCAGCGCAAAAAAACCCAACGTCAAAAAGACCATCTGGAACACCATCGCTTGCTGGACGTGAAAAACAATTTCACGGCTGCGTTCCTTAAACCACAACCAAATTACCGCCAAAAACACAAATCCCCAAAGCGGAATTGCCCCCACCAAATGCGCAGCAGCGGCGAATCCTCGTTCTTCTTCGCGAACGGAAACTTGAGCGTGATCCAGTTGGTGAACCATTATTTTTTCGACCATTGAGTTAATTGATATCAACCTACAGCAAATCTGAGGCGCAAAGGTTGTCAACGCTTTTCAACCGCTGCACGAAATTTGGAACGGTTTGAGCAATGCAGCGAGATTCAATCGTCAAAAACCCGCCTTCGGATTACAGGATTGACGATGCATCTGTCTTTCTATTAGCACCAGGAGCTTGGGAAATTCAAGCTATTCCGTAATCGAGGAAAAAATACGCATGAACCAGCCGAAAAAAATCCCTCGCGCCCGTTCGGGCGGAGGCTGGGGGGCGATTCGTTACAGTTTGCGAAAGGCGCGCGAGGCGGGAGGTTTTT
>CAZOKZ010000091.1:0-14479 GCA_964580585.1 uncultured Candidatus Sumerlaeota bacterium | reverse complement strand
G
The DNA here is from genome assembly GCA_964580585.1 of uncultured Candidatus Sumerlaeota bacterium. Lineage (GTDB taxonomy): Bacteria > Sumerlaeota > Sumerlaeia > SLMS01 > JAHLLQ01 > CAZOKZ01. The sequence goes on along the minus strand of CAZOKZ010000091.1, from coordinate 14,478 downwards.
GCAATTGGCGCCTGGATTTGATTCTGCCGGTTGGTATTTCTTTCTATACCTTTCAAACGATGGCATATTCCATTGACGTTTATCGGCGTCACATTCCTGCCGAACGCGATTTTATCACCTTTGCTCTGTTTGTCAGTTTCTTCCCCCAACTGGTAGCCGGACCCATCGAACGCGCTTCGCACCTGATTCCCCAGCTTAAATCCAATCGTCTTGTGAATTTCGTTCAACTGCGCGAGGGAGCCTGGTTGATTCTCTTCGGCCTATTCAAAAAGGTTGTCGTGGCGGATAACCTTGGCATGTTGGTGGATGAAATCTTCAGCCGACCGGATGGACGTGGAGGACTATTGTGCCTGCTGGGAATTTACGCGTTCGCTTATCAGATTTATGGCGATTTCAGCGGCTATTCAGATATTGCACGTGGGTTGTCGAAACTTCTTGGTATCGACCTGATGGTGAATTTTCGCCTGCCGTACCTTGCTCGCAATCCACAAGATTTCTGGCAACGTTGGCACATCAGTCTTTCGACATGGCTGCGCGATTATCTTTACATTCCACTCGGCGGAAATCGTCACGGCAAAAGCAAAACATATCGTAACTTGCTCATCACGATGATATTGGGTGGACTCTGGCACGGAGCGGCATGGAACTTTGTGCTGTGGGGTGTTTTTCACGGCGTGGCCCTTGCGATTCATCGACGGTTCTTTGTCGAACGGAATTTTCATCCGCTGGATAATTTCTTCGGACGCATCGTCCAGGCCGTCTTCTGGTTTCATCTGACATGCCTGGGGTGGCTGTTGTTTCGTCTGCCAAGCGTCCACGATATCCTCAACGTCTCGCGACAGATCGCGTTTGACTTCCATCTCGACCGCGCGGCATCGCAGTTGCTTTTCACACTCTTGTTTTTCGTCGGGTTGTTATGGGTATTTGAATCTTGGATTCAAAACGTGGACGACCCTGCCGAACGCCCCGGCTGGCAAAAAGGTTTAGGTCCCATTGCCGTAACCGTGATTTTGATTTGCCTGATTGTCTTCTCGCCGCAAAACACACAACCTTTCCTGTATTTCCAATTCTGATCGGAGACCTCACCTCTCATGCCCGAGCCCACAAAATTCTGGCGCGTTCTGAACGCAGTTATGTACGTTGCCGTGCCGCTCGTGGTCTTTGTGGTGTTAGAGATGCTCGTGGCACAACGCGAGCCGGAACCGTGGGTGTCTTACGATTACAACGAAGCCGCTGCCATCGCCGAAGGAAAGCACGTGGACATCATGGCGGTCGGTTCCTCACGTGTGATTGCCGGATTCGACGAACACACGTTCCGTCATCGACTCCGTGAGCTGACGGGACAGGACTTTGTCGTGCAAAACATGGGCTCGCCCGGTCGGCGACTGATCTATCATTACCTGGGGTTGCGAAATTTGTTTCGCGATCATCCAGAGCAATATCGTGGGACGACATTTCTGATCGAAGCCCCCTTTGGTTTGCCTGAGTACCAACTGCGCAGCGACGAATGGATTTATCCCAACTTTCCACAGCACAGTATTGCGAATATCGAACCCGCCGATCTGCCAGAAATATTCTGTACGCATGCACCGTTCGAGCGAAAACTCGACGTGACGTTGCGCGTGATGTTCAAACCCTCGGAACTGCTGTCGAACCGGTTGCGTACCCGAAACGACGTTTTGCAAGCAGGTACCAATTGGACCGAACGCGTGCTGGAGAAGCTGACCGAAAACGATTCGCGCGCTTCGATGATCAATTACGATATCAACCCACGCGGCGGTTTGCGGACCGAGTTCGCGCAGGAACAATATGCCGATCGCATGGTGCGCCAATGGATGGAAGACGAGAAGGAAGAGTTGCTCCGTCCCTGGCGCGATTGGGATCAATCGGTTCTCGGAGATATTGTTCATTTGGTGCAGGAAAATGGCGGAAAAATCGTCTTTTTCGAGATGCCGATGCACTCGATTACGAGCGATATTTATCATTCGGACGTGCATTTGGTGGATCGCGAATTGTTTCAACGTCAGGCACAGGAATGGGAAACGCCGATTATCGAAACGCCCTTTGAATACACCGACGAGGATTTCCCGGACAAGGTACACTTGAGCATCGACCTCCTGCCCGTGTTCTCGAACATGCTGGCGGAAACTTATGCAGAAGATATCCTGAATCCAACGACTCCGTCCCCCGAATCGACTTCTCAATCACCGAACGAATCGAGGCAACCATGACCGCTCCAGCATCGCCGTCCCCATTTTTCGACGATCTCCCCGAACGCATCCGCATGGCGCTCCGTGAGGATCTGCAGGAGGCAGGCGACGTGACGTCGGAAGCCGTTTTTCCTGCGGATCATCGAACGTGCGCTCGCATTATAGCCAAGGAAACCGGAGTGCTGTCGGGCGGCCCTGTGGTGGCGAGAGTATTCGCGGAAATAGATTCGACGATTCAGATTGAGCAATTGATCGCTGACGGCGAGCGCGTCTCGTCCGGGGATTTGGCTTTCAAATTCGAAGGTCCGACGGCGAAATTACTCGCTGCCGAACGCACCGCATTGAATTTTCTCCAGCGTCTGAGCGGTATCGCCAGCCTTACAGCCCGGTTTGTGGAAGCCGCACGCGGACGCATTTCCGTATGCGACACACGCAAGACCACACCGCTGTGGCGAGACCTGGAAAAATACGCTGTAAAGAGCGGCGGCGGGACAAATCACCGCATGGGTTTGTATGACATGGTGATGCTCAAGGACACACACGCCGACGGCGCAGGTGGAATTGAAGAGGCGCTTCGCCGTGTCGCCTCGCTCCGTCCCCGACTCCAGGTAGCCGCCGAGGCCCGCACGCTGGCCGAAGTTCAAGCGGCACTCGATGCAAAGGTCGATCTGCTGATGCTCGATAACATGACGCGTGAAATGTTGCGTGAAGCAATCAATCGAATCGATGGCCGTATTCCCGTGGAAATTACCGGTGGCGTCACGTTAGAAACGATTGGGGAGTTAGCCGAACTCGGTGTCGCGCGCGTCAGCGTTGGAGCCTTAACGCATTCTGCCAAAGCATTGGATTTTTCCATGCGGATCGATTTGTGATCAGAGGAAATACGAGAAGCCGAACAACACGCCAACCTGGATCAGGATAAAAGTAAAAAGCACCGAGTTGGCTTTTTCCTCCAGGATCTCCATCGCTCCCATCACGATTGCGCGCGCGGTAAAATACATCACCACGAGTCCCGGGCCACACCCCATTCCCCATGGAACAAATCTCGCACACAGTAAAAAAAACAACATGGGAAAAACAGCCAATGCCGCAGCAGTAATAAACGATTTCCACAACGGAAAGTCGTTTACGTTTTCCACGCGCGAGGCCAGGAACAGGTAAACTCCACCCGTGACTGTTGTCACGACCAGATAAAGCAAAAACGACAAGATACCGACGCCGATTCCCACAAAGGGAATTAAAATTCTACCCGCTCGGCTGCCAGACGACGGAAAACTGCTGCTATCGTCATCGAACGCATAACCATATTCATAATCTTCGTCGGTTTCAAAATCACCAAACCCCATCGCTTCGTCAGCCAAGGAACTATCGTAATCCCATTCGCCTTCGTCATCGGCCGGAGTGGGTAATTGCGAGATGGGCGAGGGCTGATTGTTCGGAGGTGCCTGTGGCGCCGGTTGTGTACCCTTGGGCATTTGAACATAAGCGGCATTGATGGGTTCGGGTTTAAACACAATGTCGAAGAGTTGGCCGACGCTGATTGGATGAACAACACCGCCCGGCGGAACTCCCGGTTCGCGCATGTAAAAAGTAAAACTTCCGTTGTCGGCTTTAAAACCTTCAACCGTGGTGCCTTCGAGCGCTTGACCATTCAGCATCACGACTGTCGCCGAACGTCCCGGGGTTTTCTCGCCGAAATCTTCGTTGGAGCGGAATTCAATCGAGGCAATCTGACTGATTTCGACCGGGTAGGCTTCCGATTCAAAGGCACCGGGAACAATTGTCCGAATCGTGAACACTGCGCCACCCGGATGCACGTGATAGGACTCGACCATCACACCCGAATACTTCAGCCCGTCCTGTGTAATCACGAGATCGGCAAGTGCTGATGAAAAAGCGGCGAACAAAAACGCCAGCGTCAGCAATGCGCTCCAAACCAACGATGTTGATTTCTGAATCAACGTAAATTCCCGAATGAAAGTCCGCCCCATGAAAAAGTCCATCCCTTGTTTTGATCGTTTGTGAGCCCGCATTTGAGCGATCTCGACCGGCGAGGTCAAGCGAACCTCAAATCCGCGAGGGAAAATTCATCAACAGAATGAATTTGTCCAGAGGCTACTCAGGCGGAGGCATTAGAGGCACGTTCAGGCTGCCAGTGGAAGTAAGAGCCTCAAGTTGAGCCCGCAACCGGGAACCGCGATCGGGATGAAAGCGCGCGATCCAGGTAATACGACCACTCAGATAGTCGGCAAAATGCGGAACTTTTTCGCGATTCTGGCTTTCGAGCGACCCCGCCCGACGCGCGTTGTGCAAAATCGCTTTGAGCCGGTCGATTTCTTCCCGTCCCACGCTGGGATGATGGTTAACGTTCAAGCCCGTCAGACGTTGGCGCTGGCCTCGACGCATGAACCGCGTTTTTGCCTGATTTACCCGAAAGCCTTCCTCGCTGATAATTTTCCGCATCAGCGGTACCCAACGGCTCAGACCCCGTTTGAATTCCTCATCGCCCGAAAACGCCAGGTCGTCCGCGTAACGGGTATAAGAAGCACCGAATTTCTTCGCCAGACCCGCCATCCGGCAATCGAGCCGATAGACAATCGCATTGGCCAGTGCGGGTGAGGTAGGCGCGCCTTGGGGCAGCACGCGGCGACGGCTGCAACGGTTGGGGAAATTGTTCACGGTACAGAGCAGACTCAAGATATGCGCCACCTTGGGCGGATAACCCAACCAACAAAAAAATGCCGCAACACGTGCTTTGCTAATTGTCGGAAAGAAGTCCCGCAAATCCATGGCGACAACAATTTTCCTGCTCACATGAGGAGTCACATGATTTGTTATATCGTATCGGGCGCGAAATGCCGTGGCTGCCGGATGAATGGGAACTTTATCGAGTATTTCGTGCAGAATTTTTCGTTGAGCGGCTTTGAGGCGTTTTTTCGGCGCGCTAATCACGCGAACGCCTCCGCATCGTTTGGGGATTTCGCGAAAGATATAATTTCCCAGTGATTCGGTCTTTTGGTAACTTCGTTGGCGGTATTTGCTGACGGCGCTGGGATCGGCCAGCTTCACCAATTCGCTGAAATCGCGGAGTTGCAAGAACTGCCACAACTCGTCGGGCGTTTCAATCGCTGGTAAACCAAACTGACGCAAACGATTGAATTGATCCGAACGAAAGAATTCCTTCTCCCGGTAAACCAGATTCATGGCTCCCTTGCCCCCGTGCCATTCCTTCCATCTTCCCTGGCGCGACTGATTGGGGATGGTGGGCGGTGCGGGTACCGGAGGTGCCAAGGCGGAACGCGGCGCGCTTGAAACGGGCGCGGTCGCGGGTTTCTGCTGAAATAGACGTTTAAGAAACTCCAACATGATATAGCCTAATAACGTCGTGATCAGGAATTTAATCATGATGAAAAAATTTGACAGCAATCCGCCCTGCAACGCTCGCGGTCGTCGATTGGGTCGAAACTCGCTTTCGAGCTAATCGACGCGATCTTGATAATGCAGGACTTTGACCAGTCCGGGGTAACCCCGGACGATCCTAGCGGTGTTCGCCGTGAAGCGATCATCGCAAACGCCACGGCGAGTTGCCTCGTCGCTCGGCGGTTCGGATCTCCAGAGCGAATTGCTGTCAGTTCATGAAAATTCCTACACGATTCGGCCAATTTGGTCAAGCGTGAAGGAGTATTACATCGTCGGCATCGCGTTACCCATGGTCGAACGCTTCGGCGCATCTCCACCGCCGCCAAAGGCGCCACCGCTTGAACCATAAGTCGTTGAACTGCCCATGCCCAGGTTACGTCGCATTTCGTCCGGTTTCTTGGCATTTATCAGCGCCAATTCACGCGAAATCACGTTGCGTTTTGCGTATTCGGTCAAACAACGGTCCATCGTTTGCATGCCGAATTTCTGGCCGGCTTCCATGAAACCAAGCACCTGGTGCGTTTTACCTTCGCGGATCATGTTTCGGACAGCGTCGGTACCGACCAGGATTTCCAACCCCGCAACACGTCCGGGTTTGACGGTTGGCAGCAGGCGTTGGCACAGAATGCCTTCGATCACACCTGCAAGCATGATACGGATTTGTTCCTGCTGGTGAGGAGGAAACACGTCGATCACACGGTCAACGGTCTGAACCACGTCCACGGTGTGCAGCGTTGAGAAAACCAAGTGGCCCGTTTCCGCGGCTGTCACCGCTGCAGAAATCGTTTCGAGGTCGCGCATCTCACCCACAAGAATCACGTCGGGGTCCTGACGCAGGGCATATTTAAGCGCCGAGGAGAACGACATGGTATCTTCGTTGACTTCGCGCTGTTCGATCAGCGCTTTGCGATGCTGGTGCAGGTATTCGATGGGATCCTCTGCCGTGATAATGTGGCAGGGACGCTCCACGTTGATCTTGTTAATCATCGCGGCCAAGGTCGTCGATTTGCCCGATCCCGTCGGTCCTGTCACCAAAGTCAGTCCGTTCGGACGGCTGCAAAGCACGTTGAGGACCTTGATCGGAAGTTGAAGTTCTTCAAAGGTCTTAATGATCTGTGGAATGGTACGGAAGGCGGCAGCAACCGATCCGCGCTGGAAGTGTGCGTTAACGCGGAAACGGGCCACGTTGGTGACGCTGAGCGAGAAGTCCAAATCCTTATTTTCCTCGAACTTCTGCTTTTGAATATCGGTCAAAATACCGTAAATCAATCGGCGCGTGTCGGCTGCCGACAGCGGCGGATGGTCCAAGTCCACCAACGAACCGTGAACGCGGATCACGGGGGGACGTCCAACGGCGATGTGAAGATCCGAGGCATCTCTTTCGACGGAAACGCGTAACATTTCGGTGATATCTAACACAGAAGCACTCCTTGCGGTGTGTGCGGGCGGGAAATCCGAGTACTGCTAAACCCGTTTTGGCACAATATCTGACAGATTTGAGACCCGTCCGAGTTGTTTCGTCAATGAAAACAAAATCCCCGAACCGGGAAATCTGGCGCAGGGTCCAGGAAATCCAACATTCGGTTATTCCATTTTTTGCAATGGAACGATGCAGGTTGCCGTTGACGGCCCGAGACAAATTACGGGACAAACCTTCTGCCATAAATGGGCTACGGGATTTTCTGGCGGCATGACCTACTGATGAATCGTCGGTCCTCTGGCTTTGAAAATCTCCCCTGCGGCAATGTCTAAGTTCAGACCCCCATTCCCCCGCTTTGAAGAGTTCTACTGCATGAGTTCAACCGCTTGCGCCCCCAATCCATCGATGTCCGAGGGCACGCTGCCCGCCGTTCCAAAAAACCGTACGGTTCGCCAGAAAGTTCGCTTCCCCAACAGTGCAGGTTTTCAACGCGAACTTAAGCGACGCGTGGACGAGTACTTTGAAAGCCGTAAATTGACCCCTCGCGATAGTCCCAAGATGTATCTGAAAACCGCGATTATTGCGGCCTGGTTTCTAGGGACGTATCTGGCACTGCTGTTTGCCCCGCTGACCTTTCTGACCGCGATTCCGCTCTTGATTTCAATGGGATTGGTAACGGCGGCGATTGGCTTCAATATTCAACACGATGGTGGACATAAAGCCTACTCGGACAGTCCCACCATCAACCGCGTGATGGCCTATACGATGGATTTCCTCGGGGCCAGTTCGTATTTGTGGAACTGGAAACATAATTCCTTCCACCATATTTTTACGAATATCGACGGGTTGGACGAAGATATCGACATGGGATATCTGGGCCGTCTTTCGCCTCACCAACCCCGTCTGCCTTTCCACCGTTTTCAACACTACTATCTTTGGTTTCTTTACGGCTTTATCACGGTGAAGTGGAATTTTCTGGACGATTTTTCCAACGTGATCAAAGGCAGAATCGCCAGTCATTCAGTCCCCCGTCCCAAGAACTGGGATTTGCTCGGATTCATCGGTGGGAAATTGATTTTCCTGAGCTGGGTCTTTATCATTCCGATGCTGGTGGGTCATGCATGGTGGATTGTGTTGCTGGCATACCTGGTTTCCTTTTATATCCAGGGAGTCGTTATCAGCGTCGTTTTCCAACTGGCTCATGCGCTTGAAGAAGCCGATTTTCCCCTGCCGGATGAAACCACCAACCGCATGGATAACGAATGGTGCATCCACCAGGTGGAAACCACGGTGGATTTCTCCCGTAAAAATCCCATTTGGACATGGTATCTGGGTGGTTTAAACTTTCAGGTCGAACACCACTTGTTCCCGAAAATCTGCCACGTTCATTACCCGGCACTGGCCAAAATCGTAGAAGAAACCAGCAAAGAATTCGGTATCGATTATCAAGCTCACTACTCGATTTTAGATGGTGTGCGTTCCCATTATCGCCACTTACGTCAGCTGGGGATGCCCGCAACCGCCTGATTTCGTTTTCTCGCTTGAACTAAAGGAAACCGCCTCTCGGAAAATTGAGAGGCGGTTTCTTATTGGTGAGTTGACGATGATCAACAGGTGATTATTCACTGGCTCCGTAGAGCGTTTTGTCCAGTTCAATGGTCTTCTTCAGTGCGTCCAAAACATTCGGAACATGCTCTTCGATGCCGCGAATCAATTCACTCGGTACGTCCCATTTATTAGGCGGTTGGTTGGTAATTGCCTGCATGACTTCCTTCATCCGGCTTTGTTTTCCAGCAATGGGATAGGTCATGATGTTTGTAACAACTTGCCGGATCGTATGATCGCGATTCAAAATCACCAACGCATCGAGTGGCAAGTAGCGTCTGCCGACGATGTGATTGACCCGATAAACGCGGTAGCGTTCGCCATCCAGCGTTATATTGTACACGTAAATGTCCTTGCGTGTGGTCAAATTCGGGAAATCCGATCCCCGATGGACGTCGAGAAAGACGTTATCTTTTTCGATATTCAGACGTTCGGCAACTCGTCCTTCGCCAGGCACGCTCATACCGATAATGGGGAGCGGATACTTCACCAGCGAATTGTATTCTTCGGGGGTGATCCAGGGAATGCGCTCGGCTGTAACGTCCGCAATCTGACCATCGTCGTCTAACTTCATGGTCACATGCTGAATCTCGTGAGGTTCCTGGCGCGGTAAGATGAAAGCATTACCTGCTTTTCGGGGTTTTGCCTCGCCGGGTTCCGTCGAAAGGACTAAATCCAGGTCTGGATTCGATTGGGCGAGTTCCTCTGTTTCCCGGTCGCTCAAATCGGACATCAAAATCGACAGGCCTGAGAAATTTTCGGTCATCGATTTGATGACGTCGGCGCCTGCGGTTTCCTCAGCATGTTGAACGACGTGGGGCATACTCGATACTTTTTGGATACTGGCAACGCTACCCAACGCGACTTCGCCACCAGAGGATTCGACAACCGTGTGCGTGGGAAAATCCTCGAACAACGAGGCATCCTTGTAATTGATGCTGCTGAGAAAGAGATTTTTCATCTTTTCCGGGCGCTGACGAAAACCTCGCATGTCGGCCGCTTTGAACATATAATCTTTGGAAGTCAGGTTCACTGCGTCGTATTCCATTTCATCGAAGAACACGGACTGGGGAGCATTAAACGCCGTTTCAATCGTCGTGCCCGGCCCGGAGTAAGCTCCAAGATCCAGAAGCAGATCCTCCGGATATTGTTCCTTCAATTCATTGAGTTTATCCGTCAGTTTCGAGGCTGCGTCGAGGCCCTTCGGCGGGTTGAGAGGCTCCCAGGCCCTTACGGTTCCCCATGTTACCAGGATTCCAATTTCGTCGGATTGGTCAGCCTGGGCGTTGGATGATACCGGAAGCATTCCGAGCAGGAACGAGAGGGATGTCAGCAAAAGTGGGGTGCATCGATTCCATCTGGGTGCACGCATACTTGGCACTCTCCATCGAATCAAGTTGGTCTGTCGTGGCTTTCAATGTGCCGCGATATGTTTCAAACCTTCGCGGAACGATTTGGGCGCAAATCCGCACCGTTGCCACAAACGGGCGGAATTCAGTGAAACGTCCGGCGGTCGAAGCGCCACATATTTGGATTCCGAAAGCGTTCGAGCAACCAGCAAACGTTCGTTGAATCCAAAAACCCGGCAAGCCTGGCGCCCCATCTCGAACCGAGTGAGCGATTCGGGTCCTCCGGCGTGATACAAACCGGGTTCACCGGTTTCTGCCAGAAAAATCATCGCCCGGTAAAGGTCTTCGACATAGACCGGGGTTCGTATTTCGTCCGTGAATAACTGTAACAGTTCACCTCGCATGAATGCGCGCACCATCCAGGCCAGGAAACTTCCCTTGTGAGTGGTGGGCGATCCATACATCAGCGCCGAACGGACAACGAATCCCTTTTCGTACTTCAGAACCGGAGCTTCGGCCTGATATTTCAGACCACCATAAATGGAAAGAGGTTTGGCCTCGTCCGTTTCGGCGTAGGGTGGATTCTGACCGTCAAACACCAGATCCGTGGAAACGCTGACCAACCGGGTGTCGGGTGAATGTTCCTGAATAGCATCGACCAAATTGGTCGTGGCTTCCAAAATACCCGCCCGGGCGCTTTCCGGTTCTCGCTCGCAAAAAGCCACATCCGTGATGGCGGCACAGTGGAAAACGGCGCAGGGATGAATATCGCGGATCATTCGGGAAACGGCGGAGGGGTCGCGCAAGTCCACGACAATCGTAGGAGAACCAAATATCTCGAAAAAATGGCTGAATTGAACACCGATAACGTAGCGACGCTTCTTCAGCAGGTAACGTGTCAGATGCTCGCCGAGGAACCCACTGGCGCCAGTGACAAGAATCGGACGATTGGGGTTGAGTGTACTCATCGGGTCTCAGACAGCAGCCGGAGCGTTTGAAGGCAACGCCGCGTTCCAGGCATTGAGAAATTCGCGCAGCCAAACGATGCGTTCGAGGGGCTCGCCTTGCTTGAGAGATACGGACACCGATTGCATGCCTTCCGGTGTTGCCGATTGCACAGTCGAGCATTTTTCTACAGCGACGCGCAAAACGTCGCGGAGATGTGACGCGCTTTGCGCGAGCAGCGTCAACCGAATGCGCACACCTGAACCATCGACCAAGCCAATCCGTAACCGCGCGGCCGCCAGCCGCAAACGAGTGATTTCGAGCAACGCGGCCACCGGCGGTGGAAGTTCGCCAAACCGGTCTCGCAACTCGTTGGCCAAATCCTCGACATCGTCTTGCGCACGCATCATCGCGAGGCGCTTGTAAAAATTCACCCGCTGGGTTTCCACCGGAACAAAGGGCGCCGGGATATAGCTACTGATCGCCCACTTGATTTCCACGTCGTGTTGGTCATGGACATCATCGCCTCGCAGGCGCGCCACGGCCTCCTGGAGCATCTCGCAATAGAGCTCGAACCCGATTTCGTTCACGATACCGTGCTGTTCTTTGCCGAGCAAATTGCCCGCGCCGCGAATTTCCATGTCGCGCATGGCAATATTGAAACCCGAACCGAGTTCGGTGAATTCCTCGATGGCGGCGAGACGCTTGACGGCTTGCTCGGTGATGGCTTGTCCCTGGGGCACAATCAAGTACGCGTAAGCGCGTCGTTTTTCGCGCCCGACGCGGCCTCGCAATTGGTAAAGCTGCGCGAGGCCAAAGGCGTCGGCGCGATTGACGATGATCGTGTTGGCGTTCGGAATATCGATGCCCGACTCGACAATCGTGGTTGAAACCAGAATATCGTAATCGCCCTGAACGAAATTGATCATGTGATCTTCGAGCTCGGATTCCTTCATCTGGCCATGGGCGATGCCAATGCGTGCATGCGGGACGATTTTCTGAATCTGATCCGACACCGCCTGGATGTTATGCACGCGGTTGTGGATGAAGAACACCTGGCCACCACGATTGAGTTCACGTAAAATTGCTTCGGCGATGGGCTCTTCGGCCCAGTTGATGATACGTGTTTTAATCGGATGCCGATCAGGCGGCGGCGTGGTAATTAGCGACAAGTCCCTCAATCCCGACATCGCCATGTACAACGTGCGCGGAATCGGCGTGGCCGTCAGCGTCAGAATGTCCACCTCGGCGCGCAGTTCCTTGAGACGTTCCTTTGCTTTAACGCCAAAGCGCTGTTCTTCATCGACAACCAGCAAACCGAGGTCTTTGAAGGCTACTTCCTTACCAAGTAATTTGTGCGTGCCGACAACCACTTGAATTTCACCGGTCTTGAGTGACGCGATCGTTTTCCGTATTTCGGCGGGCTTTTGAAAGCGCGAAAGCAGTGCGACCTTAACCGGGTAATCGGCAAAGCGGTCTTTGAACGTTTGGAAATGCTGAAGCGCCAGGATCGTCGTCGGCACCAGAATCGCCGCCTGACGTTTTTCCTCAACGCACTTGAACACTGCGCGCACCGCAACTTCCGTTTTACCATACCCCACGTCGCCACAAACCAAACGATCCATCGGACGCTGGCGTTCGAGGTCGCGTTTGACTTCGAGGATCGCTTTGATCTGGTCGGGCGTTTCCTGATACGGAAACGATGACTCGAACTCGTTTTGCAAACGCGTATCGGGGCCAAATGGCTCACGTCGGGAAACTTCACGCTTGGCGTAAAGCTCGATCAGTGCGGCGGCCATTTTTTCGATTTCTTCGTTCGACTTCTTGCGGCGCTTTTGCCAGCGATTTGTTCCGAGACGATCAAGCGTAACCTTGTCCGTGTCTGCACTGGCGTATTTTTGCACAAACCGGATTTTTTCCACCGGCACAAGGAGCTTGTCGCCATCCGCGTACCCGAGTTCGAGCAAATCAACCGTGCGCCCATCGATGACTTGCTGGCGCGTGCCGAGGAATTTTCCAATACCGTGCTCGACGTGCACGACGTAATCGCCGCGCTGGATATCGTTCGAGCTCGCAATGGGGCGGCCCTTGTAAATTTTCTTGTAAATATGACGCCGTTTATACCGACCGAAAATTTCACGGTCGGTGATCAGCGCCACACGAATATCATGGAAGACAAAACCTTCGTGCACGCCGCCGACGACCAGCAGCACGTCGCGATAGCCTTCGACGGCGCTGCGCATCGAGAAATTTTTCAAATCTTTTTCGGCAAGCAACGCCCGCGCGCTGACTTCGTTTTCACGCAACACGTCGTCGAAGCGTTGAACCTGGCCTTCGTTGTCGCACACAATAATGACGAGGTAATCTTCGTGCTGTCGTTTTTTGATCTGGCTGATCCAGTCATTCAATTCGCCGCTGAGTGCGGAAAATCCACCGGTTGGGAACAAAAACGGTGCGACGGTTTTGTCGTCCGAATCAACGGGCAGACGTGTGTGTTCGAGACGACGGAAATTTTCAATCCAACGGTAGAGTTGCCGATGAGGAACAATGAATCGCTCAGGCGGTCCCAGCGGTGAGTCTTCGTGCAGAATTTCAAAAAATTGGCGTTCAACAGCGGATTCAAAGTATGTACCGACTTCCTCGAATCGTTCGGGCGCATCGAGCAAGATCAACGTGTCCGACGGCAACAGATCAAACAGGGTGACCAACTCTCCCCCGCCGAGAAGAAAATCTTCTATCTGGTGCTTCAGGCGCGAGGCCGGTATGGCGATTTCGCTCTCTGTCCCCAAGTCGTCCGTCGAACGTTGCGTCGAAACATCGAATTTGCGGATCGACTCGATTTCGTCGCCGAATAAATCCAGTCGAATGGGGTCGTCGGTGTTTGGCGGATAAATATCGACGATGGACCCGCGAATAGAAAACTCGCCGCGCGATTCCACAAGTCCCACACGTTCGTATCCTGCACGGTCGAGGTCTTCGACCAATTTGCCAAGGTTCACCTGGTCGCCCCAGGCGAAGCGAATCGTCCGCCCACCCAGGCGTTCAAGGGGGAGGACTTTCTGCATTACGGCATCGATGGGTCCGGCAATCGCGAAGGAGGCACCTTTTTTGGCAGCACGCGACCGATCGATTGCCTCGAATACGTCCAGGTGTTTCGAGGTGACTTCGAGGCTCAGGTCTTCCTCGTCGTAGGGCAGCACTTCCCATTTTGGAAAATGCAAGGGATTCGATGCGCCGAAAAATTCCAGGTCATCGACCAGTTGTTCGGCACGTTCCATCCCAGCGGTTAAAATGAGAACCGGGCGGTTGAGTTTTTTCTGAAGCGCCGCCGCCACGAGTGCCAAAGCGGACCCCTCGAGGTTTTGCAATACGATGGAACGTTTTTCCGACCCCAACTCCGCAATCAAATCAGCAAATACGCGAGAATTTTCTGACAACAGGCGAAGCGAAACCTCCGCCGCTTTGCCAGCAGCCGCGCGTGCGTTTTGTTCGAGGGTCGTGCCGGACATGTACGCCACCTGAGTTAAAT
>CAZOKZ010000090.1:0-15613 GCA_964580585.1 uncultured Candidatus Sumerlaeota bacterium | reverse complement strand
AAAAACGCCGAACGCGCCGTAGAGATGAATCGGCTCAACGCTGCGGACTGGTGGTACAGACGCGAACTGTTACTAGACAATCGCCGCGAGCCACAACGCCCGGAGCACCACGCGGTGTTGGAAGATATACATGCACGGCGTGAAAGGCAAGCGCTGCGACTTTCCGTGAGGGACGGAGAAGAGGATTATCTGAACGGCCCCATTGGCGTGGTGTTCGAGTCCATGCTCCGTCAATTGATCATCAATCCAACCGATCCCCAACTACGGAGAGATGCAACAAAGATCACGATGCGAGGGACGGAGCACTCGTTGGCTGACGAAGCGTCTCTGGTTGCTGCTCTGCAAGCAAACGCAAGCAACGACTCGGATGTCGCTCGGCGTGAATTCGATTCCCTGGCGGCGCGTACCGAAACGTACTGGGGCGCGGTCATGGCGGAGTATCTTAGACGCCCGGACTTTACGCCTTCGGTTGCATTCGACAATGCCCGCGCGGCAATTTCGCATCGAAAATGGGCGTTTTTGTTGCGCGGAGAAGACCCTCGCATCGGACCGAATCAATACTCGCCAGAGGAAGCGCGTTTGATTGAAGCTTCATGGATTCAAGCGGCACGTTCGGTTTTTATTTTCGATATTTTATCCCGCGCAATTTCACTGCCCTTGTTGCCATCAAACACGATTCCGCGCGATGAGATGTTCGACGCAGCCCGTTCCGTCCCTGCGTCATACTGGAAAACGGAAGAAGGCCAACGCGACATGGAAGATGTGGCCAATGCGTATCGAAAAGCCAAACGTTTTGGCGACGCCGCCGCATGGTACGACCGCGCAGGCGATAGGGATAAAGCCAACGCCATGCGTCAGAAAGCTGCGGCTCGGCTGGAACGCGCGGCAGACGCGATCTCCGTCCCCGAATTGCGCGCGTCGATGCTCAAACGAAATCTGAACGCCTATCCACAGTACAAAAAACGGGAACGCGTGCAAACGGCTTACGACGAAGCCCTCCAGGCCAGTGAAATCGTTGCCACCATTACGCGTCGCGAGCTGGAAACCTATCCGGAACTTTGGAACGAAGAAGGGTTGTTTCTCGATTCAACATTGTTAGATGCGAATAAGAAAAACGGCGAAATTGGCCCGGATGGTCTCGACCTGTTGACGAATGGGCGCGCGTCGTATATCGATGCAGACACAGGACAGGCAGTCGAATGGCAATTGGCGCCGGAGACAGCCAACCGCACGCTGATGATGTTGTACCCACGCCGTCGCGTTCAAGCCGTACGCGAAGAACTCGACAAACCGCGCGAACGAAAACGCATTCCCCTTGCCGTCGAAGGATCTGCGTTTCCCAGTTTCGACATTGCGCCCGGACTGGTGCCGCTCGATTCCGATCGCGCTACTCGCCGACTTTACGAATGAAGGCAAACTATATGCCCTCCGTCCCCGCTCGTCGCCCAACGCCCGATGCGCGCATCATTTGCGCGTTGCGAAACGGCCTGCGGTTTATGTTGCGGTTCGTCGTTGCCACGATGGCATTGCTGGCCAGCGCAGGAATATCGTACGGGTTGGGGTTGATGATTTATGAATATCAAGGTCGGCCCGATAGTTGGGAACAACGAGAACGCCAAACCCAGGTGCGCATTATGTTGGGTTCGTGCCGTCCTTCGATTAGTATGTCAGAAGGACGTCTTTTCAGCGAACTTGAGTTGGAAATCAGCGAAGAACGATTTCTGCGACGTGCGCAACGCAACGCTTGGGAAAACGTTGCGTCGGGAGTTTTAAAAAACGACGAACGCGGCGCGGTCGTGTATCATCTGGCACAAGATGGCCGCGTATCGCGTTATCATTATTACATGGATGATTTCGAAAGCAACGCCATGTGGCGACTCGTCACCATGTTGAATGTTGGATACGGCCCCGCAGTTGCCAAGGCGGGCCCGATCGACGCGAAAAGCGGGATTTACGAAGCGATGGTCTGGCGATCGGACAATAGCATTTTTCTTCTGGAATTCACCCCCGATTACCGGCAGCCGTTTGGCGAAACATTTTACTCGGTCAAGATTTCGGCCATCAGCCAACTGGATCCACGCTACAAGAGCCGATGGGACACGGGTGGTTTGCTCAGCGTCGATCAGCACGCGGAGGAAATTCGCAATCAATTGGCGGGAATTACGCCTACACCCGTCGATCCGGCTCCGACCAAAACATCATACACAATACGGATGGTAATACCTGTTGATGGAAGCCGAACCAATGCACAACCAACCCAAAGCAATCGCAATGGCCCGGCTTCGGATCAGGAATAAAGAAGGCTGCTGTCCGAAAACTCAATCCGGCAGATAGGCATCCACTTCGATTTCAATTTGTGCTTCCATGTCGATCAAGGCAGCAATTTGGTAAATACCGGTGGCGGGTGCAATTTCGCCAAAAAGCGATCCGTGAACGCGAGCGACTTCCTGCCATTTGGTCACGTCGGTAACAAACATGCGCGTGCGCACGACGTGCTCGGGGCCCGCACCCAAAGACGCCAACGCCGCGAGAATAATCTCGAACGACCGGCGGGTCTGGTCTTCGAGGGACGGAGAATACGTCCCGTCGGCGTTTACTCCCACTGTGCCCGAAACCGTGATAACGGGGCCACATTTCACCGCGCGCGAATATCCCATTTTGGGTTCCCACGCCGAACCGCTCTTGGCCAGTTTGTGTCCGCCTTGCTCAACAATCGTAAAAGATGGTGCGCTCATTTCGAGTCCTTGCATCGAGGGAATAAATCATTAATGGCGATCTTGCATCTGGGCGGTTTCATCTTCGATCGGCGGCGACGAATCCACCATCGGCTCCGGCGTTTCGTCTTCTTCGTCGAAATCGACGGGTGCGATAGGGTGTAATTCTTCCGATTGGTCACCCAAACCCAATGCAACAGCCGCCTCTGTGTGAACGAGACGGTCCTGCACCTCAAGCCGTTTTTGATGTAAATACGCCCCCCATTGCAGGAAAAGGCTCAACAAGCTTGGGATGAATGTCAGCGTAAACAACGTCGAAAATCCAAGGCCGAATAACACCACCGTCCCCAACCCGCGATACAGCTCTGTCCCCGACCCGGGCAGGAATACCAGCGGTGCGAGACCGAACGTCGTGGTTGCCGTCGTCATCATAATCGGACGCACACGTGTGCGCGTGCTTTCCACCACGGCTTTCAAGGGATCATAGCCATCTTCGCGAATATGTTGCAGGGTTTGTTCGACGATCAGGATCGGATTATTCACCACCGTCCCCACCAGAATAACAAACCCCAGCATGGTAATCACGTCCAGGGGTTGATTGATTTTTTCGGCGCCGAGAAAACCTAAAAACCAATGCGTATGGTTCATCAGCCAAAGCCCAACGATGCCGCCCACGAGTCCCAGCGGCAAGCTGGTCATGATAACCAACGGATAACCCCAATGAGAAAACAGCGCGACCATCAGCAGGTAGGAAATCACAATGGCGAGCAGAAAATTTCCGCCCAACGCTTCGCGCGTGGCTTTCAGTTTATCGTTCGCACCCGCAACGCGAAGCTCCACGCCAGCGGGGACGGAGCCGTCCGCCATCAAGCCCCCGATAATATTCTTTTCCGTAATATTCACGGCTTCTTCGAGCGGAATATCCATGGGCGGTTTGATAGAAAGCGTCACGGTGCGGCGTCGGTCCACGCGACGAATCGTTTCCGTGTTTACGGTCGGCACCACCTTCGCCACGCTTGCGAGCGGTACCGTTCCACCGTTTGACGTGTACAACAAAAGATCCTCTAAATCTTGCGTACGACTCACCGTCCCCGTCGTGCTGTACAAGTACATGTCGATTTTATCGTCGGCCAGAAAAAACTCGTCCACATAGGCACCATCGGTCAGTGCCCACACCAGATAACCGAGTTGTTGCGTATCGATACCCAACGCCGCGGCACGTTCCCAGTCCGGTTGAATTTCCAGCAACGGTTGACCCATCGAAAGGCTGGGCGGGTCGGGGCGGATCGAGTGCGAAAGTTCCTGCATTGTTTTTCCGAACGCTTTGCGTGCCACATCAAAGAGCGGCGGCAACTCCGTCCCCTGAATGTCGAGATCAATACCGCGCGCGCCGAGCAGGTCGCTCGAGAAAATCGATGGGCGCGACGCAAACGCGATCATGCCGGGAACTTGATTCAGTCGCTCCATCAAATGCGGGATGATATCGTCCAGATCGTCGGGTTCGACGGCTTTAGTGATCACCAACAAAAACGAGGTCGTGTTGATGAAAAAGAAATCCTGCATCGCGGGCACGTCGGATTTGCCTTCGTGGTAAAGCGACGGATCGTTTCCCACATAAGGCAGGAAATCTTTCTCGATGCCTTCGCCAATACGCACCATTTCCTGCACGTTGTAACCCGGAGGCGGGAACATGAATGCAAAGACAAGATTCTTGCGACCTTCGGGCAAGTACTCGGTTTGCGGAGTCAGGAAAATCGTGATGAAAATCGACAGGCAAAACATGCCCACGACCAATACGAGGCGGCGCACGATGCCTTTCATCAACCACTCGACAACACGCATCAAACGATCGACCAGCCCCTGGAAAAACGGCGCCAATCCAAACAGGTTCAGATACGCGCGGCCAAACTTGGTGCGCGGTTCTTCGCTGACGTGCCCCAGGTAACGGGCGCTCGCCGCAGGAATGACGGTAATCGAAACAATCATCGAAACGATGATCGCCGATGCAATCGCGATGGAGATGTCTTTGAAGAGTTGTCCGGCTTCTTCTTCGACAAACACGATTGGGATAAACACAAAAACCGTTGTCAGCGTCGATGCCAACACCGCGCCCCAAACTTCGCGCGTACCGTCGTAAGCTGCCTCAAACAGGCTCTTGCCCATCGAACGGTGACGGTAAATATTTTCAAGCACGACGATGCCGTTATCGAGCGTCATGCCGATGGCAAACGCCACGCCCGCGAGCGAAATCACGTTCACGGTGCGCCCGGCCAGCACCAGCCCCAGGAACGAGGCAATGGAGCAAATCGGCACCGCCAACGCGCCAATCATCGTCGCGGGGACGGAGCGCAAAAACAGCAGCAACGTCAGCGTTGCAAGAACACCGCCCAGCATCAGGTTGTTCCGTACCATCTTGACGGCTTCGCGAATATAAACCGTGTCATCGGAAACCTGGCGAATGATCATGCCGTTGTCTTTCATGATTCCGGCATTCAACCGCGCGACGGTTTCCTTCACGTTATCCATGACTTCGATGATATTCGTACCCGGTTGGCGTCGCGCATTAATAGCGAGCGCGACTTCGCCGTTATGACGAACCTGGGCGCGAGTTTCCGCGCGGTCGAGTTCCACGTGACCAACATCGCGCAGGTAAATCGGCGCACGATCGCGCCGGGCAATCAACGTGCCTTCGATATCATCGATCGATTTAAATCGCCCGACTGTGCGCAGCAAATACCGGCGCTTGCCTTCGTCGAAATCGCCGCCGGAAACATCACGGTTGCGCAGACGCAACGCCGTGCGCAACTCGCCCAGCGAAATGCCACGTTCGGCCAACTTGCCTGGATCGATGTAAATGCGCAATTGGCGCGGCGCGCCGCCGAAAATCTCGCTTTGCGAAACGCCCGGCGTGCGCTCCATCTCGGTTTGCACGTTGTCTTCGACAAAATCCTGCATTGCCACGATGTCGATGCCATCGGGATTGCCGGGCAAAGGGCGAATGCTGAACCACGCAATCGGTTGGTCGGACGCCGAACTGGTCACAATGCGGGGTTGATCGACATTTTCAGGATAAGACGGCACTTGCGACAACGCGTTGTTCGCCCGCACGAGAATTTCGTCCAGGTCAGCACCCACGAAAAATTCGAGCACTACTTCCGCGCGACCCGTCGTGGCCTTCGAGGTCATCTTCTCGAGGTTTGGAATCGAGCGCAGGTATTTTTCCTGCTCGATCAGGATTTCCTTCTCAATATCCTGCGGCGTTGCACCGGGCCACGCAGTGATCACCGAAATCGACGTCGCCGTCATATCGGGCGTCATTTGCACGGGCACGCGAAAGAGCGAAATCATCCCGAAGATCGAGATGAGAATCGCCGCTACGGCCACACCAACACCATTTCGTAACGCCAGTTTAATCACAGAAGGGGAGAACCTCGTCCTAAGCTTCCAGATTTTTTTTGCCACAGAGTACACAGAGTATTTGAATAAACACGGATGGACAGGATTTTTTAGGTAAAAAAATACACGTGTTACGTCGATACCGCTGCTGAAAAATCCCTCCGTATCCTCTGTGAACTCTGTGGCTAAAGGATATTAATTCACGACGCGTCTGCAGTTGTCGTTTCGTTGATGGAAACGGCTTGTCCTGGAAAAAGCACCTCGTTGCCGCGCACCACTACGCGATCGCCTTCGGCAAGGTTGCCTTCCTTGATTTCCACCTGGTCACCGAACTTGCGGCCCGTTTTGACTTTCTCGGAAAATGCCGCCAGCCCTTCCTCGCCATCGCGCACCACCCAAACGGCTTCCGATTTGTTGGGTTGCATCACGATAGCGTCTTTGGGCACGAGAAGCGAATTGGCGGATTCGTCCTTTTCGTTCAACCAAACCGTCACTCGCGCCATCATGCCCGGAGCCACACGCAGGTCCGGATTACGAAATCCAATCAGCAGCGGAAACACCCGCGCCGATTCAATCGCCATTGGAATCATGACGGAAACGTTGGTTTCAATTTCCAAGTCGTCGAGCGCATCGAATTGAACCGTGGTTTTCGAGGTTTTATCCACGCGACTATAGTAAATTTCCGGCAATGCGGCTTCGATCCGCAAGGGATCGACAGACGCCATCACAAACAGCGTATCGCCTTTATTCACCCATTGACCGACTTCGGTCATTTTTTGGCCAACAATGCCCGAAAAAGGCGCGCGAATCTCGTGCTGCTCCACCATGTCGCGGTACATCGCGGCTTCCGCTTTTTTGGCGGCGACTTCTCCTCGTTGAGAAGCGACAGCCTCGGCACGCTCGCCGTTTTTTGCTCGTTCGTACTCGGCCTGTTCGCGAGCCAGGTCGGCTTTGGCGCGCAGGAACTCGGCATGGGCACGGTCGTATTCGCTGGCCGAGATGGCTTTCGTTTCGAGCAAATTTTCCAAGCGACGTTCTTCGGCTTGGGCCAAAGCCAACCGTGCAGCGGCCTCCTCGACCTCGGCGCGCTCGACTTCGATGTCTTCGGGGCGATAGCCGTTTTCCAAGCGTTCCAACTCTGCCTGTTCGGTAGCCAGTTCCGCTTCGGCGCGTTCCAACTCGAGTTTTGTCGGTGTCACGCGCAACCGGGCCAGAGGTTGGCCTTCTTGAACAAAGTCGCCCGCATCGACAAAGAGTTCTTCGACGGCCGCTTCAACCTGGCTGGACAAATAGGACGTTTTTGTTGAGGCAACCGTTCCGGTCAAACGGATGCTGTCGCTGACAGCGCCACGTTCGACCACGGCGATTTCAACAGGTGTCGGACCTTGACCGGGTTGGGCAATTCCCGGCACAGGGGCCGACACTTCGGCGGCACAAAGCGACAATAACGCAAACGCCAGACGGCCAAGGGGGCGATTCGCCATCCAGGGGGTCATGTGGTATCTCTCGGTAAACTCTGATTTATTTTGACTTAGGCGGAGCGGACTCGCTGGGTTAAAAAGTCCAACCCCACAAGGGGAACAAGGCGAGCATGTTTAGTGCCACACCCAGACAGGTTTGCAGACGGGTCAGCGGTCGAGTTTCAATCACGTTGGAATGACCAACATTGCCCCATTGCATCAATACCAATAAATTTCTTCCTCGCCGTCTTTTTTTTCCTTCTTCTCATCGTCCGGGTACGTATGATATCCCGGACTATTGGACAGTGGCGCTCGCGGGAAATTGGGCGGGACAGCACTGCTTGGGGGGGGTGGCAGCGGCAGGTCTTCCACAAAACTATCGTTCTCCGTTTCCTGCTCGACTCGGGGAGGCGACGCGGGAGGCAGCGGAATATTCGGCGCGCTTTCATGCGAAGCAGGTGCCGGGGCTTGCGAGGCAGCCGCCGGTTGCAATTCAGGCAAGGGGAATACCCCGGAACTCGACGGCCTTGGAAATGCAATAAAGTTTGGCGGCGGAGGCGCATGCAAACCCGCTCCCCCAGGAGGTCCACCCTGGAGCGGAGGTGCCTGTGTTGGCATGGGAGGCGGCCCACCCGATGGCATCGATGGCGCGGGAGGCGCCACGGGAGGCGTCGCCGTCGGCGGTGTGGCAACCGGAGGCGCGGCTTTTGGCGGAGTGGGCATTTGGCCTACCTGGGCGGGCGCCTGCTCCGACTCAACGCCATGAATATACTGTTCCATGAAGTCGTTGAAATCGCTCAAATTCACCAACTCGGAACGATTCGTCACATGATCCGGCCGAGCGGGCGTATGCTGGGCATCTTCGGATTGCGAGTAACTTTCCGCCTGCATATTGACTTTCAAAATCGATTCGCGGCGGACAAAGAAAGTGGATTTATCACCATGAACACAAACGTACCGCAGTCCGCGATTCAACCCCGCGACGACGTTGCGTTCGTCTTCGGGTTCGAAGTCGTAAAACCACATATTGCCGCGAACGTACCGATCATTAACCAGGGTCAGCACAATCGGGGCGTACGAAACCACCTGGCGCGGGTTCGAGGTCACCGGCATGGGACTGATGAACGGATGAACGGCAAGCAATAGGTTCGCCGCCTGGTGGGATAACTCGAAAATGTAACACTTGGACAGCGGCAGGAGCATTTCGCTGTCGTCTGCCAGACGAACGACAAAAAACTCGCCTCGGCGTTTGTTCAAAAAACCCGCCAGTTGATCGATGGGCGATTCTTCCTTGTGTGAAGGAAGCGGAAAAATTGTCGCATCCAATGAAACTCCGTTCGACTGAGTAACACGAACGTTGATTTCAAGATGTTGCGGTGCAATTTTGGTCATGGCGCCCTCCCGTTTCCAGAGCATTCCATATCGGTGGCTTAACCTAACCGCTTCAATTGGTGTGGTCAAGGATTGCGTGCGAGCGGAAGGGGTGAGAAGCGTTACGGTTCAGAAACTAACCCCGACTCAAAAGCTCTGGGACACCTTGGACGGGGAAATTCCTGTTGCCAGCCCTCGCCGCCTCCCGATTCTTACATCCCATTCTGATTTCTGAAGGGTTTTGACTGTCATGAGTGTCACCGATCAAACCGATCCCGCCATCGCGGGACTGCTGGAAAAAGTCAAATTCGACGCAAACGGCCTGGTGCCGTGCATTTGCCAGGACGCCGCCACGGGCGAGGTCCTGATGTTCGCGTTCATGAACCGCGAAAGCCTTGGCATCACGCTCGAACGCGGGCTGGCCTGCTACTGGTCGCGTTCGCGCGGCAAACTGTGGCTGAAGGGCGAATCCAGCGGCCACACGCAAAAAGTGCTCGATATCCGCATCGACTGCGACGCCGATTGCGTGCTGATCAAGGTCGAACAAGAGGGCGCCGCCTGCCACACGGGCTTCCGTTCGTGCTTCTATCGCTCGCGCCAGGAAGGCGAATGGGCCGAGGACGGCGAACGCGTTCTTTCCCAGGAAGAAATGAACAAGAAGTACGGCAAATCCTAAACCGCTCCAATCACCCGCAACGGGAATACTACCATCATGATCAAACCATCGTTTGAAGAATTCCGCCAATTGGCCGGGCAAGGTAACCTCGTCCCTGTTTATCGGGAAATCATGGCCGACCTGGAAACGCCGGTGTCCGTTTACCGTAAGTTGAAGGAAAGCGCGTACGGCTTCCTGCTCGAATCGGTTGAAAACGGCGAGCAAGTGGGTCGGTACTCGTTTATCGGAGCCGATCCGTTCCTGCTGTTCCGCGCCAGGGGTCTCGATCAGGATATTACTTTCTTGAGCGACCGGCGGGATTTCGACAAACACGCTTCGCCGATGGAAACATTGCGCGCGATCATGAATCACTACAAACCGGTCGAAAATCCCGACCTACCGCCATTTACCGGCGGCGCTGTCGGCTATATGTCCTACGACTCGGTGCGGTATTTCGAAACGATTCCCGACAAAAACCCAGACGATCTGAATTTGCCCGACGCATTGTTCATGGTGGCCGATTCCGTCGTGGCATTCGACCACGTTAAGCATCGCATGTTGCTGATCGTGAACGCGCACGTGGGCGATGACTTGCAAGCCTCTTATGATCAGGCGCTTGCCAAGCTCGACCGCCTGCATACGCGCGTAACGGCTCCGGCCCCGGCGATGACGCCGCCCTCTCCCAACGCGGGCGACTCGCTCGAACCGACCTCGAACGTCACACGCGAGGAATTCGAAGCGTCGGTTCTCAAATGCAAAGAGTACATCGCCGCGGGCGATATTTTCCAGGTCGTCATCAGCCAACGGTTGGTTACCGACCTGAAATGCGATCCGTTTGACATTTACCGTGCCGTGCGAGCGATCAACCCATCGCCGTACATGTTCTATCTCAGCATGGGGGAATTGGTTCTCGCCGGTTCATCGCCGGAAATCCTGGTCAAATGCGCCGACGGCCAGGTTACCGTGCGTCCCATCGCGGGCACGCGCAAACGCGGCGCCACGGCAGCGGAAGACAAAGCGCTCGAAGAGGATTTGCTCGCCGACAAGAAGGAACTTGCCGAGCATATCATGCTCGTGGATCTCGGACGGAACGATGTCGGACGCGTGTCGAAATACGGCACTGTCCGCGTAACCGATTTCCAGGTGATTGAGCGTTATAGCCACGTGATGCACATCGTGTCGAACGTCGAAGGCGGCCTTGAAAAAGGCAAAGACGCCGTGGATGTGCTCGGAGCGTGTTTCCCGGCGGGAACGTTGACCGGCGCGCCAAAAATCCGCGCCATGGAAATCATCGACGAAGTGGAAAACACGCGACGCGGCCCGTATGGCGGCAGCGCGGTGTACTTCGGTTTCAACGGCAAGATGGATTCATGCATTACGATCCGCACCGCCGTCATTACGGGCGACCGTGTGTACGTTCAAGCGGGCGCCGGCATCGTCGCGGACTCCGTCCCCGCCAACGAATACGAAGAAACACTGAACAAAGCGCGCGGGATGCTCCGCGCCATCGAATGGGCAAATAATGGGCTGGAGTGAGATGGGAAAGGCGAAAGGCAAAAGGATGAAGGCTGAATTTTCCCAAAAGAAAATTGCCGCTATCCGTTTTTTTCATCATTATTGCGCTGGGTTGCATGAAATCGCCAACGATGAATGCGCATCACTCCGATGGCAATGATGCTTGTCGCGAGAATCATTCTGGGATCCAGCTTGTCGTCAAAACCTAAGCCAACAGAAACAATGAAGCCTAACCCACATCCCAACAACCCAAACACTGTTTGGTCCAAATAGAATTCGATATCGCGAATCGTACGTTTCTTTTTCATTTGGCTCTCATGGCCTCCAGAATCGGAAACGCTGGCTTATTCATTTTTGTTGCTGTTTAATTTCGCCTTTTGCCTTCATCCTTTATATCTCACCGCACCCTTAGTTTCCCAGCCTCGCGGCAAACGTCGCCTTCACGGTTGAGTTTCAACAACTCGTCTTCTTCCAGGTTATTGTCGCCGTTTTCCGAACCGGGCGCTTGATAATTAAGCGTCCCGTCTCTGTCGCTGAACACCAGTAACGACAGATAGATCGGGCCATCGCCAGGAATCATTTCCTCGTGAATAACAGCTTCAAAAAAACGATCGGCTCGATAAACATCCCATGGAAGGGATCGATCCCGATCTTCGTTTCCACCTGTATTAATACCCGGAATTAAGAAAGTACAAAAGCTCGTTGTGTTTTCAAACGCCAGATAGACGTAAGGCAACAAACCTTCCCCTTTCTTCTCCCACCGATAAGGTTCTCTGACCGAAGGGTCTGTTATAATATACACAAAAGCATCGTGTCCTTCGGGAATTTCGCACGCCACGTAAATCCAACTGTCTTTTTGCTGGACGAAGAAGGGACGGAGGACTTTGGTGGAAAAATTACAACTCCCCACGTCTGTCTTGCCATCCATTCGGAACGGCGAAAACGACGATGTATGTTCAAACATACTCAGTGGTTCGGAACCATCGCTGGCCGCTGTGATGAATTTCCAGTTACTTTCGTAGTGGTCCTCTCCGTCAGGCCCAAGAATATGGATTTCGACTTCGCGTGCGAAAAACGGAACGTCGAACGTTGCCTGCCACGTATGTGGGTCGTTCGTAGCAACCATCGGTATGGGGCTTTGCAACGAGTAAATGCCAGTGTTCATGAGGCAGTTGAGTTTTACATCTTGAACTCTTTCAAGCTCTCCCCCACGCGAGTCGTAGGTAACCGTCAACGGGTGATTGCGCAGGGGTTTTTTGGGATCCAATGTGATATACTGCAACGGGGCAGGCGTGGGAGTCGGCGTGGGTACCGGTGTGGCCGTGGGTTTCGGGGTTTGCGTCGGCCAGGGTGTCGGCGTGGGGATTGGAACCACCGATTCTTCTGCCGGCGTCGGGAGCGGCGTAGGAACGGGTTTGGCCTGTGTAATGGGTTCTATCGGCACCGCCGCGATTTCGTCGTCCGAAGACGACAATTTTGGCAATACCGCAATCGCCGCAAGAAGGATCAGCGCCAGGCAAACCAATCCAACTATTGCGAAAACGATGGTATTACTTTTCTTTTCTATCTCCTCGGTGGCAGGCGGCTTCGGATTAACTTTTCGCGCTTCGCTGATATTACTTGGCTTCGTTGTTTTGAATTCGTGGGTGGATTCTTTGGGTGGAGGAACCGCGCCCGTTTCCCAATCATTAATTGCCTTCAATAAATCGATTGGCGGTTGCGGATAAAGAGGACGCAGCAAAGAGGACAGCTCTTTTGCCGAGGAGAATCGATCGTCCGGCGATTTTGCCAACCCTCTCCGCAATATTCTTTCCAGCCGTTCGGGAACATCCGGACGATATTGATGAATGGAAGGGATAGCGTCTTCCATGATTTTGTAACCGACCTTCAACACCAATCGGTCGTGAAACGGAGGTCGTCCGGACAATAGATAAAATAACGTCGAGCAGATGGAATACATTTCCGTCGCAGGGGTCCACGAATCCTGACGCAGCCAAATTTCAGGCGCCAGATACATGGGTGCTTCATAAGCGCGCCGCATCGTTTGGCTTCGTTTGGAATTCGGCACGACGGGAAGACCGATATGCCACAGAACGATTTTGCCTTCTTCCGTGGGAATTAAAATATCCGGACTGATATAGCCTGGATAGATTTGATTTTGATGCAAATATTCCAACGCTTCGAGTGTATTGCGGGCAAACTCCAACGCCAGCGAGACATTGAACGGTTTTTGATGCGCATCGCGGATGGAAAACGGCAACGCGTTGAACCAATCCGTGACAATGCACATTTTGCCCTCGTGCATGAATGGCTCGAAATGCCGCACAATGTTCGGATGCGGATCAAGTCTTGCCAATTGCTGAGCTATTTGGAAATGGCGCTGAAACGCTTCCTTCTCATCGGGATCGCTATCGGCCAGAACATAAATCAATACCGGTTCCCGCGACAGCCGGGTCTCGGCTTCGTACAACGATCCGAATGCGTCGTCGAGAAGTTGAGTTTTAAATTGATAATCGGCGGCGATATGACCCTCGAAACTCATTTCTATCCACTCCAATTGCTATAGTGCCATCAAAGGTAAAGCTTGGTTGACAAATATAATATTCAGGTTGGCCCTGAGAGGTCCGACGACCTTCGATGGATTTGCTTACAAATCAAACATGCAATTGCTTTGCGCGTTGCAACAATATTATCTGGTTGCACCAGATTTGACGTACTTATTAACCAATCCCACTTGAAATGTCCAGCAAAAAAAACACCCAGCCCTTTGAGGTCAAGGAGCATGCGGGTCATTCGATTTTGCTAAAGGGGGCCAATTAGTTCAACCAGGGAACGCGTTCAAGCACTCGCCCAAGTTGATCGATTAACTGTGGTTGTTCGGGGTGAAGGGCAATCAATCGTTGGAGCACACGGGCCATATGAGGCCAATTTTGGCTGCGATGATAGATAATGTTCAAATTTCCCAGCATCCGTGCCAACGTCGCCCGTTTGGTGCACGATGTGAATTGCACCTGGAGGACCGAAACATCGACTCCCGAAAGTCCCGCAAACAAATGCGCGCAATGTTCGGGCTTCAACACTCGCCCACCATTGAACGGATCGACCAAAATATCGCCTCCAGGGCCAACTCGCTTGATCAGAAAATGCCCTGGAAAACCCACCCCATAAAACGGCCAGCCAAGTCGCTCGGCCACGTCGAGCCAAATTGCCGAGAGCGAAATCGGAATACCGCACTTACGCGCCAGCACTTCGTTCAGGAAACTGTTTCGCGGATCGTAATAATCGGTCGTGTTACCCGTGAGTCCTTCTTCTTCCACCAGCACGGTGTACAGCGCCGTAATCTGGTCCTGGGGTCGCGGACCGCCAAGGCGTTCGACTCGAAAAGCCAAATCGTCCAGCGTTTCGAGGCAAGCATCGATATCGACTGTAGAATCATGGTCGGCGGCAAAATACAGCGCGGCTTCCGCTAAACGAAATTCCTCCTCATCGTAGAGGACAAGTTCGTCAAATGGATGCAATTTCGCGCGCATATCAATCACCAACAATCAAGCTGAGAACAGTATCGATCCAGATCTCTTTACCGTCAGCATTTTTATGCCCAACTTGCGCCAGAGCGTCGAGGAAGATTTTGTTGGCGCGGTACAAAATGGAGCTTCGCGTTCAACACTCAAATCAGACAAATATTCTCCTTGGTGCCTCTTCCCGTTTCCACCTCGGGCTTTGACGTTGACACCTTGCGGGCGATGGATGGACGTTGCAGGAGAATATCATGAGGACGTGGACCGATCCGAGGGAGGATCGGTGTGCCGCCTGCCTTGGGCTGGGCGCCTCGCACTTATCCCGGAGAATCGACAGCCATGCGCGGATTCCTGACAACATTGATGTTATCCATTTGCATGCTGATGGCCGTTCCGGCCTCGGCATTAAAGCTCACCCCCATGGGTGGCGACCAGTTGGTGATCGAATTGACCACCACGGCGGATAATCGCGACGCCGCTGTCGAGAAAGCCAAACTCGAAGCCGTTCTCGCTTCTGTGGGACGGATTTTCCTCGGCGATCAGTTGATTCTCGCCGACGATTTGCTTGAAAAGTACCTCTCGAATTACGGCCCGAACTTCGTCAATGCCGTCGAGGTGATGAACGAACAATACGTGCAGGGCAAAAACGAGGTCACCGCCAAAGTTTTTGTCGATTTTGCAAAAATGAAAACCGACCTCGAGGAGAAAAAGTTCCTCTACAAACCCGCCTATAAACCGCGTTTCACGGTTTTCCTTACCGAGCGCCAGGACGGCCGCATCATGAACGAAGGCGTCGCCCGCGAAAAACTTTCCGTGGCGTTGAACAATCTCGGCATGCGCCGTTATGGAGGCGAAATCAACACACCGCCTCCGACCACCGATGTTTCCGCCGAATCGTTCCTGCTCGATGCCGCTGTGGTCAGCTGCCAACGCTCGGGCGTCGAAGTCATCGTTACCGGCGAAGTGACTACCAACCTCAAGGAC
>CAZOKZ010000089.1:0-15698 GCA_964580585.1 uncultured Candidatus Sumerlaeota bacterium | reverse complement strand
TTATTGTTCCAATTAATATTAACCGGGCAATGGTTAATCGGGGGTAAAAATAACAGGGTACTTGCGATCGTTCGCGGTTTTCTGTATTGGTGTGGGCTGCAAGTTCTTGTCATGCTCACGATGAGTTGTTTCCTTGCTTCATTAAGAAGGTATTTCGATAGGTTCGTTGTTAATGAAGTCGTGACAATGGGCTTGTTTTTTCTGATGTACTGCTGCTGTGTGCATGGGGTGTATATATTAGTTTCGCGGTTTGCCTCGCTTTCGGTAGTGTCTGCATTCGACGATGAATCTTATCGCATCGCATCATTTTATGCGAATGATATTAAGAAACGCACGCACTCGGAACATTGGAAATTTTGTAAAGCAAAAACTGCGGAAAATATTCCACTCTTTCAACGATTCGATTTGTTTGGATTAGGACTCGCTTTCGTTGGCATTTCTTCGGTCAGTGTGATTTTGCTGTTTGTCGATTTTAGCAGCACGCCACCATTTTTGAATTTGACCAGCATCTTTATCTTCTATCTTCTCGCTGGGCTATTGATACTCTTTGGTCGTAGTATGAAAAATACCGCATCGCGTTTTCCCATGGTTAGTGGTCAATTTTTCAGCTCTCTCAACCGTGTGTTTATTTTGTTAAATATCGGGACGCTTCTTGTGGTGTTTGTAGTATTTTTGCTTCAAGGTATTCATGAAAATTTAAATACCCCAACCGAAGTTGCTCTCTACACATTTTCAAGTATAATAGGTTCTCTAATCATCGTGTTATTCTTTTATGGAATCTTATTGGTGTTGGGAAGTTTGTGCCTTTCGTTTTCGCCCGTCATTCGTGCATTATTGGTGGCGTTTACGACTTGGGGTTTATTGTTATATTATGCATTGTTGTTGTTGTTTGATGGCTTTTTTGGAGCGAGAAATTTTCGTTTCATGACAATGCCGAATGAAGCCTTTGGTATATCCTGGATAGCCTTTTTTATCTTATTGTCACTATTGTTATCGCCATTTATCGTACAACGGTTTTTCAATCGCCACTTGCGTGGAGTGCCGTTGGGCGAATTGAATCTGGATCATCCATCCTATGCGGAACGGCCAAAGGATTCCGAACCATGACCATCATCGA
The DNA here is from genome assembly GCA_964580585.1 of uncultured Candidatus Sumerlaeota bacterium. GTDB lineage: Bacteria > Sumerlaeota > Sumerlaeia > SLMS01 > JAHLLQ01 > CAZOKZ01. The sequence goes on along the minus strand of CAZOKZ010000089.1, from coordinate 14,581 downwards.
ATCGCCGAAAAATGCGCGGGTGAAAGAGTGGCGTAAATTGCATACGCGCAAGGGGCGTCTTGCCAGTGGGTGTTTTTTGATCGAAGGACCGCATTTAGTGGAGGAAGCGTTGGCGGCTGGCGCGGCATTGCGCGCGGTGATTGTGCGCAAGGGGGAATCATTGCCGTCCGGCGCAGCGCGGTGCGGAGCGCAGGTTTTTTCCGCGACTGAAGCGGCGATGCGTGCGATTTGCGAGGCGACAACGCCCCAGGGGATGGCAGCGGTTTGTGCGATGCCGGGGGAGAATTCGACGTCGCTTGGCGCGGGGCGGTATTTATTGCTCGATGGTGTGCAGGACCCTGGGAATTTGGGAACGTTGATTCGCACGGCGGACGCGGCAGGGCTCGACGGCGTGGTGGTGGGCGAAGGATGCGCCGATCCGTTCGCTCCGAAGGTAGTACGCGCAACGCAAGGGTCGCTGTTTCATCTGGAGGTGCGAACGCAGGCGATTGAGGAAGCGATTTTGGAGCTGGATGCGGCAGGGGTTCCTGTTTATGGCACAGGTCTGGGTGGGGGAGTTTCGTATCGATCGGTCCGAAACGTGGGGAATTTTGGGTTGGTGGTCGGAAACGAGGGGGCGGGCGTTCGGCCCGAAGTGTTGGATTGCTGCACAGGCGGGGTAGTGACCATTCCGATGCCGGGACGTGCGGAATCGCTCAGCGTGGCGATTGCTGCGGGCATTGTGCTATTTCATTTTGTGGGACGCGACTAAATCGTCGAGGTTTCCGAGTCCTTGATGGCGAGGGAAACTTTGGTAATGAGTTCGTTATAATCAAACGGTTTGACCAGGTAGTAGGAAGTTCCCATGTCGAGAGCCCGGCGGATTTTTTCCTTGTCGGAAACGCCGGTGAGGAAGACGACGGGAATGCGGGCGAGGGAATCGCGTTTCTTCATTTCGGCCATCACCTCAAAACCGTCCATTTCCGGCATCATCATGTCGAGGATAACCAAATCGGGCATGAATTCCTCGGCGGCGGCGAGTGCATCGATACCGTTGGAAGACGTTTTGACGTCATATTCTTCCGAAAGAGCGGTTTTCAAAATCAGGAGGACGTCGTTTTCGTCGTCCACGACCAGGATTTTATATTTTTTATCGCTCGTCATAAAATTTCACCTCGGTTTTTAACCGTTCTCACGGGGCATTTCGACTGGTTTCACCTCAGCAAATTGAGGCGGATGGGTCAATACCTAATGGTTTGGCATTCTGCTTGCCCGGTTGGTCGGTATGACAGACGTTGAGTTTCAATGAGCCAAATAATTCGGAGGACGCTATCTGATGTCGCGAATCGAAGACAAATTGGCGGAGTTGGAGTACGAATTACCCCCGACGCCCAAGCCGGTGGCGGCATATGTGCCTGCTTTACGGGTCGGTAATCTGGTGATGACTAGTGGTCAGTTGCCATTCAGCGATGGCCAGTTGCACCATGTGGGAAAAGTGGGCGAACACGGTTTGACGATTGAACAAGCGGCCGAGTGCGCGCGCATTGCGTGTTTGAACGCGTTGGCAGCGGTGAAGAGCGTGATTGGCGATTTAGACAACATCCGGCGGGTGGTGCGAGTGGTGGTATATGTTCAATCGCGCGATAATTTTCACGGCCAACCCCAGGTGGCAAATGGCGCGTCGGTTTTGCTGAAGGATTTATTCGGCGATGCTGGACAGCACGTTCGGTCGGCGGTAGGCGTGAATGCGTTGCCGATGAATACACCAGTCGAGTTGGAGCTGACCGTTGAGGTTTAGGTGCAAAATTACAGAGTAATGTTGAAAAAAAACTTGGCGGTCTTCATGGCCGCCAATCAGCTTTTTAACAGCACAGGCGAGTTTTTGCGTTGGTTTATTTCCAAACCAATGCATTGCGCAATATCGAAATGACTCTTCGTACTTGCGCAATTGTGTCCGAGGCCCCGAATCGTATAACATCGAGTTGTTTGATGGTGCTTCGATTTTGACTTCGTCCTGTGGTGACTTGTTTCAGAACTCTTTTACAAAGAGAATTCATCACTCCGAGGATTGACGATGATGCGCCGAGCTTTTTATCTGCTGACGATTAATGTGATGATCCTGCTGTTCGCCATGGGGTGTGGCAGCGAGTCGAATACGAAATCAACTAGCGATGCGCCCGATGGCAAACAGTTACCCGCTGCGCCAAAAGGGGTGATTCGTATTAATATTTCCAGCGATCCGGCGACGTACGATCCAAGTTTGTGTGCCGACGTTCCAAGCCACCAGGTGCTAAGTCATTTATTCGAACCGTTGGTTCGTATGGATGCTCAGGGGCGACCAATAGCGGGCGCGGCGGAGAGTTGGGAGCACGACGACACTTATAAAATATGGACGTTTCATCTTCGTCCGAATGGTAAGTGGAGTAATGGCGATGCCGTAACGGCTGATGATTTTGTGTTCGGTATCGAGCGTGTATTGACACCAGCAACACAAGCAACGATGGCGATGATGGTGTATTCGTTTTTAGAAGGCGGTTTGGAATATTATGAATCGCAAGGGACCGCAGGGGCGGATCTGTTGGGCATTCTTGCGATAGACGATTACACTGTGGAATATACTTTAAACGACCCCGCTCCCTATTTCGACAGTTTGGTGGCGCATACAGCATGGTATCCGTTGCACCGTGCGTCGGTGGAAAAAGCAGGAAGCAACTGGTCATTAAAACCGGAAACGTATGTAGGAAACGGACCTTTTATATTGTCGGAAATACGTCCGAAAGATCGCGCAATTTTGAAAAAGTCGGAAACATACTGGGGGAGCGAGGAAGTTAAATTCAATCAAGTTGAAATGTTATTTATCGAAGATAATGCGACGCAAATGGCAGCCTATCAATCGGGAGATTTAGATATTACCAATGATATTCCCTCGCAAGAAGCGGCGGAGTTAATGCAGTCGCCCGAGTTTCATAAATCGCCCATGTTGGGAACGTATTATATCGGATTCAATACACAAAAACCACCATTCGATAATCGCGATTTGCGACGGGCAATGTCCCTGACTATTGATCGCACGTTGATTGTTAATAAAGTAGCACGTCGAGGTGAATTGCCCGCAGCGGGATTGATACCTCACGGAATTCCAATGCCGGATGGACGAGACTATCGTGAGCATGCACCAGCATTTGTGCCAGCAGATGCAGATTTAGAAAAAGCAAAAGAGTTGTTGGCGAAAGCAGGATATAGTGATGAAAATTCCGTTCCCCGTGCGGAGTATTTATTTAATACACGGGATTTGCATAAGTCCATTGCACAAGTACTTCAAGCGATGTGGAAGGAAAATCTGGGGGTACGAATTGAACTGAATAATGTGGAATGGGGGGAATTTCTGAAGCGGATGGATAACCACGATTTCACGATATCGCGTTCATCCTGGATTGGCGATTATCTGGACCCAATGACGTTTCTGGAAATCTTTGAAACGGGACATGGAAAAAATGCGGTGGGGTATTCAAACGAGCGTTATGATGAATTGTTAGGTATGATTCGGGCCGAAACGAATCCGGATAAACGCCTGGAATATATTATTGAAGCAGAACAATTGTTAATTGAAAAGGACTGTGTCATCGCGCCAATTTTCGAGTATAACACACCCATCCTGATTCGGTCGAATATCAAAGGGGCGTATCGTACACCGCTGGCTGGATTGGATGTTTCGAGAGCATGGCGCGAAGGCGAATAGCCTTAAAGAAAAACGAGGTACAGAAGCATGAGTCGTTTTCAAACCATCAGTGAACTTTTGCCGGTGCAAAACGAGGATTTGAACCAGGCTAAATACCTGCTAGACGAATACGAGCAGTATGGCACTGTGCGCCGAACCCCAAGTGAGATGTTGAGAGTTTCTGATGCGTGCATTGTAGAGTTTTTTCGCAGGTTGGAAATGACGCAGCCGAATTCGCGACGATGGAAACGGCATAAGAATTCGTCCTGGATGACAGAAAGCGATTTTTGTTTTATTAATATTCGTGCAACAGGATTAGAAAAAGAATACGGTAATTTCATTCATGCATTGAAATTATTGCCGGCGTTGCGTGTGAATGCAATTCACCTTGGGCCATTTACACGCTACGATTTTGGTGTCATTTATGCGGTTCAAAGTGTGCGTTCAATCGCTCCTGAAAAAGTACATCAGGTGCTTTTCGATATGGGTATTTCTCCCGAGGATCAAGTGCGTGCATTTGTCGATGCGGCGCATTTGTTAGGCATGGGAATTGGATTCGATATCGAACCGCACACGGCGCAATTCTCCGTCCCTGCCGTCGAGTTTCCTCGCGGATTTCGTTGGTTGCATTTGGCGGAAGATCGAAATGGATTGTTTGGCAATATTTCTCAAGTTGAAATGTTAAACGATGATAACCAAAATAAAATCGCCTCTGAAATTCAGGCAATTGCCGGTAAAATATTAAGTGATAATGCTTGGACGACATTTGAAGATTGCGAGTCGGATTCACCGGAAACGCGTGCAAAAAAGCGCGCTGAATTTGGCAAGTGCGTTGGAAGATTAATAGAAAAAGGGTATTGGACGATTCCGTCGCAAGTGTGGTGCAGCGATGGTTTACCGGAGTATTCGCATTATGATACAAAAGGTAATCATCCCGTGTTTAAATATTTGGATCGCGCAGGCAACGATTGTTCTCAGTATGCTTTTAATGTTGTTACGCCATTTCGTTTACACGATCCTCTGCCGTTGAATGTATCTCCTCGAAAAGATAATCGCCCTGATGTCGATACGGAAATTGTGCGGTATATCTCCGATATATTTAATTACTGGCGTGATGAATTTTCGTTCGACTTTGTGCGATATGATTCGATGGACCATATTATTGATTCGGTTGTCGATGGAGACGATGCAATCCCAAGTAGTGATCGTCCATCGCCGTTGGACCTTTCCAAATGGGTGGATGCAACACGGTTGCCGAATCGAAAGGATATTGGTGCATTGGCGGAAAGAATGGGAAACGAGTTGAATGAATATGCGGCGATGGGTTTTGATTTGATGTTAGGCGACGATATGTTGCAACAACATACAAATCGAAATTTTATGGAGAAATGTTTTACCCTTTACGATCAAATTGCTGAATTAAATTCCAAGCAAGCCACGCCGTTTTCCATTACGTTTACAGTCGATACGCACGATACGGGAAATCCCCATCTGATTGGTGAGCCTTTAAATAAACGAATGGGTCCCGCAGGTGTTTTGAAGCGGCACTTTATTTCACGATTCGTTTCGGTTGGAAAAGGTCGGCGTCCGAAGTATGAATGTATGGGGACACAGGATATGTCGTATGGCCTTTATCTTTCCAATGTTAATAATTGGAACTTAAACTGGGTGGATGATCAAAAACTGAATAAACAATACCATCGACTTGAAGATATTTATGATGAATTGATTGTGGATTTAAAGGAAGGAAAAATCAGCCAACGGATAATAGCCGACTCTATTGTCTGGTGGGTAGTTCAAGGTGCATCTCACACGATTATTCCTTTTGTTCAACCGGATGATGCAGTTGATCATAATCCAAAATTACCGATAGAGAAATGGAGTCGCATGGGAGGAGGAAATAATGCAATGGCGTATTGCCCTAATCGTGAGCGACGATTTGAATATGATTTGAGTGTCGATCAACAATATTTGTTAGACGATTTTGCGATGAAATGCGGTGTTTTAGTTTTTGCACTTTAGATCAAGAATTGTTTGGCAGACAGTATCGTGATGCGACAAGTCCGACATCTGGTTTTGGATGGTTTGACAACGCTGATATACGGTATTTGAAGTAATTATAGATTCGAATGATTGTTTCAAGTTGGATGCTGTAGGATTTAAAACAATGTTTCCCACACCTAAGCGTTTAATTCGCGTGGCATTATCGAATTGATCGTAAGCGAGTGGGGTAATAATTTGAGGAATACCAGCAGCGAATCCCGCGGAGGTAGTACCGATTCCTCCATGATGAATCATAGCGGCGCAACGAGGTAATAGTTGATTCAGCGGGGCCCAATCAATGTGACGAACATTGTCGGGTAAATTGTCTGGAAGTTGCTCGCTGTATTTTGTTAATAATATTCCTCTACGTCCCAATGATTGGCATGTTTTGACTGCCGCAGCAAAGTATTCAGACGCATGTTTATTTGCGGAACCAGCTAAAAATGCCAGAGGTGCGTCGCCAGCGTCGAGCCATTCGAGGTGAGATGGTGTCAGGGAACCGAAATTATCTGCGTTTAAATAGAAATCGCCTTGAATAGTTTGCTCGGGCCAATCGAATTGTCTGGGAGCAAACCATTCGGGCCAAAGCGCAAGCACGCAATCGGGCGAATTCCACCAGGAATAAAATATGTTTCGTGGTAACGAAATATTTAAATGAGCAAGTTGGTTGTAGAGAGCAGCACATTTTTGGTTTATGGACCAATCGACCAGGTTATATAAAACTTTCTTAATGATATAAGGTGCACGTGGGAACCAAGCCAATTTGGGATGCATTACAGAAGAGTCTGTGTAGGATCGAATGCATGAAGGTGCAAGATGAACGGTGGCCATCGGAATGAGTCGTTGTTCTCGTACGACACGAGCAGCAAAGGCAAGGCTGGTGCCTATGAGAACGACACGTTCCTCGCCGCAAAGATCGATTTCACGATTAATCGCTTCAACACATGGCTGGAGCGTATTGGCGATAACATCGATTAATAAATCCAGCGCCTTGTTTGGGTTCCATAAACGTGGGTCTTCTAATAATGTTTCGTAGTCTTTGCGTGTACCGACTTCGACAAAGCGAAAACCGCAGGATTCGACGCGTTCGCGAAATTCACCGGTGGTAATGACGGTTATCTGTGCGTTGTGTTTACACAATTCGCGACCAAGCGATAACAATGGAAGCACGTCGCCCGCGCTACCAACGCATTGTATGATGATATTATGGCTACCTACCACTGATGAGTACCCTGATTACTACATTATTCCTTAATGTAAGGATTTTGGGGCAAAACAATTGTAGTATATTTTTCTGCATCAAACTGAGTTCGAAGTTTTTTCGATGGCATTGTTTTAAATATCATTGCGCAAAGTATATTATAGTCCATTATTCCTAGTCGAACACGAATATTTTCACCGCGAATTTTTTTCTCCGTCCTTTTTCTGATAGGCCCATTGTCCTGGTAAAGTTCGTATTCAACTCCATCAAGATAAATGTCATTGATCCCTTTAAACACTAGATATCTATAATTTAAACCCGAAGCTACTTTTTCTATATCTCGGCGCGAAAGGCAATATACGTAATTCCCTGAAACCTCGAACACGTGGCGCGTTGGATTTTGACCAAGTAGCTTTTGTAGGCCTTGTTTTGCACGGCGGCAAAATAACTCGGAGAATTTTTCACTGTAATAACCATCATTAGGTTCGATTAAAATTACAGCCTTTCGAGCAACACGCAACATTTCGTACAATGCTAACGCTGGTCTTGGAAAATGATGGTAAGACTCTTTGCAGAAAACATAATCGAACGATTCGTCCTCAAAAGAAAGTGACTCGGCATTTTCAGATTTATATTCTTCGATGTGTCCAGATTCTTTTGCTTCTTTCAGCAATGTTTCTGAAATATCAGTCGCGAGCGCTCGGCTACCGTGTTCTAAAATATATTTGGCATCATTTCCATACCTTCCATCGCCAACGGTTAGCCAATACGAATTTGGTTCGCATTCCAATATTGGATTTAATAACTTGTAGAGCCTTTCATGTCTCCAGTAATTAACGGTATCTTTTCTAAGCCATTGTTTTGCATGTGTTTCTTTTGATTCACCTTGCGCATGATTATTAAAATGCGCGGCGTGCCGTGCATAACTTTTATTCTCAAATTTGTCCGATTTTGTCACGATAGATTCCAATGAAATAGAATAAAGTTAGCCAAGATGGTGAAGAACTCAATTATACTAATAAGCAAAAGTAAGTACTGAGGTATGGCAAGAAGAATTCTGCCCTGGAATGGAGTGAATGATGTTTAATATTTCCGTTCCGGTGGCAGAGGTGTATCCCAAATCGTGGTGTGTACACGGTTTGCCAGCGCAAGTGCGGGGGCTTGGCTGGCTTCGCGTGTTGGGGCGAGAGCACGTAATACAGCGAGGCCGGGCGTTGGTTGTGTGATTGCCCAATCAACAGGGTGGGCGGCTAATTCACGTGCGATTTTCGAATCCCAATCGTTCCAGGGAAGCGTTGGCAATTGAGGGCTTGCAAGATAAAGACTCGTGAGGAACTTGCTCCGTCCCCATCCGGTGGCGGCGGTGCATTGTTCGGGTGTGATACATGCATTTTCACAAAGCATCTCGCGGCGATTGATGCGAATCGAGAGTTGCATGCGCAGACGACGGAAGGCGAATTCCTCACCATGGGCAACGCGGCCCGCTGCGATGGTTTCCATCCAGATAATATTTGAATCAGGGGCGAGATCGAGGCGTGTCTGTTGATGAGAATCGGTATTCGCAAAAGGAATTATTGGGTCCCACAAAGCAACGAGATTTGCATCCGGTGAAAGGCGCGCCGTGATAGCGGATGTGATGCTCCGTCCCTCCCGATGACAGGGATGCAGCCGCGTGGCGCCTTGGCCGGAAAGATAAACGCGTGTATTTTCGCCAAGATCGACTTCGAGACTTAAATCGTCACCGGGCAGCAAGCCAGGGCCAATGTGTTGAATGCGCGCGTGCAGGGAATTCTCCGTCCCTCGGTGCATGCGGCCCACACGGATGAGTTTCCCCGTGATTTTACGTTGGGCAAGCCGTGTGCGGCCGTCCGGTGCGTCGAATGTTAATTGCAGACGATCCATGGCGTGTTGCTCCGTCCCCGTCGATGGCGAGTCGAATAATGAGTCGAGGGACGGAGTCGCAGCTGTTGCCATTAGTGTTGATGATGGTGCGTGTGGTCGTGATCATGATCGTGGTCATGATGATGGTGGTGATGGTGATGCACGTAGTCGCCATCCCATCCTTCGGTATTGCGTTCGCCGCGATTGACGCGGGCGATGGCGTCGTCGAGCCACGAAATCACTTCGTCCATTCCCTCGCCGGTTTTCATGTTGGTAAAGATAAAGGGACGGTCTTGGCGTTGCTTTTTCGAATCGCGATCCATCACTTCGAGCGACGCTCCAACCAACGGTGCGAGGTCGATTTTGTTAATGAGCAGGAGGTCGCTGAGACAGATAGCCGGGCCACCTTTGCGTGGGATTTTGTCGCCTTCGGCCACGTCGATAATATACAAAAACAAATCCACGACTTCAGGACTGAACGTTGCGGCAAGGTTGTCGCCGCCGCTTTCGAGCAACAGCACTTCGAGGTCGGGAAATGTGCGACAAAGTTCGTCCATCGCATGTAAATTCATCGACGCGTCTTCGCGCACGGCGGAATGCGGGCAGCCGCCAGTTTCGACCGCGCGAATGCGTTCGGCGGGCAGCGATCCGGCGCGAATCAGAAATTCGGCGTCTTCCTTGGTGAAGATGTCGTTCGTGATAACGGCGACGGAGTAACGGTCGCGCAGGCGTTTGCACAGCAAATCGACGAGCGCGGTTTTTCCCGAGCCGACGGGCCCGCCGACGCCGATGCGCACGGGGACGGAGTTGGTTGTCATGAGGCGAATCTCCTTATTTTACGACATGAATAAGCGCACGCGGGCGCGTTCGTGATGCATTTGTGCCAGTTCGAGGCGCGGGCCATGACTGGCAAGTTCCTCCGTCCCTCGTACACGTTGTGCACGCTCAATAGCGTGTTCAACAGTAGGCGCAACATCGAGCAATAGGCGTTGTGTGGCTTGTTGCCCGTAAAGCCGAAGGCGAATTCCCGCCGATGCGATACCGATCAACGCACCGTAGGCAAGACTGCGCGCGGCGTCGGCTTCTCCGATGCCGCCCACGATTCCGGCAACGCCCCAAACGCACGCGGCGTGCGCATTCCATTCGTTAATTTGCACAGCATCCCAAAGTTCATTGAGGCGGTTGTCGTCGAATGCGTCGCGCAAAACTTTTAATCGTCGCTGGCCCATCATGGCCGACGCTTGGCGTTCTTCGCGCGCGATTTTCAAGGCGTTTAAGCGTTCGTCAATAGCGAATAACTTTGCGCGGTCGTCACTCGATGCGACGCGGTGGGCGAGCACACACGCGGCCAGGTCGCTTGGGCCAAATACATCGCGCAAATAGTCTTCGACCCATGCACGAAGATCCTCCGTCCCTCGCAAGTAACCGCTTTGCACGGCGCCTTCGAGGCCACCGGAGTGCGATGCGCCACCGGCGGGAAATTGTGAATCGCTCCAAAGCAATGAGAGCCATTGGTGTGACGGGGACGGAGACATTTTAAAGGATAAAGGATGAGGGATGAAGGAGGAATGAAAGGCAAAAAGCAAAGGGCAAAATAAAATAGAGTGTGCGATGAGTGGTTGGGAAGCTCCTATGGGGCCGGTGGTTTTCAAAGAGATTTAACATGTTCGATTCGCTTCATTTCCGCAATGTTTACTGTTTGTGTTTGTTCGTTAGAACATGAAGTAGCGTTGTGCCATGGGCAACACGGTGGCGGGTTCGCAGGTGAGCAGTTCGCCGTCGGCGCGCACTTCGTAGGTCTCGGGGTTGACTTCGATTTTCGGCAGCGCGTCGTTGTTTTTCATTTCGCGCTTGCCAATGTTGCGGCAACCGGCGACGGCTTCGATGCTCCGTCCCCCGAGGAACGACGCAAGCCCTGCTGCGTGATTGTATGCCGCTTGCGAAACCGCAGTGAATGAAATTTTACCCGGCGCCGTGCCAAATCCGCCAAACATCGGGCGATAAATGCTGGGCTGTGGCGTAGGAATCGACGCGTTCGGGTCGCCCATCGCGGCCCAAGCGATGAAACCGCCTTTGATGACAAGCTCGGGTTTGACGCCAAAAAACGCGGGCGACCAAAGAACGAGATCGGCGAGTTTGCCTGCTTCGACCGAACCAATAACATGTCCCAATCCGTGCGCAATGGCGGGATTAATCGCGTATTTTGCCACGTAACGTTTTGCGCGCACATTATCGTTGTCGCCCTGCTCGATGTTGCTCCGTCCACGCTGGACTTTCATCTTGTGCGCGGTTTGCCATGTGCGCGTTACGACTTCGCCGATGCGCCCCATGGCCTGCGAATCGGAGGCAATAATGCTGATCGCGCCAAGATCGTGCAGGATGTCTTCGGCGGCGATGGTTTCCTTGCGAATGCGCGAATCGGCGAAGGCCACGTCTTCGGGGACGGATGGATTCAGGTGGTGACAAACCATCAACATGTCGAGGTGTTCGTCGATCGTGTTCACCGTGTAGGGCCGCGTGGGATTTGTGGAAGACGGAATCACGTTCGCTTCGCCGCACACGCGCAAAATATCGGGCGCGTGGCCGCCGCCCGCGCCTTCGCTGTGGTACGTGTGGATGGTCCGTCCCTTGAACGCGCGGATCGTATCTTCGACGAAACCGCATTCGTTCAACGTGTCGGTGTGGATGGCGATTTGCACGTCATAATCGTCGGCCACGCCGAGCGCCACGTCGATATTCGCGGGCGTGGTGGCCCAGTCCTCGTGCAGCTTCAGCCCACACGCGCCGGCTTTGAGTTGCGCGATGGAAGGAGCTGGTAACGCCGCGTTGCCTTTGCCGAGAAAACCAACATTGATAGGCCACGATGCTGTGCCCGCGATCATGCGTTGAATGTTCCATGCGCCCGGTGTGCACGTCGTGGCGTTCGTGCCCGTGGCGGGTCCCGTGCCGCCGCCGATCATCGTTGTGATACCGCCCGCGATGGCGTGATCGGCTTGCTGCGGACAAATGAAATGAATGTGCGAATCAATGGCGCCTGCCGTCAGGATTTTGCCTTCGCCCGCAAGAACTTCCGTTTCCGCACCGATGATTAAATCGGGATGCACGCCCGACATGATTTGCGGATTGCCCGCTTTTCCGAGCGCCACGATGCGCCCGTCGCGAATGCCCACGTCGGCTTTCACGATGCCCCACCAATCGAGCACCAACGCGTTCGTAATCACCAGGTCGAGCGCTTTGCCGCCGTCGCGAATTGCCGCGGGCGATTGACCCATACCGTCGCGGATCACCTTGCCGCCGCCGAACACGACTTCGTCGCCGCGCCCGCCCGCTTCAGCGATCAAATCGCGTTCGACCTCAATAATCAACTCGGTATCGGCGAGGCGCACCTTGTCGCCCGTCGTCGGGCCATAAAGATCGGCGTATTGATCGCGCGGAATATTCAGAGTCATGAGTGGGTCATCCTTAATTTTTTTACCTCGAAGGCACAAAGACACGAAGGAACACAAAGTATATAATAATTCACGCAAGGTTTGAACATATTAACCGATACCGATATGGAAATAATCCTCATAAGATGATTTAAACTAAACTTTGCTCTCCTTAGCGTCTTTGCAACTTAGCGGTTTTTCTTCGTGTTCCTTTGTGTCTTCGTGCCTTCGTGGTAAGCTTTTAATCCAGCTTCCCCTGCACTTTGCCATTCAGCCCATACACCTCGCGCGTGCCGGCCAACGCGACCAGTTCCACCGTGCGTTCGTCGCCCGGTTCGAACCGCACCGCCAGCCCCGCCGGGATGTTCAGCCGCATGCCGCGAGCCGCCGCGCGGTCGAAATCCAGCGCCTCGTTCACCTCGAAAAAATGACAATGGCTGCCCACCTGAATCGGACGGTCGCCGCGGTTGGCGACAACCACCGTTGCGATTGCGCGGCCTGCATTTGCCTCGATTGGCTCCGCGCTCAAAAAACGTTCGCCTGGAATCATCGTCTCGCCTCGCGTTTGGATTGTCACCCGATCGGGTCGTGCACCGTTACCAGCTTCGTGCCGTCGGGGAACGTTGCTTCCACCTGCACCTCGTGCACCATTTCCGCGATGCCCTCCATCACGTCGGCGCGGCTCAGCAACGTCCGTCCATCGTTCATGCAATCGGCCACCGACCGCCCGTCGCGCGCCCACTCCATGATTTGCGACGCGATCAACGCCACCGCCTCCGGGTAATTCAGCTTCACGCCGCGTTCCAACCGCCGCCGAGCCACCTCGCCCGCATACGACAGCAACAGCCGCTCCTGCTCCCTCGGTGTCAGATGCATCTCGCGCACGCTCCTTTCCGCGTCATCGGATAAAAAGTGCCACCACTCGGCCGCTCGCCGCCTCGAATGGTCAAAAAAAACCATCATGGCCCCATCGAGCCATGAAATCTCGCGCCAACCACGTGTTGCGTCTTCCTTGAGCCAATCCAATGCCAGCCCATGGACCGCTTCCGGGACAAGCAAAAGCTGGAAGAAGGCGAGTTTTCGTCACACCCGCCATTCCACTCAACCTGGCCACCCAAGTTTCCGATTTTCCCTCGCCAATTTTCTCTAAAACTGTCGAAAGCTTCTCTTCCACCGTCCTCTCCACGGCCAATACAGGGCCTTTACGTGGACCATATCCATGAAAAACGCCACCGAACGCCCTGACCGCTCTCCTCGAAAATCATCCTTCATCCCACATCCTTCATCCTTAAATTTCCCCCTTCCCGCTTGACATCCGGCACCCCCCTGCGGCACACACCTTCCTCTCTTGCGTGGGGCGGTAGCTCAGTTGGTAGAGCGCGGCGTTCGCAATGCCGAGGTCAGGGGTTCGACCCCCCTTCGCTCCACCACGCAACCCTAAACAAATCAATAATCTCCCGAGCGGATAGATGATGCATCTTGACCGCAACGGGTAACTCGCGTCATATACGCGTCACGCTCACGCCAACCATGGCGGGGTTTGGGGGCGAATAGCGGTGCGGATAAGTCCCCAAGTCTTCATCGGTTAGGTTCGTTTAATGCAAATCGTCGGTGACCATCTAAAATCAATTGCTGAGTCCGAGAAGGACAAAGTCGTGTTTGATTTGTTTGGGCGAAGTGCATTTAACCGCTACTACTATAGTGCGTTTCTCTCTGCACGTGAATCTCTTAGTCTTATTGATAGCAAATGGTCTATTCTAAAACACAAAGAACTACCGATAACTTTGAGAAAAGAAGTTCAGAGCAGGGCTATTACAGAGATTAAAAAGCAGGAGAAAAGTCGAATTTTAGATGCTAATGAATCAGCAAAAATGAAACACGATATCCGAGTGGCCCTAGCTGACCTTAGTCGAATTTTAGAAAATGCAAGACTTGTCAGGACGATAGCTGATTATGAGCCCAATGTATTAATTGAAAATGATAAACAGACAATAACACTTTCTCATTGTACTATTACATCTGCTGCAAATTGGAGAAGATCAGTTGAGTCAAATTTTAAGACGGTACTTGCTATCTATGGAAAAATTGGACTTATCTGACATCGATAGAATTAAGGCATTATTATCCTCTATAGGATTGAATATTAATGTCGAATTAAGAGTGGCCTCTTCAGATGAGCTTGATTTCATTGGATATGTCAATACGAGACATGTCGCAAAACGTGCTTCGAAGAATTATACATCGTCTCGACAGTTAGAAATAATTCGTGAAAAAATGAAGATGGAGAATGATATTCGTATAGAATGGTATTTTATAAATGATGAAGAGATA
>CAZOKZ010000088.1:0-15717 GCA_964580585.1 uncultured Candidatus Sumerlaeota bacterium | reverse complement strand
GCAGCGACGAAACAAGCGTCGAAGTCGTCAGGCCGTTTCCATCGTCTTCGACCACATACACTCGAAGGCCTGCATCGATATCCGACGCGCGGTGCGAGAATGAAAGCACGTACTCGTGGCCACTTTCGACACGAATGCCGTTGCCATTGGATGCCACGCCTTCGGTGGCAATCCAATCGCCCGAGGCGCCGTCGAAACGCAGTGACTGCGTCCCCACAACAGCGTCCGTCGCATCCGCGACCGGTGACACATGCGAGCCGCCCGCGCCTGCCTGCCAGAAGACCGGCAAACCGGCTGTATCGTTGGCAAGATCAGCGTTCGGGAACAGGTTGCGTTGATACGCAACCGGCAAAGCAAGCGATTCCGTATCGCCAATCATCACGAGGATATCGCTCTCCGTCCCCAATGCAACGCCCGGCAGATCCAACTCGAGCCGCGCATCCGGCGTCTGGCGATAAAGTGTCTCGCTGCCATCGTTTGCCAGCAAATCGGGCTGAAGCACCACGCCCGGCCACGGACACAAGGTAAATGCCGTTTGTGCCGAAGCGGTCGCTGCGCCTTCGAGTTCCGTAACACTCACGTAAGCCGTCACGTCCGGATCGAACGACAACGGATCCTGCCACACGAAGGACACCGGCACACGCTGATCCTTGGCCAGACCGCTGATGAGCTTCGACGTGCCAAAGAGCACGTTGCCCGCCGAATCCTCGACCGTGATGGCGACGTTCATTTCACCAACCGGAGCATTACGGCTGCGGTTAGCAATAGACGCCGTCATCCGAACCGGCTCGCCACAATCGTACGCATCGCGGTCGGTCCACAAATCAGCTTCGAGATTCACGTCGGCGAGTACCTCGAACGCATCCGAAAGTACTTCGACCGGCATTTGCCACGCGCCATCGACACGGCGCGACACACGCGCTTTTGCACGGTATAGCCCAGGCGTGTTTTCACCCGCCGACCAGGTACCTTCGATCACCGTTTCCGCGTTCAAATCGAAGGGCGTCTGGCTGCCCAACGCCACCGGCCACTCACCAGAAGTTTGATCGTCGCGCAATACGGTGAGGTCCAGCGTGCCCGATGTATAGATCGTGCCGTCCACCGTCACAGTCAACGTCGTCAGTTCGTCCACATCGAGAACCGTGGGCGATGCAACCACCGAAATCGACAAGTCGTTCAGCACCGTGAAATTCACCGATGCGGTATTATTATTTTCGTCGTCTTCCGCAACGCGAGAGGGAGCCGGATCGACCGTCGCCACGGCGACAAAGTCTCCGTCCCCATCGTTCGTCCACCAGTTGAACGCGAGCGTGCGTGGGGTGCTTGCACTTACCGGCTCCAGCACCACCTTGCTCATCGAGGCAACCGGATCGCCCTGGCCAACGCTGCCCTGTGGCCAGATTTCCACCATCACATCGAAGAATTGATCAACCGTCGTTCCCAGGTTTGAAACCGTCACGTTCAACTGAGCGGAATCGCCCATCGAAACCGTTGAAGAAACGGCCTCGATCGAAATGCGCAAGTCCTTCGGACCCGGAACAACGTTCACCGAAGCTCGTGCACGGTTGTTCAGCAGTTCGTCGGTTTCCACCACGCTGCCGCTGGCGTCCTGCATCGCCGCGCTTGCCGTCATGTCCGGTTCGAGCGCTTCGCCCGTGCCGAGCACGTTGAAATCGCGCGCCAAGTGCAATTTGCGCGTGAAATACGATGAACCATCGTCAGCCACCCAGAGCGCCGTGCGATTGCTCCACGGACCCGTCGTCACGCTATCGTCCGCAAAAACGTTTTCCGGAAGCGCCATATCGACATCGTAAATCGAAACCGTTTCCGTCGTCCCCGCGTCGTCGTAAAGCGCCATGCTCAGATTCCACGGCGTATCGCGGTCCGGGAACGCACTGCCATCGAGCGTTTCCATCACCAGCAGAAGCGGCATCGGCTCGCTTGCCTGCCAGACGTCGATTGTCCCGGAGGTTGCATCCACAGTTTCATGCACATAGCCATGAATCGAATCCCACGAACCGATCAACGTCCAATCGGCCGCCAGCGTACTTGTCGTCGCGTAAGCTTCAACTTTCACGCCCATTGCCGATTCGGCTGCACTCAGGCCCGAAACATGAAGTCCGCCCTGATCGGCCAGCTTCCACGCCAACAGCGGCGTCTGCGATGCCTCGCCGGAAACGCTGGCAGGGGTACCCGCCAAGTGGTTCGCCGAATCGATGGCCAACCACAAATCATGGGCGCCAAGCGAAGCGTTTGACGTATTCCACGCATCGCTCCACAACGGCCACTGCGTTTCGCCCTCATCCAGCGGATCGAGAATCGTTTCCGCCACAACACTACGGAAATCCCCATCTGGTCTTCCGTCGAATATTTGCACTTTGAACGGCGCCGCCACATCAACCTTGCCGCCATTAACAACAAGCGACCCCAGATCGACCCAATCGGATGGCGAATCGGACTGCGTCACTTCGCTCGGAACCAGGGCGGAGAATTTGAACCGCGGGTCCGGGTGATCCATCAAATCCGCCAGATCGATTTCATTGGCCGGAACCACGCGAATCGACCGCTTGACCATGTTATCCCAATAATACAATTCGTTCAATTCACGACCGATATTTGCCGCGAGAGCAAAATCGCCTTCGTATTCCTGATCGAACGAAATCGTGTAATTCAGCGCAACCGACTCTCCGTCCCCAAGCGACGACACCGTTTGAGGCGTCACTGCGTGAAGCACCGGCTCGCCCGTCGAAGGATCGCCTAACGTCACCGTCACCGGAATGTTGGTAAAGCTACCGCCAACCGCCTTGAGCGTTGCCGTCGTTTCGATCGACTGACCCACTGCAAACGGAGGCTGCTCGCTGAACTGCAAATTCGACACAACCAGGTTACCCGTTGGCGGGAACACCACCTGGTAAGCAAACGACACCGAGTTGTTTGCCTCATCGTTCTCATTCACAACGTTTTCAGAATCGATCTGCACCGACAACTGATACGTTCCGGAAATCGGATGCTGCACATCGAACGACGAATCCACATAATAATAGATTTCGTCATTTTCATAGATGAAATCGCTTGGATCGAACTCCAACTCCGCGCGCGTCACCGCAGGCGCCGGCCCCTGGCCGATCGGATAAACCACCGTCGTACGCAACTTAACCGGCGTCTTCGGAATTTCCGTCGTCGTATAGCGCACGCCAAACGTCAGCGTATCGTCCGCCACCGGATCCACATTAATCGAAACCGGATACTGATTCGGCAACGCCTCGCCATCGAGTGACGTAAACTTCGCCGCCAAATCCGGACGCGCAAATTCGATTGCGCGACAACCCGAATTGTTCGTCGTGGCATATTCTCCTGGCAACGTCGTCCAACCCAAATACACCGACGACGGATATTCCACCACCGCGCACAATTCGATTGTATTTTCCTGAGGCGTGAAAACGAATGAATCATCAAAAACCGTATTCGCCAAATCTCCAAGAACCCAACCAAATGTTCGAGAAGCTCCGGCAGGAATCACCGCGGGCAACGAATACCCCATCGGCAACACCTGGTGCTCGCTGATCGAGCCGTTTGGTTCGAGACGTTTTTCAATCACGCGCAAATGAGCGTTATCGTCATACGTTGGCTCACCGCCCAAGTTACGAATTCCCACCACAAACGGCGTCGGCGTTCCAACCCGAGGCGCCCCATACGGGAAATGAATGCTCGCATCCGTCAGCTCCAAATCCACGTACGGATTCGGTTCGGCATCTTCCCAATCCGTGTAACGATAATTCCCGATGGAACCGGAGGAACCGCCCCACGCCAATCCTATGGTGGAAATCTTTAATGGCAAATTATCGGGATTATAAAATTCAATTCGACGATAATTTTCAAAATAGGTCAAGACCTTAAGCGTCAACATCTTATACCCGGCTTTTTCGTCTCCCCAACCTAAATCCTGCCAACCGTAAGCAGGCGCTTCGCGCCAAAATCCCATGTCCCATTGAGCTAGAGGCGGCGTTCCCTCAATTGAAGGAATTTTCGGATAGCGCATGACCGTAAAATCGTCCCGATCATTCAGCACGTTGCGCCATTCGGATTCACCCTCGAAACGATAATACAACTGTGGATACTCGAACGCATCTCCAACGCTACCAGCTTCCGCCAGGACTAGAGACACCAAATGCATCTGCGTCTGGTTAACTGGATTATGAAAATTCCCATAATTCCCATTAGGGGGATTTGGGTCTGGATAATTATAATAAACAGTTTGAAGATGTTCATATGAAGAATGTTGATACCATTGATAACTGGTATAAAACTCCCCGGGCAGGGAAATACTATTATAGGAGTCCGTCGCAAAAGCGCGTGTGGGAATAACTGGCATGAACTCAGTACCACCCATATGCCACCCCATATAATATGGCAATTCCATATCAGGGTATTCCGCAAGCAAAACGTATTGTGATGCACCTGTGGTCCACATTTCTCCAAATGGGATTTCATAATACCAAAATGCATAATAATAAGTAAATATATCACCAAACGCGCCTCGTCCCGTGCCAATGGCTCTGGCTAAAGCTGGGTTCGTGTAACTGGCTAATTGTTCTTCAATGCTGAGTGTACTAAATTTCCACCAATAATGAAAAACATTTGGCCCCGACATAAATTTATTCCATGAATGGAGAGTGTACTCCCAATCGTCGGGAACAGTATTTCGTGGTGAATTATAGAACTGCGTTACCTGAACGGGTTTCGTTGGTTCGGAAATAATCCGATGGAAAGAATTACTGTCCAACTCCAGGCGTTGAACATATTTAAACTGCGTTGGATTCGTTGCATCACGCTCCATCAGGTTCGCAAAATACTTGGACGTTTTAGACGGATCTACCACAAAACGTTTTTGCGAATCCATGAAAGGACTGGTAGCATTTATTTCCAAGTACTGGCCCGGCTTCAAAATAAATGTGGGCTCACTTGGATGATCCGTCGGATTCTTCTCATCCAGCCAAATGGCTGTCGTCTCGTCATTCTTCATCGGGACCACACGGAAAAAGCCCATTGTTCTTGGGCGATCGTTTGTATAGGGGAACCGTGAAAAGTGGTGAGCAGGTGGAATAACAAACTCCGTCCCCCAAATGCCACTCGGGTGCATCAGCATATAGTTGTGATTACCACTCCAGCTATTTACCGTCGGCATACCGGCATTCAAACCGGAAGCCACAACAATGGGAGCACTCGATTCGATCACAACACCGGTTGGGTCTTGATAAATCGAATCCCAGATTTCGTCCATATCTTCCGAATAGGAATACGGGGCCCAGTAATACGTTTGGCCTTTCTTGAGTGTAATCTGATACGAATCGGCATTCGCAGGTGTTCCTTCAGGGAGCGTATCCGGCCCAGGAACACCAATATCATTACGTCGAATCGTCACATTTGCAACATCCCACAGTGACGTTATTGCGAAATATTGGAAGTTCGGATTCGCAGGCGTTTCTGCCGAAGGATTCCAAGACTGTTCGAACAAATTATTTTTTTTGTAATACATTTCCGAGGGATAGTGCCCCGTAATTGTATAGCGATAATCCAGTTGATTGCTGGGAATCAACAATTCTGAAAATTCACGCCCAAAGATTGGATCCCACATCAAAATCGAAACATCAACATTACTTTCGATGAGCAACGCGCGGTTCCACTGAATCGGATCGTGCAAAGGGTCTTCCGGATTAGGTGCCTCAACACCTACACGAGGACGAGTGGCGTATTCCAGGTCCATTGGAAACGCCCAATCGGCGTGTCCCTTTGCGGGGACATTGATCGTTCCTATCGTGGTGAAGGGAGCTTTACCGTTGGAACTTCCATTATGGATCTTAAACGTAACTCGGGCATCAGCCAATGTGTCGCGAGGAATAATAGTAAATCGATAATCGATACCATCACTATTAACAGTAGGATAATAAGGATTACCATAAGAATTAATAGCATAATTTTGTCGTTTCTTTTCTTTTTCCGTCAGCCATGCGAGCGGCATGGGGACTAAAAATTCACGGCCTATTGGGCGGGCGCTTGGAACATATGGTTGAACGAACTCGTTGTTCGATTCCGAAATCTCGGGCACAGTTCCAACCGATGAGTTCTTCTGATAGTCAATGCTAACACGAAAATCGGTTATATGCTTAATGGTGTATGAAGTAAGACCGAAAGTCGTATAACGCGGATTACCTGTATCATCGGAGTAAACTGTCAATACACCGTCTTGAGCATTCGCCCAGTCTTGGGTCGAAACATGAACAGCGTGTCCACCTTTATCGGTATAATCGAGATTTATTTTGAACAGAACGTCAAAATCGGGAATATCCAGATCCGGGTTATGTTGATTCAGAATACGCGCCACCATTCTAAACTGGCTACCAGCATAGATATCCACATCCGCAAATGAAATATCCATCCATTCATTGTTACGTAGAACTTGAATACCTACGTCTATGCGATCCTCCGCATCCTGTGCGAATGTCAGATCGTACAGGTTGTCG
The DNA here is from genome assembly GCA_964580585.1 of uncultured Candidatus Sumerlaeota bacterium. Taxonomy (GTDB): domain Bacteria; phylum Sumerlaeota; class Sumerlaeia; order SLMS01; family JAHLLQ01; genus CAZOKZ01. Next base: position 9,196 of record CAZOKZ010000088.1, on the reverse strand, counting down.
TAATTCACTTGGACCAGGTTCGAGTACACGCGGTACGGTGCGATGGCTGTGGCGTTCGGTGTTACGTCAAGGTAAGCCAGAAACGAATTCTCGGAAATTACAGTTCCAGCGTTCGCCGACAAATCGATGTTGCTGAACGTGTAAATCGAGTCGCCATTCACGTCTTCCGGCGTTTGGCTGTCGGGTTCGATGGCATCGAAGTTGTAAATCATTCCCAGTTGCACGTTGGGGTTCGATGTCAAATCGTCGTTGTATTTCACGCGAAGCGTTACGTGGTCTTCTGGAACGAAATGAACGTCTGGGTGCAAATTGGTATCAACGGTGATCGTTTCTTCCGGATCGCCATGAATGATTTCAACAATCTCTGGCTGTCCAGCACTGCTATCCTGAACTTGAAGTGACACGTCCGTGGAAAGGCGCTGATTGATGCCTCGTGCGCGAAGTTCAAATCGGTGGTAGGCCTTCGTTTCGAGGTTTTTGAGCAGAATCGCGTCCTGGTCGGCAGGCAACTCAAGCACGTCGGTCAAAACGAATTCGCTATCCACGTCAATGTACCGCGACAGAACATAACCTGTCACTGTGGTGGGCGTGTCGGAAGCAAGCGTCCAGGTCAGGTAATATTGTGTAGCAAAACCTTCGGCAACTAAATTGGTTGGAGCCGACGGTGCTCTCGAATCGATGGTCACCGTGTTGTTTGACAGGTTTGTTTCACCGGCGCCAACGGGTGCAGTTGCGACGACGGTAAACAGATCGTAATCGGGCGCTGAATTTGTCAAATCGTTCGGCGACAAACCAGTCGGAACGGCAAAAGCAACTGTTTGGCCGGGATTGATGCGATCGATTGTCATCGAGGCATTGGCAAGCGGCGCTTGCGGGCTGCCGGATTCGACCGTAATCTCCAGGTTTTCGACAGGTGCGGGTTGGCATTCGCCTTCGAGCAGCATGACGTTGCCATACACGACAACCATATCGTTTTCGACATTGAGGTAAAGCTCGTTCGCGTCGAGTGCGATGTCGGGGGCGTCGCGCGTGAAGCCTGGATCGTCAACCACCGACACAACCTGGGCTTTTGCATTATTTGTTTCGTCAATTTCCGCGTACAAATTTTCAGGATCGATGACAGCACGCAGCAAGTGATCGCCCGCACTCAGAGGAATTTGATTCAATGGGAAAACGTAACGATTTGAGCTCAGGTCGCTTGCATCGCCTCCCATTGGGTCCAGGCGCAAATCATTGAAAGACGCCAATACGTCGCCTGTGGTCTCGTCAAGCAACCAGATGCGAACGGGTTCAGCGGTATGGAACCCAGGTGTGCCGTCGCCATTGGCGACTTCGATTTGCAAATCGAAATAGGCATTTGTTTCTTCGCAGTCGGATATTGTTTTTTCCGAGGAATCGATCGTGAAGGCGATTACGCGCAAATCCGTCTTATGCGTAAAGATCGTCGTTTCCGCCACGTCGTTGGCAGGCACGTCGTCCCAACGTTGATCGGTTTCTTGCGGCCCTTGAACGGGATACAGTGTGGCGCGAACATCTACCCAACCACTATTGATCACTTCGTTGGAATTAAAACTGTTTGGCGTGACTTCGTAGGAACGCGAGCTATTGGCGTTGAGAATAAACGGATAGTAGTCTTTCGACGAGAAGAATCCATAACTGCCGCGTGATGCTTCATATTGAGAAACAGTTCGTTTCTCAACTTTGATATGCATGTGTTCACCCGGTGCCAACACGCCAAGGCCCAGATTTCTGACCGAAATGTTCGGCAGCAATTTGCCGCTTTCATCGCTCAATTTGATATCCGACGGATAAACCGCCAGGTCATAAATACTGGTGGGTGCATCGCAAGAAACTGGGATCTGATGCGATGCGATGTTGTTATCCTCGCGCACTTCATCGATAGCATCTTCGGGGTCCACCATCACAATCCAATCGCGTTGGCCACTGGTGGCTGTTCCCATCACCAACGGGAATTCCACACGCACGGATTGTTTTGCATCAATCACGGGAATGATAATACTGTGCGATGTTAATAAATCATCAGAGGAAACACGCGCTAAGACATCGTAAGCCGGGGCTGTACCCGCGTTATCAACCCAAACGATCAGGTCTGTTACTCCCCCGCAGGGTGCAATCAGCGGATCATGCGTAATTACTCGATCGGTAACAGCGAGATCCGGGCGATCAACCGCTGTCCCTGCACGATAAAACTCTACGAGCCCTCCAACGATATTATCTAATTCGTTCGTTTCGCGAATTTCACCTTGTGAGTTATTGTACCCACTGGCGTAGTCGATCCACAGATAAATGTCATATTTACCTGGCGTCAGAATCACACCCTCGGGAACATCGACCAGGATGGTTTCGCTTCTGCCCGATTCGAGTTTTGAAAGCGTCGAATTTGTATCGTCATTCAATCCACACTGGCGCATCGATTGTGTCCACAGGAGCGACGATGCAGCGCCATTCGAGGGGTTCCCGTTGTAAACCTTTAACATCGAGTTCGAACCGGCACCCGACGTGAAGCTGACGGTTTGTTTGCCCATATTCCATAAACGCGCGCGCAACTTCCACGGGCTGCCAACAAACGGCGGACCCGTTTGAGAATCGTTGCGAACTGCCAACGTTCCTGGTTGCAGCAACAGGTTCGGTCCTTCGGGCAATTGCCACGTTGCTATATTGTTATCTTTTTCGTATTCGGGAACGCGTCCGTCGGCATCCACCATGACGGTCAGCAGCGGCGGGAAAACGCCCGGTGTGTAAGGTACTTCAAACTCAACGATATTGCTCAAGTCTGTGCTGACGGGAACAACAAGTGACAAACTGCTTGCGAGTGCATTGTTGGACCGGTCGCGTACACTCATTTCGAGTGGATCATTATCGAAAATCGATACGCGAACACCCGTTGCCTCGATCATGCCGATGTTTGCCACGCGCACGAGGAACTTCTCTTCTGCCGAATTGTATTCCATGTCGCGAATCGTCAACTCGGGACGCAACGCAGCCAGCGCAAGTGCCGTATCGGCAGCACGACCATTCCAGGAACCATCAATTAATTGTTCGCCATAGAGCAAATAGTTCGCGGCACCATTGCTATCGGTGTCGCCCACCAATGTTTCATAACTATCGTTGGTAATCGTGGAATAATCCGGTGCTTCGTCTGAATTTTCTGCGTATTCCAATGCCGTTTCAACTTGGCGCAACACGTTGCGCGCCAGGAACTGCGAAGCGATGGCGGTGTCGGAAACGCTTTCCGAACCAATCGGGAACGCGCCAGGCGCATCAATCGCATCCGACTGCAATCCTTTGACAGTCGCGTCGAGTGAATCCACCTGCCCTTCGGCTAATAACCAATCGAGAATCGAATCCACGCGTTGACGCTTGATTTGAAGAAGCACACTGCCAACTTCACTACTCAAATACAGGTTATCGCTCAACCAACCTTCATCTTCTGGAATTCCAAGCGCCTGGCTGTATCGCACATTGGACCAACCACCAGAGTTCGTTGTCGTTTTAGCTTCGAGGGCATCTTCCAACGTCCAACGCAGGTTTTCATCGAAATAACGGTACAGGATCGAATTTCCCTCGGCGTCGCGATGACTGAGCAGTTCCTGTAACGTGTCGAATCGTTCTGCCCGTGCAAGTACAGCAAGTGCACGCAACGTTTCAAAACGCGTAGAAAGCGATTCTTCTCCCTTGGCAAAACCGCCATCGCTCAAATCAAGCGCACCGCCTGAGTTCAATTCCTCGGCGATGAAATCGTTCACTAATTCTTGCGCCTGACGATAACGTCCATCCACTGGCACGCCACGAACGGACTCGATTTCGTTGAGCAAATCACCTGCGCCCGCTAGCGCTTCGATTGCAAACGACCGCGGCACAAACCCGGTAACCTTTCCGCTATCCATAGCGGCGACAAGCCACACAATTGCATCATGGTAAACTTCCGCCACGGTCAGTTGCTCGCCACTCCAACGATTCAAACCCAATTCTGGGTTGGCTAAATAAGAGAGATTGCTCGTTCCAAGCGCTTGAGCCGCCAACGAGGCTTCAATGACCAACTCACTGATATCGCGGCTGTTTTCGTTTTGCCACGAACCAAACATTTCCGTGGGGTTGGTTTCACGATATTGATGGCGCAGCAACCAATCCAAACCTTTGGCAATAGAAGGTTCGTCCGTGGAGTTCAGCAAATTGAAAGTAAGGAACGGAGCAAACGCCGCATTGCTGTTTCCATGCCCATCCACCGCAAACAACGTAAATTCATGTTCCCCGTCCGGTACGGCTGCGCTATTCCACTCGATGCGTAATTCGTCCGATGAAATGGCATCAGAAGAAAGCGTTGCGATGGTTTCAATTCCGTCAAGTACTACTCGATAACTGACCGGCATTGAAACTTCCGGCGGAGATTGCGACAAATCCCATTGAAAAACCAGAGCGCCAGAAAGCGTGCTCGACGTCGTACCATCAACCGAAACGGCGGCATAGTTGATCACAACGGGCGCGTCGCCATCGATGGTCAAAAGTTTTTCGCCCTTAGCCAAGGACTCGTCTTTGTCCACCACACGTACAATGGTAAGCGCAGAGGCGGTCGCCGTCTGAGGCGAACGATAGAGCCCTGTCTGGCTAAGTTCGCCAGGACCATCTAAAATCCAGAAGGGATTTCCCGCGACTTGATTCCCCCCCACATCGCGCGCAATCGCGCGGAGCGATATTTTGTCATTTAATCCTAGAACAGTTTCGTCACGAGGAAGAATTTCATAATAGGCAACTTCGCCCGGATCGCCGACGATTACAAAAACTTCGTCCCGCAAGCCGTCTTGTGGACGGCTGGCAATGACGCGTCCGATTCCCAAACCCGTGGCATGGAAAGTTCCATCCGGATCGATTTCACCAACACCATCCGTGACTTCCCAAACAACATCAGTTGCATCCAAACCAAGCGAAACAAACGGTGTGTAAGAAATCAGAGCGCCAAACTGCATTTGTTCGCCCGTGGTAAAGCGCAGTTCTTCATTAATTACGACACATGGCGTCGAATCGTATGAATCGCACGTTCCATCGGTGATTTCCAAATCCGTGAATTCAAATTCCGACTCGTCGGTCAAAATAATCGAATCGCAGACAGGCCAAAGCTCACGGCCATCAATGCGATACTGAGCCCAAACGGTTTTTTTGCCTGCATCGCTCGCCATGCCGATAGACGTATTGGAAACAGTGACTTGCAAATCGCCGTCCGCGGGCCAATTGACCCATGTATCGATGGGGACGGTAAACTCCTCATCCATCACGTTTATAACGTCATCGCCCCAAATACGCACTTGCACATCGCTGGAATCCCAAACACCCAACTTCACGTAAAGATCGGATTCCAATGTGAACGGTAAGCCGTTATTAATTTGAAGACTATTATGGAAATGCCGACCAACCGGGTAATTGGTTCCTGCATGCCGAAGTGAAGGCTGCCAGGCAATAAACGCTTCGCCCGTTTCATCAAAAGCCATCGTTCCGAATCGATCTTTCGCATTTGGAATGTATCGATGCGTGAGTAATTGTTGCGAGGCACTGGTCGAATCGTCACTTACCACCAGTGACAACGGATCAGCTTCCAATCGATACAATGAAAGTTTATCGCTTGTTTCCGAATCGTTTCCAAGCGCCTGCATCCAACCGCCTTGATCCGGATAAATCAAGCGACGCGATTCTTGGGCGCCAAATGAAGTGAAACTATTCGTCGCCGCACTGGAAGCAAACGCCTGCTGCTCTTCATACACTAAATCATATTTGCTAAGGTAGAAAGAAAGCTCTTCGCCAGAGCGAAGCGCCGCCCACAACGTCCCCGCTGCATCACATTGCAAATCCAAACCATCGAAAGCACCCGTAATCGAAATCGACTGAGGCCATGACGTATCGGACGTCCAACCAGTGGTTGTATTGTATTGTTTGATTTTCAGATTCTGCCCATCGATGTACGCCAGATAGACTTCGCCGTCGCGTCCCGTCGTCAATGCTGGAAAATTCCCGGTTGTCGTCAGGATGGAATTCCAATTACTTCCCGAACGTTCGAAAACTTTAATGTCGCCATTACCGTCGCTCAGCGCCGCAAACCATTTACTTTGCAAACGAACCAACGAAGCCTGGGATGAATATCCAACCTGCGATTCTGAAAGAGATACAGAACTCCACTCGTCGTTAATATTCGTCTTGGTCCAGGCAACAATATTATCTGTGCTGGTATCATAAGTAATAAGAAGAATATTTTCAGTCGAACTTCCGAGATATCGACTTGATTGCAGAGCAAGCAATCGGTGATCAGCCGCTAGCAAACGTTCATTATCCGTTCCAACTTGATCGAATAAATTAAACGTTCCCGGATTGCCTACCGATTCTTCACTCCAAACAGAAAGTGAAATTCCATTAACCAGAGCGGTCTCGATTCTGTCGAGAGTCGCCCCCCAATCGATAACTCCCTGAGACAAGAAATCGCTTTGGTTTAAGTTAGCAAGTTCGCTTGCTTCCGTCGTCATATCCCATGCGTACGTCGTTAATGTATAAGTCGTCAAATCGTCCAGATCATTATTGCCTGTATCGGTCGCGAGAACATTAATAGTCGTCTGGCCTGTCAGGGACGGAGTTGTTGTCAAATCCTGATAAAGCGGAGCATAGACAGGCTCTCCCGCTTCCGTCAGTGTATAATCGGCATCGAGCGCTTCGACAATCGTCCAATCGTATTGCAGATTTTCCTGTCCTGAAATACCATATTGCGTCAGTCCGTCCAGACGCGTTGCCGACCCGCGGTCGATGGCGATATCGTGAGCAACCAACTCGAACGGTAGGTCGTGATCGTAAATCGTGATCGCGATTGGGTTATTGCTGAGTGTCGCATTCGAGACGTATGAGCTATTCAAAGCAAACGATTCGGTTTGTTCAAACAAATCATCATTAATAATCGATATTTCTATTTGCGTGGACATTTGACCAGCAGGAATGGATATATTGGTACCATTAGTTGGATAACCCCAGTTTGGATCAGTAAATAATCTAAAATCAGATCCCGGCTGAGCGGTTCCATTTATAAAATGAAAATATCCTCCAACATTTTTGCCGGATACCGTCGAAAGCGTTATGGGAATTGTCAGTGTCAAATCACCCGACGCCCACTGCGTTTCATCGAAAGTAACAGCACTTGGCACATTCAACGTTGGCGCTGGATCGTCATCATTAATCGTGTACGTATAAGGCGAATTCCCCACCACACCGTGCGTTAGTCCGCTCAACGTAATTACGACAGTTTCATCGATTTCGTCTAATGCATCGTCGTTTATCGTCAGTGTAATTGTTTTTGATGTTTCACCATCCTCGAAAATCAACGGACTGGCTGGCGATATGGAATAATCCACTCCACCACCCGTTGCTGTCCCCGATAAAATGAAAGGAACGGTGACATCCAGACCAGAACCGGTCGAAGGGTCCATGGAAACGGTGATCAGCTTCGTTGACACCGATTCACTTCCCGAATCCGAAGCCATCAGATTAATTGTTGGATGATCGTTGTCTAGGATTGTTAAAGTTTGCGAATCTGGTGATCCAGCAATTACATCCGTCGCGTTCGGATCAATTGTTACAATCAGGGTTTCATTCAGTTCCACTAGAGAATCATTGACCGTATTAATGGTAATCGTCCCACTCGATTGACCGGGTTGAATCGTTACATTATTTTCAGGAGTAATCGTATAATCTGATGAGCTTGCAGTCCCTGATAATATGTAAGGTATCGATGTTTCGATAGCAGCCGGTTTACTTAAATTAAATGTAAAAGTACGGTCATATTGATTATAATGCTCCCACCAAGTTCCACCAGGCGTATCAATCGTTGCCACTGGCGGTGCGTCATCATCTTGAATCGTAACTGAAATTGGATTTATATCAATCGTTGAGGTATCGGTCGTACCACTCCAGTAAAGTGAAACAGTAATCGTCGCGGTTTCGTCACCTTCAAAATCTGTATCATCAGTGGGATTTACATATATCGTCCGGTTGTAGCTATTGCCTGAATTTAGATAAACTTGAGTGTAATTATTTTCATACAATCCTGAGATTTCGTAATCGGTGCCTTTCACCGCTGTACCGGAATAGGCAAACGAAAGAGCGATCGTTTTGTTACAGTTTACAGGTGTCGGAACACCGGTAAATGTAATGGCTGCGCTGCCACCATTTTCCACTGCTGACGTATCTGCCGTGACTTCGATGTCCGGAAGGGTGTCCTCGTCCAATATATGAACGTTTGTCCAGTGGGGAAATCCTTTGCTTACTCCATTTGTTGGGGTACCAAGTTGAAAAGAAAAGAATTCGTCGGGTTCTGGAGTCGAGTCATACTTAATGTGAACGACTACTGTTTTAAAAGTGTCATTCGCTGCAAAGCTGAGTGTTCCGTTTGTGGTGCTGGCAGTATATTCCGTGCCGTAAGTCGCTGTGCCACCACCTATTGTGTAAGGTACAGTAAACGCCGTGCCCGTGGCACCAACACGATCAATATAGATAGTAACATCCGTGAGCGTTTCAAGCGTATAGAGGTCGTAATCTCTACATCTAACGCTCGGAGGGCCTTCCGATGCAAACAACTGAGTTGGCAGCAAGACAGCCCCAAGAATCAGCAGTCGCACCAACAGGAATGTTGTCTTTGCGTTTTTTACCATTTGAACCACCGGAACCCGATTCATGACCTAACCTCTGATGTATGATTTGCAGGTTGATTGTTTGCAGAAGCGTTGATTGCTCTCAGATTACTGAACTTGTTTTTCAGGCGTTTTGTTTGCGGCTTTTTCCGCCGCTTGTCTGTCCATGAAATCCAACCAGTTTTGAGCGAATTGCGCGTTTTGCTCTTTCAGATCGGGGGAGATTTCCAGCACTTTTTCAAACGTTTTGCGCGCTTGGTTTTCTTTGCCGGAATATAATTCGCAGATGCCTTCGAGCATGTGCAACTCTACCCAAAAGTGGCAGTTTTCCTTGTCTTTTTTCTTAAAGGCAGGTGCCGCGCTTTTTGCTTTTTTAATATACTTTTCAGCCTCAGTCCAATTTTGGTCGCGGCGATAGCAATAGGCAATCTCTCGATAAACCTTGGCTTTTTCCAATTTATCGATCGATTTGACTTCTAAAAGGTCTTCGTAAAGTTCCCGGGCTCCGGCATAATCGTTTT
>CAZOKZ010000087.1:0-15847 GCA_964580585.1 uncultured Candidatus Sumerlaeota bacterium | reverse complement strand
CATGGTTTATTGGCGAAATTGAAACCGGAAGATTCCGGCAATCTCACCGCGTATTACTTCACCATGTCCATTGGCGGTTTTATGGGCACATTGATTGTCAGTGGACTGCTGCCGCTCGTTTCCACCTCGGTTGTCGAATACCCGCTTTCCATCGTTCTGGCGTGTGCCGCAACCGCCTGGGCCATGAATGTGGACGGAAAAGCGGAACTGCTGCCCGCGCGCAACAAGGGCTTCGTTGGCGTTGTTCTCGTCGTCGTGCTGTTGCTCGTGGTCGGGCCGTTTGTTCTTCGAGCGCTTCCGGGCGAAGGCTCGCGTTGGTCCGTTGGCGTTCTTGTGTTGATTCTCGGCTTAATGCTCGCTTCCCGTAAAGGCAAACCACTGCAAACCGCTGTCGTTTTGGCTGTCATGATCGCCTGCGTGCCATTTGCGGAAGACGTGATTACTCACAGTTCTGTCGTCGAGCGACTGCGTAATTATTATGGAATTTATCGCGTGTACGATAACGATGGCATTCGATATTTACAACACGGCACCACGTTGCATGGGCGGCAATATCTCGAAGGTGAAAAACGCCACCAATCGATTTCGTATTATCACGACACCACACCGGCGGGGATGGTGCTTTCGGGCAATCCGCTCAAGTTTCATCATATCGGCATGATTGGATTGGGGACAGGCGCGCTGGCCATCGATTTCGACAAGGGCGATACGTTCCATGTGTTCGAGCTCGATCCGGATAACTTGCCTGTGGCGAAGGAATATTTCAGTTACCTGGACCAAGCCGAAGCCAAAGGTGTGAAGCTGGAATTTACGTTTGGCGATGGACGTGTGAATCTGCGCGATATTCCCGATGGCACCTTCGATTTGTTGATCGTCGATGCCTTCAGCAGTGGCTCGATTCCCGTGCACTTGCTCACACGCGAAGCCATCGACGAGTACCTGCGCGTTGTAAAACCCGATGGCCTGGTGTTCTTTCATGTGTCGAACCGCATTCTCGACCTCGTGCCGATTGTGCACGCCACCGTTGCCGAAGCAGGCGCCTATTCGCAGGTATCCTCGAACGCCGGTTTCGTACATCCCGATGCGGAAGAAACCAAATGGATGACGATCACGCGAAGCAAGGAATTGGACGAACTATTGGGCAAACGTTACGGCTTTCATAAGAGCCGAATCTCTCCCGATCAACTGCCGCGTCCCTGGACGGACAAATACACGAATCTGATTGCCGCGTTGTTTTAACGGTTACTCCACCCAACGTTGAAAACATTCAGGACATTGTTTAGCCTGCGGTGTTCTCAAACGCGCACCGCACTTCGGACATTTAGCATTCCCTCTATATCCTTTTTCACATGGTCCTTCGATGTGTCGTATCCAAATTTTGGCCTCGTGAATTTCCGTTCTAGTTCGCTGCCGTAAATAGTCTATGGCTAGAACTGTCCGTGCCTCATCGACCAGGCGATGCAACTTCGCCAAATCATCATCCGAGAAATCGTGAAAACGTGGCACGATTACATCGCATTTCGGACAATAAAATCCCCCTCGTGGATTTTTATTGGTATTCGGCGATTGATCGTTTTGATTCTGACTCATCATTCATCCCTCATCCTTTTGCCCTAGAATCATCTGTTCGGGCTTGTCTTCGCGCGCGCGCATGCGACAATTGTCGGCATGATGAACGACGGCGAAGCAATCGACAAAGGTTATGAATCGCTCGAAGACCTTGGCTGGGACGAGGACTTCGCGCGCTCCTTTGCGCCCCATGCGGAAAAGGGCTGGATTCCAGGCCGCGTTGTTGTTCGCCACAAAGGCCAGTACGCCGTGCAGACCGCCGCGGGCGAAGTCGTCGCCAAAATCAAGGGTCACCTGCGTTACACCGCTGAAACCTGGGCCGAACTTCCGGGTGTGGGCGACTGGGTGGCGTTATCGAAAAAAGAACACGACCCGATTTATCGCATCCAGGCCATCCTCGACCGACGTACCTGTTTGCAACGCAAAGTCAAAGGCACGCGGACGGAATCGCAGGTGCTCGCGGCCAATGTTGATCTGGTGATTATCGTCATGGGGCTGACCGAGGACTACAACCTCCGGCGGCTCGAACGATACCTGATCGTTGTGCATGAAAGCGGTGCGCAGGCCGTCGTGGTGCTCAACAAAGCCGACTTGCTCGAACGCGAATGGGTGGAATCCTCGGTCGAAGAAGTCGAAGCCATCGCAGGCGACGCGCAAATATACGTCGTTTCGGCGCTCGATGGCGCGGGTGTCGAGGCCGTGGCCAAGCATGTGCGCCCGGCGGAAACGTTGGTGTTTGTCGGCTCGTCCGGTGCGGGAAAATCCACGCTGATTAACGCATTGCTCGGTATCGAGCGTCAGGAAACCGGCGAAACCCGAAACGACGGCAAAGGTCGCCACACCACCACGCGGCGCGAGCTGATCCGTTTTCCCAACGGAGCGCTGGTGATCGACTCGCCCGGCATTCGCGAAATCCAAATCTGGTGCGAGAGCGAAGGTGGCCTTGCCGAAGCGTTCGCCGATATCCACGAGCTGGCCGAGCAATGTCAGTTCAGCGATTGCAAGCACGTGTCCGAACCGGGTTGCGCGGTGATCCAGGCCATCGAACGCGACGAATTGGACGCAAGCCGCTACGAGAGTTTCATGGCGTTGCAGCGCGAGTTGGCACACGTCAAAAAACGCGACTCCGAACTGGCCGACACCAAACGTCGCGCATTCCGCGAGCAAAAAAAGCGTCGGTATAAACGGTAAAGAAAACGTGGCCGCGTTCATCAAGCTTTAATCCCAAACAGGAACGACGCCTTTCACATTCCAGTATTTTGCGATCGCGGCGTTTTGCCAAAACTCTGGATCGCCTTGAATGTTACTTCGGTGAAAGCATTCCGTTCGCGCCGTGATTCCGGGAATCGATACGATGGTGTCTTGATTGTCGCGTGCCGCATCGAGCGCCTCGTATGCTTCATTCATTTGTTGATCGTATTGATTAATGGTGCCATTGAAAATTTCTCCTGCAACCATCCGTGTGTTACCGGTTAACAAAGTAGCGCCAAAAAGCAGCATGCTTCCCACGGCAATCAAGCGCCCCGTTGGATGATGGGTCTCCAGGATAGAACCGGTGTTTCCATTTAATAATGCCAACGTGAAAAACCAACCTATCAAAAATGCTAAATACGCTAAATTCACCGTACGCGCCGGAGCTGGCATTCCCATCGCCCAAAATGGACCACAGTAAATTACAAACAATGCAAAGATAGTTAAGAAAGGCGGCAATATTTTTTCCCACATGCCGACGCGCGATAACCAATCGGGAAGCGCCACCGTCCCCATTCCTGTCAGAAAAACCAACGATGCTAAAATGAGGTCTCTGTCGAGTATCCAATAGATTAAACTTCGCGACACCTCGCGTATTCCATACAAAATCGTTGCCTTCAAATTTCCGTGATCTGGAAACATGGCGATACGCACTTTGTTTCCCGGCGCGAAATAAAGTATCGCAAATCCAATCAGGATTCCTGCCGACAGGCTCAGCCAAACAAGATAACGTGGGTTTTTTCTCGTGTAGGCTATCATGCCAATAAGCGCTAGAGTGGTTCCAAATATAATATCCAGCAATTCATTAAAACCGGCTCCCCAGATTCCGAGCAAAACCAGCCCCAGTAACTCGTAAAATTTTGGTTTATCAGTCCGACCGTTCGCCAAGTGCGCTGCCCACGTCGTCGATAGTAATAACATCGAGGCTCCAACCAGGTAAGACGTATATCCGGCCAACCAATAAAACCCTTCGGCGATCGAAGGCGCATTTGCCCAAAAAAACGCAACAAATCCCAAGGCGAAAATTCCGGATTGTTTTACGGAGGATCGAGCAAATAATACTGAACGAAAAAACAGAAATATCGAAGTTAAAAACAGTAAGAAAAACCCCGTGATTATCCAGGGAAACACATCGGTTAGATCGAAGAACTTGCATGGCAATCCACCCATCACGCTGGCGGCCCATCTTCCCGACCAATTGTGATAAAAATCGCCCAAGGCATAGTTAAAAACGCCAACATGTTCTGCATGCCACGCAATGCCGAAATCATCCGCGCTGGGATGAGACCAAAATCCGATTCCCAAGGCCAGCATCACGACCGCGAATTGAACGGCGATTACCCACCACGCCGCCAATTTCACCGGCCACTTGATCCATCCCGTGCACGGATTATTTGTTGTTTGTTCCATACAGGCAAATAGCCTTTATCATGCAAACGTTGGCGTGGAGCCTTGTGGTTTTCTCAAACCAAAGCAAACGGAATCTCTTTTATTCTTTCGTACACAAATCGCCCGCCACGAACGGTTTCTTTCGTTGAAGTCATCGCATGGCTTGACGATCCTCGGGAGGACAGCCATTGGAACTGTCGGCAGATCAAAATGGAACCTTAGGTATGGGCAACGACGCGCCGCGCGAATACGATCCTTACGATCCCAACCGGAAACGCCAGCGTCCGGTTGCCGGGCCGCGGCTTGTGGATTTGTCGCAACCATTACCACCGCCTGATCCGGGGCCAGCCGTCGCGCGTCCTCATCAACCGTTCAAAAAAATTCGGCCCGAAGCCATTGTTCCTCCAGAAGACAACCCCATGCGCGGTTGGCGTTGGCTCGGAGCCAGTTTGCTTTCGCGCACGCTCTGGCCGCGCGATGCGATGACCAACCCGGTGATGGCGTATTATGCCGGACGTCGCGATGGACGGACGGGCGAAGATTTTTTCGGACTGTTTCCCTGGTTTTTGATGATCCTCATCGATGCTTCTATCATGCTTTGGGCTGCCCAGTCCATGACCCAGGTCTGGTCATTGGGACTGGTGGAATTTCTGTTGGTCGGATTGGGAGCCACCGTTTACAGCGCCTGCATGGTGGCGCTTCACTTGCGACGCAACATGCGTAATTTACCGCTCGAGGAAATTCTCCTCACGCGTCTGACCTCCATCGATATTGTTCAAGGATTTTCCATCCGCCCCATTGCCGTGCAATCGTTCGGAATTCTGATATGGTCGGTTGTCTCGATCGCATTGGCAGCCGGCGCGAACCTGCGCATCGAAGGCACCTTGGGCAGTCCTGGACTCGGTTACCTGGTGTGCGTGTTGATCTTTCGATACATCGTGATGGGTGTTGCTATCGAAGTTGGAGGCGCGTATGCCGTACGTGCCAACTTGTGTATTCAATCCGCCTCGTCCGCGTTCATGCGCACCTTGTTCGACCTCGCATTGATGCTGGTGGTGATTATTTTTGCCGCCGCGATCAGCTTTGGTCTCGTCTTGGTGATGATCTTTATCGGAGCCATCTTCGCGATCATTTTTCCGTTTTTGTTTTTGGGTGGACTGTTCGCGATTGCTTCATTCGTCGGATCCTTGTTTCGCGGTTTGGGGAACGAAGCGATGGAATTTGCTTACCTGTATCCCGACGAATGGTGGATCAATTGGAGCGGTGACGAAAACGCCCCCGAGCGCGGGATTCTGGCGCCGTGGAAACCGATGGCGAATCGTCGGGAAATCCGTATGAAGCCGTTACCCGGTAAATTGAAACGCAGTGGCAAACCGGATGCGTGATGTTATTTGCCACGTTGTGGCGGATATTATTTTTCTTCCACCTTCTCCGTCCCTTTATCTTCCGGCGCCTTCGTCCGTTCGGTCATCATTTTCACTTGGTCATCGAATCTTTCCGGATCGACGCGTTGGACGGCTTCCCAGCCCCACAACTTGATTTGCATGCGATCTTCGTATGGCTTCACCTGCCCACCGACGAGTACCGGCGTTCCGGGTTCGAGCCATGCGGGATCGATGGGTTTCACCAAGCTCGATTCCCAGTAAATAACTTCTACCGCTCCCGAGCGATCCTGCACGATCAGTCGGCTCGGAGCGCCTTCTTTCCAGGGCTCCGCGTGCGAAACCACCACGCCTGCGATCGTGATAAACTCGCCGACGTGTTGTGCCGCGTTTCCCGCGCCGGTAATGTCCGGCAACTCGGCTGCGCGAATCAACGCTGCTCGTTCATCGTCGGTCAGTTTTGACCCGGGGGACGGAGACGCGCTGCTCCGTCCCTCGATGCGAATGTCTGTGGCGGAATTCAGCTCGATTTGCAATTCGCCTTTATACGTCCCCACCATGCCGCGCACGGCGATTCGCTCTCCGGGGGACGGAGGCCCCTGTCCCTGTTCAATGGAAGCGGCGATGGACGGAAAATAAATCACCACAAGGCGTGGTTTTTTCCGAATGATTAATTTGGTCGGCATACGGTCGTTGCGCGAAGGTGAAACTTCCAACACGGTTGCAACGGTAGTGACAATTTGGCCTTGATGAGCCTGTGTGATTTGCGACGGATCGAGCGTCGCCATCGGAGTTGGCTTGGGAAGAGCTGTTTTTTCGTCGGCGTGCGCGATTGCAAAGAGCGCCAGCAAAAAAATAGGAAGGAACGTTAATTTAGCGCGGAGAAACAAACTCATCGCCCTCAACCTCCTCAAGGTAAGTAAGGCAGGGGGTCAATGGCATCGCCGTTTTTGCGAAGTTGAAAGTGGAAATACGGTTTGTCGCCTTTTCCGGGATCTCCCGAACGCGCAATAACCTGCCCCCGGCGAACCTTATCGTCTTTGGAAACCAGCAACAAGCTATTGTACGCATAGCACGATGCGTTGCCGTCCGCATGGCTGATGATCACCATTTTTCCATACGTCGTAATGTTACCGGCGTAAACCACGGTGCCATCGCGCGCAGCGTGGACCTCCGTTCCCACGGGAACGGCGATGTCGATGCCGAAATGTTTCTGGTCCGACGAATTTTCGTACCGTCGCAACAAAACACCCTGCACCGGCCAGCTATAACCGCGCTTGCTTTGTTCCATCGTCGAGGGCAATTGTCGTCCCGTAGCGCCCGAGCCACCGGTGATGACTCCTTTGGTTGGCAGGGACGATTTTGACACAACGGACGGGCTGGAATATTCAATCGGGTCGGGTTGAGCAGGTGCGCGCGAAGCCGCCAATTCTTCCTTGGTCGGAATCGTCAGAATTTGCCCGATTTCCAAACCGGCTTTGGAGCTAAGTCCATTGGCCGAAGCCAATTGCTCGATCGTCAAACCGTATCGTTTCGAAATTTTCCACAAACTTTCGCCGCTTTGCACACGCACCTGACGCGGGGCGCTGGCATTCGAAGGCGGAGCGCTCGGACGCACCACGCGGGTTGTGGTTTGAATCGTCGAAGGCGTTCCGACCGGAATATAAATCTGCGTTCCCGGAACCAGCCGGGCGTTTATCTGGATGCGATTAGCGCGCGCGATCTCATAGGCAGAAACCCGGTATCTTTGTGCGATCGTATCGAAGGTATCGCCCTGCTCGACGCGGTAATATTGTCCAGCGGCGAAAATCATTGACGCATTTGCACTTAAAAAGAAAATGACCATGACTAACCACTTGGTTGTCCAGCGGGCTGATTTTTGGGGGTCCGGCATGGGCATGTTTCTCGTCGCGGCCTTGGGGGATTTCAATCCCCTGGCTTGTTTCTGCATGATGGGGAGCATTATCGGGCAAACACTGTCAACAGGAAGAACACCACGAAACTGCCAAGATTCAGCACTCCGCGTCTCTCGCGACAGAATCGGATTGCATCCTAACCTGTCATTTTGTATGTTACGGGAGAGAACTCAAAAAAGCGATATAAAATCCAGGGAGTAGAGATATGAAGTATGTGCGTGAAATTTTGGAAGCGAAACAAAACCAGGAAGTCGCCACGATTGCTCACGATAAAAATGTCTTGGAAGCAGCCCAGATGATGAACGAACGGCGCATCGGTTCGCTTGTAGTGAAGGAAGGCAACGAGGTCGTTGGAATTTTCACGGAACGCGACGTGTTGCGTCGAGTGGTGGCTGAACTGCGCGATCCCAACAAAACTTATGTCAAGGACGTCATGACGGCGCCCTGCGTCATTGCCAAACCCGAGGAAGAAATCGAAAAATGTCAGTTGGTCATGACCCAGATGCGCATTCGCCACCTGCCCGTACTCAAAGGCGGGCAACTGGTTGGCATGCTGACGGCGGGCGATATTATGTCGCGCACCGTTCGGGAACGCGCCGTGGAAATCCAGTACCTGCACGACTACCTGTATGGCGGAACGCGATAATTGGGAGGTTAACGTTTAAGGAATCCGAACAACTTGTCCGCCAGTCCGCTTTCGGCCTTCATCTTTTCAAGCTCTTCTTTCGGAGGCGAAGGATAGATGCTGATAGTCGAAAGTTTCTCGAATTCTGGCTGATAGATTTCATGAGCCGCTTCAATGAAACGATCCGGATTGTCGGGGGGCGTTCCCACCATTAACGCCGCCGCCCGGCACGGATCGTCCAATCCTTTGTACCCCTTCGTTTTCTGAAAAGCTTTCAAATCGGAATCGTTGCACTTGGGAATGTAAGGACAAAACGCATCCAGCGTATGAGCCGCTGTGGCAATGCGCCACGGTTTGTTGGTCGATGCCAGGTGGACGATATTTTCCGCCAGAGCCGGTGCCTGATTCATCCGCTCGCGCTGTTTGGGTTTGGCAAACGCCCAATTGGCGTCGATTCGCAGCAAGCCCTTCTTGCCGCGTGCCTGCACCCGACGATGAAGCAATCGCAACGCCGCGTACCACACCCAAATGTGACGGCAGGTTTCAAGCCCGCTGATCGAATTCATCAACCGGGCCTCGGCTACTTCCAGGGGGGTCTGGAATCGATTGCGCGATCCAGACGCACCGCCGCGGTCTTCCACATGATCGTCCGGTTCGCAAAAATTACGACCGCCAAAGCACAAAATCCAACCCACCGGAATTTTGTCCTCACTGATCATCACCACATCAGCGTTTTCCCAGTTATCCGTATTGCTTTTCAGGTATAGAAGCCGTGACGGGCGTGCCATGATACAGGGGTCCTTAAGATTCTATTCGACTAAATTCATCAACCTATCCGGGGATTGCGGTTTGCCGACCTCGGCAAGTTTAACAACATTTCAATACAATAAGTTTGGTTAATATCCGACACACTGTAAACTCATATTCTCGTGATTTTTTGATCCCGGTTAACCGACGTGTCAAACGCAACTGGCTCTCTTTCCGGTTGTGTTGAGACCAGCAGGGGCGTTTGGTGCGGATAAATCCGGCGCAATTGTCGCCTGAAAATCCTCACGACTGGCTGAAAACTCCCATGACGCTCCATGTTCAGACCTTGACCGTCGGTCCGCTTCAGTCCAATTGCCATATCGCTTATAATGCCGAAACCCGCGAAGCCATCGTGGTCGATCCCGGCGACGACGCCGAGGTGATACTCGACTTTTTGGCGGGCGAAAACCTGCGGACCTCAGCCATCTGGCTGACCCACGCGCACATCGACCACATCGGGGCCTGCGCCGCCGTCAAGCGCGCCACGGGAGCGCCCGTCACCATCCATCCCCTCGAACGAGCCTGGCTTTCCGATGGCGATTTGTGCCTTGCCAGTTGGATTGGCATTCAACTCGATCCCGTCGAGGCCGATTACGAATGGCATCCGGGCGAAGAGTTCGAGGCCCTTGGTGTCCAATGGCGCACGATGCACGTGCCCGGCCATTCGCCGGGATTGGTGGCGATTTATTCGCTCGAAGAAAACATCGCGTTTTCCGGCGACCTGATTTTCCAGGGCTCCATGGGGCGAGTCGATTTACCCAACGGCAATCCCGTCGCCATGACCGACAGCCTCGAACGGTTTCTGGAGCTACCGAGCGAGTTGCGCCTGTACGTGGGACATGGCCCCGACACCATGCTGGGCGCCGAACGCCAAACCAACCAGGTCGTGAAGTCGTTCATGGGAAGGTTGTGATCTACACCACAAACTATCCCCGCCTAATTTCCATTGGCTTTCCTGGTTTCCTGATAGATCGTCCTATCTGTCTTAATAGTCGTATCCGTCCCATGAAAGGCCTGATCATGACCGAGGGCTTTATTCCACCCCACGGCGGTTATGAGAACCTGCTTTCTTACCGGAAAGCAGTGATTATCTATGGCGCCACGGTGTATTTTTGCGATCACTATGTTGATCGATTTGATCGAACACGGGATCAAATGATTCAGGCTGCGAGATCGGGAAAGCAAAATATCATCGAAGGAAGCACGGCCTCGGGAACATCGAAGGAAATGGAGATTAAGCTGACCAATGTCGCGCGCGCCAGTCTGGAAGAACTATTAGAGGATTATCGCGATTTTTTACGCGTGAAAAATCTGCGACTTTGGGAAAAGAACAGCAAAGAAGCTGTTTATGCTCGAAAAATGGGGATGGGAAAAAATGTGACGTATGAAACTTACCGACCATTTTTTGAGACACGTCCACCCGAGACCATGGCAAAAATTGTGATTTGTGTGATCTATCAAACCAATTATCTTCTGAGCCAGCAATTGCGTCGGTTGGAAACGGATTTTCTTCGCGAAGGGGGGTTGCGCGAGCGGATGACCAAGGCGCGCTTGGAAGAGCGAGACCGCCAAAAGCGAAAACAATAGCAGTTTATGGGACGAATAGGTCCGATAAGACAAATGAGACTTTATTCCAAGGTTAGGGAAATGCCAATCAGGAATTTCATTGCCAATGTCCTCGAAAGAAACCCTCCATTCCTGCTTGCACCTTGCCCGGCCCGTTTTTAGCGTTTGCGTTCTGTTGGAGGTTGGAACGATGGGCTGCTGACCCGTTTTTTTCGGCTCCTGCTTCCCCAACGATTGAAACCATGCTTTGTGCGGCGCGAGTAGCGCCGCCACCACGAGGATCAACAATATGAAAGGTACCCACCTCTTTACGTCGGAATCGGTCACCGAAGGCCATCCCGACAAAGTGGCCGATGCCATCTCAGACGCGGTGCTCGACGCCTGTCTGGCCCAAGACACCAGCTCGCGTGTGGCGTGCGAAACCTTCGTCAGCACCGGCCTTGCGCTCGTCGGCGGCGAGATCACCACCAGCGCCAGCTTCAACGCCAAAAAAATCGTGCGCGAAACCATCGCGCGCATTGGTTACACGGATCCGACCTGCCATTTTGACGCGGATTCCGTTTCCGTGCTCGACGCAATCGGCACACAAAGCCCCGATATCGCTCAGGGTGTGAATCGTAAAAAAACCGAGGAACAAGGCGCAGGCGACCAAGGCATGATGTTTGGTTATGCCAGCGACGAAACCAAGGAACTGATGCCGTTGCCGATTTTGCTGGCGCACAAGTTGACCAAGTGTCTTGCCGATGTGCGTCGCAAAGACGAGAAAAAGAAAATTCAACGTCTGCGTCCCGACGGTAAAAGCCAAGTGACGATTGAATATGACGGCGACACGCCCGTTCGGATCGAAACGGTTGTTATTTCGACGCAGCACTTTCCGCAAGTGACCAGCAAGGAACTGCAAAAGTTCATCATCGAAAACGTGATCGAACCCACGTTGCCCAAAAAGCTGGTCCAAGGAAAAATCAACTATCACATCAACCCGACCGGTCGTTTCGTGGTTGGCGGACCGCACGGCGACGCAGGTTTGACGGGCCGTAAGATTATCGTCGATACCTACGGCGGCAAGGGCGCGCACGGCGGTGGCGCTTTCAGCGGCAAGGACCCGAGCAAAGTCGATCGTTCGGCGGCTTATGCCGCGCGTTGGTTGGCCAAAAACGTTGTCGCGGCCGGACTGGCCAAACGTTGCGAAGTCCAGCTTGCCTATGCCATCGGCGTGGCGAAGCCGGTTTCCGTGTTGGTGGAAACCGACAGCACCGGCGTGATTGCAGATAACGAAATCAGCCAGTTAATCTGCAAGTGCGTTGATTTGCGCCCACGGGCAATTATTGAACGCCTCAACCTGTTGCGTCCGATCTACAGCCTGACCTCGGCGTATGGCCATTTTGGCCGCGAACTGAAAGAGTTCACTTGGGAAGCGCGCGACTTGGCGGACGATCTCAAGAAGGCCTGCAAGTAATCGGCTTTTCCCAAAAACCGTCAAAACTTCGACCCCCTCGTCTTCATTGGCGAGGGGCTTTTTTCGTTTTATGGACAAATCAACTTCACATTCCCAAAATGGAGCGTTCGCTCTATCCTCCTCATGACAATAGTTGGTGACAATAAATACCCGAATTATTGTCCGGATTGAGAGATGGCTGGCAGGCTGTCACTTAGCCAATATTTTTGGAGGGCTTCACCCAGGATAGGGCTTGTTTTTTGCATTTCAACGAATGGCGGAACCAGTTGTTTCAAATCCACTTGAAGTTTGGACGAAGCGATCACAACAGATCAGAGACAGGATGGGATTCTGTATTAAAAGATATTAATGATTCCAAAATTGATCGACAAAGCCAGGGGATGGTGTGAAGTTCTATCTGTTGTTCCTCCTCTCATCATGCTAAGTGGGATTTAAAGTCATGCTGGAATATAAAACCGAAATCGAGATTAACCAATCGGGAATATCACACGAAATGACATCATTGATCATCACCAATTTGCTCAACA
Organism: uncultured Candidatus Sumerlaeota bacterium; assembly: GCA_964580585.1. Taxonomy (GTDB): domain Bacteria; phylum Sumerlaeota; class Sumerlaeia; order SLMS01; family JAHLLQ01; genus CAZOKZ01. The sequence continues at coordinate 3,359 of CAZOKZ010000087.1, read as the reverse complement.
CACTATCCGTACCCAGTGTGATCGTGAACGGTTTTGGACAAGTTGAATACAGTAATGCAGCTGCCGGTGACACAATTTTGCTGAAACCCGATGCCGATGGCACAATCGACGTTTTTGCCTCGCTCAACGGTTCCAGCCCTCACGCGCACGAATGGTTGCGGATGTGCTGTGCACGCCAGGAAGCAACGCCGGGCGTCTTTCGTTTCAAATCGATTTCGGGAGAGTTGATCCAGTTCCAACTCGAAGGGTTGCTGATACAACCCGCCCACTTGATGAAAAATGTTCGGGTGCTGATACGATTTTTACCCGCCAGCGAAGAGGCGCTGAAGGTCAAGGAGCTAACCCGTCGCGTCGAAGACCTGGATATGAAGCTGCGCCAAACACGTTCGCGCGAACGAGAGCTTCATCACAGTGCGACGCACGACGAGCTGACGGGATTACTCAACCGGCGGGCGTTTATCAGCCGATTTGCGGAAGTTATCCAGTCCGAACGAAGTTCCTCTTCCGTTTGGGGAGCGCTATCGATGATCGATATCGACCACTTCAAACGCATCAACGATACCCACGGCCATTTAATCGGTGATGCCGTGTTGCAGGCGCTTGCTCGTCGATTCACGCGTGTGATTCGCGGTTCCGACGTTTGCGCGCGTTATGGGGGCGAAGAATTCGTCGTGCTCATGACAGCACCCACCGACAGCGTTCTGATCCGAAGTGCCGAACGCCTGCGCCGTTTTGTCGCCTCGAAATCCATCGCGACGGAAAAAGGTAGCCTGCGCATGACCGTCAGCATCGGGGTGCGCCTCTTCCGCGTGGGCGGCGATTGTATCGAAAACCTCGAGCGGTTGATCGAAGACGCCGATCAGGCACTTTACGAGGCGAAATCCAATGGCCGAAACAAAGTGTGCGTGTCCAATGGCGACGAAATTCAGACCTCGATTTCTCAAAAGGCATCGTAAGTCCGCGTGAAAAAAAGCGGTAAACGGTAATACGGTTTATCAAGCTCGTGCGCCTGATATTGTTCCGCCGCACATGCATCGCTAACGATTAACTGACAGAATCCTAAAAAATAAGCGTGCGCCCGCCGCTTCGTGTGCGCTGAGTTCTGACCGTTTGTTCGGGACGTAGCGTAGCATTAGGACGTTTTTTCTCATGACTTTCGATTTCATGACCGTTGCAGCCTTCCTCGGCATTGCAATGCTGATTTGGAACAGTTTGGAGGTTGGTCGTAACGACGCTGCCAACCTTGTCAATGCGGTGTATGGCTCGCGCGTGCTCAAGCGCCGCGTCGCCGTGATGATCGCCGGCACGTTTGTGATGCTCGGAGCCGTTGGCTCTTCCGGGGTGATGGAAACCGCGCGGAAAAGCATTTTCGATCCCACGGTGCTGACCTTTTCCCAAGCCATGGCGGTTTACATCAGTGTGTATTTCGTCAACACGATCCTGCTGTTCGGATTTTCCGGGTTCGGCATGCCCGTCAGTACCACGGCGTGTCTGGTATTTTCGCTCATGGGAGCGGCGGTGTTTCTGCACGGTCCCGAGGGGGTAAAATGGGACAACGCGCAAACGGTGATCGCGGGGATTTTTGTCTCCATTGCGATCAGCGGCGTGGCCTCGTTCATGATCATGCGGGTGTTTCGAGGCGCCATACGTGACAAGGCCCGCGACCGGGAAACCGTGCTGTTGCACGGCCCGTGGATTGCCGGGTTGATGCTGACGTGGTTGATCTGGTTTATGGTATTCAAGGGATTGGCCGGGTTTTCCTCCGTCAAAGCATTTAAAGAAGGCATCATTGCCCAATACGGTCTGGCGTCGTTGCTCTTGTTTTTATGGGCGGGAATTACCTTTGTCATTCATATGATTTTAGCCTTCACCAAAGGCAAATGGGCGCCTTACCTGTTCCACGTAACGGCTGTTATCGGCATGAGTTGCATGGCGTTTGCGTTCGGGCAAAACGACTTGGCGAATTGCGCGTCGCCGGGGCTTTCGGCCTTCTGGTTATGGAAAAATCAAGCCACCAGTACCGCTATGGCGACCAAGATTCCCATTCCGCTCTGGGCGTTATTTGGCTGCGGCGTGTTGATGGCCAGCGGCATGTTCACCAGTTACGCCCAGCGTGTGACGCGCGCCGAGGTCAACACGGGCAGCCAGTACGACGAAGTCGTTCTCTACGCACCCGAATGGTGCAAGGCGTTGGCGCGGGTTATCCTGCGCATCACAGGCAACAGCGGCAAAGTTCTCGCTCCGCCGCCCGAGCGCACGCATGATGGCGAGGAAAAGAAAATTCACTTCGATACGTTGCGTGCTTCGCTGATCATGGCTGTCAGCGCCAGTGTGATCGCGTTTGCCTCGGGTATGAAACTTCCCGTTTCGACGACCTATGTTGCGTTTGCCGCCGTGATAGGCTCGGGCTTTTCCGACCGCGTGTTTGCGCGTGGAAATTCGGATCTCAAGTTAGGCCGCGCTATCTGGGTCGTATCCTGCTGGTTGATTTCGCCCGTAATCGCTGTGCTTTGTACGGGTCTGATGGTGCGAATTGTCTATCATTTGGGGATTGGTGGATTGGCACTTGGCTTGGCGCTCAACGTTGCGGCAGGTTTCCTGCTCAAATGTCGGGCGGACAAACACGAAGAAACCTATCACAAAAAGGTCTCGGATGAAAAACGAAGCCATCTGCACGATTCCGACGACGATGTTAAGAAACCGGAGTTAGCCGGCACCGATGTGTAGTATTTGCCGCGATGTGAAGGCATAATCATTCACCGTGTTAAACTGAAGAGGGACGGAGTCGATAGCTCCGTCCCTCTTCAGTTTTTTTTGAATCGATAATCCGACATTAGAGGAGTTTCCGGTATATAGCAATGCTCGAAAGTTTTTCCCGCTTCGCACTCGCCCTAGGCTATCGGATATGGAATCCCTTTGGGATTCAAAAAAATGTAACCGGGTATTTAACGACTACAAATTGACGATAAATGCTCTAATCAACATCGCGATTCATTGCGTCCTCGCAGTAATTCTCTTTTACGGCACGACGACAATCTCCACACGGCGGTTTTGTTTCCGCCCGGTGGCGTTATCGTTCGAAGCCACGGGGGCGAAAAATGCAAACGACGCAGCGCTCAGTTTACGCGCTGGAACACTTGATTGCGTGGCGAACCAACGCGTTACGGTCGAGGCTCGCGCCGCTGCCAAGTCCCAATTGTCCACAAATGGCATCGAACGCACCGGCACGTTGTCTGTGTGGCCTTCGATGCGAATGGCGCCGTATTCCAGACCTTCGAGCGCGTCGGCGACGGTCTTCAATACTTCCGTCCCCTCCGTCGTTAGCAACACCGTCCCCGTCTGGTAAAGCTGATCGCTGC
>CAZOKZ010000086.1:0-15911 GCA_964580585.1 uncultured Candidatus Sumerlaeota bacterium | reverse complement strand
CCACCCATGGCCTCCCTCACATCGCTCATTGAAACCCATGCACTCCAACACCCCAACCGCGTAGCCCTGCATGGTTTGCAGCAGTCTTCCATGACGTTTGGGCAGCTCCATGCACTGATCTGCGAAACACGCGCGGCCCTTGGCGCCTGGGGAATCGGAGCAGGCGACGTACTGGCGATGGTAACCCCAAACGGCCCCGTCAATGCGGCAGCATTTCTTGCTCTGGCAGGCGTGGCAGCCTGCGCCCCGCTCAATCCGCAATACCGAGCGGCGGATTACGAGTTCTACCTGGACGATTTAAACGCCCGCGCCCTCGTCGTGGCAGCGGAATTCGAGACACCTGCGCGCGAAGTGGCCCGCGCTCGTGGCATTCCGGTCATTGAAATGCGCACCATCGCTCATGGTGCCGCTGGAACATTTGCACTCGAATTGAACGACGTTTCCGACGGTCCCCCTCCCCCACCGGATCCGGATTTCCGTGACGTCGGCCTGATCCTGCATACGTCGGGCACCACCTCACGTCCGAAAATGGTGCCCTTGACCCACGAGAACCTGTGCCATTCGGCTCGGAATGTCGCCAATGCATTGCAACTTGGCCCCAACGATTGTTGCCTGAACGTAATGCCACTCTTTCACATCCATGGTCTGGTGGCGGCGCTGCTGGCATCGATGCACGCGGGTGCTTCGGTGGCGTGCTCGCCCGGTTACGCGGCAACAGAGTTTTTCGGTTGGCTGGATACGTTCAAACCAACCTGGTACACCGCTGTCCCCACGATGCACCAGGGCATCCTGGAACGTGCTGCCCGACAACCCGATGCAGCCAAAAGCGCAAACCTTCGATTGATTCGTTCGTCGTCCGCCGCGTTGCCCCCTACGGTCCTGGCAGCACTGGAAGATACCTTTGCCTGCCCGGTGATCGAAGCCTACGGCATGACGGAAGCCGCTCACCAAATGGCGTCGAATCCCCTGCCGCCCGCTGCACACAAACCGGGATCGGTAGGGCTGCTCGCTGGCCCTGAAATCGCCATCCTCGATGCGGAAGGCAATGAACTCCCTCCCGGTGAACGGGGAGAAATCGCGATTCGCGGACCAAACGTCACCAAAGGCTACGCCGCCAACCCGGAAGCCAACGCCACCGCGTTTACGCATGGATGGTTTCGCACCGGCGATGAAGGAATGTTCGACCCGGACGGTTACCTGTTTCTGACGGGACGGTTGAAAGAAATGATCAATCGCGGGGGAGAAAAAATTTCTCCGCGTGAAATCGACGAAGCCCTTCTTGCTCATCCCGCCGTGGCACAAGCGCTCGCTTTCGCCGTGCCCGATACAAAACTCGGAGAAGAAATCGCCGCCGTAGTCGTCAAACGACCCGGGACGGAGATCACCGAGGCGCAGTTACAGGAATTCGCGCTCCTCAAACTCGCCGCATTCAAACTCCCCCGCCGCATTGTGTTTCTCGACGAAATCCCCAAAGGCCCCACCGGGAAACCGCAACGCATTGGCCTTGCCGAACGATTGGGAATCGATGCGATTTCCACCCCTCAAGCTCCGGCGAATGGAGAGCTGCATCCCCCCATAGGAGAGGTCGAAGAAACCATTGCGGCCATCTGGAAAGAGGTTCTCGCCTGCGAAAACGTTTGGCGCGAGGACAACTTTTTCGATTCCGGCGGCGACTCCATTTTGGCGGGTCGGTTAATCGCAAGATTATCGGACGCATTGAGCGTAACCATCACATTCGTGGATTTATATCAGGCGCCAGTGCTCGCTCAATTGGCAGACCGCATTGCCGAAGCGCGTAAGAAGGGGACGGAGACGCCGGAGGCTATTCCCCTTGTCCCACGCGGCGAATCACACGATCTCTCGCCAGCGCAAAAACGTTTCTGGATGATGCAACAACTCGAACCCGATAACGTAGCGTTACATCGTCCACTGCTGATTCGTATCGAAGGTCCCCTGAACACGCGCGCAATTCGCATGGCGTTACGAGGGCTTGTACAACGCCACGAAATTTTGCGCGCGCGCTACACGGCACACGACAGCGAACCTGCACAGTTCATTGATGACATTCAGCAAATTCCTTTCGATCTGCGCGACACCACAACAGCCGAAGACCCTCTCGCTGAGGTACAGCGACAGGCTGCAGAAGCCTCGCATCAACCGTTCGACTTGGAAAACGGTCCTCTATTCATCCCGATTTTATTTCGCATGGGGACGGAGCAACATCTCCTTCTCCTGCACCTGCATCACATTGTATTCGATGGATGGTCTTCCCATGTTTTAGTGCGTGATTTAGCAGCGCTTTACGAAGCCGAAATAACCAAGTCTCCGTCCCCATTGCCAAATATCACGACACAATTCCTCGACTTCGCTGCGTGGAAAAACACGCAAAAGGACACAACACCCGAGCAAACGGGGCTGAATTTTTGGCGGCAATACCTGTCCAACGCCCCCGCCTATCTACCACTTACCGAACGCACACCGGACGCGACCGCCTGGCGTGGATCGTCGCATGTGGAAAAACTCGATACGGCACTGGTAGCCAAGCTCCAACAAGTCGCACGAACCAACAATGCGACACTGTTCATGGTTTTACTCGCTGCATTAAACGCCACTTTACATCGTATCCTGGGCGTTACCGACACCGTTGTGGGAACATTGACTTCGGGTCGTACGAGGCGCGAATTCGAAGACCTCGTCGGCCCATTCATCAACACGATTGCTCTGCGAGTGCAAATCGACCCGAAGCAATCGCACACGGAACTCATTGCCAGGGTACGCGAATCATGTATCGAAGCCTTGCGCCATGAAGACATCCCATTTGAACGCGTCGTCGAAGAACTCCGTCCTCCGCGCGTGGCATTTCGCCACCCTTTCTTCAACGTTCTTTTTCAATTGCGCAATTTCCCCACGGGCAAAGCAAACGCCGGCGAAACCCTGTTCATCGAAGAACCGTTCGATACAGGCGTCACGCGAGCCGATCTGGATATTGCCGCAACACCACACGCGGACGGATTACTGATTGAATTTCGTTATCCAACGAATTTCGTTTCTAACGAACGCATCGAAGGACTTGCGACAGAAATGCGTCATGTGTTGGAGTTTTTCACTCAAGAGATATCTGTCCCTGCAAAGGAAACTGCTCCTCTATGACGTCGGGAAAAACAAACGAATCCCCCGCTAATCGACTACGTGCGCACCTGAAAAACACATCGGAATCATTTCCGTTTATCGGTGTGTACGATACGTTTTCAGCGAGTCTTGCCGCGCGACATTTCGATGGATTATTTGTCAGTGGATTCAGTTTCGCCGCCAGTTATTACGGTCTTCCGGACATCGGATTGATCGGTTGGCCCGACCTGGTGGCTTTTGTCCAACGATTACGCACCGTGACCCCCAACAGTTTATTGCTCGTCGATATGGACGACGGATACGCAGATGTTGAGCTTGCGTGTTACGTTGCGCGATTGCTGGAAAGCGCCGGTGCGGCAGGCATCATTCTCGAAGATCAAAAACGCCCTCGGCGGTGTGGTCACCTGGATGGCAAACGGATTCTCGATCTCGGAGAGTACCTGGAAAAGCTCCATCGTGTGCTTGAAGCACGAAGCGACCTATTTGTCATCGCGCGCACCGATGCCTCGGGCGATGACGAAATTCTTCGTCGCGTGCGGGAATTTGCGAACGCCGGTGCCGACGCCGTGCTTGCCGATGGTATCGGTTCCCTGGACTTGCTGCATCGGATCAGCGACTCCGTCCCATGTCCTGTTGTCATGAACCTGGTACCAGGTGGAAAATCCCCCTCTACCGATTGGAAAGCCATTTACGCATCGGGTGGGCGCATCGCTCTCCACAGCACCCCGTGCTTGTTTGCAGCGCAACGCGCGCTCGATGAAAGCTTGAACCTTCTCAAACAATCGAACGGTAAACAATCGGGAGAAATCGTCACACTCGCCGAGTGCAACAGTCTGTTGCACGAAAATTTACGTGCTTCGCAGTCCAACGACGGGAAATAAAATTGTGTTGCCCGATCGCCTGGAACTTTTACCGCAAAATGCTCATGTCTGGTACGCGTCGCTCGCCGAGAACGACGAAAACGTGGCGTTTTTTCATGAAGTTCTCGATGAATCCGAACGCACCCGTGCGGCTCGGTTTCATTTCGAGCGCGACCGACGGCGATTCATTCTCGCGCGCGGTTGGTTGCGCCATTTGCTGGCACGTTACACAGAAACAAACCCAGCCACGATTCAGTTTACACAAAACGCGTGGGGCAAACCGGCGTTGGTAAACAACAGTCGGGCGATTCACTTCAATTTGTCGCATTCGGGCGATTGCGCCGCTTACTTATTTTCACGTTCTTTCGAGGTCGGCATCGATATCGAACAAATCGACAACACCCGATCGATCGACAAACTTGCCGCGCGTTTTTTTCACCCCACCGAATCGGAATTCATCCTCGCCCAACCGATTGATCAACGTCCCAATCTATTCTTCCGTTGCTGGACACAAAAAGAAGCCATTCTGAAATATATCGGCAGCGGTTTGACAATTTCGCCACGTCAATTCGCCGTCGATCCCAACCCTGTCACATCCATGCGGATTCTGAACAGCGGAGGTTTATTCGATCCTGCACACGTAACGATTCTTGAATTGCAACCGGGGACGGAGATACTCGGCAGTGCTGTGTTTGGCGGTACTCAGATTCCGAACCGCGTTGAACAGCGACAACTTCCACCGCGTTTGTAGCTCCGTCCCCCGTTCGTCATACCAACTCCGTCCCCGATACTCGCGATGCCCGGATGGCGCGAAAGAGAAGCGTCGCAACACTGGTTGCGATCAACAAAATCCCCAAATCCCGCGCAACTCCAAGAACCACCAAAAGCGTCCCTACAATCACAACCGCCGCAATGATTCGACGCGGAGATGTAAACAGGCGCCTTCCCATGGTCATCAACAACCCAATACCCAGTATCAACCCAACCGCCATCATCGCATTGTATCGATGCGCCTGCGATTCACGCGATGACATCTGGAATTGTACATTTCCCGTTCCTTGCAACTGACGAAATACGAAGACGTCGCCTTCGCGTGGGAACGTAATCGGCGGCGTTTTTACCGTTTGAGGCGAAGTTGGTTTTTGAACCTGAAAGACATCCTGTTGAGTGACTTGAGGCGCCTTGTTTTTCTTGATTTCCAGTTTGTTTTGCAACGTCATGACATTGGAATACAACGCTGTTTGCGACTCGTTGGCCAAGCTCAAATTACGTCGCCGCTCATCCGCTAATTTACTATCAAACTGAAACGTATCGATGGATTGCTGAGCCATCTGTCGCGACTGCTCACGACCGTATGCGTTGTATTGCTGATTGGCCGTGTATAAGTCCGTATCGAGTTTGCTTTGCAGTCGATTTAAATTCTCCACTGCCTGTTCCAGCTTGTCGCTTTCCTCAACATTCATGATCGCTTCAGAAAGCTGTTCGACTTTACGCGCCCGGCGCAACGCTTCGTCCAATTCGATATCGACCAGCTCAACGCGATTCAATGTACCCTCGAAATCCGAGTACGACCACGTAGAGGGCAGCATCAGAATCAACGCCGATTGCGCGACGGGCACGCCACCGAGGATTTCCGGCTGCGCCTGCTCGCGTACCGATCCACTTTCAAATGCCGCACGCGCATCCACTGTGTAGGCAACGCGCACCGTCAATTCCGGATCGAGCAACCCCGTGCGATTCAGCGGCACTAAAAGCACATCGCGTCCCTGCTCCGTTGCAAAAACCGCATCGACAACACGATCGGCAACACGCACTTCGTAAAGCGTCACGTCTTTCTTTTCCGCAGGCAAAGCGATGCGTAAAAATTGTTCCGACTGATTTTGCATCGCGATTTCCAACTCGTGACGCTCAAAACCATCTTCGGTAATAATCACACGCAATCGCAACACCTCGACCACCGCGCGCAACGCTTCTTCGCGCGAGTGACGCAGCACATGAAACGTCGGCAGGCGCTTTGCATCGGCGGGCAACTCGAAAGCCAGGTCGGATGGCAACGGCGCAAACTCTGCACTTGGCCAATCCGCTTCCGAAGGATCGATCACACGTCCTCCCTCGGCGCTGGGATCGGCAAATTGACCTTCAAAATCGCGACGCAACAAAAGCAATGCCTTCACACGTTCTTCATTTATCGGAAGAACCACCGGCGCATGATGCGTGCCCTCGTCCGTAGCGTCGAATGGCTGGTCCAACGTCATCGTCAATTCAACGGATTGCGACACGGGAATGGATAAACGTGCTGTCACCAACAACTCTCGATCCGACTCCCAATTCGTTTCCACACTGCGAACTGGCCCCGAAATATCTAATCGATTCGCGGCTTCCGAATCGGCCTTGGGCAGCAACACGCGCGCATACACCGTATCGAGCCGTCCGCGACGCGGCTCGCACCGCACCACGGCGTGCAAATGTTGATTTCCATCGGAGATCGTCACGCGATTATACACCGATGTAAATGCCGACCGCGTTACCGGTTTGAGCTCAAACTCCAACGGTTTTTGGTTATCTTTTAATTCCCAACTATGCGCACTGTTTAAACTATACTGGGCCATCAAATCGGGAAAAGTTCGCAAGCGTTGAATGCATTGGGACGATACCGTCGCCCCAGCCAGATCACGCTCGATCAAATCCATGTCAACGGGGACGGAGACCGCCAATCGCGTCTGGGATTTCGGGACGCCTGAAACACGAAACGGCATCAGGGTAACGAGCGCGCCGGAGGGGCGCACAAACCGCGATTGCACATCCAACTCCAACTCGTTTCCAATCACAGCACTGGGAACACGCACGTCCAACCGATTACCAATTTGAATCCAATCAACTCCGTCTGGACCGTTGACATCCATGACCTGAACACCTTCGGGGACATCGAAGCTCAATGTCGGAAGGGCAAAATCGTGAAAGTACACTTTTGCCAACATGCGTCGAATCGGCTGCCCCGGTACCAGCGACACGATTTCATTCGTTTCCACTTCATAATCCGGTGCCTGCGATTGAAGCTCCATCGACAATGCCCAATCGGACTTCACCACTTCAAACTGATGAGCGGAAAATCCCCTGGATACGTCTTGTGCTGAATGACGTACCAATCCCGCGGAATCGAGCGACGCAACCTGAAACCCTTCGCTCCATTCCACGCGGATATTTTGCGATTTCACGTGATTTTCACCGAGACGAATTCCTCCAATCGACCACATGTACCTGCCTCCGTCCCTCTTCGCCCCCGAGACAATACCATTCAATATTACCGTAACCGTGCGTTTCGCATCCAACGTCAAATAGGCCACATTGTCTTTTATGCGGACGCGTCGAAGTCCATCGCCAGTTCCACTCGACAATTGAATCGACGAATCGACTGGAAGCGCAACTTCACGCGGTAATACACCGCTTTGCCCAACAACTTCAAATTGCATTTCGGCGCGCCATTCGGCCCACCCCAAATGATTCCATCGAATATCCGTATCCATTTTCGCCGACCAGGACTGCGCTTCCGCTTCTCCGTCCCTGACAGTCAAGGTATCAGCCTGCCAACGAACCTTGTTGATACCCGATTTCACAAAACCAGATAATAATGTTCCCGTTTCAGTGGATTTTTGAATGGGAGTTGATCGATCCGAGGTCTCGACATTCAAAGCCGACAAGGGAACTTCCACGTTCCAGTTGCCCGAGGCGCATTCGGGCATCGAAAGCGTGAACTCGCCCTCGCTCCCTTTCAACAAACAAGGCAACGAAAAACCTATCGTGTAAGATGCGCACGTATTCGGTGCTAATACCAGAATATAACCATCGGAAGTCGCTTCAATCGAAGCATCCTGGGCACCTGACAAATCATCCAGAACGGCTTCGCGCATCTTCAACGCTATGCGAGCCGGTGTCTCTTTCATATTCACCGCAAGCACCGTCACCGTCCCCTGCATATTATCACGATCCAAATCCACGTGACCATTTAATTGAAAATCGGCCAGCGCGGCGAAACGCTTCCGAGGAGTAATTTCCTCATCCGAATGCGCGGCATTCCATAACGCTTCGAATGTTGTTCGATCAACAAACGTACTGGAAATACCGGTTGTTTGCGTCGCGAGCGAATCTTCGTCGTACGGAACAATAAGGCGAACCGGTTGCGCCGTTTCATCCGCAAAAGCCGGGGCCGAACCCGTCAAAACACCCAGAAATATCACACCAACCATGGCGCGTGACGGCAACCGACGGTTCACGCGACGAATCATCCACCCCAGAACGGGAAGTACCAACGCAAGCAAACACCCCTGAATCACGGCATTGAAAAATGCAGCCCACGGACCAGGCACAATAACGGGGACAATCAATGCGATCGCCAAAATCGAAATAAATACATGGCGAAACGCGTCGCGTCGTTTCCACCAAACCAATGCCAATATCAGGAATGCAATAAACTTCACCAGGAAACGTGCCCGTTGGAATCGTTGCTCCTCCAATAATCGCACGGATAATTGTGCATCCTCAAACAGCCCTTCGAAGCGGCGCTGAACGCCTCCACGTGGCGTTTCAATGTCCAGCGAAAGCAGTCCGGCTTCACGACTGCGTGTCTTCGTTGAAATGACAAGTGCTTGCTTTCCTCCGACCAAGCCACCTGAGCCCGCCGTCGAGCTCGCTCCCGCTTCTGTTGTCGAAATACCGAGTAAGATATCGCCATCCGATTCTGAATTCCAACCAAACGCATTATCTTCCTCAGCACTTTCAGTCCTTGAAAATGGACCCGCTGGTTTTTCAGCCAACCTGTTAGACGCCTCTAATTCAGCCATTTCCTCCTCCGTCCCTTCTTTGACACGCCACAAATCGCCACTGGAAACGGTTCCCTTTGCCGGATCATACTCGCCGTCGGTAATGACCACCGGCGGCATTTGCGCCATGGGCTCATTTGCTGACCTCGGCGCTGTTTCTTCCATCGGAGCCTGCTCGAGCATTTTGTGCCGCTGCCCTCGATCCTTCACCTGATCGTCCATTCTGCTAACCCGATCGCCATAGTAAGAGTCCCAGCCGCTTTTTTCTTCGGCGCGCTGAATTGCGATCACATCGCCGCTGCTGAGAGTTCCATTCGTGGGATCGTAAAGCATCCGCCCGTCATCATCGATTCCATCAGGCCCGATACTGTATAACATCCATTGAGTATTCTCGCCCGGTCCGATCAACCCCGCACTCCGCGCACGATCCAGTGCGGCACCATGAACCAGATACCGCAAGGATGTCCCAGACGGTTGGGCAAACGGGTCGGTAAATGGTCCCGATAAATACTTCACCGTCCCCTGCCACAAGATTTCCGGTTTGTGTGGATACGAATTCTGATCGATGTAATAGGCTTCGAGACCCGTTCGCATCGAACGCATATCCGACAATGCGCGCGAAACCTTCGAGCGTGTCTGCGCTTCTAAAAAATTCGGTGTCGCAATGGCGGATAAAATCGCAATAATACCCACCACAACGATCAATTCAATGAGCGAAACGGTGCAACCCCGCGATTCCTGTCTCGAAGAGGAGGCTTCACTTCCCGCTGAACTCTGCTGTTGGTATCGACGATAATACTCCGATACGCCCGCATAAATTACGACAAGAAAAACCAGGAAGATCGCGAAAAAGACAACTCCTCCCGTCGATGTATCATCAAATATCAGCTTCTCGGGATAGTATGCCGAACGCAAAAATGTCGCGAATGGAACACGCGGAAACACCGTTGGGCCAAAGGAACCCTCGAACGCTAAATACTCGAATCCCGGTGGCAGATTCAGATTCCACGTGGTGCGATTAACCGGCACCGGTACGCGTGGACCATTTAATTCCAAACGAGTCCCGGCATTCAACGCTGCACCGGATTCACGATACATCAAACGAACCGTCATCGTCTCCGTCCCCATCGCAACTGCCGGCAACGGAACCAACAAACGCCGCGACCCATCACTCTCGATCCGCGTAGCGGGTTTTTCGCCCTCACCGTTGACCAACACAGACCACAATTCTGCCTGCATCGGCAAAATCACTTCGAAGAACTGGCGTTCGCTGCGTGGCATCACCTTGTAAACGGCTTCCGTAAATCGCTCGCCTTCCGGTGAAACGGTGGAGGTCACCTCGGCCTCCGCCACAATAGCGCGCAACGCATCTTCGGGAATAAAACGCTCCGGCGTGATGCGCAAATCGTACGGGGGACGGAGATATCGCCAGACATTAAGCAGACGACGGCCCGATTGCCACGCCACAGCAGGCAATTCGGACGGATCGGCCTCGGTCAGTTGCCGAGCCTCGACGTCCAACCGCAGGGACGGAGACGCTTCGAGAGCCAGCCAGCCCCGTTGAGAACTCACATCCTGAATAGAAACTTGGGGTGCTTGAATCGAAGCATTCGGATCGTATGGAATCGTCCATTCCAACGAAACCGCCCAATCGCCCACGATACCATGTTGGGTTTGCACCGTCCAAAGTTCTCCGTCCCCATGCGCTTCGAATCCCGATTCTCGAATAGCTCCGCCGGTTAGACGTACAAAGTTCCCGGTACCCGCAGGTAGTATAAAACGAAACCTGTCCTTCGGTGCAAAACGCACCGTGTAAAACAAGGTGCTTTGTACTACCAACCGATCTTCTTCCACCGTCAAAAGAGTTGCCACACGGCTTCTCACATCCGGTTCTCGCCGCTTAACGAGCAATCGAGCTTCGGGAGCGGCTCCCGTTGCTCGAATCGCCAGGTTCCCGCGCGTGCCATTCAATTCCGGAAACGTCAATTCCTCCTCCGTCACCACCATCGCATCCCGGAACGTTCCGTTACGAACGTCAAGCGCCTCGTTCCACGTAACAACAGCCTCTTCCGTCAACGCGCTGCCATCCGCTAACGCCAACCGGGGCAACACGAATTCAATGTCCTTGCCAGTTACATCGAAAGCCATCGGACGTTGCATTTCAACGCGCACAATGTCCACACCTTGGTCCGGTTGCCAGGAAACCAGATGGCGAACCGCATCGCGAACCGTCGTTCCAACATCCACCGCATGGCCATCCACCGTTGCTGTGATCTTTGTCACATTCCAATCCGATGGCGCTGAAAATTCCACCGTTCCGCTGCGCGTATCAACCAGGTGAATTTGCGCGACGGCGCTCGCCACCCGTTCGTTGAACTGAATCGTCGAGGAAACCGACGGAGCGCGTTCGGCACGCGCCGGAACGATCGCGACATCAATCGTGGGCAGCGCCTGACCGATCATCCATGTACGATAATCTTCGTCCTGACGCGCTTCGACAAAATAATCCGGCTGCTGCATCAAAACGGGAATCAACTCGCCCGATGACGACAGGTGCAAAAAATCGTTTCGCACACAATTGTCTATTTCCCATGTACCGAGACGCATGGTTTTGTCCGAAATCCGAGGCACGAACTCGGCGACGATTCGCATCCCCGCCATTTCATGCCGCGCAGTCGCTTCGACCGCTTCAGGGGTTCGGATTAATTCAATGTCATCTTTGGAATCAACGGTGAGCAGTTCCAGTCCACCCGGTAATTCAAAACGAATGCTCTTCCCCGCTTCAATACGACCGCTCACCACCACCTGATCGTTGATCAACAATGTGCCATCGCTGACGTTTACCCCACGATTTACACTGGCACGAAAAACCGATTCGCCATCAAAAGGCGTCGTTTGGCGCAATGCGAAACGCGTCGCTTGATTTTGAATCGGCCAAACTTCAAAAATCGATTCTTCCGTCATTCGATTCAACACCGACGGTGCGTTACACGACCGAGGTTCGCTTCCTTCCGGCATTGTAATTCGCCAATAGGCTGGGCAATTCAACGCATCGAGCGACCACCATCCCCCTGAACTCGATTGCACCGTCGCGGAAATCTCCAGACTCCCGGAAGCATTGCCTTCAGCCACCAACCAAACGGCCCCGTCCACCTTCACCAGAAAACCGCTTGGCTCCTCGGTCCCCTCCATCGATTGACCAGTCCATTGGATTCCGTCTCCAGATAAACGGATCGCCGATGGTTCTGGGCTCGAATTCACAAACGAAATCGCTCCCGTGCATTCGAGTAATTCACCCTCGATTGTCCCCGCTAAGGGTAGCGCAGTAATCTGCACCCCTTCGAGAGATTCGGCGGTGGCGGTTTTCCGACCCGCTTGCTCGACCAGCGACAAAATTTCATTCAACGGTAACGTGACGCCCTCGCGTGCATCTCCGATTAATTTCGGAACGTCACCGCGCGGCACATGCAACACTTCGACAGGGGGCGACGCTGCGGCCCAACCGACCAGCAACACCGCACAAGCAATTTGAGAAACAATCGTGAGGATTTTCATGGCGCGCCTCACTTCTCGTCCTGGGGTTTTTCGTCATCCTCAATCAGTGGTTGCGTATCTTCATGCGCGTTGGATTTTTCCTCCGCTTCTTTTTCCATCGCCGCTGATTCATCCGTTTGTTGACCGGTTGTTTTTGACAAAAAATCATCGCTCATTGGATCGAGCGGCTCTCCCATATCAAACGACAACGTTTCACTCGATTGCTGCCGACGCTGTGCAGCTTCCCGGACTTTTTGCCACCCGAACAAAACCAATCCAACACCCGAAGCCGCGATACTGGTGATCAACGAAGTCGCCGCCAATCGTCCCGCCAATCCATCGAGCAAACTGGCTGCAACCAACGCCGCCAGCACGGCTGCAATCAGCACTAACGGACGCCGCGATCCCCCACTGGCGAACAATAACCCGATGAACAAGACCAATGCGAACCCACCCTGCAAAATCAGTAACGCTTTTTTGGACCAGAAACCGATTTCAACCGTACCCACACCGCTTAACCGGCTAAACTCAAACTGCACGCCTTCTTTAACGATGGGAATATCAAGCGCCGTCGCCGTCACACGTGCCTGTTTTTCTTCAGGAGATTCCGTTGCCTCATATTTCGTCGCCGCGCCGCTAACGGGCGGATGAAGCGTGCGCGCGGCGATGCCTCCTGCTGCATCAGCGGGCACATCATTCAGCAATGTCTCCGCCGCCGGTGCCAACCACGGCGTGGAACGTCCCGATTCATGACGCATCGTTCCGCCAAACGACACATAGCGATAATCCACCGGCAAGTACGTCTTCCAGGTTGTGCGCAATACCGGAATATTCAGGATTTCCGGCGGTGCAAAGGCCAGCGTCCCACGCGTACCAAGTTCCCCGCCCGGCAATGTCTCGCGCAGGATCAATCGCACCCGAAACGCCGAAGCAGCCGTTTCCGATTTTGCCAACTCAATCAAATGCGCCCCGTCGCTTTCGCGCAAAGCTGGCCGCACCGGCACACCGCGCACAAATGCCGACCAAACACTCATTTCTTTTGGTAATTTCAGCTCCAGGTACTGTTCGCGGTTATTTTGAATTTCAAACCAGATCTCATGCACCGCCTCCCGTTGGTCGTTGACCACCGTTTCAATATGCAAACGGCGAATCAACGCTCCTAAAACCGTATCCAGATCATGGCGAACCAGTTCCAGTTTCAGTTTTGCAGCAGCAGGATCGAAATATCGAAAGCCAAAAAAGGAACCTGCCAATTTCGCGGGCAATTCCTTCACATCGCGGCGCTCCAGCCCTTCGGATTCCGCGACACGCACTTCCAGATTTTCACCACGCGACACCGCCACATGCCCCGTTTCACGCGCCACGTTTTCCGCTCGCACCAATGCCACATCCGTCGTCGTTGCACTACCATCGTTGCTGCTTTCGAGCGGCACATCGTACGAAACATTCAACCGGTAAAGCCCCAACACACGCCGCTGAAGTCGAATCGTCCAAAGCGCCGCGCCATCTTCGCGCGTTTCGTCCGAGCGTGTCTTTTCCTTGATTCCCGTCCCGTCGAAACGCACGTCTTCGCCGATTTCCGCTGGCACCAAAACCTGAAACTCATCGGTGGCGGAAAACTCCGCATTCCAATCCATCGTCGCATCGATCCGCATCAACGTCGGCTCGATCGAAGCTAATATTGCCGTCTCGCAAGTTAATCGTGTGCGACGTCTTTCGATTTTCACCCGCCCTTTGAACGTCGGCGCGACAAATCGATAACCTAAAACCGGCTGCGCGTCCCCAAACTCGGTGCTGCTTGCAATTTGACGTTGAACCGCAAATTCGCGCACATCGGTGGATTGCAGACCATCGGCTTGCAATTCGGTCGGACGCAGCGCCGGGGGCATCGAAAGCACCACGCGCCCTGTTTCCTCGTCTGCGCCTTCCAACTTCACGGGCAATAATTCGACGTCCTCTTCCACGCTGCCTCGTGTTTTCTGAAGACGCAGCCCGACTTGCACATTGTCCGATTGTTCTTTGCTGAAATTGATATCGACAGACTCTCCGTCCTGACGCCATCCCGAAATCAGTTGCTTGGGATTCGCTTCGAGCACTTTATATCCCGAAGGAACAGAGAGTCGGGTGTGAAAAATTCCGCGCCCGGAAATCGTCACTTTGTGGGTTGAATCCAAATTCACTAATTCATTGGTAACTTCATAGTTCAACACAGTATTGGATCGCAACGTGGGCTGAATCTCAGCTCGCGACAACACCAGTTTCCAACTGGGCGCTCCATACCGCCAGGATCGCCCGCCCTCGCGCGAATGCACGTTGGCGTCTGGAGTCGTGGCCTGCAAACCACTTGCCGTTTCCGGCCATAAATCCACGCGATCGTCGGGCATCACGGAAACAACGCCTTTTTCCCGCACCGCGTTCGCCACACGAATCAAGGGGACGGAGACAAGATTTTCCGTCGCCTCCATTTCACCTTCGAGTTCCACTTTCACCGCCCCATCCATCTCGCGCAACAAATGCACCGTCAAACGCCCGCTCTCATCGGGTCCCGACCAATCGCGAACATACGATCCCGCGACGTTAAAAACACGCACGCCAGAGGGAATCTCAAACGCCACCATATCCGTCTTGCCTGCTAAAACGGTGACGTTACTCTCCACGCGAAGATCCATGCGCGTCATTGCGATCTCCGTGGCAATTTTCGTTTCCACCGAAAGCCGTGTTTCTAACGCAATCGAAACGGCTTCCACGCGCGGACTCCATCCCAAGCGCAATCGATCGCGCCCCCCTGCCGCCGCAACAATCGTCCATCCCCCTCCCTCCGTCGAATCCACCACGGCCGGCGCATTCCATTCATGCGACTCCAGTTCAACGTCATTATCGACCGTAATACGCACCGATGAAGCCGCCGCGCGTGGCAATCCTACATCCAATCGTCGTGCTTCACCGGTTTGCGCCAGCGGAGCTGCAAACCGCACATGAACCGTTCGCGCTCCCGCGCCCTTTAACCGTAATAACACGCCTGCCGAATCCGAAGGAGCCGCCAGCGCATCGGCACCGTCCACCGTCAAACTCTCTAACGCCGCCCCATTAAATGGCAACGGAACCGCCAATACATCGTCCGGTTCCGCCAGCACATGAATCGTCAACGTTCCATCGAGCACCACGACCGAATCGCGCGCGCGCCCTTCCAGGTTCATTTGCGCAATCGTCGCCACCGGATCGTATTTTACCGGCTGGTCGGGATTCACCGTCCCCTGCAATTCCAGGAATCGCGCGTACGGCACCAGGACCGACTCTCCTTCGCCCCATTCCGGTCCCGTCATCCGGTCATAAGGAACGAAAACCACATGCGTCGCTTCAGACGATTCCTTTGTGACCGGCGCTTGCGCCACACTTGTCCCGACAAAAAATAACAGGCTCGCAATCGCAAGCCAACCGAGTACGATCGTACGGCAACTCACCATACACCTCCAAAAGCCATTAGGAATATACCAAACGGACAACCGCTCGTGGAACTTTGTTCCGTGGAGCAGCGACTATTTTACTTCTCAAGCATGTCTGAAAATACAAA
>CAZOKZ010000085.1:0-16173 GCA_964580585.1 uncultured Candidatus Sumerlaeota bacterium | reverse complement strand
TGGAACCATAAGGAATTTGCCAAACAGTTGGGCAAGAAGGCAGCGGAACGGGTCACTAACGGTTGTAAGTCATTAGAGGAGAGTTTAGTAGGGGCGTGTAGAAATCTGTCCAGAGAACATCTCCCCCAAACTGATGATGAGTGGTCGAATGTGGCCATAATTGCAGTGCCCGGTGCCAGAGGCTTTGATCGTCCAATGGCCGCCGCCGAACTCGTCCGTCATTGTCCGCAAGCACTTATTGTTACAAGCGGCTCTGGACCGTACTATGATAACACAAATAAGGCAACTGATCTGACTGAAGCACGTGCGTTTGCTGCATACTTACGCTTGTGTGGCATCGACGGTTCTCGAATTCATGAGGAACGTCATTCGCGAGATACTGACGAAAATGCTCAAAACTTACTTCGATACCTTTTAGATTTACAGTCTCCCAAGGCACTCTTTCTCACCACCACTGGTTACCACCAGGGGCGGTATAAACTGGCCGCTCAGGTAGCGTTTCGACGGACACCATATGAAAACATCAT
This sequence comes from uncultured Candidatus Sumerlaeota bacterium, assembly GCA_964580585.1. Lineage (GTDB taxonomy): Bacteria > Sumerlaeota > Sumerlaeia > SLMS01 > JAHLLQ01 > CAZOKZ01. The sequence goes on along the minus strand of CAZOKZ010000085.1, from coordinate 15,646 downwards.
TCTTTACGTTCATGGACCCGAGCATGGCCCCTACGCCCCCGAGAATCTCTTGAAACATGACGTGGCGCGACCACTGGAGTTGAAAATTGGTGTTATCCTTGCCGAATATTGCAAGATTGCATTTATGATTTGTGCGGAACCTCGACCATTGCGTGAAAAGTTGCTTGCAAAACGCGCTACGTAAGGTTTTTCAGAATTGGCGTGGGTGCACCAAGAATCAGGTTAGGGCTTGTATGTGGATACGGAGTACAAACTGTGCAGAGCAGGTACCCGCTGCGCCGGATTACGACGGATGTCTATTTTGTGGAGGTGAAGGATGAGTCTAACCGGAACTGGACTCATAATAGATCTTGTTGAGGACTGGCGGCAGATTATGCTCGCTAAGTTGACGGAATTTGGGTTCAGTGTCACCCCAACCGAAAGGTATGAGACTGTTGGGGCGATGTACTTCAACGCCATGAAGCGGCGAATCCAGCCTCGCCCGAGGAACGTCGTTCGCGCGGCTGATTTCACTACGCCTCCTCAGTTCATCTCTGTTGTGGATGCGATCCAAACGAAGTTTGAAACCGGAGTAGATCTGAGGCCTCACCTGAGCCGCAAAATCGTCAAGGTAAACGCGAAGGACTTGATGATGTACGAGTGGGGCATTCACCATCTCCATTTGAGCCTGACGCCGAACCCGAGGTACGGCGGAAATCTGGTCATGGGAACCAAGGAACTGCTCTTCGCTTATGTGACCACAGACACGGCTTACTTCCTCGCAATTCTGGATCACACGCACTGGTCCAATCAGCAACTGATTCAGGTGGTTTGGGACAATTGGCCAGACTTGCTCAGGCCATTTGTCTTCGCTGGTGCCCTCGATGTCTCCTATAACCCTTCCCAATCGGAGCGTGCCAACCTGCGCAAAGCGAATATCAATACCACGACCAAGTTGCGGGACGGGGAAATCCTCGGGCCACCCGGGCTGGGATTTCAGTCAGACGGTACAAGCACGCAAGTGATGTTACAAGTGATTCGAGCAAGGAAGGACCTACAGGCTATCGAGGAGTTCCTGCGGTCAGAAGAGTGTGCATATAGACTTCATGCCAGTTTATTGGGGCTCCAATTCTCTGAGCAGGCCCACTTTCAACTCGTCGGAACCGACGAGGTTGGACCAATCATTATAGAAGTCTCAAGTGGTTACATGATTCCCGATCTTACTTGGGCAGTCCACTCAAGCAGGCGGAGATAGGGTCATAATATTCAATATTGAATGTCGGTGAGTTGTCTAGGGCGACTACTGGTTTGGAAGATGACACGCCGATTGCCCGGGCAGCCTGGGACTGGCGTAGTGATTTGTTCCTTACTCAGTCAAATATTCCTCCTTCACCCACTCCTCCAGCCACGCCAGCAGCCCTTCATCCATTTTGGCCCTGCCCGCCTCGATCTGAGAAATCCGGCCATGAGAAATGCGGCACTCCATCGCCAATTCCTTGACCGATAGGCCAAGCGCTTGACGGTAGAACCGAAACCGCTTGTGAGGCTCCCTGGGTGGTTCGGGAAGGTATCCTAGAAATTGAATGATCATTGGAAGAGTTTGGTGTCGGTTCCGGTCTCCCAGCGGGCGTAGGCCGACAGCGACACGCCGATTGTCTGGGCTGCTTGGGCTTGAGTCAGCCCGCGCTTGTGCCGTTCGGCAAACAAATGCTCACCAATCGTGGCGGCTATATTGGATTAGGCAGGCAAGACCGGTTCGCCGCTTTTGATTGCCTGGACCAGCCAGTCGGGGTGGTTTTCAGCTTTCTCCAGGAACACCTCCAGCCGCTCGGCTTCCTGTTCTTCGGGAACCTGCTCGCCTCGCTCTCATACCCAGTATCGGCTCTTTCCAATGCCCGATAACCGAGCAAATTGGGCCATGGTCAACCCATACCGGAGCCGAAACCGCTTCATCCGCTCGCTCAGACTATAAGGCCTGGGAACGGATCATACCCCAGGAATTCGATGATACCCCGGTGGTGTTTCGGGTGCGGTTGATGGTGTCCTTGCTCCCAACACAGCACACGCTTTGGCCCCACCTCGAATTTTTCACCCACCTGCTTGAGCGTCAGACCCAGTTCAATCCGCCTCTTTCGCAGATGGTCTCCCAGGGTGACGATTTCTCTTGGAATCCTGGAATCAGGAGGTTTAGGCACAGAAAAGGACAATTCGCAAAAAGGTAACACAACTCCTGCGTTACGCATCGGACTCAGGCTCAGGTCACGTACATACTGTACGCTCCCATCGCCTTCACCTTGCGCGCCTTGATCTTGTGGCTTTGAAGAACGCCCTGCGACCATCGGACGCTTGATGCAAATCATCGAGCGCCCGAGAAGCGTTAGAACCCTGTTAGCGCCGGGGCAAATGGAGTGTTGGGGGAAAACACGAACTCTGATTTTCCTGGAGATGCTGGGGGCACATCATCCATCAGGCATTCTTACTCCGCCGTTTCTTTCGAGCACGAAACCAGTTTCTCTAAATCACCGCACGAAGTCTTCAGTTCTTCCAGGCAACCGTTCTGCTCGTCGGCGCTTAACTTCTGTTCCGCGTCTTCCAACTGTTTTTTCATGCGCGAGACGAGGTCGGCTGTTTTTTGCTGACGGTCTTTCAGAGAAGAAATCGCCGTATTAAACGCATCGGCAAGGTCTTTGAACTCGTCTTTTTTCCGCAATTCCACCGGGGCCATGTCGTAATTGCCGGATTCGATGGCATGCAAAACGCCTTTGAATCGCTGAACAGGACCAACGGAGCGATGGGATGTTTTGATGATCATCGCTACCAGGAGGATGAGTAAAAGCCACATCGTCACATGGATGGCAACAATCAGGATTTTTCCAAGTTCAGGAGTGATGTCGCCATATTCGATCCCGAGATAGACGGCGAAGTGGAGGGTGACTCCCAAAACGAAGCAGCCGATGCAGGAAATGGCTGCGGTAAAGATCCAGAAAAGCTGGCCAAACTGGTAATGTTTGTCGATCAGGTATTTTCGGGATTTCATGGTAGCTCCAAACATCAGTGGACCTCTTTCTGCTTTTCCCAGGTTTGTCAAAAAACAGTAAGCCCAATGATCAACGTTGAAAAGAACTATTCGTAAACGGAATTATTCCAAACAGAAACAGGTCGCAATAAGAAGTTGAATATATTGGACAAACCTTGGTCGATTTGCCCTAAGACAAGCCTTATCAAGGCGCTGAGATTTCTAATCCACTTTTTGATCTTCGGGATCGAAGGTGGTGGTCATCACCTTCCGAATTTGATCGCCTGCAATGTTGGGCAACCAATTGTGATCGCTTCCCTCAATCGGATGGAAGGTGATCATAGACGGGTGAGCTGCGGCAAGTTCCTCTCCCATCGCAAACGGAATGACATCGTCCTGGGTTCCGTGAAACAGATCGACCCGGGGTGGATTGGGCAAGGCGGCGAGTTCGGCCAGGCGCGCTCGATTATCGAAACGATCGATCAAAAGGTGTTTGATCACGGGACCCACCACGATCCGCGCCATGTCCTGCATGCTGGTGAACGAGGCCAGCAGAACGACGTGCTTCGGGGGATGGCGGACAGCAAATTCCAGCGCCACGGCGGCACCGAGCGAAAAACCGAAGGCTCGGGTATGCGGCTCCAGGTTTTTTGTGGTCGTTCCCAGATGATCGGCAAGCGCCAAGTACGAGGCGTCAATGTTGCGTAGGATGCCTTTGCGGGTCGGCGAACCTTCGCACAATCCGTAACCCGGATAATCGACCAGAAGGAATCCCGTGTCCGTGCGCGAGGCGGATTCGATTAAGTCCAGCCAATCCTGGGCAAGACTGGCGTTGCCGTTGAACATGACCCAAAGCACGGTGGGCAGTTGCTTGGGGTCGCTTTCGGTCGGGGGAACATAGAAGGCCACTTGGCGGCCATCGTCGGTCGTGTATTCCAGTTCCACGGTGCCTTCCGGCAAACCGACGGCGTACGATGGCTGGTATCCTCCAGGCGGGGGATAATAGATCAATTTCCGTTGCAGCGAGCAGCATCCCACCGTGGTGAGAAATAGGAATAAGAGGATGCCGGTGGTGAGAAGCATTGCCATACGTTTGAGCTTTGAACGAATAGAGGTTGGAGGGGCTGGTTCGATCGCTTCGGAATGTGCTTCTGGTTGTCCCATTTTCCTACCTCCAGGTTAATAAGTAATCGTTTGTTTCCTTGAAGGGAAAAAGTCAAGCCGAATCGAAAGCAAATAGGATCACGCCGCCGTCAAAAGCAGAAAGCTTACTTGAATGATTGCCTTGTAATCCATTTGTTTTCAGATGTCTTTGGTTTCCTCCAGGTCCTCGCGGTCAAAGGCCCCCGGGAGCAGTTCGCGCACGGTGGAAACAAACCGACCACCGCTAGTGCCTTCGCAAACGACGGTCATCTCGGGATTGAATTCGGCCAGAAACTGCCGACATGCGCCGCAGGGGGAAATCGGCGCCGTGGTATTGCCCACAATGGCGATGGCGATCGGTTCGCCCGCGGCGTCGGTAACGCAGCGGGTCATGGCGTTGCGTTCGGCGCAGATGGTCAGGCCGTAACTGGCGTTCTCGACGTTGCAGCCCAGAATGATCTTGTCCTGATTGGTCAAAATCGCGGCGCCGACGGGAAAGTGCGAGTATGGACAATAAGCACGCTGCTGGGCGAGACGAGCGGCTTCAATCAGGCGGTCGGTAGTTGCTTCGTCGATCATGGGATGGGGTCCTTGGGCATGACGTTAACTTTAAAAATAATGATCTTTGCTTCTGGAGGCAAAGGAGAAACGCCGAAAATGATCTCCCGTCGCGTTGGGCATTGACAGCGCGGGTGTGGGATGCTGTCTGGTGCGCCAAATCCGCCATTTGGCTTGACATGGGTTGACTCCGTTCTACTCTCAGGTCTCTTTTCGCGGGTTCCCGGAAGAATGCGTGGTGCAAACCGTTGAAAGAACTGGGTTTACGGAATACGGACAAAGGCGCGGAGCTGGCGGTGAAGGTCCAGCCTAACGCCAAACGTTCGGGGATCGTCGGGGTCTTGAGCGACCGGATTCGCATCGCGTTGCGCGCCCCTGCGGTGGATGGAAAAGCCAACAAGGCGTTGGTCGAGTTTCTTGCCGACTGGGCTGGAATTTCCAAGTCCGCCGTCCAGATCGTGAGAGGAGAAAAATCCCGTGAAAAGACGGTGCTCTTTGCGGGATTGGATGCCGACCAATTGCGTGAACGATTGAGCCAGCTTGGCTTGGACGACTAAACGCCTCTTCGGAAAGTGGGAAGACAGATGTCCCTTCAATCAGATACAGCCACTCAGAAGTCTCTCTTCGATAAGATTCAGGAAGCCGTTGCATATATCCAGGCTCGCTTCGCCAAAGCCCCACGCGTGGGCATCATTTGCGGAACCGGAATGGGCGATTTGGGCGATGCACCCGACGGTCTGATTAAGATTCCCTACGCCGAAATTCCTCACTTTCCCGTTTCGACAGTTGAGAGTCACAAGGGCTACTTGTGCTGTGGAACTCTGTCGGGCAAACCGGTCGTTGTGATGCAGGGCCGTTTTCATCGTTACGAGGGTTATACTCTCGAGCAGGTGACTTTCCCCGTTCGTGTGATCAAGGCACTTGGCGCGGACACGCTCGTCATTATGAACGCCGTGGGCAGTGTGAACCCGTTCATTCGCAAAGGCGCATTGGTGCTGATCAGCGACCATATCAACCTGATGGGCGATAATCCCTTGATCGGGCCGAACGACGAGCGCCTCGGGCCGCGCTTCCCCGACATGAGCGAGCCGTATTCGTTCGAGCTGATGGACATGGCCGAGCAGGTGGCGCTCTCGAAGGGCATCAAGCTCCAGCGCGGTGTGGCAAGCGCTGTGACGGGACCGAATTTGGAAACACGCGCCGAATATCGCGCGCTTGAACGTATTGGCGCGGACATGATTACCATGTCCACGATTCCGGAAAATATAGTGGCGGTGCATGCCGGGCTTAAGGTGCTGGGGATTTCGACCGTAACGGACGAATGTTACCCCGAGGCGCTGAAGCCCGTATCGATTGCCGAGATTATTGAGATCGCCAACAGCCGGGAAGCCGACCGGCAGGCGATTGTGCTCGGTGTGATCGAAAAGTTGTAATCTCGATTGCTGAATATATTGAACTTCTGCCCTTTCATATAGAAGAGACTTTATCTCATGACAAGTTCTGCTCGAATGGATTATCGCGATACTGTACTGACACCGAAAACCGATTTTCCCCAACGGGGCTCGCTGCCGACGCGCGAACCCGAAACGCTGAAGTATTGGGAAGAAATCAATCTGGAAGAGAAAATCAGCGCTAAACGTGCCGATGCGCCCGCCTATGTGCTGCACGATGGACCGCCTTATGCGAACGGTCATATCCATATCGGTCACGCGCTGAACAAGACGCTCAAAGACATCATTGTCCGCTATAAAACCATGGCGGGTTTCCAGACGAATTATATCCCCGGTTGGGACTGCCACGGTCTGCCCATCGAGCAAAAAGTGATCGAGCAGTTGCACAAGAAGAAGGAGTTCGAGAAAACGCCTCTCGAAATCCGGAAGATGTGCGCCGAGTACGCCAACCAATGGATCGACACGCAGCGCGAGGAATTCAAACGCCTCGGCGTGCGCGGCGAGTGGGATCGCCCGTACCTGACGCTCGACCCCGAGTACGAGGTTGCGATTGTCAAAGCGCTTGGGACGTTGACCGAAAAGGGTTACATTTTTAAGGGCTTCAAGCCTGTGCACTGGGACCCGGTTTTCGAGACGGCACTGGCCGAAGCGGAAATCGAGTACAACGATAACCACGTCTCGCATTCGATCTACTTGCGGTTTCCGCTGGCGAGCGAAACGCTGCCCGTCGAACTGGCGGGGCTGGTCAAGCCAACCATCGTGATCTGGACGACGACGCCGTGGACGTTACCCGCGAACCTGGGTGTCAGCGTCCATGGCGAGTTCCCATATGTGGCTTACAAAGTGGGCGACGAGACGTTGATCATCGCCGAAGGATTGCTCGAATCGTTCAAGAAAGAAACCGGTTTGGCCGATGGCGAAGTGGTCGCCAAGTTCCCGGGCATCGTGCTCGATCGTCTCGAATGCGCGCACCCGGTTTTCCCGGGCAAGCGTTCGCTGGTGATGATTGGCGATCACGTGACACTCGAAGCTGGCACCGGTTGCGTGCACACGGCTCCCGCCCATGGTGTCGAGGACTTTCAAATCGGCGGGCACTATGGCCTGGAAGTCTTTAACCCCGTTGATGGAGCTGGCAAGTACAACGACCTTTATCCCGAGATGAAGGGCCTGCCGGTTCTTGTCGCCAACGACAAACTGGTCGAGAAATTCCGTGAAGAAGGAACGCTCGTCGCCGCGGGCAAAGTTACGCACAGCTATCCGTATTCCTGGCGCAGCCATAAACCGGTGATCATGCGTGCCACCGAGCAATGGTTCATGGACGTTGGCAAGGATGGCTTGCGCGAAGCCGCCATGGAAGAGCTGAATCGCGTGAAGTGGATTCCGAAATGGGGATACGACCGCATTTCGAACATGGTGGCGGGCCGCCCGGACTGGTGCCTGTCGCGTCAACGTTCGTGGGGTGTGCCGATTCCGTCGGTCCGCGATAAAAAGGAAAACCAGTCGCTGCTGACGCCCGAGATCATCGCGCGCTTTGCCGAGTATGTGGCGAAGGAAGGCACCGATTGCTGGTACGAGCGCCCGGTGGAGGATTTCCTGCCCGAGTCGATGAAGGGCGATGCCGATCGGTATGAAAAAGAATACAACATTCTCGACGTGTGGTTCGATTCGGGGGCAAGTCACCTCGGCGTTCTGGAACCGCGCGAGAATTTGCAATGGCCAGCGGATTTGTATCTGGAAGGCGCGGATCAACACCGTGGCTGGTTCCAGTCAAGTCTTTGGGTGGCGATGGGTGTCAAAGGCAGCGCTCCGTATCGCGAAGTGCTGACGCACGGGTTTGTGCTCGACGACAAAGGCCGCCCGATGAGCAAGAGCCTGGGCAACGTGGTTTCCCCCCTCGATGTGTTGAAGCAAATGGGCGCGGACGTGTTGCGTTTGTGGGTGGCGTCGGAAGATTACCGCAGCGATTTAGCGGCGTCGCAGAACATCATGACGCAGGTGTCCAACGTTTATCGCCGCATCCGCAATACGATCCGGTTCCTGTTGGGCAATATCTCGGACTTCAATCCCGACACCGACCGTGTGGCTTACGCCGATTTGGAAGAAGACGACAAATGGGTGCTCGGTCAGTTGGATGAACTGTGCGCGAAGACTCAGAAAGCGTACGACAGTTATGAGTTCCATCGTGTTTACCATCTGGTAAACAGTTTCTGTGTGACCGAGCTGGGCGGCATTTACCTGGATTGTGCCAAAGACCGTTTATATTGCTCGGGTGCGAACGATCGTGTTCGCCGCGCTTGCCAAACGGCGACGTATGAATTGGCTTCGCGCGTATTGCGTATCCTGGCGCCGATCATGCCATTCACGGCGGAAGAGGGGTGGACATTCTTGCCGGCAAGTTCCGACCGACCGGAGAGCGTTCACTTGGCCGATTTCCCGACAAGTGTTTCCGAATGGCAAAATTCGGAAATTGCAAAACGTTGGGAGCGTTTGCTGGCGCTTCGCGCGGAAGTGCAAAAAGCCATCGAGCCACTTCGCGCGAAAGAAAACAAAGTCATCGGCAATTCTCTGGAAGCGACTGTTGTTTTCCGGTCGAGCGACGCGGAAACGCGTACGTTCCTGGAAAGCCAGAAGCATCGCTTCAATCGGTTGTTCATCGTATCCGATGTGATCATCGAAGACAGCGAGGACGGCATCGAGCCGCTTGCGTCTTTGTTATCTCATAACCTGAAGACCACTTTGAAGATCGTCCGGGCAACGGGTGAAAAATGCGAACGATGCTGGGTGTATTCGCCAACAGTTGGCGAAGATGCAACGCATCCGACGCTGTGTGACCGTTGCGCGGATGTCGTCGGGAGAATGACTTCGTGACCCCTCGAAAGCTCGCGTCGGATAGCAAACCGTCGAAATCGGCAAAGGCCGCCAAGTCCGCAAAAGCGGCAAAAAAATCTGTGGCAAGTTCGCCCAACCCGGTCGCCAAAAAGAGTGCGCCGACGAAGGTGAGTGCTTCGCCCAGCAAGGCCGTGAAGAAATCGCAGGCCGCAAAAAAATCAGCGGTTGCCAAAACCACCGCAGTGAAAAAAGCGGCTGAATCTGCCAAGGTTGAGAAGAGTTCGAGAACGGCGAAAGCGGTTGCAGCGAAAACGAGCGAGACTTCGGCAAAAAAAGCGTCAAAAACCGCCGCGAAATCTAAGAAAAAGGTTGCGGCAAAGACAACAATCAAGCCAACTACATCAGTGAGCCGAACAGCGCAAAAGAATGAGAAGGCTCAAGCGAAACCAACCAGGAAAAGTGCTCCCGGCGAGAGTAAGGTGCAGAAAGCGACAACGACATCTGCGAAGACGTCTTCCCGTAAATCTGCTGCCAGTAATCAGAACTCGGGGAAGGCTGCCGTTGTAGAGCAGCCCGAAAAAAAAGACGTTGAGTCGCGTGGCGCCAAGGCTTCGTCGAAAGCGACGAAACAGGGACACAAGGAATCGGCAACCATGACGACGGGGAAAAACACCTCAATAGCCCGAAGGGCAATGAGCAACGTTAAACTGGCCGCGTTGAAAAACGCTGCTCAGAAGAAGACGAAGAACGAATCGAAATCAAGTTCGGAAGAACAACCGCATCGACCGAGCAAAAAAGAAATTATGGCAAAGTTGCTGGCCATGCGAGCCGAGGATACAAAATCCAAGGCGCGCCAAGCCGCGAAAGACGCCAAATCGCGCAACTCCAAAGCTTTACCGGCTTCCGTGGTGAAAGCCGCCGAATTTGCGGAAACGCGTAAAATTCCGGTAAAGAAAAAGAAAGTCGCGGAAGTTAAGCAGGAACAACCGGCCAAGAAACGTCGCAAGCGCAAAGCACCTTACAGCAAGACGGAATTGCGCGAGTTGCGACAGATTTTAGAGAGCGAGCGTGATCGGTTGTTGCGCGATTTGGCGATGATCAACGATGTGGCAGCGTCCAGCGAAGAAAACATGAGCCGTAGTTTCTCGAGCCACCAGGCCGATGCGGCAACCGATAGTTCCGCGCTTGAAACAACGTTCATGACGCGGCGGTACGAGGAAGAACGTTTATCGCAAGTGGTCAAGGCGCTCGAACGGTTGGAAGAAGGCACCTATGGTCTTTGCGAGATGTGCGATGTCGAACCTAATGGCGAATGCGAAACGTGTCCGTACATTCCCATTGGTCGTTTGCGTGCCAAACCGTTTGCCAAGTTGTGCGTTCCGTGCCGCAAGCAGTTGGAAAAAAACAATCGACGCTAACGAATGTGCCTAACCCCTTTGGCCACTTCGTTAAAACTGCCTCCGGGTTCGCCCGGAGGCAGCGTTTTTATCCGATCGGGAATTTAGCGCTGAGGCCCATGACGAACATGGCGAGCGCCCAAATGATCATGCCCCATTCTCGGCAACGGCGCATGGAAAAGCTGATGTACAAGTAGTACAAACATTCGAGCGAAAGAAAAATCGTCAGGCCCAGTTGAATCGAGCCGTGCAAAGTTTCTTTGGCAAGGAAATCCAGTTTCTCAATCGGATAAAACGCCCCCCAATAGACGTAAACGGCAGCCCACACCGTGGCGGCGAGAAGCAACACGCGCCATGGCCAAAGGAAGAGTTCTTCCTGGCGCAGACGTTCGGGTGGTTTGACAGGTTCTTCGTCGAGTTCTTCGGTTGTGGGAGCGTCGGTCATTTCTACTCATCGTTTCCATACAAATCAATCACACCGCCCCCATCCTCGCTCATGTCGGCGGGCGGAATCAAGCCCAGGTGGTCGTAAGCGGCGCGTGTGGCGATTCGCCCGCGAGGTGAACGTGCGAGAAAGCCAATCTGGATCAGGTATGGTTCAACCACGTCGATCAATGTGTCGTCGTCTTCGCTCAAACTGACAGCCAACGTATTCAGGCCAACAGGTCCACCGCCGAATTTTTCGATCAGACATTGCAGAAACGCGCGATCGGGCGCGTCGAGGCCTTTGCTGTCCACATCGAGAAGGCGCAGGGCGTCTTCGGCAACTTCGACCGTGATGTGGCCGTCGTGGCGGACTTGTGCGATGTCGCGCACGCGGCGCAGTAACCGGTTGGCGATACGGGGCGTGCCGCGGGAACGACTTGCAACAAGCGTTGCCGCGTCGTTCTCGATGCCGCAGCCGAGAATCTTCGACGAGCGCTTCACAATGTGGCGCATTTCGGGGACGGAGTAAAATTGCAGGCGTTGTGTGATGCCGAAACGCGAACGCAACGGACCGGTAAGCATTCCCGCGCGCGTGGTGGCGCCGACGAGCGTGAACGGCGCCACGTCGAGCTTGATCGATTTGGCGTGAGGACCTTCGCCGATGATGATGTCGATCTTGCGATCTTCCATGGCAGGGTAGAGGCATTCCTCGACGATGCGATTCAGACGATGAATCTCGTCGATAAACAACACATCACACGGTTGCAGGTCGGTTAGAATCGCGGCGAGGTCGTCTTTGCGCTCGATGATCGGGCCACTGGTGGTCCGAAGCTGCGTGCCCATTTCCGAGGCGACAATGTGCGCCAGCGTGGTTTTCCCGAGCCCGGGCGGGCCGTACAGCAGCGTGTGATCGAGCGGTTCGCCGCGTTTGCGCGCTGCCTGGATGAAGATACGCAAGTTTTCGACGACACTGGTCTGGCCGACGAAATCGTGCATATTCGAGGGACGGAGTTGCTGGTCTTCCTCGGAATCAAAGGAACCGCGCTGGGGATCGAGTTGGCTGGCCATGCAAACCTCGGAGGAGAACGTCACTTCAGGGACGAGAGAACAGGAGCAAGGGAGGGAATGTCAAGGGTGTTTCGCTAGAATTTCGCCTTGCTGATAGTTACCTTGTGGCGAGCATCGTTGAATCGTTTGGCAAAATCGCGAACTTGTTGCCCCGTGATTTTGAGCTTTTCGTTGCCCTGATCGATTTTGGTATGGAGGGAGGGCATCGGTACACTTTGATACTGAGTGAATTCGTTTTTATAGAAGGTGGAAGAGGCATGAGTTTCGTGTGTGGTTGTCCATACCTTGCAGAACGTTCGCGATCCAATTAACCAAGTGTTTAAATCATCATTGAAATATAATCTAGGTACAGTGTGATTATCGAAAGTAACAAATTCAAAAATCCATGGATTTTCATTTCGCCAGTTACTGTATTCTTCCAATAACTCACGTTGTCGTGCGCTTAGTGACTCATTATCTATCGCTTGATAGAATGAAAAATATTTATCTATTACAAAAGCAAATAGAACCCAATTTATTGTACCCAACAACTCTTGCTCGTTCGAAATTTCCAGGATAATTGGAAGGGCTTCGGGGATGGGATGTTGAGCGATTAATATTTCCAATATGCTAATATGGTAATTTAACCCGATCAAAGGGACTTGTTCACTTGGCTTTCCGACGTTCCATTCGTGAAGTGCATTTTGCGACCATTTAAGTTGCTCAACAAGCGAATTGCGATGTTCGTCTGTTGGGGACTTAATATACTCGTTGGCAGTAAAATAAAAATGCGGATTTTGTGCGATGGCATATAAAGGAAACGTCGATGCAGAGCTGTAGTCCAATTTGGGATTGGATTGGTTCGATGGAATTACCAGAGGGGGCTTGATGCCTAAACATTTAAGCGAATCGTCGAAGGAGATGTACTCGATATTTTGTGGATCGAAATTTTTTATTTGAGGTCGAACGATGGAAAACATGTCCGGGGTGTTTGCTGACGTGACGAAGTTGATTCCCGTTTCTGGTGGACCGGTTACGGTGTACATGCCATCGGCAAGTCGGCTTTGCAGCGTTGCCTGATCGTTGAAAAGGGAATGCGATGTTGGGGGGTCGGCAACGGTTAATTCTGGGTAATCTGAAACCTGGAACTCTTCCAGAATACTCGTCGCCTCGCCCAACGTGAACGCGGGAAATAACGACAAGCCGAACGCCACGCATATACTTGTCGATTCGATGCGGAATCGATTCATCCGGCACGTCCTGTTCCGATAATTTAAATCAAACTCGATGCCTTGAGTTTAATAAGAAGCAGGAAAAACTCAAGAGGAGACTCATGAGTTGTTGCAGATATTTGACTTACGGGTACAGGATTTCAGTTTTTTCCAGGTGGGGCCCAACGTTGTGCCCGCCAGCCTGCGCCAAGTCCAACGTTTGAATGGGTAGGTCACGATGGACTTCAAGTAACAATTCGTTGCTTGGCGAGTGCGCTTTTTTTCCGCGAACAAGCTCGCTTCATACGCAAGGTGATCCGCCAGTAATTTTCGCCCGCCAACGCTCAGAATCTCTTGCCGGTATCGATGGATGAAGAATCCAAAATGCTCGGGGTTTGCCGTTATAGCGGGACCGTCATGGCGATGTTCGATACTGAGGACTTCGGGCAGCACGTCGAAGGCGTGTTGTTGCGCCACACGAAGCAGAAAGTCGTGGTCGCTGCCGCGGATGAACGAGGTGTCGAACAACCCAACATCGTGACAGACGGAGCGTTTGATCATCATCGTGATAGGACTGACAAAATATCCATTTAGCAGTTGCGAATAAAGATTCCCAGACAATGTTCCGTTGTTTGTTGTCGTTTCGCCCTCACTCGTTTGAGTCTTATACCAGGTGTAAACAACGGTTGGTTCGCGATGTTGTTCCCTGCGGATTTTTTCGATCCATCGTATCTGGCGCTCCAGTTTTTCAGGCAACCATTCATCGTCCGAATCGTTGAACGCGACCCACTCGGAACGGGCGGCTTCGATACCAACGTTTCTTGCATGAGCGACGCCGCGATTTTTGGGCAGTCGAATCAGTTGAATGCGCGTATCGCGTTTCAGCAATTCATTGATTATCGGGATCGTGTTGTCGGTTGATCCGTCATCGACAATGAGAAGCTCCCAATCGTGGAATGTTTGTTGGCGAATACTTTCGATGCAACGCATCAACAAATGAGCGCGATTGAAAGTGGGGACGATGATAGAAACGAATGGCATGAAAATAAATTCTTGAAGAGATTTGTTTGTCGATGTGAACTGGAATTCCTTTGGGAAAAATATTAGTGGCGGAGGTTCTGCGATGGAATTTTGTTCATCGGATGGACCGATAATTGGGATTTGAACTTTCGCCAAGAAGGACCCATTGCCGCACCGGCAAGCATGCGCCAGGTATTACGGGAAAACGGGTACACGAAAAGTGATTCCAGGCAGATACGACACGTTCGTCCGTATTGTTTTTGGGCAAGGAACAGTTTAGCTTCCAGGGTAAGATAAAATGCAAGAAGTTGGCGTCCGCCTTCTTCCAGAAAATCCTGACGATAACGATCGATGTAAGGACGATAATATTCGTTTTGAGTTGTCAGACTGGGGCCTTCATGACGATGGGCAATCGAGACGGTTTCGCGTAGAACGTCGAATGGATATCGTCGCGACACGCGAAGGAGAAAATCGTGATCTTCGCCTCGCAACAGTTCGGTGTCCAACCCGCCGATTTCCTGGTAAACGCTCCGTTTCACCATCAGGGTGATAAAGCTCGCAAAAAAGTATCGCAGAAGATTGGAACGCACCATGCCGTCGAACGATTCATTGTGGCAGTGCGACCACCCGTCTGTATGTTGAGTACGATACCAGCCGTAGATCAGAACGGATTCTCGGTTTTCATGTTCACGAATTTGATCGACCCGGGCCAATTGGCGTTCGAGTTTTTCCGGAATCCACTCGTCATCCGAGTCATTGAACGCGACCCACTCGCCGGATGCCGCGTTCACACCGGTGTTACGTGCGTGAGAAACGCCCTTGTTTACTGGTTGACGAATCAGGCGAATCCGCGAATCGGTCCGTTGCCATCGTTCAACGATTTCGACGGTATTATCGCTCGATCCGTCATCGACAACCAGCAACTCCCAGTCGGTGAAAGTTTGCTGCTGGATGCTGGCGAGGCAGCGGTCCAGCATGTGGGCTCGATTGTAAGTTGGAACAATGATGGAAACAGAAGGAGACATGAGAAGATTGTCCGATTTGTAAAATGGTTATTCGTTTGTGATCAAATCAGGTGGTGATTCCATTTTAGTATCGTTCGAGCGTTTGGGGTGATGGAAAGATTTAAATTTCCGCCACGCGGGACCAATGGCAGCACCGGTAAGCATTCGCCATGTGCGACGAGAGAATGGATTACCCCATAAGAACTCCAGGCAAATAACGCAAGTGCGACTATAGCGTTTTTGCGCAAGGAAGAGTGATGTCTCGTGTGTGATGCGGCGGGCAAGCAATCGCCTTCCGCCCGCTACGAGAGAATCCCGACGGTACAGATCGAGATAGGGACGGTGTAACCAGACGGCAAACGTTTGCTTCTGATTGCTTTCAATGCATCGAACGAGCAAATCGGCGCGAATGTATGTGGGAACAATGCCGGAAACGAGGGGAGGCACGGGGAGTAGTCCTTCGTGTCCATCCGGAAAGTCGCAATAGCACGGAACGGACTTTCCCCCAAAAAAATGAAAAGCCAGTTTTCATCAGCCTCCCACCGGCCTTTACACGTCCTATACC
>CAZOKZ010000084.1:0-16586 GCA_964580585.1 uncultured Candidatus Sumerlaeota bacterium | reverse complement strand
ATAAAAACTACGAAACCCTAACATTGTTATTGGAGAACATCGATGGATTTGTTGGCGAAAAAAGTATTCGGTTTTCTACTGTAGTGTCCAATATTCGTCGCGGAACAAAAGAAAGAGCAAAATCTGCAAGCGAAGTATTTTTCAGTATCACCAAACCGGAAGACCAAATTAAGTCGATCACGGACGCAGTGTATACTTTCTTCAATGCGACCAAACATTCAAATAACGTCAAATTTCGAGTAGCCCTTGCCGAGATGAATGCTATTCATGCAACCAATTTTTTTCACTTCGATCCTCGAGATAAGCCTTGCCGTGGCGCAATAAAAGATTATCAGTATCCCGATTGTGGATTTTCAAGGGCGAAGCAAAAGAAAAAGCTTGTAATTGTTGAAGATATCGCGCTAGAAATCAAAAAACCTGAAGCGGAACGAAATTTTCGACCGGTTGAAGGAGAAGAATGCATCGGTTCAATTGCAGTGTATCCAATTCGTCACCATGCGATGGATGAAATCCCATACTGTTTAAGCGTTCTTGCGACGGAACCAGGGTATTTTAGTGAACAAAACAGAGAATATCTGGAATTCATCATCGAAAAATTCGAAAAGCGCATAGTGTTGGAGCATAACCTTAGATTCTTGAAGGAGAAGTTTCGTGGACAAAAAAACAGCACAAACAGTGGTGTCCGGAAAAACCGAAGCAGAACTAGAAAAGGCAACCATTGAACTGAAGCAACGTGCAGAAAAAGCTAGAACAGCATTACTTTCAAGGCCACAACCACGGCAAAAAGTAGGGATATTAGCTTCTTTAGGCAAAAAACGATAAAGTAAAAACCTCTCCCCCTGGCCTTTCGACCAGGGGGAGGTTTTGTTCTGCCGTTATGGTAATTAACGTTTAGTGCTTCGAATCGTCGACGCGTTCGTATTCGGCATCGACCACATCGTCGTCGCCGCTCGGAGCCGCGCCGCCGAATCCGCCTGCTCCTGGACCGCCCGGACCGGCACCCGCCGCACCGGCTTGCTGATAAATCTTCTCGCCGATTTTCTGCAACGCTTCGTCCAGGTCTTTCACCGCGCCGCGGATGGCGAGGGTGTCCGAACCTTGCAGTGCCTTCTTCACGTTTTCGATTTCACGTTCGATCGCTGCACGTTCGGCGGAGTCGACTTTATCGCCAAGTTCCTTGAGCGCTTTTTCCGCGCCGTAGACTTTCGAGTCCGCTTCGTTGCGCACCGAAATTTCTTCGCGCTTGGCTTTGTCTTCGTCCGCGTGTGCTTCGGCTTCGCGCACCATGCGGTTGATTTCGTCTTCGTTCAAACCGCTGCCCGCTTCGATGCGAATCTTCTGGCTCTTGCCCGTGCCAAGGTCCTTGGCCGAAACGTGCAGGATACCGTTCGCGTCGATATCGAACGTGACTTCGATTTGCGGCACGCCGCGCGGTGCGGGCGGAATGCCGTCGAGGTTGAATTTGCCGAGCGATTTGTTGTGCATCGACATTTCACGTTCGCCCTGCAGCACATGGATCGTCACGCTGGGTTGGCTGTCGCTCGCCGTGCTGAAAATTTCGCTCTTCTTGGTCGGGATCGTCGTGTTGCGCTCGATCAGTTTCGTGCACACGCCGCCGAGGGTTTCGATGCCGAGCGACAACGGCGTCACGTCGAGCAGCAGCACGTCGCTGACGTCGCCCGCCAGCACGCCGCCCTGAATCGCCGCGCCGATGGCGACGACTTCGTCCGGGTTCACGCTGCGGTTGGGTTCTTTGCCGAAGAGTTTCTTGACGGCTTCTTGCACCATCGGGATGCGCGTCGAACCGCCGACGAGGATCACTTCGTCGATTTCGCTGGCCGAAAGACCGGCGTCTTTGATTGCTTTACGGCAGGGTTCCAACGTGCGTTCGACCAACGGTTCCACAAGGCGTTCGAATTGAGCGCGTTTGAGTTCCACGTTCAGGTGCTTCGGGCCCGTGGCGTCCGCCGTGATGAACGGCAGATTGATCGTTGTGGCCATCGAGGACGAAAGCTCGCATTTGCCTTTTTCGGCGGCTTCTTTCAAACGCTGAAGCGCCATTTTGTCGTTCCGCAGATCGATACCGTTTTCTTTTTTGAACTCGTCGGCGAGCCAATTGATCAGCACGTCGTCGAAATCGTCGCCACCCAGGTGCGTATCGCCGTTGGTGGACTTGACTTCGAAGACGCCGTCGCCCAGTTCGAGGATCGAGATATCGAACGTACCGCCGCCGAGGTCGTACACGGCGATTTTTTCGTCTTTTTTCTTATCGAGACCGTACGCCAGCGCCGCTGCCGTCGGCTCGTTGATGATGCGCAGCACTTCCAGACCCGCGATGCGGCCCGCATCCTTGGTCGCTTGACGTTGCGAGTCGTTGAAGTACGCCGGAACCGTGATGACGGCTTTTTCCACTTTGTGTCCGAGGTAATCTTCGGCGGTGGATTTCATTTTTTGCAGGATCATCGCGCTGATTTCCGGCGGCGAGTACGTGCGGCCCTTGATGCCGACCTGCACGTCGCCGTTTGGCGCAGCCGAAACGTTATAGGGCACGCGCTGCTTTTCGGCTGAAACATCGCCAAGCTTGTTGCCCATGAATCTCTTGATCGAGAATATCGTATTTTCGGGGTTCGTAATCGCCTGGCGCTTGGCCACTTGGCCCGTCAACCGCTCGCCGTCGTTGGTAAATGCCACAACGGACGGGGTAGTGCGGGCGCCTTCGGAGTTCTGGATCACGACGGCTTCGCCGCCTTCCATCACCGAAACGCAGGAATTTGTCGTGCCCAGATCGATACCGATTACTTTGCTCATAGTAGTGCCTCCACTGGCATTCAGCAATAGTGCTGACCACTAATTGTGCAAGATAAGGGCCAGGGAGATATTGAACCTATTGGTCGTTGTATAATATTGATAATAAATGGGTTGCGGAGAGAAACGCGAGTTTGGAAGCAGTCGATGTGTGTCATCGAGATACATTTGAGCGGTCGCTGTTGCAAAGCGACTTGGGAGAAGGAGAAAGGATAAAGAAAACCGGGCGTCTCGCTCATTCGGGAAATTATTTTTGCACAGGCACAGGCAAGATGCCTGTGCTCCATAACTTTCTACTCCCCCGCTGTCGGGTCGCTTTCGCCGTAGATGGCTTGCAGGCGTGCTTTGAGCGCCTGGAATTCAGGCGTGTCGGTGATGAGGGGGATGCTCCAAAGGTCATACTCGGCGATTTGGGCATCGATGTTGGCGATACGCTCGGCGGTGGCCGGGTGGGTGGAAAGAAGCTGGGCGAACTTGCCGGGATCGTTGCCTCCGCTTAAAGCGTGCAATTTTTCGAAAAACTTACGCCCTTCGCGCGGATCCCAGCCGGCGTTATACATCGCATCGATGCCGAGTTTGTCGGCTTCGCGTTCGTCTTCGCGGCCAAAACTCTGGAGAGCCAGATATCCGCCCGCCTGACCGGCGACAATGGCGGCGGCGCGGGCTTTTTCGTCGCTGATCGCGGCGCTGGCGCCGACAATGACGAGCTCCAGCCCGGCAGCGCGTTGCAGGTGCATCATGCCATGGCGCGCGGTGACGTGGTTGATTTCGTGTCCGACGACGGCGGCGACCTGGGCTTCGTTATCGGCGTAGAGCATGAGTCCGACGTTGACGTAGCAATGTCCACCAGGAATGGCGAACGCGTTTACGTCCTTGGAGTCGGTCAGGTAGAAATTGAAATCCTGGGGGCAATCGGGTGAGTGTTCAACGAGCGCTGCGCCGACGCGATCGACCCAGGCTTGAGCCACGGGGTCTTCGATCAGGTTGTATTCGCCTTGAATTTGCTCGGCGTACTGGTTGCCCATCTCGGCTTCTACTGCGGGCGAGTAGAAAAAATTGGTCATGCCGCGTTCGGTGCTGCGCCACGCGCCGCAGCCCGTGAGGGCGAGGGTGAGAATCGACAGGGTGAGAAGTTGAAAGAATCGCCGCATCATCATGGTAAGGTGGACAAGCTCGCCTCTTGAAAAGTTCCCGGAAAATTGTCCCCGGTTCGCACAAAATTGAGCGCGATGAGGACCAAGGAAAGCAAATCCTTTTCCCGTTTGGCAAGGCAGGGGCATAAAATTATGCAGTGGAGTTGAAACCTTCTCTGGTAAGCATTTATTTACTGTGATAGTTTCTGGTAATATGACGTCAAAGTGAATGCACTCGCTCATGTTCGCTGATGTTACTCTGCGAATTGAATCTAAACGAAGTGAGAAGGAAAAATGAAAATTTCCCAATTGGCGATCTTGTTATTTACGGCTTTGTTGGCGAGTTCATGTTGTTGTAATGATCCCGATCAGTCCTCGTATTTTCCTGCGGAGGAATTAAAAATGGCACGAGAAGCACGTGAACGAGGAGAGTTGGATGATAATGATTTTGATTTCGCAAGGCGGGTAATCTTGAATAATTACGCAGAGCGTATGAGACTGCTCCGAGCGCAGGAAGCAGGTGTTCCTTATAAAGAGTAGTGTTGGTTTCTTACTTCACCTGAATCATCACCAATGTAATATCATCGTCCTGGTCCGAGGCGCCGCGGAAGCGTTGGATCGCGTCGAGAATGGCGTCGAGAGCCTCAGCAGGGGGCTTGGCGCCGTGTTCGGCAACGGCCTGGCGCAGGCGTGCGAGGGTAAATTCTTTGCCTTCGTCGTTGGTTTGTTCGATGACGCCGTCGGTAAAGAGCACGATGCGGTCGCCGGATTCAAGATGGCATTCGCCTGCGGGGTCGAATTCGGATTCGCCCACGAGGCCCAGTACCATGCCAGCGGCACAGGTGATGGGCAGGAATTCGTCTGTCGATGGACGGAAAAGCAGCGGCGGATGGTGCCCGGCGAGGATGGTGCGCAGCCGCCGGGCGTTCTCCTCGAACCGAACCATGGCCATCGAAACGAACAGACCTTGGTCCATGTCTTTGGACAGCAGGCGGTTCAGCAGGCTCATCAGGTCGTTGAGAGGCATTTCGGTGCTGGCGAGCGTGGCGATCAGGTAGGCTCGGGCGGTGCTCATGATGAGCGCGGCGCCGATGCCGTGGCCGGTGCTGTCGCTGACGGTGAAGAGTGGTCCGGTGGCGGTCTGGAAAATGCCGAAATAATCGCCACCGACGCGCGAACAGGGCCGGTTGATCGAGCAGGCGATCAGTTGGTCGTTTTCAAAGAAATCGTCGGCAATCAGGTTGTCGTGGATACGGCGGGCTACATCGAGTTGAAGCTGAACGTCGCGATTCGACAGTTCGTCCTGGTGATGCAGGGCGTTTCCAACGGCGAGCGCGGCTTGGCTGGCAATGCCAGACAGGAGTTCGAGCTCGGTGCCGGACACTTTATGATGTCGGCTGATAACATCCATATAGAGCACCCCGTAAATATCGTCACCTGATATGAGTGGACAGGCAATGACCGCGCCAATTCGTCCAAGGATCATGCTTTCCGAGGGTTTAAATTTCTCGGTGGCATCAGTGTCGGCGATGACGATGGTCGAGCTTTCTTCGACGCATCGGCGAACAATCGTGCTGCTGACCAGGAACGAGGCAGAGCCGCCCGCGACGGAATGGGGATGCAAACTCCGCGAGGCGACGGCTTCCAACTCGTTCGACCCATTACGTGCCAGCAGTACGGCTGCACGATCCGGGTGCACAATCTCGAACATGGCGTCGAGGATGATTTTTGATAAAGCGTCGATATCGAAACAAAGGCGCATGCGGTCGGCGTAGTGGTAAACAATACGCAGACGGGTGAGGGGGTCCTCGATGCCTTCTTTGGGGTGTTCTTCGACGCGGAAACCGAGCAGCGTGCCGTCGTCGCCGACGGGCATGCGCAAAACCGGTTCGCTGTCGGCGTAGTCGGAGTCTTGCCCCCGCATTGAAACGCTGGAAGCGTTCAATGGGTCGAAAACCAGCGTTGTTGCGCCGATTTCGATGCGGTCGCCCGGGTCAAGACGGTGTTTCCCGAAGATTTCTTCTTCGTTGACGAAGGTGCCGTTGCAACTGCCCATGTCACGCAACGTGTAGGCGCCACGTTCGAAGCACAGTTCAGCGTGATGGCGCGAGGCGCGCGAGTCGTTCAGATAGAGGTCGTTCTTCGGATTGCGGCCAATGACAAATTTTTCGCCCCGCAGAACGAAAACCTTTCCGACGTCGCTTCCTTCGGCAATGACCAGCTTGGGCATCGAGACGCGTCTTCCTTAACGGAGGATTAGGACCATCGGACGAAACGGAATACGATAGACTGGCACGGGCGAAGGTTCGGGTCCAGGGGATTTTAGTCAGGACGTTTTCAGAGTCGCAATCTCTGGGTTGCGCATCGGACTCGGGCTCAGATCACGTACCGATGTACGCTCCCATCGCCCTCGCCTCGCGCGCCTTGATCTTACGACTCTGAAAACGTCCTGGAAAGATGATGGATTGCTTATTCCTCGGGCGGTAATTTGCCGATGTGGCGATAGTACCATTCGAAACCGAAGTGGGGGTTTGTGTAAGCGAGCAGTGTCCAAACAAACATGAGAGTCATATATATTCCCACTCCCTTGAGGAGTTCGATTTCGCGTAGATAGAAATGATAATGACCCATGTTGCAGTATCGAATTTCAAAAATGCCACAGCTTATGCACATCGCCCAAAAGATAAAGACTCTTGGATTGGTTTTTGGAACACTATTGCAAGCCCACCATGGATGTCGAGTTCCAAGTTTGGTGTGTTTACCTGAGAGAGTTAGTATAATAAAATAGAGCAACGAAATGGATAAGAGCAAAGGGAGTAAACTTACATAGTTCAGTAATATTTTGCGGGTAAGCCATGTTGGATAAAATGTTGTGTTAAGTATATAATAAACAATTGGGATACTAGCAAGACATGCAACGGCATGAACGAAAACGGTTCCTGGTAACAGCGCTCGTATGAATGCTTCCAATGCCCATTGATCTGTTGTAATGGTGACTTTCAGTTCATCAGACATGATGCCTTGTTTAAATTGCTTTGCTATTGTTTTTCCATGGAAATATATTATCGATGGCAGAATGATGAATAGGGTGAAGAACCAGATCAAGACGAACGGCATATATTCTAAAACAGGAAACCACCCTGAGAGCATTGCGGCACTACAAAATAAAATTACGGTTATTGTCCAGAATTCCCATCGTTTAAATAACGGACGACGCTTCAGTAAAATTCGCAGATACTCGTATATCGGATCGTCGTGACGGGGATAAGTTTTAGAATTCCCATTCGCTTGCTTCATCCTTCATCCCTTATCCTTCATCCTTTAAATTTCACCACGTATTTTGCTGAATGTACTGATCCATCATGTGGCGGTGGAGATGAAAGAGTTGGCGAGTGCGCGCGCCCGGTTGACCGTCGGAGATTTGACGTTCGCCGATTTGCACCACGGGCATGATTTGCATCATGGCGTTGGTGGCGAAGACTTCGTCGGCGGCAAGGAAGTCTTCGACGATTAAAGTTTGTTCGTGAAATTCGAGCCCGAGTTCCGAGCAGTAAGCGGAAAGTTGACCGCGCATTATGCCGGGCAGGGCGCCGTCTTCGATCCGAGGCGTCGAAATAATATTATCGCGCAGAAGATATAAATTCGCGATCGATGTTTCCGCCACGTAACCCGCGCTGTTTAGCAGGATACCATCGTCGAACCCTGCACGTTGTGCAAACCGGCGCGCCATGAGGGATTCCAGGTAGCTGGTTGATTTGATCGAGGCCAACGGTGAACGATGATTTCGAATATATGGCGTCATTACGATTCGCCAACCGCGTGTGCGTGTTTCGTCGGTTCGAGGATCGAGACGTGTGGCGGTGATAATTAAGGTGGGTTCGCCTTCCTGTGCTGTAATCGGTTGGTTGCGAACGGGACCGCGCGTTATTGTAATACGAAGCCGGGCGTCTTTGAGATGATTGGCATCGATTACTTGATGGCACATTGCCAGCAGTTGTTCTTTTTCGAGATGATACGGAATTTCCAACACGCGCAGACCTCGTGCAAGGCGTGCGAAGTGATCGTCTATTAATAATAATTGTCCGCGCTCTACGCGCACGGTTTCAAACACCCCGTCGCCTTGCAAAATTCCCGCGTCGGTGGCGGAAACATGCGCGTTTTCGAGCGGCAGGAATTCACCATTAATACAAATAATATCCATGTTGTTTATGCGGAGGCCGCTGCAGGAATTTCGCGCGATAAAAATTCGCGCACACGCGGATCGGTGGATTGGCGAAATTCTTCGGGAGGAGCGGACGCGATGACCTGGCCTTCGTAGAGAAAATGTACCATCTCGGCGATTTTGAAAACGGAGGCTAAATCGTGTGTAACCACAATAGTGGTAGCGTTGGTTTTTTGATTAACTTCTTGAATTACTTCGTCGATATTACCAGACATAATCGGATCGAGGCCAGCGGTTGGTTCGTCGAACAATAAACAATCCGCGCGTGTTGTTAATGCACGAGCAATGGCGGCGCGTTTAATCTGGCCACCGGAAAGGGTAGAGGGCATTTGATCTTCACGGTCTTTAAGACCGACGGATTCGAGCTTCTCGGAAACGATTTCACGGATTTTATCTTCGGACTCGTTATATAGTTCCCGAAGCGCAAGGCCGACGTTTTGCCCGACGGTTAGGGATTGTAACATTCCACCGCCTTGAAAAATCATTCCAAAGCGTTTTCGCAGTTCGAGCATTTGGCGTTCGGTTTTTGGGACGATATCTTCATTGTCGATCATGATACGTCCAGTATCCGGTTTGTAAAGTCCAACCAGGTGTTTTAATAATACACTTTTCCCCGTTCCAGAGCCACCGAGGATCACGCAAAGTTGACCACTGGGTATTTCTAAATCGATCCCGCGAAGAATGGGATTTCCACCGAATGATTTTTTCAGCCCTTCGATCTTAACATGCATCAGCGATTCATCCGAATGACGTTAAACTAATAGAGGAACGAAATGTTAATACGTGGTTGCCTTGGCGGAAAGATTTCCCAATACATCAAGTGGAACATAGATTTCGCGCTGGGCGGTGGTGGATGCTTTTAATGTTGTTTGCGAATGTCCATCCGAAGAAACGCGCCGGAATTCAAGGAGAACATCGCCTGGAATCATTGGTCCCAGTGAGAAGTATCCCAGTTCATCCGTAGTGGTTGATAATTGGGGTTGCAATCCATCCTGGGCGGAAACGGTAACCACGGTGGACGGTGCGGGCACTCCTTTATCGAAAACGATTCCGCTGATCATTTCATCGGCGGAACGCACCGTCATGGTTGGTGGCGAGACGATTTTATCTGGAACGGAAATAACGATCGCGGAACGCGCAATTTCACCCGAGGGCAATTCGGTTTCCGCACGATAATAACGATCGGCCTGCAATTGATCGAACAATGCGCTGCCCCGTTCGTTCGTGCGTTCTGAACCAGAGAATTGAATGGCACCGGCATTTTCGTCGAATTGATACAAGCGCACCACGGTATTTGCCAGCGGAGTTCCGCGCCGATCGGTCAAACGAACGGCAATCGCCGTTTCGTTTTCTTCGCTGGTTTCCGATTCGGAATTCGTTATCGGTGTGTCGGACTCTCGGCGATATCCTTCGAGGAAAGCGGTCAGTCTCCAGGCATTAGGCTCAGGCTTTCCTACGGCTGCAGATTCCGGCTCCGCATCCGATATCATCTTCGGGTACGCCTCTGCAAACGCCACACGTTCCTCTTGGGTCATGTCGGCCACATTGCGATGAAAGAGGCGATAAGCGAGAACTCGTGGCTCTTCGCTGGACACGCGCATGGGTTCGATGGTTTGGAAACGTTCATCGTCGAGTTCCACGACGACAATTTCGTCCATCGATTCCAGCGTCAGTGTCAGTTGACCCATGACATCGGTCGCCAATTCTTCCACGTCGTGCCCTTCGCGGGTGACGCGAAACTTGGCTCCTTCGGCGGGAAACCCATCGAAATCCGTCGCGCCCAGAAGGAGTTCCGACTGCGCGTAAAGGGGTTGTCCATTCAGCGGCTGGACGGCCAGAAAAGCAGATAAGCCTATAAAAATCAATGATGTACGCATTTGAGTCCTCTGTCCATCGATGTCGGAGCAAGACGACAGGCGATACACAACATTCCCGGAGTTCCAGTGATTGTTCAATACCCCAGCGGAGCAAATTGCTCGAATGAGAAGCGATCCCCATGAGCGATGAGCTTATCTAAATTCTGCGGGGCTTGTCGATGGTTGTTTCCATGTTTGGGGCGATTGTAAGCAGTTTTCGGTACTGCTTATTTGACCTGTTTGGCGTTTGAGTTTTCGACCATTCGGGTTTACCTCTTTCGGGAGACGATTTTTTGCAGCATCGCTCTGATGCGGTTCGAGATATCTGAGCGAAAGTCGCCATCGCTCGGCGAAAACGAGCGTATAATATTGATAATATGGAGGATAGATGTTCGATAAGGGATAGCCAGTCAAGCAAAAATACTTGTCGTGCCCGTTTTGGATTTAGATATTCATTGTGCGGTTTGTATGCTGGTTTTCTGAGAAAAGGGTGGATTGGTGTACGGAGGCTGGGTTTGCTTGATGGTGGTAAAGAAGGCGATATGATTTTGCTTAAGCCGCGGGAGGGGTGGTGAGAGATGAGGATTTTGAGCAAAATATTTTTTCCCGAGGTGGAATTGAGGGGAATTCGCCTTGCAGTTTGACGCTATTGCCTGGAAATAGATGGGCATTCTCGTTCTCGCCGATTTTTTCCAGGGATGGAATCCATGCACCCGAGCCCATATTTCTCGTTCCCAAAGATTTGTTCCAGTTCCGATGGCGGTATCGGGAGTGTTTCACGTGAAACACTCCCTGTTGCCGAACCATCGGGTTCCCCAAAAAATGTTTCACGTGAAACAAACTCTTCCGCCTCTCCCCCAGGTCAAGCGCATATTATTGCGGTGATTAATCAAAAAGGTGGGGTTGGCAAGACCACTTCTGCTGTAAATTTGGCGTCCGATCTGGCCAGTCGTGATTATCGAACCCTGTTGATTGACCTCGACCCGCAAGGAAATGCGGCCACTTCGCTCGGAGTTGATCGATTTGCGGAAAATGTCAAATCGTCCGAGGAGTTGCTCTTTCACCCGGATGACCAACGCGAACCCTTTAGGATTGGTCATAAACAACCGGATTTGATCCCGGGTCACGTTGGATTAATCCGGGCGGATATCGATCTTTACGCCAAAGGGGAGCAACGGGACTTTGTGTTGCGCAAATCTCTGGAACCTCTGAAGTCCGCCTATGATTTTATCATCATCGACTCTCCCCCATCGCTGGGTATTCTGACGCTGAATATTTTGATCGCCGCTAATTGGGTGGTTATTCCGATTCAATGCGAATACTTGGCCCTCGAAGGCCTCAGCATGTTGCTCGATACGCTGGGGGAACTTACAAAAACACATAATCCAGCACTTAAGATCCTTGGCTGCCTGGTGACGATGACCGATCTTCGCACGAATCTTTCTCAGCAGGTTGTTGCCGATGTTCGTACGCATCTGGGAAATCAGGTTTTTGAAACCATGATTCCGCGAACGATTCGGCTGAGTGAGTGCCCCAGTCATGGGAAAACGATTTTTCAGTATGATCGTTGGGGGGCAGGAGCGCGAAGTTATGAAGCGTTGACGAATGAAGTTCTTCAACGGCTTGGTCTGCCAAAAGTACATAAGAAAGGGGAAGGATGATGTCCACTCGACGCAAACAAGCTCTGGGGAAAGGGTTGGGGGCTTTATTGGCAACCCACACCGCCGAAGGGACGCACGAAAGCAATTTGTCGATCATTGATCCGGGCGCAGTACCCATAGCTTCTCCCGCTTCACAGGAAAAGGAGGCGACGGCGACGAACAACGGGGAACTTCGATATGTTTCGCCGACGAACATTATCCCAAATCCGCACCAGCCTCGTGAGAATTTCAATGAGGAAAAATTGACCGAATTGGCGGACTCGATTCGTGCGCATGGCGTTTTGCAACCCTTGTTGGTTTGTCTGGGGGATTCGCCGGACCAATTTGTTTTGTTGGCGGGGGAGCGCCGTTTGAGAGCTTCTCAATTGGCCGAACAAGAAAAAATCCCTGTGCGGGTAGTTCCAGCCAACGATCATCAAAAGCTTGAGATCGCAATTATCGAAAATGTCCAGCGAGACGATCTGAATCCCGTTGAAGAAGCCCATGCGTACCAGGAATTGGCGAGCGCGTTTCATTATAGTCAGGAAGAAATCGCCAAACGGGTGGGCAAATCGCGGGTGGCTGTAGCCAATTCACTGAGATTGTTGAAGTTACCAGAAAACTGTCTGTGCGATTTACAGAATAGTCTTCTGACAGCGGGTCATGCCCGCGCGATTCTGATGCTTCACCATCCTCTTCAGCAGGAACAACTCCGGCGAGAGATTCTGGACGGTGAACTTTCCGTTCGAGAAGCGGAAGGCCGAGCAAAAGCGATTCAATTGGGAGAAGATCGAGTGGCGGGCAAGAAGGGGGAGAAAAAAACTTCCCCCGAAAAGCAACAAAACCTTGACGTTGTTTCACTCGAAGAAAAATTAACACTACACACTGGGTGTAAGGTTCGATTAAAACCACGAACTCCATCAACTGGTGCTCTCGAGATCCAGTATCAAAACCTGGACGACCTCGACAGATTCTTTGAATTGCTTGGGTTTCAAGCGGAATAAGCCAGATCGCTCGCAGGTGGGCGGTGGGCTGAAGCCGCCGCGCCCTGCGGGAGATCAAACCGTGAGTTCCTGTTCCTTTCCGTTCCTGTTTTCCGGTTTTGGTGTCGGCGTGGACTTCTTTGAAGCCATTCGCCATAACGACATTGTTGGTTTTGGATGCATACTTCTGCTGATAGTCCTGTCTTTCCGCACAGGTTACTTTATTTTTTTCAAATACTGGGAAATTAAAAGCGCCACCAGTGAATCCGAGGAATTTATCGAGGATTGCATGGAGGGCCACAAAACGCTCCAGGAAATCTACAAGGCCGCGAGCGATTATCCGAATAGCCCCCTGGCGATGCTCTTGCGGGAGGCCTATGTCGAATATGAAATGGAAACACGGCAGGATGCGGCTTCCGAGCTTTCGCTGGATCAGCGAGTTCAGTTGAGTAAAGCCAGCGTGGAAAGCGCTCTTGAAAGAACGATCGCCGCAGAAATGCGCAAATTGGAAAGCAAGCTGATCCACATAGCGACGGCTTCTACCTTGGCACCTTTTATTGGGTTGTTCGGCACGGTTTGGGGGGTGCTTGGGGCCTTTCAAGCGCTTGGTCGCGAGGGGAACGCCTCCCTGTCCACACTTGCGCCTGGTATTTCCACCGCCTTGGTCACCACGATTTTCGGTCTCCTGGTCGCAATTCCTGCCGTGGCGATGTACAATTATCTGACCGGAAATGTCGCTCGGCTTTCGAGCCAGATGGATTCATTCGCCCATGAGCTCAGCAATGTGTTTCAAAAACACTTGCTGAAGCGCGGGTGAGTGGGGGAGTGCACACATGAAAAGACGTCGTCAACCGGTCTCGCAGCCAGCAGCTAACATCAATATTACCTCGTTGCTCGATATAACGTTCGTGCTCATGATCGCATTCATGGTCGTGGCTCCTGCGTTGAAACATGGGGTGGATCTTGAGTTACCGGAGGTAAAGGAAGCGCCGTCGCTGAAAAACGACAAGCCGATCGCGGTGACGGTGGAGTATGTTTCGGATGCCTCGGCCAATATTCTGGTAGATGGGAAATCGGTCTCGCTCGAAGAATTGGTTGCCCGTCTCAAGGCGGAAAATGCCGGGGGAGAGGGTGGGCGGGCGGTTACGCTCGAAGGTGACCGTCGAGTGGATTGGCAGACGATGACCGAGGTAATCACCGAGCTCCGGCAAGGCGGGATTGTAAACATTGGCATACTAACGAATATTCGGAAGAGCGTGTGAGATGAACCGAGCCAAGTTATTCGGCTTGACGGGAACCACGCTCATTCATCTGAGTGTATTAGCTTTATTTGTGCTTGCATGGCTCAAGGTTGAAACCTTTACACCTGTGCAGGCCGCAGCAAATCACGTGCAGGTTCAACTTGTGGAGGAGCAGCAAACTCCCGTTCCTCGCGCCACACCTCGCCCCGAACCCACGGCGCCTCCCAAGCCAAAGCCGACGCCGCCACCAGAGCCGAAAACGGAAAAGACGATCAATGTCTCGAAAGTAACACCGACTCCGACGCCCAAGGCAACGCGAACACCGGCGCCGACCAAGACGCCAGCGCCGAAGAAGAGCACGCCGACGCCAGCGCCAACACCGGTGAAGACTCCGAAACCGGCGCCGACCAAAAAACCCGAGCCTCCGAAGGTTAAGGAAACACCAAAGCCGACGCCGCGCAGGACTCCGGCACCGACACCGGCGCAGAACAAAAATTTGAGTCCGGAAGATTTGCGGAAACTTTATAAGGATAACCAGATTTCCTCCAGCGGGCATCCGGTACCAACTCAGTCCAAGTCTTCCGCCTCGGGACCCTCCAGCGGTTCAAGTAGTACGACGACAAATGTGGGTTCGACGTCGATGAAGGGTGATGGGTTGCCGGATTATTATGCCGAGGAAGCTTTGAAGCATGTGGGGCGGTTTTTCCAAGTGCCGTCGGACAAACGTCAATCGGTGACGTGCACGGTGCGATTTACAATTTTGCGCGATGGCAAGCTGAAGGATATTCACGTAGGGCGCAGTTGTGGAAATGCGGCGCTGGACCAATTGGCGGTCAAAGCTTTGGTAAATGCGCGGCAATTCGGGCCGTTGCCCGATGGGTTTTCACGCGATAGTATTAAGCGCGAGATCGAATTTTCATTTGTCGAATAATTGTTGTCCACAAAGGGGTGCCTGCGAACGTCTAATTTATCAATCAGCATGGCCAGGCGACCCGAATGATGTTTTCCGCATATCGAAAATTGTTTCACGCATTGGTGGCGGTGCCGGATAATCCGGTGGTGCGATATGGCGCGCCTTGGCGGCTGGGTTGGGTTGCGCGCGTCTTTTTTTTGGCGCAAATCGTTATTGCTTGTGCGATCATTCCGTATTTGCTGGTTCGAGCGACGTTGCGCTATCCTCAGTTTGAGACTTATGTTCTCAGCACGACGTTTACATTAACGACCTTTCTGATTTTCATCACATCGTTGAACTTTATTTTCTTTGGTTCGGCCTGGCTTAATCATCAAAGGCAAATGGATATTTATCTGACGCCGATGAGTCGGGGACATTTTGCTTTGAGTCTCGTATTCTGGCCAAATTTGTTGACGAGTCTTTACTGGATTATTGCTGGGAATACCTATGCAGGAACGTCGTTTTATTACTATTTATTCAGAAACTCTCATTGGAGATTTGAAAGTGAGTACATCGTTTGGGTGTATTTGATGTGTGCCAACATCTTATACCAATCCCACTTAGTTCGTGCATTGCATCCAGATTTCGTGGCAAATCGAGCGGATGCGTTGGGTTTCGAGGCGTTGCCAGGCGTCGGCTCCGGCATCGAGCAGGGCGTCTTCGTCGGCAAACACGCGGTTGCAAAGGTAATGGCTTTTCAAATACAGCCACACGCGTTCGATTGGGTTGAGCTCGGGGCTGTAGGGCGGAAGGAAAATCAGGCTGATGTTTTTCGGCACGCGCAGCCGCGCGCAATGATGCCACGCGGCGTTGTCGAGCACGAGCGCCATGTGTTCGCCGCGAGGGATTTTCTTGCCCAGCGCGCGCAGAAAAATGTTCATCAGCGCCGTGTTGCACCAGGGCAAGATCAGCGCCATCGACTCGCCGCTGGCCGGGCAAACAGCGCCGAAAACATACACGTAGCCGTACTCGGTTTGCTTGGCGACGCGGGGCCGCGACCCACGCCGGGCCCACACGCGCCCGCTCATGCCTTTTTGCCCGAAACGCGATTGGTCGCCGAACCAGCAGACGATTTTCTTTTTCGGGTGCGCCTTTTGGATTTCCTTGATCGAGAAGGGAATTGCTCGTTTTTCCAGCGTTTTTGCTCGTCCGGGTCGCTTTCGGGATGCTTGGGGCGCGGCGTGATCCAGGAAAAACCAAGCCGCGCGGCGAGGTTGTAAATCTGGCTCAGCGAATAGTCGACGCCGAATTCGCGGGCAACGAGCGCGCGCACCGCCTCGCCCGTCCAGGTCGAAACGCCGTCGCGTTCAAGGTCGGGCCCCTCATCAACCAGGCCCTTGAGTTTTTCGCGTCCCGCATCGTCGAGCCTCTTAGGCTGGCCCGAACGCGGGCGGTCGAAAAGCCCCTCGACGCCCTGCTCATTGTATCGCTGGCACCACGCGAAAACCCACCGCGGAGAGCGGCCAAGCGCCGCGGAAATCTCAGCGCCCGTGCGCCCCTCGCGCGCCAGGCGAACCGCATGCAAACGGTCTGAGATGCGCGCGTATTGCTTCAGATGTGAAAAACGGGCGAGTTCCTTGGTCGAATCATGAGGCAAAATGGTGATCATGAGCAGCCTCCGGCAAGTAGAATAACACTGCTCACCATCAAACACGCAACAACGTCCAGCAAATTATGCGGAAACTAAGTGGGATTGGTATTATTGTTCCAATTAATATTAACCGGGCAATGGTTAATCGGGGGTAAAAATAACA
>CAZOKZ010000083.1:0-18101 GCA_964580585.1 uncultured Candidatus Sumerlaeota bacterium | reverse complement strand
CAGACGCACGTACATGCCGCTGGAGTAAAACTTGACGGGGGTATCGAGGAATTTTTCTACGCCAGCGAACCCGACGATTTCGTCGAGTTGGGCGCGAATTTCATGGCGACGCATTCCCAAAATCGCGCCGTTGACGAAAATATTTTCCCGCCCGGTCAACTCGCGGTGAAAACCGGTGCCGACTTCGAGCAGGCTCGCCAGCCGACCACGGTAACGAATCTCGCCTGTCGTGGGAGGAGTAATTCGACTGAGCAGCTTGAGCATCGTCGATTTTCCCGCGCCATTGCGCCCGATGACACCGAGTGTTTCACCCCGTTGCAGCTCGAACCCCACGTCGCGCAACGCCCAGAACATCTTGTCCGATCCGCCCGTTTGGGGACGTTTGAACAACTGGGCGAAAAAGTTCATCGCGTCTTCGCGAATATTGTCGTTCAGCGATGCGACGCCACCCAGGCGGTATTGTTTGCCCAGGTTGCTGACGCGAACGGCCCATGGCGCAGTGGCCTGGGTACCCGGGGTGGTATCGGCAGAGCGAACGATAGCGGGAGCGGTTGACGAAGGCGTTGGGGTCATAAGATGTCCACCAATCGGGCTTCTCGACGGCGGAAAAACCAAATGCCTGCCAGCAGTAACGTCAACGCCGAGGTTGTGCCTTTGCCTAAAAGCGACCAATCCACGGGACGGTCGGTCAAAATCGCCCGGTAAGTTTCGATCGGCGCCGCCATGGGATTGAAAGACAGAATTTCGCGCAGGAGCGGTTGTTTCCACGAATCCAGGCTGGCTGGAACGGTGACGAACAACCCGAGCATCAGCGCGAACGGAATGACGTATTTCACGTCGCGGTATTGGGCGTTCAGGATGGAAAAAATCAACCCGATGCCTGCCGCTGCCATCAGTTGAACCGCGAGCAGAAACGGCATCGCTAAAATCAAGAGCGGACTGAATTTACCGGTCGCCGCTGCCAGGATCATCAGCACAGTGAAGGCGATGGAAAAATCGACCACGGACCCACAAACATAGGCGCCGGGAACAACCAGCCGCGGAAAGAACACTTTGCTGATCAGGTTGGCGTTGGTTTCCAGGCTTGCGGACGAGGTCGTGACCGCCGTGGAAAACGTGGTCCAGGGCACCAGTCCCGCAATGTGGAACAACAGCAGATCGGTGGCACTGGTTTCTTGCATCGCGCCCAGGTTTCGGAATACGACCGAGAAAACACCACCCGCCAGGAGCGGCTGGAGAATGACCCAGACCACCCCGAGCATGGTTTGTTTGTAGCGGACTTTGATGTCGCGAGTGATGAAGGCTAAAAAAAGATCGCGATAAATCCAAAGGTCGCGGATTGCCTGGATAAAACGCACACGCCCGTCACACGAGATGACCGTTTCCGGTAACTCGTCACCCGTGGGGTAATTATTTTCCGGCAAGGTGGGCGCGGACAAAGAAACTCCTCGCAATTCGGGAATCCCAGAACACGTTACCGTTGGGAGACTTCCTGCCAGGAATTCCTGGAGGCATACCAACGGACCTCCCTGGCTTATCCCTTTGCCGTGGTGGCCGTCGCATTGGGATTCCAGGCATCCGATGGTTGACGAAATTGGCCGTGTTCAACTTCCCACTGGGCAATGGCCAAGTCGCTCTCGACCATCATTTCGGCTAACTTGCGGAAACTGACCTTCGGTTCCCATTCCAGTTCTTTTTTGGCCTTGGTCGGATCGCCAAGCAGCAAATCCACTTCGCTGGGGCGGAAGTAACGCGGGTCAATCTTCACGTAGTCGTTGTAATCGAGCCCCACGTGACCAAACGTCAGCTCCAGAAATTCGCGCACGGTGTGGGTTTCGCCCGTGGCAATCACGAAATCGTCGGGGTGATCCTGCTGCAGCATCCGCCACATCGCCTCGACATAATCGCCCGCATAACCCCAGTCGCGTTTGGCGTCCAGGTTGCCCAGGTACAAGGTTTTCTGAAGTCCCATCTTGATACGCCCGACAGCGCGCGTGATTTTGCGGGTCACGAATGTTTCTCCGCGACGGGGGGACTCGTGATTGAACAAAATACCGTTCGAGGCAAACATGTTATAGGCTTCGCGGTAATTCACCGTTTGATAGTAGGCGAATACTTTGCCCACAGCGTATGGGCTACGCGGGTGAAACGGTGTGGTTTCGGACTGAGGCGTTTCAACCACTTTGCCGTACATTTCGCTGCTGGATGCTTGATAAAACTTGGCTTTCGGACAAACGTGACGCATGGCTTCCAACAAGCGCAGCGTGCCCATGGCGACCGTATCGCAGGTATATTCCGGCTCGTCGAAGGACACACGCACATGGGATTGGGCGCCCAGATTATAGACTTCGTCGGGATGGATATCTTCCATAATCTGGCGCAGACGCGCGGCGTCGGTCAAATCGCCATAAGTCAGATGGAAGTGAACCTCGGGATTGTGCGGATCGCGGTACAAGTGTTCGATGCGCTTGGTGTTAAACGTACTGGAGCGGCGGACAATGCCCCAAACTTCGTATCCCTTGCTCAACAGCAGTTCGGCCAAATAACTTCCGTCCTGGCCGGTAATCCCGGTAATCAGTGCCTTTTTCAATGCCCAATATCCTTCAAAATTAAGATCAATATGCTCGGTACGTCATGCGCCAATCGTATGACAGCCTGAAGGGTCAGCATACTGACTATTCAGAGCCGTGAGACAAGACAAAAGGTAGCTCGCACAGACGGTGGGCAAGATGTTCTCAAATGGAGTACACGTCGGGCTCATCTTGAGTTTGTTATCAAAACGAAGGAAAAATCAAACCACGAAGGCACGAAGACACAAAGAAAACACGAAGAACCTTTTGGATAGCTTACAATTTTCTCGCGCTTCGCTTCGATGGCGAACGAGCGAAAAAATCCATCAAAAATGGCGCTTCCAACTTTCCAAGAGGCTTTGGTTGAAAATAAGCGAATTCAGTTTTTCTTCGTGTTCCTTTGTGACCTTCGTGGCTTCGTGGTGAAGCTTTAATCTTTGGCAACAAAGTTAAGATACGCCCGTACACATCTCAGGCTGAAGAATCCGCTTGCCAAAACCCCGTTGGCTGTCGGCAAGTGGGTGCCTTGATTTCGCGCAACTTGGGGTGGCGAATGCTGTTATTTATCATCTTTGGTTGGAAGGGCATCAAACGCACGGTGGGCAAAGGGCGCTGCCATTGTCCGCGTTGTGGCGCCGAGCGCGATTACAAGCACATCAGCTTGCGCAATTTTTTCACCCTATACTTCATCCCGATCATCCCGCTGAAAAAAATCGGCGAGTACATCGAATGCGAAGCCTGCCACGGCCAATTCGACGTGGCGTTGCTCGATTACAGTCCCGAGCAGGAAGCAGTAAATCTTCAGAATGAATTCAACCGTGTGGCGCTTCGGGTGCTGGCGCGGGCCGCGTTGGCCGACGGCCCGGTGAACACGATGGAAACGGACGCGATCATCGCGGCGGCGAGTCGATACTTCGACGCGCAGGTGACCGAGGACGGCGTTCGCCGCGTGGCGGATTCGGTCCTGGCCGACAAGGGCATCACCTTGGCGGACGACATGCGCGAGGTGGCAATGGGCATCAACGACCACGGCAAGGAGTCGTTTATCAAGGCTGCCTACGAGGTCGAAACCGCCGATGGCGAGTTGAACGACGCCGAGAAACAGTTGCTCGACGCGTTGGGCGAGACGCTCTCAATGTCGAGCGCCCACATGCGCGGCGTAGTGGCCGAGCTGCAGGAAGCCGCGGCCGCGCGCTGACAATCAGGCGATCATCCAAGCTTTCGACCCCTATCGGCACCCAATCGTGACAACCTCCATTGAATCAGATCCAAAATGGAAGCCGGTTTTTCCGGCACGCCTGAGAAAGCGGGATCCTCTGCTCGCCGCCGAGGACACGAACCCGCTTTTTTACGCGTTCCAGGTGCTCAGGCGGGAACATAAACGTAGCAGGTGGGAATTGCTCGCCTTTTTTGGGCGTTCATATTTGTGGTCGGCCGTCATCCTGGTGCTGATTATCCTACCGATATTTCTGTTCCGTCAATACGGCGAACTGATAATAATCATTTTTCTGATGCTGTATAGTTTATTTGAGACAATCCGCAAAAAATGGCTCCCGAAAATCCAAGAACCCGATCCAATCCGATCAATGCCGAGGGAAATCCAATTTCTGGTGACACCGGACGGGATAAAGCGCGAACCGGGACTGGACCTTTGGATGTGCGGCATTTCGGGACGCGACGTGGCTGAGGCGATTTATCTGGAATCGCGCGAGTCGGGCAAGTGGGTGTCATTGGGAATGGTACTGACAATGTGGGCCTTGTTGGGCGGTGGATTCATTCTCGCTTCCGCCGCTCAAAACGGCACTATCTGGTACAAACCGACTTCACTGCTCTCGTTGCATGGACTTATATTTTTCACATCGCTTGTTTGGTGTAGCTGGGAAGTATTCCGATGGGGACACAACTACTTCATGGTCGCTGAGGCATTCCATTCCGTGCGCTTTCGCCGTATCGGGTGGCAACGAATGACCCGCATCAAAGGATTCTGGAAGCATCAATGGGATGAATCAAAATATAAGGCCAAACAATTGGTTACGGCCAGTTTTGTTTTTCTAGGTTCGTTTCTGATTATTTGTACGATCATCAAGTTTTTAACCTGGACGGATAATCTCGATGATCTCAGGAGCCTGCCAGTGTGGAAGGATTATCTTTGCGATCATCAATTGTCTTTTTTAATCTCGATCGTATTGCTTGAGTTTGCCACGATGTTTCGATTATGGACCTGGATCGCCTCCCGAAAGGTCCTCGCCGCTGTCGCTCCTGAAATCGAACGAGCCGGCGGGGTCTTCGATCTCGGGCTGGCGATTGCCGCCGAACCGAGTGACGACGTCATTCGGTGGTGGCGAGAGTATCGTCAACAATCCATCCGGCAAACGGCCTCCACCGACGAGCAGGAAGCCGCGGCCGCGCGCTGACGCGCGCCTTGATCTTCTCCCCTCAATCCCAATTGACGTTCTTCCCCTGCCGCCTGGATTTCTCAGGACAGTGGGGGCAAATCCACGATTTTTCTGTGAATCCTCGAAAGTCCCTTTGCATCCGCCGGGGGCCGCACTGTTCATATGTGCCCACTTTATCCCTGGAAGTTGAATGAGCAATGAGAAGAAATATTGTCCACGCTGGCGCCAGCAGTCTGAGTTATGAAATCCGTGAGATCGTCAAGGTCGCCCATGAAATCCGTAGCTACGGCATGGAGATGACCTGGGAAAATATCGGCGATCCGGTCAATAAGGGGGAGGCGCCCCCCGAATGGATTCGCACGATTATCCACGAGTTGATCAATAACCCGAAAACATGGGGGTATTGCGATTCGGCGGGTGTGTTGGAAACGCGCGATTGCCTGGCACAGTTCGTCAACGCTCGCGGCGGTGTGCAGGTGACCTCCGACGACATTCTGTTTTTCAACGGCCTGGGCGATGCCGTCAGCAAGGTCTATGGGTTCCTGCGCCGCGAAGCCCGCGTGCTCGGCCCCTCCCCCGCTTACAGCACGCATTCGTCCGCCGAAGGCGCACACTCGGGCTATAACCATGTGACGTACGATCTGGACCCGTACAACGGGTGGATGCCGGATCTGAACGATATCCGCAACAAGGTGAAATACAACGATTCCATCGCGGGTATTTTGCTGCTGACGCCGGACAACCCGACCGGCGCGGTGTACCCGCGCGAGATGTTGGAGGAAATCGCCGAGATCGCCCGTCAGCATAACCTGTTTATCATCTCGGACGAAATCTACGCGCATATTGTGTATCCGGGAAACCCGCACCTGCACATGAGCGAATGGATCGGCGACGTGCCGGGCATCGCCATGCGCGGCATCAGCAAGGAATATCCGTGGCCGGGTTCGCGTTGCGGTTGGATCGAGGTTTTGAACAAGAAGCAGGACGACAATTTTGCCGCGTATATCGATAGCTTGTTTGCCGCCAAACGACTCGAGGTTTCCTCGACGACGCTGCCGCAAATGTCGATCCCGCGCGTGTTCAGCGACGAGCGCTATCCCGGGCATTTGAAAACGCGCGAGGAAATGTTCGACAAACGCGCCGACGAGGTGGTGACGGCATTCGAAGGCTGCGATTATGTGATCACAAACAAGCCCGGCGGAGCATTTTACTT
This sequence comes from uncultured Candidatus Sumerlaeota bacterium, assembly GCA_964580585.1. GTDB lineage: Bacteria > Sumerlaeota > Sumerlaeia > SLMS01 > JAHLLQ01 > CAZOKZ01. The sequence continues at coordinate 11,922 of CAZOKZ010000083.1, read as the reverse complement.
CACGGTGATGATCAAACCGGGCGTGCTGAATAATCATCAGTCGTTGCCGATTGAAAATTCCGTGGTGCGCGCGCGCATCGAGGAATTAGTGGGCAATGTGGCACCGGACAAACGGTTCGTGTATTACCTGATGGGCGCGACGGGCATCGTCGTCGTGCCGCTGACCGGGTTCTATTCGCATCACGAAGGTTTCCGCATTACGTTGCTGGAATCGGACCCGGAAAAACGCGCGTGGATTTACAAGACGCTGCGTGAGTCGATTGAGGCGTATGTGAATAGCTGAGAAAAAAACATTTTCGCGCAGAGACGCAAAGGCGCAGAGAACACACAGTAGAAGCAACAACTACTTACAAAAAATAAGGGGACGGAGACTACACATTCTCCGTCCCTTTTAATTTTATCTCCGCGTCTCTGCGCCTCTGCGCGAGGTTTAAAAAACTTTGTGTCTTAGCGTCTTTGCGGTGAATCTTTCTCACCTCACGGCAACGCTTCGGCGTGGGTCCCGAGGCGATTCAAATGCAGGTACGCGTCCGTGCCGTAGCCTTCCATGGAAATCAGTTGCAAATCGCCGCCGAAATAGCGCGCGTACAGGCGCGTAATCGGGAGGCCGTAACCAAAACCTGCCATGGGAGGAATTTCGTTGGCTTGTCCCCCGCCGACGTTTTCGGGCAAACGCGCCGTGGTGTACAGATACGTCCAACAACGCTCCATACCGCTACGTGGAATTCCGCCGCCTTCGTCTTCGACCTTGAGCGTGACGTCCTCGAAACCATCGGCGATAATGATTTTCACGTTCGGCAAGGTTTTCTTCATCCCGTGGGTTTCCACGGTAGCGCGAAGCGAGTTTTTCACCAACTCGAAAATCATGTGGTGTAAATGCGATGGGATATAGGTGAAACGCAGGTCGATTTTCCCGAGCACATCGACATCCGGCGACACACCATAGGTCATTCGGCAACGCTGGACGGCTTCGTTGATGGCGTCGCGAGCGACATCGGCGGGCGAGGTATGATCGCAAATAATGCCAACCCATCCCTTTTGGTGCTCTTCTTCGGTCGAGAGGGTAATTTGCTGACCGATCAACATACGAATACCGATACGCGACATGTAAAAGCGGTCGAGGAAGATACGGATTTCGTCGCCGATGTTTTCCTCGCCGGTCGAACGTTTCAATTCCTGGATCGCCATGGCCATCATGGGCACGACGTTGTTGTGACGGTTTTTGATGTGGTCGAGCAATTGGGCAAAACGCTTTTCCCCCTCCGCATTGGCGGGGTGCTCGGCCTCGATCATGTCCTGAAACGAGTGAAAATACAGTTCACGGATGGCTTGGGCCGACGGCATTTCCGCCAGGCCATAGGGCAATTCTTCGATTTCGTATATCATGTGGGCGAGGCGAATGGGCAGTTCCGTATGCAGGAACTGGGCTGCATGCAAGAGCATGTCGGGCGACTTGGCCGCGCCAAAGGTGTAGAGTTCGTTGAGTTTGAGCGGCGTTTGCTTGCGCTTGGCGTAGATACGAATCGCGTCGGCGTGCCGCTTAGACAATCTGGAGATCATGAGGTCGGAAATCCTGCACTGGCAACGTATTGCCTTTTTATTAGCCTGATGATTTTTCGGTTTGAGTGTCAACAGGGACCGCTCTTCCGAGACCATCTGCCAGGCGAATTCGATTTACCAAATGAAATAAACTCAATCCCTTCCGTCATAAAATAATTTATGACTCCACAATAAAACTTTAGTATCACTACCTTGACCGGTAGGGGGTCGGTGAACTACACCCCCGCCCAACTTCGGTTCCAACGGTTATGCAATTCGAGACCTTTTTCGGTTCCGAAGATTGTTTTCCCCTCACACTCCTCTCTTTAAACCAGGTGATTTTATGTCCTTTCTTTCCAACACCATGACGAAAGCACTTGTCGGATTGGGCACGGCGGCCATTGTCGCTCTCGCCCAAGTGGTTAGCGCTTCCAGTCACGCATTTTTGAACTACAGTAGCCCGAAAGCTGGCCAGACGGTCCAATTGACGTACGATTCGTACACCGGTCCGCTCGAAATGAGCCATCCGGTTTACGCGCATGTGGGTATTAACGGCTGGACGGAAGTTTACGACGCTGAAATGACGAACATTTTCGTCGGTACGCACACGCTGGACATTCCGTTGCCGCTGCACACAACGCAACTCGATGTGGTTTTCACCAACGGCGTCAGCATTTGGGACAACAATGGCGGAATCGACTGGCATTTCCCCGTCACGCCAAGCCGCGCAACGATCGACCCGGCTTTCCCGACCGTCGGCCAGAACGCCACAGTGACGTATAATCCCGCAGGCGGCCCAATCAGCGGCTCGGGTTCCTACTACCTTCACTATGGTTTCGACGGCTGGAACAACGTTGCTTCTGCCCCGCTGACCAACCAGTCGGGCGTTTGGAGCGTAACGATTCCGATGCCGAGCAACGCTGCTCAGTTCGATTTCGTCTTCAATAACGGCCAGGGCGGCTGGGACAACAACGGTGGAAACGACTGGCACGTGGCAGTCGGTGCAGGCTCGGGCGGCCCACAGGAAGTGACCCTGTCGCCGTCGCACTTCGGCTCGATCTATCACTACTCGGCCTATGGTCAGAACAGCTACACACGCGATGGCAACGTCGAATGGTCAACATTCACGCACCGCGACGACGAAAACGCCTTCTTGCGCTTCGACGTTTCGCAGCTTCCCGACAACGCAGACATCCAAAGCGTGAAACTCCGTTATCAAGCGGAACTGCCGAACTCGCCCTACGGTTCGATCACTACCAAGATCCACACGTTCGGAACGCTCGACCCGGCGGCAGCCAGCGATGCCGACGTGCACAACGCCTACCTCGGCGCCACAACGTTGATGTCCGCGATGCACAACTTGGAATTCCCGATCGTTGCAACTTCCGAGCGCACATCCGAGTTCAACGCAGCGATCAGCGGCGACCTGGAAGCAACGCTCAACAGCGGCCAGAACGTCTGGGCGCTTGGCTTCGGCGTTTTGCAAAGCTCGGGCAAACTGGTGTTGAACAATCCTGAACTGATCGTCACGTACGTGGAAAACGGCACGCCGGGCTTCGAGTCCAATTACGATTTCATGTCGGTGGCGGGCACGTTCAACGGCTGGAATCCAGCCGCCACGAACATGGAACTGGTCGGCGACCACCTGTGGATGGGTGAATTCAACTTCGGACAAGAAAACAATGTGCTGCTGAAATTCACGGCTAACGGAAGCTGGACGCTGAACTGGGGTGACGACTACCAGGGCCAAACGTACCCGTCGTTCTCGGGGTATGCGGATTCCTACGGTGCCAACATCACCGTCAACGCCACCCAAGGTGTGACATACTACATTTCGTTCGACGAAGAACTGGAAACGTACTCGATCAGCCGCTGATCGTTGAACAACACATAAAACCGCATGATCATTCGGGCTCCCGTTTAACAGTCGGGAGCCCGGTTTGTTTAATTCCCTCTACCATTTATCTCTCGTTTCCGCCTTGTCCCTCGCCGGGCGGCTTGTTACCCATCCATCAGATCACCGCGAAGGGAGAACGCGAGATGAAAGCTTGGTTGATGAACGGTTACGATGGAGTCGAGGGACTCGAATTGCGCGACGATGTGCCCAAGCCCGAACCAGGGCCGGGACAAGCGGTGGTCAAAGTGCATTTCGCGGCGCTGAACCCGGCGGACGCGTACTTGGCGCAAAAGCTCTACCCGGCACGGCCCACGTTTCCGCACATTCTGGGACGCGACGCTTCGGGCGTGGTCGATTCGCTCGGCCCGGAAACCAGCGGACGTTTCCAGCCCGGCGACGCGGTGGCACTCCTGCGTGGCGACGCGGGTGTGAATGAGCGCGGGACGCTGGCCGAGTACGTTCTGGTACCCGAACACGTTCTGGTGCCGATTCCCAAAGGCTGGACCGAGCAGCAAGCCGCCGCTGCACCACTCGTTTACCAAACGGCGCACATGGCGTTGAACCAATGGGGTCCGTTGGAAAAAGGCAGTACGATCCTGGTCACGGGAATTACGGGCGGTGTCGGGATTGCCTCGCTGCAAATGGCCAAAGTCATGGGCCATCGTGTGGTGGGGATTTCGCGCAGCGCCGCAAAAGCCGAACGGCTGATGCAGCTCGGTGCGGATGCGGTGATTGCACCGGACGATGAGGAATTACGCGCCAAGGTCAAGGAAGTAGCCGGCAAAGCGGGCGTGGCGCTGATCGTGGATAACGTGGGGGGGAAATTGCTCCCGGCGGTGATCGATACGCTGGGTTTTTACGGCAAAGTCAGCGTGGTGGGAATGTTGGCGGGTCCGGTTCCGAACTTCAACACAGCCAAGTTATTCTTCAAGCGTCTGCGCATTGGCGGAGTCAGCGTTTCGGCGTACTCGACCAAGGAAGCGCACGAGGCATGGAACGAAATCGTTTCGTTGCTTTCACACAGCGAACAGCGTCCGATGATCGATTCGGTGCACGAGATGGCGGACGCGAAGGCGGCATTTGCGCAACTCGCCGCCGGACCGCTGGGCAAGGTGCTGGTCAAGGTTGCCTGACGTTGCAATTCGCAATTGCGAGAACAGGCATGATTCGTCATGGCAATACGACTTATGGTTGCAGCAACGCAACCAGCACATTTTTAGCTGCAACGTTTTAATGGATTTCCTCGGAAATTCAAACCTACAGTAATCCGTACAAAAATTACGCTACGGCGTTTGGCCATGGCGCGCTGGTTCATGGCCTGTCGAGGAACCCGAATCGAGACTACCTCGACGGATTTTTTGTTAAGATTTGATATTATTGGCTTTAAAACAAATCAAACGCCGTCTCCCTATTAAAATATCACAGAAAACGCGAGCGCATTTCGTTCACCCCTTCGCATTACCTGGCAAGCCCACCTGAAGGGGTGGAGAATGCGGGGCTGAAACTTGCAACGAATGGGGAGAACAAAAAGTTCATCCCCCCTGTGAGGTGAGTCGTGCCACCATTTCGTTCTATTTTGAAGTCAGTTTGTTTCACTTTAGCCTTCGCGTCAACTTTCTCCCTTCTTCCCGCACAAAGCGTTCACCCCGGCGTTGGCGCTAATCCGTACTCGGGCGGTGTGTCCTTCCGCGTCTGGGCGCCGAACGCCACAACAGTGAACGTGGCGGGACAATTCAACAGTTGGAGCAAGTCGGCGAATTCGCTGGTCGCGGAAGGCGGTGGATACTGGTCGGTGGATGTGCCCGGTGCCGCTGCGGGCCAGCAATATAAGTTCGTGATCAACCAGGCCACCTCGTCTATCTGGAAAAGAGATCCCCGTGCGCGGTTGGTGGTGAATTCCAACGACAACAGCATCATCGTCGATCCGGACGCGTACAACTGGGGCGGAGCGAATACATTCGTACCGCCTCCCGTGAACGAAATGGTCATCTACGAAATGCACATCGGAACGTTCAATGATTCACCCGGGGGTAGCCCCGGCACGTTCTCCTCGGCAATTGCGCGGTTGGATCATTTGCAGGATTTGGGTGTGAACGTGATCGAATTGATGCCGATCAACGAGTTCCCAGGCGATTATTCCTGGGGCTATAATCCGTCAGACCCCTATACCGTGGAAAACACTGCATACGGCGGCGTCACAGGCCTGAAAGATTTTGTCAAGGAATGCCATGCGCGTGATATGGCCGTGTTGCTCGATGTGTTGTACAATCATTTTGGGCCGAGCGACTTGGATCTGTGGGAATTCGACGGTTGGAGCGAGGACGACGGTGGCGGAATTTATTTCTACAACCAGTCATCGTTGCGCGATACTCCGTGGGGACCGCGTCCCGATTATCGCCGACCGGAAGTGGTGGATTATATTTCCGACAATATCGAGTTTTGGATCAATGAATACCGCATGGACGGCTTTCGCTGGGACGCGGTCGGGATGATTCGCGACACGAATTACGGCGGCGGTACTTCTTTGCCCGAGGGCAAACAAATGATCCGCGATGTGAACGATATGTTGGATGCCTCCTACCCGAATGTCATTAATATTGCAGAGGACGTTCAAAGTTGGGGCGACATTACCCAGCCAACGTCGAATTCCAGTGGGTTTGGTTTCGACAGCCAGTGGAGTAATTTCCATTATTACATTCGTCATGAAATCGAGCAATCGACCGATGCCGCGCGCGATATGAACTCTCTCGCCTTTGGTCTAAATGGCGCGTTGTACGGTGGCGCGGGAGATGCATGGAAGCGGGTGATCAGCACGGAAACGCACGACGAGGTAGCCAACGGGAAATCGCGCGTTCCAGCGGAAATCGACAACGCCAACCCGGGCAGTTACCTGGCGCGCAAGCTATCGACGGCAGGCGCAGCGATGGTCTTTACCGCGCCAGGGATTCCCATGATTTTCCAAGGTCAGGAAATTCTCGAAGACGGTTGGTTCCAGGACACGGACCCGATCGATTGGACCAAAGCCACAACGTATTCGGGTATTTTGCAATTGTACACGGACCTGATCGCGTTGCGTAAAAATGTGGCGGGTAAAACGGCAGGTCTGACGGGTCCGAATATCAACGTCTTCCACGTCAACAATGGCTCCACTTCCAAGGTGGTTGCGTTCCATCGCTGGGACGCGGGCGGCGAAGAAGACGACGTGGTGGTAATTGCGAATTTTGCGAATAAGAACTTTCCCGTTTATAATATCGGCTTCCCGGCATCGGGGGATTGGGTCGTGCGGTTCAACAGCGATTCGACCACTTACAGTTCGGACTTTGGCGGCGCAGGCAGTACAGCAGTATCGACCGTCGCGACACCGATGCATGGTTTTGCGCAAAGCGGCTCGGTGGAGTTGCCGCCCTACACGGTGCTCATCCTGTCTCAAGACAATTCGTCGGATGTGGACGACTGGAAACTGTACGATTGATTTTCTTTTGTCTCTTTCGATCACAAAAAAACGGGCCGACATTTCGATGTCGGCTCGTTTTCGTTTTAGCGAGGTTATATTGCTTCACATTTTCCCGAATACGGTGGAGGGTTTTTTCGTTTTTTTCGATGGAACGATGACTTTGGTGCCGGTGCCTTTGGGTTGGGTACGCGGAAGGCGTACCGTGAAGGTCGATCCAACGCCGATTTCGGATTCGACGATAATGTCTCCGCCCATGGCTCGCGCAAGGCGTCGCGAAATCGACAGCCCCAGACCCGTTCCACCGTACTGACGCGTTGCGGAACCGTCGGCTTGATAGAACTCTTCGAAAATCGCCTCGCATTGTTCTTTTGAAATACCGACGCCCGAGTCCTGGACGATGAAGTCGAGCATTTCGACCGCGTTTTTTGAGTCGGGCATGTGAGATTCAGCGGTGACAATGACCTGTCCGCCGTGCGTGAATTTGGCGGCGTTGCCGAGCAGGTTGGTCATGATCTGCTGAAGACGGAATGGATCGGTTTCGATGTTTCCCATTTCCGGCGGAAAGTCCATGGTCAGACGGTTATCGTTGCGCTCCATGAGCGGCTCGGCATTTTCGCGCACCCCTTCGAAGAAGGCGTTGATCGAAATCGATTCATAACGGATTTCCAGGTGATCCGCTTCGATTTTGCTGATGTCGAGCAGGTCGTTGACCAATCGGAGCAGTTGTTCACCGCAGTCTTTGATCTTGTCCAGGTTGGCCATCTGACGTTCTTCGAGCACGTGCGAACTCTTGCGCGCGATGATTTGCGAGAAACCGATGATGGCGTTCAGCGGCGTACGCAGTTCGTGCGAAATCGTGGCGATGAACTGGCTCTTGAGGCGGTTGGCTTCGACGGCGCGTTGTTTTTCGTCCTCGAGGCTCAACGTGCGTTGGCGGCGTTCCTGCTCAAGGTGGTAGCGTTCGGTGATGTCTTCGATGAACAGGTACGAGCGCTTGACTTTGCCTTTGGCATCGACGTCGGGAATGCCCTTGATGGTCAAAATACGCCGCAGGTTGAGTTCCTTGTTCCGAACTGGGAAGGCTTCGATATAGAGAGGTTCGCCCTTATAGAGATTCTCGAAATAATGTTTCACTTTGGGCGAGGTGAAGTTCGGATTCTTGAAGATTGAGTTTTCGGTATCCTCGGCTCCGAGGTTGAGCACCTTGGCGAGCTTCTGGCGGTGGAAGGCATTGGAGTCGGCCACCACGCCACGGTCGTTGAGCACGATAATACCCGAGGGTGCCTGATCGAAAATCACCTGATACTTACGCTGCGAGGTGGCCAATTCGCGCGTCAGGTAGTTTTCGCGTGTCAAGTCGCGCAGAATGAGGATTACGGCGCGACCATGGCGACGTTTGCTGACACCGCCAAGACGCAAGGACACGCGCAGTTCGTCCGAGTCCTCGCACCGCAGGCCGAATTGCTGCTGCCATGCTGCGCCACGATCGACGGCACGCAGAATACTGGCCCATACGCGACTGTCGCGCGGCATGCGGAACACGTCGGGCAGCTTGAACATCATCACGCCCTTCTTGTTCGGGTCGATCAGATGCAACGCCGCCGGGTTGGCGTACAAAATACGTCCGGCATGGTCGATGGCAAGCAGACCGTCATCGAGGGTTTCGACGACTTGCGAGAGGAACTTGACCTGAAGTTGCGACCGGGCTTTGGCACGTTCGGATTGAACTTGCTTCGAGATGTCCTGGGCCATGATCAGCCAACGGTATCGCCCGCCGCTGAGTTCTTCGCGCACGGCGGTCACGTTGACGTCGATGCTTTCGTTACGACCCGAGGTGAAGAACGAGTTTTCGTGATAAATCAGGTCCGGGCATTCTTCGTCTTTCATGTCCTGAAGCAACAAGGGAGACATGCGGGCAATGCGGCGTTCGAAATTGCGATCGCGCAGTTCTTCTTCGGTAAAGGCGAGTACTTCCTGGGCGGTCGGGTTCGACTCGATAACGACAAGGTCGGGATCGACATAGAGAGCCAACACGGGCAGGTTATCGAACAAGGAACGGTGCGCCAGATAAGAATCGAACAGATGGTTGCGTGTGCGAAACCAGGAAGCCAAAAGGGCGCAAACCACAATACCGCCTATTGTGCCAATCAAGGCGACTCCGAACGTGATCCAGTGAATGACGCTCTCGCTCGGTCGGCGGATGGTCGCGATGTTCAACCCCATCTCCAAGTTGTTGGAGTTTCCAACTTCAAACGGGGTCGAGATATCGTAGTCGGATTCAAAATCGCTCCAGCCGTCGGAAACGACGAGCGGATTCAAATCCAGCATGATTTTCAGTTTATACTCGTCATCGGCAATGGCGTTTACCAATCCCTCCATGCGTTCTTCAAAGGGATAAGTGGCGACGAGAAAGTGATGGTTGCCCAGCGGCGTCAGCAGGTAAAGACGAACGGGGTTTTGTATGCCTTCGGGGATTAACCACAGGGCGGAGTTTTCTTCCAGATTGTGGTAGGGCGAGTCGATCGCCCCCAAGATCATCTTATTGAGCTGAGGTTGGTTTTTTTCGTCCTTGGGACCTTGCAAGTGAACGATAGGAGGGTTGGTGGCGTTGGTTTCGCGGAAATCATACACGCTGAGCGCGATGAACTCGCTCGGGTTTTTTCCTCGCGGTTCGACAGCCGACCACATAAGTTCCGCCAACCGGTTGTCGTCGCCCAGACTTTGCGCGCGCCATTCTTTGGCTAATTTCAGCACTTGGGCTTCGCGTTCGGAAAGCTCGTCGCGAATCAGATTGATTCCAATATCGGCCTCTCGTTGCGAACGATGTTCGATGATCGACAGGGGAGCTTGCCAAAGCGTCCAGACAAGTAAAAAGGTAGCCGCGAGCATCCCGGCCGTCGTCGCGGAAACGATGACCAGTTGCTGTTTTGTCATGCCACCTATCAGGTCTCTCTTCATCCCGTGACTCCGCCTGCTGGGGCGACGATCATATCAGGACCTACTTGCTTCACGCGTACTCGATCTCTACACTGATGAATTTTAACCGAACAGGATCGCTTGTGCGCCTAGCCCGGTGGATTGCCTTTCGATCTTTCGTAGTTCAGGAAACAATGTCTAGTGGAAGCTGACATTTCCTGGTCGAGATTTGGGGTTCTTTTTCAAGGCCGGGCCTCGGCCAGAGCCATCAGGCTGTCTGCCAATGCCTGTGCGTCTTCTTTTGAAACACCTGCTGCCTCGCACAGGGCTTTGGCGTCTTCGGCCACCGCCATGGCTTCTTCCTGGCTGATATTGCTCGACGTCAGCAGGGCGCTGATATCGTCACTCAGGTCTTTTATCTGTTTAGGAGTCATTTCGCCGGAAGAAGCGATGGTTTGCAGGTCTTCGGCCACGGCCTGGACATAAACCTCGTCGGGTTGGGTGGCCCCGTCCATCATGGCGGTCATGGATTGCTGGAGTTCCTGGCCTGCGGCCTGCATGGCTTCTGGATCGCCATCAAAATTGTGCTTCAGTTGGTTCTTCAGGTTGGCGATCTGAGCCTGAAGTTGCTCGCTGTTGCCTTGGAACTTGGCCTTCAGCTCATCCGTGTCAAACTTGGCTTTCGCTTCGTCTAGCTTGGCTTTAAGAGCCTCGGGGTCTTTGGCAAACTTGGCCTTAATGCTCTCGAGTTGTTCGGGCGACCATTTCCCGGAACCTTTGAGTTTCCCCTGCTGGATCTTTTCCTGAACAACGCTGGTGTTGGCTTTTTCGAGGGCAGGAACGCTGCCTGAACGTCCTCCCGAGACGCTGCGATCACGGGTTTGATCGCGGGTTTGAGTATTCGAGGCTGAATTTCCGCGTTCCTGTTTTTGTACCGACTTGTCTCGGTTACCGCCCGCAGCATTTCCCCCACCGCGATTTCCGCCTCGTTCGGCTTGACTGGCCATTGGCAAAGCGATTGCGAGTCCAAGAGCCAGGCACCCGGTTCGGGCGATGTTGGCGAGTTGAAGTTTCCTCATGATATTTATCCCCTGGCAATGGTGCCCGTAGTGTATTTTCCAGAATGCAACACCTTGCACGTTAGCTAAGGGGGCGCATCCGGTAAACGAAAATTTTCATTCGATACTGGGTAATCCAAACGAGAGGGGCCTAACGAGGCCAACGAATTTCTAACATCGGTCCAAATCCGTTCCAGGTTGACAACTGGATCATCAGGAATTCCTGATGATACGGAAATCAGGAGAGGTAACCGGATGAACCTGACCCCGAAAATGCAACGTTTTGTCCTTCACTGGGGAGAAATGGGCCCTAAGTGGGGAATTAACCGCACGGTGGCGCAAATTCATGCGTTGCTGTATCTGTCTCCCGAGGCATTGAATGCCGACGAAATCGCCAAGACGTTGTCGGTGGCACGATCGAACGTGAGCAACAGTCTCAAGGAACTCCAAACCTGGGGATTGATCCGTTCAATTCAGCGTCTGGGAGACCGAAAAGATTACTTTGAATGCACGACCAGCGATGCCTGGGAAATGTTGCGCGTGATATTGGAAGAACGCAAGCGACGGGAGATTGATCCGGCGATTGAAGCGTTGCGCGAGTGTACGAAATTGTCCGCTTCGGGCGAAATCGACGCCCACGTCTCTCAACGTATTGGGTCAATGCTCGAGGTTTTTGAATCTCTCAATGACATGTGCAATCAGGTCAACGTCGTACCACCGGCAAAAATTTCTCGTCTGGTGGCAAAAGTTCGTAAGAGCATAGGGAAGGTCTGAGACTGGGCTTTTAGGGGCAATTCCTTCAAAAAAGCTTCGGGAAAAAAATCTCGCCAAAGACCGAATTCGCACTTGACGCACGGCGGGGAAATCACGACTCTTTCGCTCTCGCTTGTGCACTGGTTGCGCAGGTGAAAAGCCGGGCGGGTAGCTCAGTTGGTTAGAGCACCAGCCTTACAAGCTGGGGGTCATAGGTTCGAATCCTATTCCGCCCACCATGCTCACCAGCCCGAAGAGTTTGCGGGGGCGTAGTTCAGTCGGTTAGAACGCCGGCCTGTCACGCC
>CAZOKZ010000082.1:0-18474 GCA_964580585.1 uncultured Candidatus Sumerlaeota bacterium | reverse complement strand
GGGGAAATTTTATCGAGCCATCGGAATTTTGGCATTTGTTAATGTTTTGAAAAGCTTCGATGCCGATCTAGGAACAATAGGTATTTTGTTGAATGTCATTCCATTGGTCTTAAGTGCATTACTATCTTTTTACCTCGCTCAAAATCTTTTTCCATATTATGAGCATTTTGGCAGCGTGGATGAAAAGAAACTCTTCGAAATCGAAACTGTTAATTCGTCTTAACAATCCCATTTCTCCTCAATATTATCTTGCCGCGGTACGCGTCTTTCGCGTGGAAAGGAAAAATCCTTATTCCACGCACGAGGTATCGGGCGATGATGGTGACGTTTCCTTCGTGGTTGGCAAACCGAGCCGCGCGGCGGCGGGTCGCGTTGGCAGGCGCTGCATCGGCAGCGATTGCTTTCGGTGCAATAACGGTGGCGAATTACCGTATCGCTCGATGCGCTGGTCAGGCATTCGATTCTGTCCAAGCCGTTCCCGCGCGTCCGGTAGCCGTGGTGCTCGGGTGCAGTAAAACAACCCTCGACCGTCCAAATCGTTTTTACGTCAACCGACTCGAAGCCTGCGCCGAACTCTATCGTTCGGGTAAAGTCTCCGCGATTTTGGTTTCCGGCGATCACGGGCGTTCGGATTACAACGAACCCGCCGATATGCGCGACGATTTGATGGCGCTCGGTGTGCCGGAGGAAGCCATCCATTGCGATTATGCCGGGTTTTCGACGCTGGATTCCGTGGTGCGCGCGCACGAAGTTTTTGGTCTCTCGGAATTCATTGTCGTGTCGCAGCGCTTTCAATGCGAGCGGGCCATTTACATTGGCAATCGCCATGGACTGGATGTCGTCGGGTATTGCGCCGCCGATGTGAAGGGTCCGTTTGCGGCGAAAACGTATGCGCGCGAGTACCTGGCGCGTACGAAAGCCTGGTTCGATGTCAACGTATGGGATCGCGAGCCAAAATATCTGGGCCCGCCGATTCATCTTCTCAGCTAATCGATTTTAGCCTGTTCGGGCACGGATTTCTCTATTCTCCTAACTGAACGCCCGTATGGGCGCTCTAATGTGAGTCTGAGAGGACGACCATGTTCTATTTTGACCCGCTTTGGATGGGTATCATGATTCTCGCCATGATTTTAGGTGGCGGAGCGTCGCTGATGACCCGTGGGGCCTTTAATCACTACAAACGTGTTCCAGCATCATCGGGCCGCACAGGGGCGGAAGCCGCTCGGATCATGCTCGAAGCTGCCGGAATTTACGGCGGAACAGGAATTGGACGCGGAACGGCAGGCAGCGACGGTGTACGTATCGAGCGTATTGGTGGATTTTTATCCGACCACTACGATCCGCGTCACAAGGTGCTGCGTCTTTCGCCGGATGTCTATGATGGACGCAATGTCGCAGCACTCGGTGTGGCGTGTCATGAAGCGGGCCATGCGATTCAGCATGCGAAAAAATACGCGCCACTGACCTTGCGTAACGCCATCGTCCCCGTCGCGTCGATTGGATCGAGCCTATCGTGGGTGTTGATTTTCCTCGGCGTGTTGCTGATGGGTATGGGCATGGCGGGACTGGGAAATCTGGCGGCGATTGTCGGTGTAATTTTATTTGGCACGACGGTGGTGTTCCAGATTGTCAATCTGCCGGTGGAATTCGATGCCTCGTGGCGCGCGAAGAAAATGCTCCCGCAATTGGGACTGATTTCCGGGCCAAAAGAACAAGCGGGCGTGAACCGTGTTTTGAATGCCGCCGCGATGACTTATGTTGCCGCCACGGTGATTGCCGCGATTCAATTATTGTACTGGATGTACCGCCTTGGTCTTTTGGGTGGTCGTCGGGACTGATCCCTGACACGAAGTGAAAAGATTGAAATCCCCGTGCCGTTTGTCGGTGCGGGGATTTTTTTTCGCTGGCGTGTGCCTTGCTCTTTTCTTGATCACGACCAATTCGGGGGAAAGCGCTCAAATGCCGACGAAAACGATAACTCAAAACAAATCAAACGTTTGGAAATATTTTGCGGTGTTGTTTCTGATCGGGGTTGCCGGGGGATTTGTGTACGCGCAGTTCCAAAAGGTACGCCCACCAACGGAGCTGGCGGCTCTCTCTGGGCCGGGACATCGTTCGGACGGAGAGGGAGGGCGGCAAGGCGGCGGCCCGCCGGGAGGCGATGGAATGCCATCGCGCGAGGAACGCCAGAAAATGCGCGAAGAAGTCTTTACCCAGTTGAATCTTTCGACGGATCAGCGAGCGCAAATCGACGCGATTCTGGCCAAAACCGATAACCTTGAAGGCCCCGAAGGCATGCGCACGCGAATGACGCAAATTCGAGAGGTCTTGACACCTGAGCAAGAAGCCGTAGCGCGTGAAGCCATGCATCGACAATTCCAGGCTCGATTGCAGGAACGCATCAAGGTCTTGCCACCGGATCAGCAGGAAAAATTCCTGGAAAAATTCGAGGATCGTCGCCGGAATTTTGAAAGCCGGATGGGTCGTCGTGGAGAACGCGGTGGGGAAGGACCAGATGGACCCGACGGACCGCCACCTCCACCACCATTCGACGATTGAGGTGCACCATGAAAGCAAACAAGGCATTCACGTTGATTGAATTGCTGATCGTCGTGGCGATCATTGCAATTTTGGCGGGCATTGCGGTCCCGAATTTCCTCGAAGCGCAGGCCCGCAGCAAAGTTGCACGCTCGAAAAACGATCTGCGCGTGCTTGCGGTTGCGCTCGAAGCTTACCACGGCGATTTCAACCGTTATCCACCCAGTACGTTGGTGCCGCGATTCGCACGTTTGATTCCGTTGACAACCCCCATATCCTACATCGCAACGGTTCCGACGGATGTTTTTCAGGGCAAGGACGATGGGCATGGAATGTTTCGTTCTCATGGAAATTATGCATACGGCGCGATGCCGATTGACGAAGAAAGCCGGTATGCGTTGGCGGGGTATGGGCCCGATCTCGATCCCGATCACAGCGGAATACAGTTTTACCCGGGGTACTCGGAATCGCTGTGGGAAAACCCCGGTTCAGGGTACGATTTTGTTCGGTACGATCCAACCAATGGATCGGTCAGCGATGGGGATGTCTGGCGAGTGAGCGATTATTTGATGGAATAAATGGAGGCGGTGAGGAGCATGATCAAACAACTGGAAATTGAGCTGAAGAAGGTGTGGGAGATGCTGTTGTTGGTGGTTTTGTATTCGGGAAGGTGACGAGCGCGACAGGCTGGAGAATCTGGGGGGGGACCCTGGTAGCCTGAACGATCATCCTGTATTCTTTGTCAAACAATCGGGTTGGCTCGCCGCGACGCGTTCGGTAAGCAGATACGAATGCGATTGCAAAGGGAGCTCTTTCCAGATGCCAAAACCCGCAATAACGGTGGACCAAAAGACAGAAGTCAGCGAAGAACTCCAAATGCTGGGGCGGTCGGTTTTTAACCTGTTCCCGCATTGGGATATTCGTTTGTTTGGCGAATTGGATTCGACGAACGCAGAAGCGCGCCGGATCACGTTGACGCTGGGTGGCGATGCCTGGGCGCGGCTGATTTTGACGGATTTTCAATCTCAAGGCCGTGGCCGGATGGAACGCGTATGGGAAGCGCCTCCTTGTTCATCCCTGATGGCGACGATAATGGCGCCTCGCAAGATTTTTATCACACCGACGTCGCTTCTGCCCCTGGCAGTCGGGTGTTGGCTGGCGGAAGGACTCGAACGCAACGGAGTAAAAGACATCGCCATCAAGTGGCCGAACGATGTCCTGGTTACGGGTCAGAAAATCGGCGGAATCTTATGTGAAACATCCGCCGCGGCGATCTTGATTGGCGTCGGGATTAATCTGGACCAGAACCGCGAGGACTTGCCCGAGCGTGCTCCAACCGAGCCGCAGGCCACCTCACTGAAATTGGTTTCGGGAGCAAATTATCCCGGGCGGCTGGTCGCGTCGCTTACGTTGATGAGCGCCTTGCTCGAAAGTATTGAAAATCCCCCCAGCGCTCAATGGGTGCTGAAAACATTTCGCAAGATGTGTTGTAGTTTCGGCACAACGGTCACGTTTAAGGACCCGCTACTTGGACTGACGCGGGGCGTTGCGGAAGAAGTCGATGAAACCGGCGCGTTGATTGTTAACGTCGAAGGTCACGGGCGCCGTCTCGTGACCAATATGCTCGACGGTGCGTGAGGATTCATGCGCAAAATTTCTGAAACCATTCGTCGAGCCGTGTGGGTGATTTGGATCGTGTGCCTTGGGGCGACTGCAGTGCCCGTCGTGGCCCAGGATACGCCGCATTACCAAACGGGTGGCGCCATGCCTCTGACCGACGAATTGCAGAAGCGCTTGGATCAGAACTCGCATCTCGTTCAATTGGGGTTGAACACGGATAATCTGGCGAAGGCCGGGTTTTCGCCGAACGCGTTTACCGAAGCCATTTTGGGCGTCGCTCGTGGCGTGATGGAAAAGAATCTACCGGGAGCGGTGATTTACGCCGATTCCTCCTGGGGAGAAAACATGCCCATCGCAGTGGGGTATCGCATCGTCGATCCGGAAAAGCATCGCGCGGAGTGGTCCACGCGATATGAGTTGGGTGGCTTGACAGGGCCGGTGATGGTAACGCCGATTGCACTGCATCTGTTGGAAACCGGCGAATTGCATCTGGGGGATAAGATCGGCGGAATCCTTCCCGAATTGAAGGGTTCCGATGCAGGAAATGCGACAATCGAAATGACGCTGCGCCACACGTCGGGGTTACCCATTTGGAAACCGTTGCCGGAAGACGTGCGCACGCGTGAGCAAGTGAAGGACGTTCTTCGCGGACTCAAAGCCGATCTGGAGCCGGGCACCATTTGTCGGCGAAGTGACGTGAATTTCATTTTGCTCGGCCTCGTGATCGAAGCGCGGCTTGGCAAACCGGTTCAGAAGTTGGCGCTGGAACAATTGGCGTGGCCTCTTGGGATGGCAAACACGGTGACGGATTTGCCCGCCAATTTACGGGCCGAAACCGCACCGGGGCCTTATTCCGAATGGCACGGGCGGTTTGCCTGGGGTGAAGCAGCCGACCCGGGAGCGTACATTCTGGGTCCGTCGGCGGGAAATGGGGGGACGATTACCAACGCGGACGATTTGGCGGTATTCGCGCGCGCGATGATTGCCATGTACGAAGGCCAAACCGACGATTATGTGACCAGTAGCACGTTGCAATTAAGCACGCGGCCTGATGCGCGTGTGTCGAACGGTCAGGACCAGGGCCTCGGTTGGCAATTGGGTGGCTTGGGTCCGGGCAGTTTTGGTTGGGACGATGCTGCGGGATGCAGTTTATGGATTAACCCACGCATCAAAACGTTCGTGATCTTTTTGTCGAATCGTAATCATCCGAAAGTAATCGAGGATGAGTCCTTTGCGGTACGCGACCAGGTGTTCGATCGCATTCAACGCTCGATTCTGGCATTGGGACCTCAGGCAAGTTTACTTCCAGTGCGCGATTTGCGCAAGCACCGTATGCAGCCCCAAAAATTTTCCTCTGGGGCATGTCGATTGGCGTTGCCTGGACCTGGGTGAATGGACTTAATAACCCCGAGTTCGACAGGATTTTCAATTTCCTGCGACGTTTGTTCGGCTGCCAGTTTTCTGAGCCAATGATTATACCATTGGGAGTCTTTTGTTTCGGCGGATTGCATGCCCTCTCGTTAGGGAAACATGAGGTCGTAATGCGGGCACCCACTTTCTGGCTAGGTTCAAAAACCCTTCTGAACGGCGAAGCGGGATAACCATTCGGCCCGGCGGATAACACCGCTGGGCCGGATTTATTTTTGGCAAGGAAGCCGAGGGGGACGGAGGAGTTTTTTTCGAGTGAATCACGTCACTGCATTTCGTGTTCCTGCCCGCGTTCGGGAATCACGACATCGACGTTCAACGAATGACGTAAATATTTCGCCAACGGTTCCTGCTGCTGGATTTCTCCGTGCACCAGGTAAATTTTCGATAGCCGATCGCCGCGCTCCTTAACGCGGAAGGCAAAGTCT
This sequence comes from uncultured Candidatus Sumerlaeota bacterium, assembly GCA_964580585.1. Taxonomy (GTDB): domain Bacteria; phylum Sumerlaeota; class Sumerlaeia; order SLMS01; family JAHLLQ01; genus CAZOKZ01. Next base: position 12,460 of record CAZOKZ010000082.1, on the reverse strand, counting down.
TTCAATTCGCTCTCGTCCGCGTGGGCCGAAAAGCCGTTCAGCACCTCGACTTCTGCGCGCAGACGATGTTCCTCACCGAAAATGCGCACGACGTCCTGCTTCTCCACAATCCGACGACCAAGGGTGTGCTCGGCTTGATAACCGACGATCAGCACGCAATTTTTCGGGTCGCTGATCGAATTTCGCAAGTGATGCAAAATCCGCCCGGCTTCGCACATGCCCGATGCCGAGATGATAATGCACGGGTACTTGATGTCGTTGAGCGCTTTGCTTTCGTCCACCGATTGCGTATAGCGCAAATTCTCGAAACCGAACGGATTCGGGTCTTTCATCAGCACGTCGCGAATGCCACGGTTGTAACATTCCGGGTGCGTGCGAAAGATGCTCGTGACGTTGGTGGAAAGTGGACTATCCACGATCATCGGAATGTTTGGCAACTGGTTCGCGTTTACCAGATTATTGAGCTGATAGACGATTTCTTGCGTACGGCCAACGCTGAACGCGGGAATGATAATCTTGCCGCCACGCGCGGCGACGCGTGAAACGATGTCGCGCAGACTTTCGCGTAAATTCGCCACCGGTGCCGTTCCACGCGCGCCATACGTCGATTCCATGATCAAGTAATCGGTATCGCTCGGGATTTCCGGATCGCGCAAAATCGAATTGTGTCCTCGCCCGATGTCGCCGCTGAAAACCAGTCGCTTTTCCGTGCCGTTCATTCGGATGTCGAGTTGTGTGATTGCCGAACCGAGGATGTGGCCTGCTTCGAGGAATTTGAAATCGATGTTCCGCGACAACGTGAGTTCCCGATAATATCCCATCGCGACGAGTTGCGGGAAGACCGCTTCGGCATCCTCGATGGTGTAAAGCGGCGTGATGGGTTGTTCGCCTTTGCGTTTATGAATCTTATTCATAAACGTGGCGTCTTTTTCCTGGATGTAGGCCGAATCGCGCAGCAATACGCGCGTCAAATCCGCCGTCGCATGGGTGCAATAAATTGGTCCTTTGAATCCTTTGCGGACAAACGTTGGCAAATTCCCGCAGTGATCGATGTGCGCATGTGAAAGAATCACGCAATCGACCTCGGCTGGATCGCACGGAAAGTTCTGATTGTACTCGCGGGCGAGCGACCGTTTGCCCTGATAAAGTCCGCAATCCAGCACCACTTTCGTGCCGTTGATTTGCAGCAAATGAAGCGACCCGGTGGTCGTTTGCGCCGCGCCCCAGGAAGTGAACTTGATCATGCGGGAATCTCCAGGTTTAGTTTAAAATACGAACTAGATACTTTACGTTCTCAACAAGTATCAATGCCTGCAAGCAGGATGATTGTCATATTTTTCGTTGCCGCTCTGGCACCTTAAAGCGCACCCCTATAACCACGGCTCGCGTGTGGTGGGCGAGCGGCAATCCCTTCGGAAATCAGGAAACCTTCCCATGACGAAACGTTTCTTCGCGACTGCAACCCTGGCGGCGGGTCTGTTGGCCTGGCCGATCCTCTCGGCTGCTGCCGACGAACCGGCTAAAATCGCCCTCGAAGGTCCGCATTTGTTCGAAGCCCACCGACGTAGTTCCAATCTGACCATTGCAGACTTGAACGGCGACGGAGTCCTGGATTTTGCTGCCGTGTCGAACAACGACAGTTTGCTGCGTATCTGGTATGCGAAAGAAGACACCACGGATGGCGAACCGTTCGAGAAGGAAGACCAGACGCTGAATTACATCATCCGCGATATGGTTGCCACCGACGTGAACGGCGATGGCCGGATCGATCTGGTGATGGCAGCGTCGCCTTCGCAATTGGTGCTGATGGTGCAGAACGAAAACGGCCGGTTGCAGAAGGGGCAGGAAACCGATCTCGAAGCGGATATGTTGAACCTGGGCGATTTGACCGGGGATGGACGCGACGATCTGCTGGTGGTGACCGGCCAGACATTTCACGTTTTGCCGTCCACGACGCGCGCGATTGATTTGGAGCCCGCGCAGACATTTTACGCCGTCGCACCGTTGGGATCGATTCCCATGATTCTGGATTTGAACGGCGATGGCAAAAATGACATCGTCTATCAAGCCGCCGACCGGCGCGATGAAATGATGGTGCGCTTCCAAACGGCGGAAGGCCAATTCCCCGACGAAGTAGCTTTCGATTCCGGGCTGTTGCGCTATGCAACGCCTGTGATTCAGCCAAAGGAACGCGGGATGCTTGGGGCGATTCATGGTAAAACGCGCCAATTGAATTTATTCCGTTTGGAAGATCCGATCGATAGCGACGGAGACGCGGACGATGCCGTGTTCAGCGATCCGCACATCGTGGGTTTCGACCCCGCCACATGGGACGACAAGGCGTTTTCCGCCGTCGCCGATGTGGACGGGGACGGACGACTCGACCTGTTGGTGGCAATGCCGAAATCCGCGTCGATTCGCCTGATGCGCCAAACACGCACGGGGTCGTTGTACTCCGATGTACTGCCTTGCCTCAAAGACTTGCGTCAGATTTTACCCTGGTCGGCAAAAAAAGGCGAACCCGCCTCGCTACTGTTTCTGAGCGGTGAAGAAAAAACCGTCGGCGTGGCTCGCGTGGATGACAAAGATAAAGACACCCTGAAATTCCCGAAGCCGCTGCCGCTGGCAAGCCGCCCGCTGGCGATGGCGATTGACGAGGGCGATGGTTCCAATTCCGCGAGTTTGATTTTGGCCGAGGAAACCACGGATAAACGCGTCGTGGTGAATCGATACGAAAAATTCGACCCTGCCGCCGGAACATTGCCCCAGCCAAAGGAACTCCTGGCGCTTGGCGAAAAGGACGAAAAACCCCAGGGATTAGCAGTGTTCGATCTGAACCAGGATGGCGTGCGCGATTACGTGATTTTCTTTGAATATGAGATGCCCGCGGTCTATTTACAGAACAAAAATGGGACGTTGGAAAAAACGGAAGTCACCGGCATCCTGGCTGGTTTGCTGAAAGGCATTACCGCCGGGCGTCTTTCCACCGGAATGCTGGCAGGGGCAAATTCACCCGATGTGATGATCGTCAAAGACGAATATGCCCGAGCGTTTCATTTAGGCGAAGATGGCCAGATCATGATTACCGAACAGTTCAACAGCTCGACGAACCGCTCGCGGTTTCGTGTGGCGCGTGTGGCAGCTCCGCGCGGCAAGCAACATCGTGACGTGGCGATTTTGGACGGAGGATCGCGTTCTCTTCACCTGTTTGGCACCCGCGAAGGCGAAGGTCATTACGAAGAATTGCGCGAAATCGAATTCGACGGCGGAGATTATCAATCGTTCGAGGTCATCGACCTCGATGGCGACAATCGCGATGACTTTGTGCTGATTGCGCCGGACCGCCTGGCCATTGTTTATGCCCGAGTGCTCAACGGGGGGCTGGAATCCATCGATTCGGTTGAAACGCGCATCGAAGAAGGCGGATATGGGTTGGTGGCGACAGTTGCGCTCGACAAAGAGTCAGCCCCGCAACTGGCTTGCGTTGAAATGAAGGAAGCGATGATTGAGATTTTCGAGATGCAACGCGAGAAAAAGGAAAAACTGACGCTCGACCCCTTCTATCATTTCAAAGTTTACGACAGTGAATCCTCCATGGCGCAACGTGTGAATCTCGATGCACCGCCCGAACCGCGCGAAATCAAATCCGCCGACCTTAATGGCGACGGCAAAACCGACCTCGTGGTGCTGGTGCACGATTACGTGATTGTGTATTATCAGAAATGAGCAGTCCCGAAAGGGTGGCTGGATTTTGCCGGACTGAAAACGATCGTACAAACTCTTTCCGTGTGCATGGTCACACTTGACGAACTCGCCCTTCGTCAGGATTGTAATCCGGCATTTCAGTTGTATTCTCTGCGAGAAAGAACAGCCCTGTCCATGCCCTTTAGCCCAGAAAAAATGTTCAACGCCAAGCGCGTCGTCGATCTGAAAGGCTCCACCAAGGAGCAAGTTCTCGAAGAGTTAGTTAACGCGTTATCCACGTCCGATTGTGTTTCCGATCGCGACGATTTACTGGCCAAAATCATTGAACGCGAAAAAGCTCTTTCTACGGGCGTAGGAATAGGTCTCGCTCTGCCGCACGTTAAGATACCTTCGATTTCCGATTTCGTGATCGGTGTCGGTCGTAGCGCCAAAGGCGTCGATTTTCAATCCATCGACAACAAACCCGCACACATCATCGTGATGATTGGCTGTAACGAATCGCAATCAGCCGATTATATGAAGGTGTTGAGTAAATTGGTGCGTGCCTTGAAAGAAAAAGATTTCCAGGACCGCATCATGAATGCGAATTCTTCGGCGGAAATCGTGGATCTGTTCGTGGGGCCCGGAGGCCCATTTCAATCCTGAGACGGCGTGTTCGTGTGGATGCGCTCGAGCGAAACGTGACGACTCAAACCACCCGGCATCTCGTCATCGATGCCCGGACATTTCGCCCGGGCTGTACTGGTGTGGGGAATACTGTCGCTGGATTGTTGCGTGGCCTCGATAAGATACTGCCGGACACCCCCTGGCGGGTAACCACGTTGCGGTTGCAAACGCACGAAAGCGAATCGCATCAAAATTTCTGGCAATCTCTAAAAAACCTCCATGTTCAACCCATCGCCGTTGATTATGAACAACATCCGCGTGGCGATTGGTGGATGCAGGTCGGCATTAATCGCGTGATGCGCGAATTACGTGGTGATGTCTTGTTCTCACCGGCATTTGTTGGTCCGTGGGGACGGAGAAGTTTCAAGCGCCTTCTGATGGTACACGATACGATTGCCTGGGATGTTCCCGGCAATTATCCCCATATGTTCGGTGCTTACTTGCGACTTGCCACACGCAAGAGCGCCCGCGCCGCCGATCGCGTGTTGGCCGTTTCGCCGCCCGCCGCACGGCGAATCGAACGCCTGGGCCTGGCGCAGCGTGAGAAAATCGTCTGCGTGCCAAACGCGGTCGATCACGACATATTTTATGCGCAAAAACTGAACGAACGACTCCGTCCCCCAACCATCGTTTATGTTGCATCGTTTGAACCGCGTAAAAACCATGCGATGTTGCTTGACGCCATGCGTCGTTCGCCGTTGCGCGAACTCGGTGCACGATTGATCCTCGTGCACAACGCGTCGGAAAACGAATGGCGTGCAATGAAGGCAAAAACGCAAGGTCTCGATGTGCAATTGCTCCGTCCCCCGAACGCGCAAGCCATTGCCGATTGCCTGCGTGAAGCCACCGTTGCCGCGATGCCCTCGACACACGAAGGTTTTGGCTTGCCCGCGCTCGAAACCATGGCATGTGGCGCGCCACTTGTGGCGTCCGATATCCCTGCGATGCGTTGGCTGACGGCGCAGGGGCGGTGCGCGGCGCTTGTTGCACCGAATGATGAAAACGCTTGGGCGACCGCAATTTTCAAGGCGATTCAACGCGATGAAGAAACAATGGCACGCCTGAAATCCGCACAAAAACGCGCACAGAAATTCACGTGGCAACATTCGGCGAAGAAGTTATTGGAAGAATCGGGCCGCGTATCTTCTGGCGCAAACACTCGGTGATTAAAAAGAAACGGGGACGGTGAATTGCGACTCCGTCCCCGTTTCTTTGTGTCTTCGTGGCTTTGTGTGTTGCTTTTAACTTTACCCCACGGTCGCGGGTTCTTCCAGAAGACCTTTTTCTTCCACTTCGTCGAACTTGACGCTGACGACCTTGGAAATACCGGGTTCCTGCATCGTCACGCCGTAGATCGTGTCGGCCAGCGACATCGTAATCTTGTTGTGCGTGATGATCAGGAACTGCGTGTCGGTGGCAAACGATCTCAACGCGTCGCACATGCGGCCCACATTGACGTCGTCGAGTGGCGCATCGATTTCGTCGAGAATACAAATCGGCGACGGACGATACTGGAACAGCGCAAACATCAACGCAATCGCGGTCAACGCTTTCTCGCCACCGGACATCAGCGTAATCGATCCGCCGATATTTTTCCCGGGCGGGGCGGCCCAGATATCGATGCCGGGTTCCGGGAATTTTTCGTCCTCGACCAGGATCAGGTCGCCTTTGCCGCCATTGAACAAGCGCGTGAACATGGCACTGAAGTTTTTCCGAATGGCTTCGAGCGCTTCATTGAACAACTTGGCCGTCGTCTCGTCGATTTTTGCAATCGCCTCTTCGAGTTGTTCCTTTGCTGCCACCATGTCGTCGCGCTGGCCCGTGATGAATTCCAGGCGTTCGCTCTGTTTGGCGTATTCCTCGATGGCCGCTTCGTTCACAGCGCCCATACGAGCCAGCTTTTGACGTAAATCTGTTACCAACGCGCGCAATTCGGCGGGCGTTGAAAGCTCATCGTCTTCCGGCGTTGTGACCGGTGCGCCTTCTTCAAACTCTTCATCCTCACCGCCGTCTTCGTCGTCGGACTTCGCCTTGGCAGGTTCTTGCGCAACGATGGGGGACGGAGCCGTTTCGCCTTCGGGCGTGGCGCCATTGCCGCCTGCGTTTTCTGCGTTTTCCGCCGAGGCAGGTTCGGCAATCGCTTCGGCAGTCGGCTGTTCCTCTTCCACCTCAACCTTTTTGGCGGCTTCCTTCTTCTTTTCTTTCGCGGCGATTTTCTCCGCTTCCTTGCGTTCGCGCCATTCCTGCTCGGCTTGTTCGGCAGCGGCCAATTCAGCCTTCACTTCGTCAATGGTCAGCGCAAATTCATCTTCGGCTTCGCGTTCCAGGTACTCGATCTGCGCACGCAACTCGGCACAGTGCATCTGGATTTCGCGCAACGCGTTGTCGCGTTCGTTGCGGTCGCGTTGCAGGCGTTGGCCCTCCGAAACCAGGTGTCGCAAATTCGAGGCGAGCGATTCGTTCGCCGCCGAACGATCATTCGCTTCGTTGTCCGCCGCTTCAAATGCGCGCGCCAATTCCGCAAGCCGTACCTCGGCGTCTTCGCGGTCGATGAAACTTTGCTCGCGTTCTTCAGCCAGACGCGTGCGTTCTTCTTCCCGTTGGCGCTGATCCTCGCTGGATTGATCGAGCGATTGCCGCATTTCTTCCAGACGTTTACGTGAAACGGCGATGCTTTCCGCCTTGCGGTTTTGCGCCTCGCGCGCCACGGCCACGTCTTCCGACATCTTCTGCTGGCGTTGCATCAAATCGCCGCTGCTGGCTTCTTTTTCTTCCAGAAGACGGGCTTTTTCTTCGATGCCTTTAACGACTTCTTCCAGACCGCGCTCGCTCTTCTCGATGATTTCGCGCTGGCGAATCTGGTCGAGGCGTTGCTGCGTGGTGCGGGCTTCGACGGAGGCGAACTGATTGCGTTTTTCTTTCCGTTCGCGTTCGGCTTGCTGCAAATCTTTGTGGACGCTGGATTCCTGCATTTCCAGCTTGTGAATTTCGGACTGAATTTCCGCCGCGCGTGTGTACAGCGAACCGAGTCGATCCTTGGCCGCTGCCATTTCCTGCTGAAGTTTTTGGAACTCCTGTTCGCGCACCGTTACGTCGTCCTGCAACTGGCGGATTTCACGCTGGCGCGTCAGCAACCCGCGTGTCTGGTGGCTGCCGCCTGAAAGCACCCCGCGCGGATTGACCACGTCGCCCTGAAGCGAGACGAAGCGGTTACGGATACCTTCGCGTTCGAGGTTCACCGCCACGTCGAGGTGATCCACGATCACCGTGTTGCCGAACAGATAGTTGACCGCCGTGTTGATCTTCGGATCGAACTCGACCAAATCGCGTCCAAGGCCCAGCACGCCTTGGCGGCCCCAAATGGGTTCCAGATGGCGCGTCGTAAAATCCGAATGCAGGAAGTCGAGCGGCAGGAACGTCGCGCGGCCCAGGTTGCGCTGCTTCAGGAATGCGATGGCTGCCTTGGCGTCGTTCACGCCAACCGTGATGATGTCTTGAACGTCGGAACCGAGCGCCACTTCGACCGCAATTTCCAGGTGTTTGGGCACGTTAATCAGCGACGAGACAATACCAACGATTCCGTTGAGCTGGCCTTTGTCGTGGGCGCGCATGACTTCTTTCACGCCTCGGAAATACCCCTCGTAGCTATCTTCCAACTCTTTAAGAGCCTGCAATCGCGAGGTCGCCTGATGCAGTTCGCGCGTCAGTGTATCGAGTCGCTTGCCAAGTTCCTGTTTCGTGCGATCGCCCTCGCCGATTTCCGTTTGGATTGTCTTGTGTTCCTCGCGTAACGCCGCGATTCGCGCGGTTACTTGCTCGGCTTGCTGCTTGGCGGTTTCGAGCGCCTGCTCGACCTTCTCGATGGCTTCGGTCAGTTCCTTATACTGGAACTCAGTCTGGCCCAATTCATCGGTCAGCCGTTCCAGAATTTTCTCGGCGACGTGTTTGTCGTTCACCAGCGTATTTTCGCGGGCACGAAGTTCGCGCAATTCGTTGCGCAACGCATTCACTTCCTGCAACGCCGCGTTGTTTTGGCGCTTGAGCGTTTCCAACTCCTCGACTTTGCGTGCCAGATCGGCGTTGCCTGCGCCGAGTTCCGCTTCCTCTTTTGCGAAATCCAGTTCCAGCGCCTCGATGGTGCCTTGTAAAACTGTCAGGCGCGAGTGACGCGATTCAAGTTCCTTGTCAATCGCCTCGGTGCGCTCGTCGATCGTCTTGATTTTCTGAACCGTCAACTCGATGCGGTGTTTTTCCGTGTCGAGCTTGGTGCGCAGTTCAAATCGTCGCTGTTGAAGGCGTTGCAACTGGCGTTGGAAATCTTCGAGTGCCGCTTGTTCCTTGGCGATTTGCGCATCAGCCTGTGAAGCATGAGTCGCGGCTTGCTCGAAATTCTTTTCCATTTCGACGCGCTTGGTATCGACTTGTCCAAATTCGTTGGTCAGCAACTGATGGCGCAGAACAATCAGTCGTTGCTGCAACCGGTGCAGGCGGCGCGAAATGCGGCGATGGCGCTGTGCTTTGCGCGCTTGATTTTTCAAGCTATTGCATTGGCGTTCGACTTCGCCGACCAAATCCAGCAAGCGGAGCAAATCTTCCTCGGTCCGCTTCAATTTACGCACCGTTTCCTCGCGGCGGACCTTGTAGCGCGAAATCCCGGCGGCTTCTTCAAAAATATCGCGCCGTTCGTTTGGTTTGGCGGCGACCATCTGGCCGATCTGGCCTTGTTCAATAATGGAATAGCCATCCGCGCCAAGTCCTGTATCCAGGAACAACTCATGAATGTCGCGCATACGGCAGGGGATTTTATTTGTCTGGTATTCGCTGTCGCCGTTACTGAACAAACGCCGGGTCACCGAGACCTCGGGCTGATCGATCTTCAGATGACCGGCGCGATTATCGAGCGTCAGGGTCGCATTGGCTAATCCGGCGGGCTTGGTCGAAGCGCTGCCGCGAAAAACGACGTCGCCCATGCGGCCACCGCGCAAAGACTTGGCCGACGTTTCGCCCAGCACCCATCGGATGCCGTCGAGCACGTTGGACTTTCCGCAACCATTCGGCCCCACGACAATGGTGAAGCCTTCTTGGAAGTCGATGGTCGTTTTATGGCCGAAACTCTTGAAACCGTGTAATTCCAGGCGCTTGAAGAACATGCGCACTCCTCGGTAAATCGTCCGCCGCGCTTGCGAACGAAGGGGGTATCGCGTCGGGAATCATCTGCTTGCGCAGGCGTTTGACAGGGGGAGAGCCAACGATATCTCAACCGGGGAAAGCAAGGAATTTGAGCAGAAATTCCTCACCCGGGCCTAACGTGTGGGGGAGAATTCAGGGCGAACAAACGTGAGCCTGGAGTGAAATTCACCCGCAGAGGTTGATCTTGCTGAATTTACTGGGACTGGGACATGAACCCGGGAAAGGAGGAGCAGATCTCCCGATTTGTCCTTGTGAAGGCGTTTTCCGTGGTTTCGGCGAAAAAATTGCTTTCCTCCCGGAAGCAGACGCGACGAAAACCTCTCCCGGTAGTTGAAACAGGGGGCTTTTCGTTGCCTTGCACCGTGAGTATGCCTACCCTCTTGGTTTCAAATCCTATAAGATGAGTTATTCAAACAATGAAACAGCATTTTTCCCCCATGTTACTTGCCGCATCCGCCTTCATCCTTCTGGTGATTGGACTTCTGTGGGTGCCCGGCCATGTTTCCGCAGAAAGAACCGAACGTTCTCCACGTCCCCAACTCTCCGAACGATCCAAGCAATCTTCTGGGTATGGAAGCAGCGACGAGCGAGTCGATCGCCCTGCGAACACCAAGTACGGGAGAGGCGAATCGAGAAGGAACATGTCTGAAGACGTTGAAGTTGCATTGGACGACATCCCCACCACGATGCCCCTTCCCGTGGATATTCCCGAAATCGAAGATATGCACGATTTGATGGATCACTATGTCGCACCAGCGCACAAAAAAGGACTGCCGAAGCAGGATTTTGAATCGGCATTGCAGTCGGCCAAAGACATTGAGAAGTACACCTTGGCCATGGCGCACGAACGGTTTCGGGTGGACGACGAGGAATTCCTCGAGTACGTTCGCGCTCTCTACTGGAAAAACCAGGACCTGCAGGCCGCCATTGAAGACGGCAACGATAAATTTGCCATGATTCGCGCTTTCAAAGCGCAAAATCAGACCTGTAATGCGTGTCACAAAGTCTATCGACACGAAGATGAGGAAGACGATCACGGCGAACACGAAGAACACGACGACAATTATTAAGCACCGCTGGAAAGTTGTTCCCGTGGGGCGATGGAACCCTGAAAGGTTTCCCGAGTGCCTGAAAAAACTATACGCGAAACCGACCGCCACGTTCGCATGCCTTGGTACGGCTATGTCTTTGCCAATGCGATTATCTGGACGATCGTCATCGCCATTTATTTCATTCTCAAATATAGCCCCCGGCCTTTCATCGTTCCCACGGGTTTGATCGATCGGCCGGGGATTGCCTCGTTACTGCTATTCCTTCCCCTGGCATTTTTGCTGGCTTCCATCTACGATTATTTTTTCGATCGGTTTGCTTCCGTCAAAGATTTGGAAAAGGACAGCGGAATCGATAAGCCCTCCGAGCCCAAATCGACGGCAAACCAATAATCGACTGTTTCCCCCCCAAGGTATCGGACCCACATGGACAGATTGGAAGAAACGTCGGACGATCTGACTACCAAGACTGCGAATCTTGGCCAGTTGGATCGTGTGGAAACGCGCCAGGTACGACTGGTGGTCTCCATACCCGCCCTGATGTTTCTGTTTACTCTGCTATTGGCGTTACTGGCACACTTTAACCTGAGTGAAATTGCCGAAGCCATGCCCAGTGGCGAGAGGAAGATTGAACTCGAACGCCTTGCCGAGGGATTCCTTTGGTTTGGTATCGGCGGGTCCTTCGCCGCAGGCGGCGTCGGGGTACTTCTGGCATGGCAGATCGTCCGACCCTTGCGTGCCCTGATGTTGTCGATGCGTTTTGTGGCGGGAGGCGATCTGACACAGAAAGCCGATGTTCCCAATTTGGGTGAATTGGGCGTTTTGGGTTCCGCCTTTAACCGCATGGTTGATCAGTTGCAGGAGTTGTTCGAGCAACGCGACCGCAAAATGCGCGACGCCGCAGTTGGAACCGTAATCTCTCTCGATTCCGAAGGCCGCGTATATGCCGCCGATGCTTCCATCAAACATATTACAGGCGTGGAAACGGAAAGCCTGTACGGGGTGTCGCTTATCGAGGCTTTGGACAATACATTAATCTATCCGCAAAACGCGGAATTCATCGATCGTCTTCAGCAGTGTCTCGACGAAGCCAGCCGAGGGCTCACCAGCAACTCCATGTCGGAATACAAGCGTGTTGGTCGTCGGGATCCGATGATGATTTCCATCAAAATCAGTCCGATGGAAGCGGCGGGGAGTCAAAACCCGGCTTATTTGGTGGACCTACGCGACTTGACCAGCATGCGCTCATTTTACGAGCAAATGCAACGCGCCGACCGTCTGGCGGCGATTGGTACGCTCGCCACCGGGATCGCGCACGAAATCCGAAACCCTTTGGCTTCGATGCGCGGCATGGCCCAGTTACTTTCCGAGGACTCCAGCGACAGCAAAGTAAACGCGGATTATCTGGCGCGCATGTTACGCGAAATCGACCGGCTTGATCGTTTGGTCTCAAGCATCATGGACTTTGCCCGTGCCGAAGAAAGCCCGGTTATCTCTGTCGATTTGAACAAACTGCTGAGCGAAGCCTGGGAAATTGCTCAGCCACGCATCGAGATGGACCCGAACAAGACCATCGAAGTTACCTGGGAGTTGGAAAACAACCTGCCGCTCTGTCCACTCGAAGAACACCGGATTCTTCAGGCGTTGATCAACCTGATTTCCAATGCGCTCGAAGCGATCAAAGACGAAGGCGGGCAGATTGTTTTAGCGACCCGATTGCTTCCCAGCACGCGCCAACGTCCAATTGTCGTGAGTATTAAGAACACTGGAATGCCGATTCCGAATAAGGAACGCGAGCGCATTTACGAACCTTTCTACACCACCAAAGCAGGGGGAACCGGGCTTGGTTT
>CAZOKZ010000081.1:0-18546 GCA_964580585.1 uncultured Candidatus Sumerlaeota bacterium | reverse complement strand
GATTTGACTTCTAAAAGGTCTTCGTAAAGTTCCCGGGCTCCGGCATAATCGTTTTCCTGATAGATCCGGTAACGAGCCAGTTCGTGGTAGGCAATGCGCGCGCGTTCATCTTTCGGATATTCATCAATCAGTCGCTTGTGCGCTTGCGCAGCTCGATCCACATTACCGAACCGGCGCTCTATTTCCGCTTCACGGTACGTGAGGTTCGGCTCCACGGTTTTTCCGCTGGCCATCAATGCGTTCTTGCAAATCTTCATTGCCGTGTCGTAATCGCCTTCGCGCACACTTTGCTTGCTTAGGGCGATGGCTTCTTCGGGACTTTGGCCATCATATATAAGGGCACTGGTTTTTTCCGCACGCGGTGCCAGTGTTACTTGCTGGTCGCCGGTTTCTTTCGCGCTGATCGAAACAGGAAGGCGGACGTTGTTGTATCCACCATATCCGTCGATAACCGTACCGATGTCTTCTTTGGCTGGCTCGTTCCCCCAAATTCCATCCACAATAAACTTGTAGGAAAGCGGTCGCGGTGTACGAACCCAACACTGAAATTCGTCGCCTTCTTTTTCCAGAAAGATTTCGCTCTCACGCCACCAGTTGAAGTCGCCCGCCAGAATAATTTCTTGAGCCAAAGGATGCAAAAACCCAAAGGATTCTACATTATCTGGAATCACGCGACTGCCTGACTCTAACTTAATCAGGCTATTCACGTTGCCTTCGACATCGACGTTATAGACGGGGTTCGTTCGATCGGTCAGCCATAGGGTGGAATCGTCATCAAGTGTCACGAGGAACTTGTATTCGTGCTCCCCGTCGCCCAAAGCGACGTCCTGGGCGAAGCCATCGGCAGTGCCAGGCATGGGTGAGACCGAGGTGTCCCAACCATTAAACGAGCCGACAAGCTGAACGCTCGCCGGAGTTGACTGGACGTACGAATTTAAGAACACAAACGTTTCGGCATCGGCGCCGCTCGCCAACAGAGCACACAACACCACCGCTGCCCCGGACGGTTTCCCGCCGACGCGACAATATAAATCCATCATTTTCAATTGCCTTTCCTGAGAAAAGAGACGCTCTCCTCCCACCCGATTCAAAATAAAACGATCACTCTTCCCGACCCCAACAGGCGAACAGGAAGGCTAATTTCCACTGAAGCAAAACCCCAATCATCGCATCATACATAAAACCCATACCCAATAGACGCCAAAGCGGGAAAATTTGTGACACCGCCTTGAAGTTTTCATTTCAAGTTATGGCAACAATTTGCCCACGAGACCCATAGCGCACACCGACCCAGTCAGGAGAGAATTTAACTTTGCACGGGCAGCATTTACGACGAATCCAACCATGCGCAAGTGAAATATTACAGTTTTGCCAAATTGACTCAATATGAACCACAAAACCACAATGGGAAAGCGGAAATGTACCTTTTGGAGAAAATTTTTCGAGCCAAGTAGTCCTTCTTTTCAGTAATACACTCCGGCACAGGACTACTTTTCCATCTGTAAAGATGACGTTGGTTGGCGGCTAATCGAGGGGAAAAAGTATAAAAAACACAGCGTTTATGTTCTATTTTCACCGTGCCCTCGTAAAGTATCATCGCCCACTAAATCATCCCAGCAATCACAAACCACTGCGCGTTTTTCATATGAATCTTGTAAAGATGAGTATCTTTTCACTTCTCGCTCCAATAGGATTTCCAACTTCTGAAATTACTCTATGTGCACTATTCAACATAGGGTCGATTTCCTATTTTTACACAACTTTATACTTATTTTGAAATAATAATCATTTTCGCCCAAACCAATAACTTCAGAAATAAGGGACTCGAATCAATTGCCCAGTAGCCAAACAGTACCGACATGAATCCATCGTGAATTATAAACATAATGAATTCATCACTATTAATCGCAGAATCTACGATCTGCGGACGCCCGGATTTTTTGCCTGCCGCAGCGTTATCGATTCAGCCACCAAATCGCGTACTTTCAATGCCACAAGGGTCCATGATATCTGGATCATTCAAGGATTTTGTTATTTAGTTGAGCCAACTCTCATATCTCCGATGTTTATTTACGACGAGGCGATTCTCTTAAATTGCATTGTCTCCTTTCGCTATGGCATGCAGCGTGTTGCAATCTAACTTCGGCCAAACGGGAAGGGGAGGTCGATGATGATCGTAAGAACAGTGGTCTCGACATGCGGTGGCATGCTGCTGGCGATGGGTGTGTGGGCGATGGAAAGCTCCCCATCGGTGGGCATCGTCGCCAACAGTCCGTTGTGGGATCCGCCGTTCGATGCCGTGCACATCGATCCGATGAATTTAAACGATACCGAAGAGGATGGCTCGCGCGAGCACCCTTATAATTCACTCGACGACTTTCAATGGCAGGCGAACCGTGTGTATGCCATTCGCCGTGGAACGACGTTGGAAACCCCGCAATCGATCACAATCGGCGTGGAAAATGTGATACTTTGCTCCTATGGCGAAAGCGATTATCGTCCCGTGATTTTTTGTACCGGAAAACCAACTTCTGGTGGCAACGGCGTGCATGCGGTACAGTTCCGCGATGTTTCCACGGCGTTGATTCGCGATGTGGAAGTGCTGGCGCCGAATGCCACCAGTTGCGTTCGTTTCTGGGGCTGCTCCGAGGGAAAAAAAGCGATCATCAATGGCAAGCTGAGCGGTGCGGAATGGGGCATCCGGGGAATGTATTCCACGGGACTGAAGGTGCTCAATACCGAGATTTTCCATATTGGCGATGACGGAATTTTCATGCAGGGCAGCAAGGACATCGAAATCGCCAACTGCTGGGTGCATCACGTGAACAAACATTGGTTGCCACCTTCAACGCCGGAGAGCCTGGCGTCGGGCGATGGGATTCAATTGGACGAATGCGATCGCTGGTATGTGCATCACAACGTGATTGATCGTAGCGATACGGGTAATAAGTTCTGCTTTATTTCCAACAACCCCGATCAGTCGCAGGGAATCTTTGAATTCAATGTAACCTATGGCCCTTTGGGCGACGGTGGAGCGTCGATTTACTTTCACAACGGCACGGGATTAGTCGTTCGATACAATAAATTGCTGGGGCCAGCGCCCTCGCCACTTTATACGCATGCAGACAATATTCTGTTTTACGGTAACGTGGTCACCCAGATGAAAGGACCGCTTTTCGCCAGCCGATCGGCAGCCATTTACAACAATACTTTTTACGATGTCGGGCAAATTGCGACGGGCGGCGATCTCACGGTGACGAATAATATCGTCCACCTCACCAATCCTCAGAATCCCGCATTTGGGAAAATCGACAACCTTACGGCTTCACACAATTTATTCGCCAACAGCCCATCGAACAGCGCGGGAATAACGCGCAATCCCGATTTCGTCGATCCGGAAAATGGCGATTTCCATCTTGGTCCGCGTTCTCCCGCGCTGAATCGTGGCAAAGAGATGGGAATGACACACGATATCGACGGTGTTCCGGTTCCTCAAGGAAGCGCACCGGAAATTGGAGCGTATGAATCAATGCAACCCATTGCAACGATTGAGGCACCACCGCCTTGAGGCGATTTCTCGTAAAAACGTTTTTGGGGACGGAGTTATTTCCTCCGTCCCCAGTTGAATTTTTAACGCTATCCTGCTTCCCTATTATTTCACCGGCGGTTTGTTTTGCGGGCTGAGCAATTGCAGCACGCGCGCGCCGATAGCTTCGTCGGTACCTCCCGCGCCACCACCCATCACGAGCGTATCGGGCAACTGGATTTTTCCGATCTCATCGCGCACACGCTCGATGATTTCAATCGCGGTGGCATTGCTTTCGCCGAGCGCTTTGACGATTTTCTCATAACGTTCAGCCTCGGCGTCACCCTTCAGTTTAATCGCATCCGCATCCGCCTGCGCCTTGATGCGCACCTGCTCGGCATCGGCTTCCGCCTTGATAATCACGCGCTTTTTCGACTGCTCTTCGCGCTGCACGTCATAAATCGCGGTTTGCAGGCTCTTTTCTTCTTCGGCTGCCTGGCGCGCTGCATTCAGTTCCTGCTGCTTTTGTGCCGCGACTTTTTGCTGCTCGAACGTCACCTGTTGTTGCTTGGCGATTTCGCGTTCGCTTTGCGTTTTCAACAACGCTTCGAGTTGCTGGTCGTACATATCGCGGATGTTCACGTCATCGACGGTCACGCCGTAAGGCGCGAGAACCTTTGACAGTGCTTCCGTGGCAACTTTTTGCTGCATCACGCGATCGTTGACGTAAGACAGCGTTTCCGTCTCGCCCACTTTATCGCGCATGGTTTTGCGGTTTTGCGAAATGACGACTTCGCGAATGCGCGTGGGATCGCCGACGATGGCAACAACGCGCGGCGCATCCTCGGGTTCGACGTGATAAATCACGGTGTTGTCGATGTAGAACTGGAAACCGTCCTTGGCTTTCACGCGCACGGCAGAGGTTTCGGCTTCTTTGCCCTGGCCCGTTTCGCCAAGGAAATTGATTGTCTGTTTGCGAATATCCACAGCGGTGACTTCAAACGCTTCGGGGTGCACCCAATATTTACCCGGGGGCAATGTCACGCCCCACACCCCGACATTTCCGGGTTTGACAGTACCTTCGGGATAAGGCGCACCGTCCAGATTCAGCGGTTCAAACACTTGTTTCAGAGTGGATGGAATTCCCGGAACGTTGGCTTTCACCACACCGATGAAGCCCTTGTCGATTGTCGTAATCGGCACCGGATTAATCGTGTAGAGTTTCGTATTCACCGCATATTGACCGGGACCCAGAACGGTGAGCTGTGGGCCTTTGATCCCCTGCCCGTCGGTCAGGAAATTTTTGGCTTCGAGCATTTTTTTCACTTCGTCCTTATCCCACTCGGGCGCAAAAACCTGATTCGGCGGCATCGGCGATCCGTCCTTGGTTTCGATAATGCCGATTTCCCCGGGATTGACCTGAACGAGAGGGACTTGCTCGATGCGTAACTGCCACGCAAATTTCCACCAATGCAGTCCCGCGCGCAGAATTTCCGCCTGGATGCCGTTTTCTCCCTCCACGGCAATAATGCGGCCTTCGGCCAACGACGCGCCGCCCCAGTATTTATCGACAATCCCGACCTTGTCCGAATCGACAAAATAAACGCTCGATAGCGCGAGCCCCAACACCAACACGATCGCCGCCCCTGCGTACGCAGCGATTCCATAGAACCGCTTGTCCTTAATTAACACCGACCCCGTAATTGCCAAAATCACAGCCAGCACCACGGCAATAATCAATAGAACCATCGCAAACTCCTTCCTGACAATTTCCCAAGCCATTCACCAAACGATATGGCGAAAGGGCTCAAGTATTCATTTTCCGCAAAATATTTTTCCCAATAATAAAACCGCGGGATGGTTTCCCAGCGGGCACCCGGGCGCAAGGAGCAGTTCATCGATGCCTGGAAGACACCCCTCGCCCGCTTCCACGCTTGACCAGCCGCTCGGCGGTCGGGGAAGTTCTGTTAACTTAACGATTGGAGCACACCACCCGATGGCGGGAATTCCCGAAACCTTGATTTTTGAAAACGGAGCCTTCGCGCTCGACGGCGGATCGATTTCCCTGATGGCGCGCGACGGCGACGGCAAGGCGCATGAAATAATCCTGGCCCAGACTCGGTTTTTGCGCCCCGACAATCACTATATCGGGCAAATCCCCGGGCGCCTGTACCTGAACGGTGAACTGATCGGCGTCCGCTCGACGGAAGAAGGCGTGCTGCTTGGGCATTTACGCCAGCCGCGTATCGAGTGCCCCGTCGCCGACACGGAAAAACCGCGCACCAACCAATACGAAGAAGAACGCAATCCGGATGTGGGAAATTATCTCGACGCCGTTGCTCATGGGCCCGCTGCTGCCGTCGCGCACATCGTCCAGTCGATACTTGAATTCGTCGAGTCTGACAAATACCTGGAAATGGCGGAACAAACGAAGCAGGAACCGTAAGGGATTCAGAAAATGGTTATTGGCTACCCCAAAAAGTAGTTGCCCCATTCAACTTGTTCGCGGGAGACTCCCGATTAATATATAATGAATAGGTAGTTATCATAATCGGGAGCGAGGGATGGATTTCTCGGGGAGAAGTCCGTCCAATAATTCCCGCGTCGGAATACTTCCGATTTTCTGCATGATCGCCACAGGAATAATGCATCCTGCGCTTGCCTCGGCGATCCGTTCGGTTTATTTCACCCACACATACCCTTGGGAGTCACGCCGATGAAAGTTGCCATTCTTGGCACCCAGTGGGGACGTGTGCACGTAGGCACGTTTCGTCGCTGGGGACATGAGATCCACGCATTGATGGGGCGCAGCCCGGAAAAAACCCGGCAAATCGCCGATGAAGAGCATGTACCTGTCGCCGCAACAAGCCCGGATGAATTGTCCGAAGCCGACATAATCGTCATCGCTACGCCTGCCAGAACGCACTTGGAGTACATCGACCGGTTCGCCGCCGATAAATTGGTATTGTGCGAAAAACCGCTGGCTGGCGCTCCCATCGCCTCGCGACTCGTCAAAAAGCACGCCCACAATCCCGTGTTTGTGAACTATGCGTTTCCGTTTCTGGAAACGGCCCGCTCGCTGAAACAACTGGTCGATCACGGACACGCAGGGGACGTTTTCCGTATCGTCGTCAACAGCACGGTCAATTTTCCAATCGATCATTCACCCGTGGCGTGGTTCCTCGATGTCGCCGTGCATCCCCTGGCGTGGTTAAACCACGCATTTGGCGATTTTGAGTTGGTGCAACTGCACAATCCAGAGGGCCGCGCGAACATCTCGACAGTGCTGGAAAATGGAAACCAGACGCTGAACATGAACCTGTTCCAGGCACCCTGGACGGGCCTGCAATACGACATCACCATCGTCGGCACATCGGGGATTTTACGCACCACGGGCGGTTATCAGCCAGAAAAGGGGTGGAATTTCACGCCGATTACATTGAACGGCGAACCAGTTAACGCGGGTGAATATTCCACCGCCGAACACGACATCTGGTTTGAAGCCAATTGCCAGTCGGTGAAAACGTTCCTCGATGTTGGCACCGGAATGATGACGCGCGACGAAGCGCTGGCCCTCGGCGCATTCGATTTCTCGAAAGCCGCTCAAATCGAGCAGGGATTGCGGAAGATGCTGAAGGATAAGGCATAAAGCCGGAAAGCGCCACCAGTTATCTTTCATCCCGCCTTTGATAGATCATCTGTGGCCGGACAGGAGCGCCGGTCACGGGACCCAGCGCTTTCCAGGACAATGTTTCGTAACCAGGAATCACTCCTACGGGTTCATAGTATTCCATGATTAACATGTCGATGCCCGGCGCTAACCACTCGTATTGTATGTCCGTGGAATCCATCACCAGCCATTTGTATTCGCCCGACTCGAGAATCTCGTCGAAACAATGGGGCACCAAGTCCCCTGCATAGGTAGCGCATCGCACCATGTCAACATTCGGTCCTGTCGGATGACCCGTCTGGATGCCATACCATTGGTGGTGAAAAACCCAGACTTCCTCGTCTGCATCACGGCGCTCGCGCAACCACGTCATCAGGGCTTCGTACGCGCGCATCGATTCCGGGTCGGGCCATTGGGCTTGGGGTTTGTAGAGCAAACCCGTTTTAAAGCCTGGTTGGAAAATTTGCAGAATCATCAGGCAAATCATAAAAAACGGCAGCATAAAACGCCACCCACCGCACAGGGAGCGCGCTAAACCGGCATACGCAAGCCCGGTGATCAAGCTCACCCCAAGGAACATGGGCAGGAAGTTGTTGATGTAACCGCCGAACTTTGCGTACCCGCCCACTGCGCCCAGAGCCAGCAGCCCCACTGGCAGCAAAAACAGCCCTCCGCGCAAACGACGGCGTTTCGCGAGACTTGCCACCAGCCATGCGAGAATCGGAACCGCCAGCCACGCAACAAAACGCAGGCCCTCGACCCAAATTTTCGGCGGGGCACCGTTTTGAGGGATCAATACATTCCAGTCGCTGAGATGATTGCCTGCATTCGTGACCACGTATTTCCAGAACCACTCATTTCCGGTTCGTGTGTAAATAATCAGCAAATTTATCCCCAGCAGGATCGTGAGCATCGTCATCCAGCGGGCTGTTCGGTCTCCGCGCAGGAGCAAAATCCCCGCACAAACGATCGCCACGGGCCCGACAGTTTGCTTGGCCAGTGCGCCAAGAATGAAGCACCCGAACCCAGCGGCGATTTGCCACGGGCGCAGCCCCCTTCCCAGCGTCAGCCCCATCCCCCACACGCATAGCCCAAACGCCAGGGCATCGTTGCGGGCGATATCGAACCAAAAACCCGTCGGGGCAAAAAACGCAAAGTACAACAGACCGGCAAACCAGGCAGCGGCAGAATGCCGCGTCACGTTGCGCACCGTCCAGCCGATGCCCACACCGGTCGCGCAGGTGGCGAGAATCGAGATCAATCGCCCCCAGACAAGACTCAGGTTTCCTGTAATCGCTAAAATTCCTCCGAATAGCCAATGATAGAGCGGCGCGTACATGTACGGCACCCAGCAATCGGTCTCGGGCGCGGGATACAGCGGTAAACCCTGGGCGAAACGAAGCGCTTGTTCGGCGCTGTGGCCCTCGTTCCATTCCAACTCGAATGGAACCGTAAACCGCCCAATCGTGGTCATCAAAAAGAGCACATAAAACGGCGCCACCATCGCCACGAGAGCCCAGTCGATCCGACGGGCAACACGATGAAGGCGACGATGGGAAGACATGATAGGTTCCTGATCAAAACGGCGTGGGGATTCGGTAATACTCCGTCGCTGGACATTTCCGCAACTCGAGGCGAAGGCGACGGGAGCCGACCAGAGCCTGAATCCGATGCGCAACCCGGAGATTGCACCTTCAAGCACACCCAGCGTGCAGTTTTTGTTTGGCGCGGGTAACCAAAAAACGCAACTCTATCGGCGCTTGTCCCCCGTATTCTTCCAAATCGCAGGAAACCTCACCGCATGACATCCTCTACCGCTGCTGCTTCTTCCCCCTCATTCCACCTGGGGCCGCGCCATTTGGCGCGCGTCGAAGGCTGGGGAATGGCGGTCAATTCGCTCAGCTACCTGTACCAGCCGCGCACAGTCGAGGAAATTCGTGCTGTGTTCGAACTTGCGTACGAATCGGGACTTTCGGTCGCGTTGCGCGGTGGAGGGCGAAGTTACGGCGATGCCTCGCTGAACGAAGGCGGGCTGGTGCTCGACGTCACACGCATGAACAAAGTGCTCGATTGGAACCCGCAAACGGGCCAGATCACGCTCGAACCCGGCGCAACGATCGAAAAACTTTGGAAAACCATTATCCCCGACGGATGGTGGCCCCCGGTGGTCAGCGGAACGATGTTCACCACGATGGCCGGGTGCGCGGCGATGAACATCCACGGGAAAAATAATTTCAAAGCCGGTCCGTTCGGCAATCACATCATCGAGTTCGACATTCTGCTGCCTACGGGCGAGTTGAAAACGTGCAGCCGCGCGGAAAATGCCGACCTGTTCCACGCCGCCATTGGCGGATTCGGAATGCTCGGGTGCTTCACACGCGTGACGCTCCAGATGAAGAAGATTCACTCGGGCAATCTGTGGGTCGAAGTTTTCAGCACGCGAAATATCCAGGAAATGGTGGATGAATTCGAGGATCGCGTGCCCGAATCCGATTACCTCGTCGGGTGGATCGATTGCACGGCGAGCGGGCGGGGACTCGGGCGCGGCATTGTCCATCAGGCAGGCTATTTACCCGAGGGCGTGGATCCCGCACCGCGCGAAACCTTGCGTGTTTCGGCCCAGGAATTACCCACGAAAATTTTCGGCGCGATCCCGAAATCCATGGTCTGGTGGCCATTGGGATTTTTCATGAACAACTGGGGAATGCGACTGGTCAACACATCGAAATACTGGTCCACGCTCCTGACGCCACGAGGACACCGGTACTATCAGCCCCACGCAGCTTTTGCATTTTTGCTCGATTATGTACCGAACTGGAAATGGTCCTATCGCCCCGGCGGGTTGATTCAGTACCAGAGTTTCCTGCCTCGCGAAACAGCCGTGGATGTGTACGAAAAACTGATCCGCATTTCCCAACGCGAAGGGCTTCCCCCTTACCTCGGTGTTTTCAAAAAACACCAGCCCGACCCGTTTTGGATGACCCATGCGGTGGATGGATATTCATTGGCATTGGATTACCGCGTGGCGCCCAAAAACCGACGCCACGTATGGGCGCTGTGTCGTCGGCTCGACCGGATTGTCCTCGACGCGGGTGGACGGTTTTATTTTGCCAAAGACGCCACGCTGCAGGAAGAAGCGATCAGCCAATTTTTCCCGTCCGAAACGATTGATAAATTCATTGAACTCAAGAACGCCTGCGACCCGGACAATGTGTTGCAAACCAACCTCTCGCGGCGCTTGTTTGGTGAAAAGTTCGAGGGGTAAATTGTCTTCTCGATTCTTTGCTTGCACCTTCCATGATGAGAAACTTTCTTTATCAGCGAATTACAGGAACCGAAAAAATATTCGCGTGGTTGAATAACCCACGAATCAAACCGTAGAAGCAACGCAAGGTTTTCGGTTGTTAGACCACCTGACGATGGGCGGGAGATCCGTTCTTGCAGTACGTGGCGATCAGTATCATTTTAGCAGTTACTTTTGCTGCACTCATTTTGATGGCGGGGTTGTATGTTATGATATTCGGACTCTTTCTGAAGAAGCTCGATCAAGGCAAGGCGCTCGTCTGCACGGGACGATGGGGAGTAAAAGTATATTTCCGCAATATCCTCGTTCTTCCCTTTGTTGAAAACGTGGAGATCATGGATGTTTCGCTCAAACGTGTGGAAATCGAGCGAGCGGGAAAAAACGGTCTCATTTGTAAAGACAACATTCGAGCCGACATCAAAGTGGCGTTCTTCGTACAAGTGAACAAAAACCCGGAAGACGCTCTTCGCGTAGCCCAATCGGTTGGATGCAAGCGCGCCTCCGATCCACAAGCATTAGTGGAACTTTTCGACGCCAAGTTTTCAGAAGCCTTGAAAACTATTGGTAAGCGTTTCGATTTCGCCGAACTTTATAATTCGCGCGAGCGTTTCAAACGCGAAATTCTCGAAATTATCGGGACCGATTTGAACGGTTTCGTGCTCGACGATGCGGCGATTGATTATTTGGAACAAACGCCGAAAGAAGTTTTGAGCCCCGATAACATTTTGGATGCCGAAGGTATCAAGAAGATCACCGATCTGACCGCGCAACAGATGATCCTCGCCAATAATATCGAGCGCGACAAAGAAAAGATCATCACCAAACAAAACGTGGAAGCACAGGAGGCGATTCTGGAATTGAATCGTCAACTGGCGGAAAAAGAAGAATTGCAAAAGCGAGAAATCGCCTCGATCAAAGCACGCGAAGAAGCGGAAACAAAGAAAATCCAGAACGAAGAACGCCTGAAAGCAGAAAAAGCGCGTATTGCCGCCGATGAAGAGATTGAAGTTTCATTGCAAAACAAACAACGGCAAATTCTTGTCGCGACGCGTAGCAAAGAACGCACGGATGCGGTTGAAACAGAACGCGTAGAACGCGATCGTTCGTTGGAAATTAACGAACGCGAACGCATTGTGACATTGGCTCAAATTGAAAAAGAAAAAGCCGTCGAAGAAGAACGGAAAAATATTCAAGACGTTATTCGTGAACGCGTCATTGTTGAAAAAGCTGTCGTGCAGGAAGAAGAAGCGATCAAGGATACACGCGCCAAAGCACAGGCCGAACGTGAAAAACTCGTTGCTGTAACCAAGGCGGAAGAAAAAGCCCAGGAAGCTTTGATTGAACAAGTGAAGAAATCCGAGGCTGAAAAACTCGCCGCCGAATTGCACGCACAGCAAATAATTATCGAAGCGGATGCCGAACAACAATCCGCTGCAAAACGCGCTGAAGCTGTAAAAACATTGGCCGACGCAAAAGCCGCCGATGCCGCTGTGCAAGGTCTGGCAGAAGCAAACGTAATGGAAGCCAAAGCCCGTGCGCGCGAAAAAGAAGGCCAAGTCGAAGCAAAAGTTATTGAAATCAAAGCCGAAGCAAAACGCAAAGATGGCACGGCAGAAGCCGACGTGTCACAGCGCAAAGCTGAAGCCGAGGCGATGGGCCTGGCCGCGAAAGCCGACGCAAAGAAGAAGGAAGGCCTGGCGGAAGCAAACGTGCTCGAGGAAAAACTGAGAGCCGAAGCAAACGGTATTCTGCAAAAAGCCGAAGCGATGAAAAAACTCGACGGCGTGGGACGCGACCACGAAGAATTCAAGCTGCGGCTCGATAAAGATAAACAAATTGAATTGGCGGAAATTAATATTCAAACCAACATTGCCGAAGCGCAGGCTCGCGTGTTGGGCGAAGCGCTCAAGTCCGCAAATATCGATATTGTCGGGGGTGAACCTGTATTCTTTGAACGTATTGCAGGAGCAATCACCCGCGGAAAGGTTATCGATCGCGCAGTTAACAACAGTGAAGTCCTGACCCGTGTTCGGAACACATTTTTAGAAGGCGATGCAACCAAGACCATCGAGAAGTTGCAAACGATCGTGGAAAGTTTTGGAATCGGATCAAATGACGTGAAGAATCTTACGCTTTCCGCCTTGATTTTAAAAATGATGGGAATGACGGGTTCGCTCGATGTGAAGAATACACTTCAAAGCATTCTCAAATCGCTTGCCGACGCAGGCTACGAAGACAAGCCAGCTTCATTGTTGGTTCGGGACAAATAAGACATGACGAACGAAACGAAGGACGTCGCACTCAGTGGCGGAACTTACGAAATTATACGCAAGCGATTGGCAGAGCATGCAGGCGATTTAAAGAATCGCCTGGAGAAACTCAACACCGATCGCAAGGCGGTATTTGGCTCCATCGAGCCGATGCTTCTCGCCACTGAGCGCATTACGACAGATAATAATTGCACACCGCGAGACATCGTTTCCATTGGAAATACCTTGATTTTTGCCTATAATGTGCAATTCGGACTGAAATCAACAACCGAGTTGTCAGACGTTTTTGCCATCTACAGATTGAACGACCTGAAATTGGAAGCGCAGGATTTATCGTTACTACAAATCGACGAGTTCCAATCCGCTTTTGACAATCTTTATAAATATTACAAACATACTATATTCACCCGCTTTTTTGTAAACGGCCCACATCTCTATATGGTTTTCCAAATAGGCAAAGCAGTAACGGATATAAAAACATTTAAATGGCTGATTACCCCCGAAGGTGGCATTAAGTATCTCGACAATCGAAGCGATCACGAATATCGCTATCCGCCACAACACGAATTCGAATGGAAACGCACCAACCGCGATTATTTCCGCAAAGGAAAACATCCGCATATTTCTATCGAAGATAGATTGTTCATCGAAACAATCGGTGGTGATTTAACGGTCAAGATCGAAGACAACACAGAATCTGGCGAAGGCATTTATTCCGAACTGGTTGACGATAAAGAACAAACTTTGGACGACGCAGAGATTTTGTATGCCAGCGTTGGCCCAATGATTCTATTGAAAATCAGGCCGTACCGCGAGACCGCTTATCGGTACCTGATATATAATGAAAAAATCAAAGAAGTCGTTCGTATCGATGAAATCGGCGATGCCTGCATTTTGCTCCCAGATGGACAAGGTATTATATATTCCAATGGATATTACTTGTTATCGGGCGAGTTCAAACGGTTCGATTATGCTGCAAAGGACATGTTGTTTGAACGACGAATTCCTTCTCCGAATGGTGAAGATACAATGTATATCTTTCATCACCGTGAGACCGGAGGCTTCGTTCTACTTTCATATAATATTATCGATCAAACTGTACGCACTCCTGTTTTATGTCATGGATATTCGCTTTTTTTCCAGGGCGAGCTTCTTTATTTTCGTGCAGAGGACGAACCGCAGAAGCATCATAAAATTCAAATCTGGCAAACACCTTTTGTATCGCCCGATTATACACCGCCAATCGAACAGGATTCTCTACTATACAAAATCGGTAACAAGGACCTCGTGCGTTGCATGGCAGAATGCCATAGTTTAATTCTGCTTTCATCAAGAAGTGATACGTACGAAAAAATCTATGATGATATATACAATGGAGCTGTTAGTGTACTTGATTCATATTTCTGGATCGAAAATCCAGAAGTTCACAATCTGGCCGAATCGCTCACAGCGATTCGCGACTCCGCTTCCTCGGCAATTGATGAATTTGAAAAAGTCCGACGCATTCGAAAAACAACCGCTGAACGATTGCATGAAGTGCAAACACGCGTCGTCGAATTATTAAATAGTATCAAACCCGATCTGCTTGATACGACACAAGCTTTCATTAGTGCACTGGCTCAACTTCGTAACGCACGTGGTGAAGTGATTGGCTTGAACGAATTACGTTACATTGACACACCAGTTGTAGAAGAACTCGAAAAACAAATTGTTGAAAAAAGCGATTTGCTTTCCGAAGGCTGTATCGATTTTCTTGTTCGTCCCGATGCATTGGATTCATATTATTCAAAAACGAACGAACTTGCACAACAAATCCAACGGCTTTCAAAAGTTTCCGATTCCCAGCCCATTGAAGAATCCATCGCTGTGATTGCTCATGAATTGGAAACAATGGTCGAGGTAGTCGGAAATCTGAATATTGAAGATGCGACAAAATCCGCACAAATCATCGAAGGTTGCTCTGGCATATTCACCCAGTTAAATACCTCGCGTGCACAACTCAAAACGAAAAGAAAAGAACTTCAAAGTGTCGAAGCGATCGCTGAATTCAGCGCCCAAGTTAAACTACTCGATCAGAATGTTGTAAATTATCTGGATATAGCAAACACACCAGAAAAGTGCGACGATTTTTCAAACAAGCTTCTTGTTCGAATAGAAGAGTTAGAGGCGCGTTTTGTCGATTTCGATCAATATGTGATCGCCTTGGCAGAAAAACGAACTGAAGTTCAAGCAGCATTAGAAGCACGCAAACTAACTCTTGTTGAAGAAAAAAACAAAAAAGCGGCATCACTTCAAACGGCGGCGGACCGTATCCTTAAAGGCGTATTGAATCGCGCAGAGTCAATGAAGGCCGTTGAAGATATTCACTCGTATTTTGCCAGTGATTTGATGATTGATAAAATCCGTTCTATCATTAAACAATTGATGGAACTTGGCGATTCTGTCAAAGCCGACGAATTGCAAACACGCCTGAAATCAATTCGAGAAAATGCCGTAAGACAACTAAAAGATCGCCAGGAACTATTTCTTGAAGGTCAAAATGTTATTCGCTTCGGGAAACACGCCTTTTCGGTCAACACTCAAAAGCCCGATTTGACGATGCTGATGCACAATAGCCAAATGTGCTACCATATTACCGGGACTAATTTTTTTGAGCAGGTCACGGATCAATCGTTTCTCGACACACAGGATTTATGGCAGCAGGAATTCGTTTCTGAAAACAACGATGTCTATCGCGCCGAGTATCTTGCATTTTCTTTGCTTCACCAAGTAGAAAGCCAGCTTTTGACATCAATTATCGATCATCCAGAAAAGATTGCACCCGAATTACTCACAACCGTTCAGCAATTTATGAGCCCCCGATTTGACGAAGGTTACATCAAAGGCGTTCATGATATCGACGCGACAAGTATTCTCCACAACTATCTTTCGCTGAGGCAGAAATGTGGCTTATTAAGATACAATAGTACTTCTCGAGCATTAGCTCGAATCTTTTGGCATGCAATCATACCGAAAGATTATCGTCAACGTATGGAATCCATCTTTACAGGCATTTCGAGCATTAGAAAATCTTTCCCAGAGGCCAACACTTTTTCGGTGGTCAAAAATGAACTACGCACCTCAATCACTCAATTTATTGAAAAAACAACTATTTCCGATTCAACCTATATAAACGATGCTGCCGAGTACTTATTTGAGGAACTTTCGCTTGATGGCCGATTTATCATCAGCCAGGAAGCCGCTCATCTGCACGATGAATTCCTTCGCGTGCTTCGCGAAAAACATCTCTTAGACGAATACGAACATTCGCAAGCACTTATTACAAACGAACCCATTGCACAATTCCGTTTAATCGTTTCCTGGCTTCAAGCGTTTCTTCATCATACGCCACCTGGTGTTGATGCGCGATATCTATATGAAACCGCATCAATTTTGCTTACCAATACCTTCGAAAGAAGCAAAATCGTTTTTGCAAAAACCTCTATTGATATTACTGACCTTATTGGTTCACACCCACGAATCGCTAATGGTGCGATGCTGTTTGAATTACCGGATTTTAGCAGGCGTTTGTCGCAATATTCAGAATCAGTCGTTCCCCGTTATCAATATTTTGTAGAACGCAAACGTGCACTGGCACGCCATTTCCGAGAGGAAATTCGGCTAAGTGAGTATCAGCCACGCGTATTGACTTCTTTCGTCCGCAACAAACTCATCGATGATGTTTATCTTCCATTGGTGGGCGACAATTTAGCAAAGCAGATGGGGACTGTGGGACCAAACAAGCGAACTGATTTTATGGGTTTGCTTCTGCTCATTTCGCCGCCTGGATATGGTAAAACAACGTTGATGGAATATATAGCCAATCGGCTTGGATTAATTTTCATGAAAATTAATGGGCCATCGCTCGGTCATCAAGTTACATCGCTTGATCCCGAAAACGCCCCAAATGCTGCAGCCCGAGAAGAAGTTAACAAGTTGAACCTAGCTCTTGAAATGGGCGATAATGTCTTAATATATTTAGACGATATTCAGCACTGCAATCCAGAATTTCTACAAAAGTTTATTTCTCTTTGCGATGGCCAACGGCGCATCGAAGGCATTTGGCGCGGTCGAAGCCGCACATATGACTTGCGTGGTCGCAAAGTTGCCGTGGTAATGGCGGGTAACCCTTATACGGAAAGCGGCGATAA
Source organism: uncultured Candidatus Sumerlaeota bacterium (assembly GCA_964580585.1). Classification (GTDB taxonomy): domain Bacteria; phylum Sumerlaeota; class Sumerlaeia; order SLMS01; family JAHLLQ01; genus CAZOKZ01. Next base: position 1,586 of record CAZOKZ010000081.1, on the reverse strand, counting down.
ATTCCGAATTCCCGACATGTTGGCAAACCGTGCCGACACGTATAATCTGGGCGATATTATTGGTGATAACCGTGAAGTTTTCGAGCTGAGTTTCATCGAAAACAGCCTTACATCGAATCCGATTTTGAATCACCTGAACAGTCAAACCCGAAAAGACATTCACCTGCTGATCGATCTTGCAAAGGGACGCCCAAACGAAGGGATCGATTTTGACGGTAATTATTCCGCAGCGGAAATTAACGACATCGTTTCAGTCCTACAAAAAATGTTAAGAATCCAAAAAGTTATCTTGAACGTTAATAAACAATATATCGCCTCTGCCGCCCAGGAAGACGCTTACCGAACGGAACCTGCTTTTAAGCTGCAAGGTTCTTATCGAAACATGAACAAGTTGGCGGAAAAGGTCATTCCTATTATGAATGACGATGAACTGAAAACCTTAATTACTTCGCACTATGAAGGTGAAGCACAAACATTGACTACCGGTGCCGAAGCAAATTTGCTGAAATTCCGCGAATTGACCGGATGGCTGGACGAAACGCAACGCACTCGTTGGGATGATATTAAGAAGAAATTTCAACGTAACCAAAAGCTACGCGGCCAAGACGAGTCCGACAAAATGACTCATGCTCTCGTTCATTTGGCTGACATGAGTGAGGGCCTGGCGACAATTACGGAAAAACTGGCTCCACTGGGATCTCTTTCGGCTGGTCTCGATCAAGCCGGTCGCTCTTTGGCGGAAAGCCTCGCTGCAACACGCAAATTGGGATCACAAGAAACAACCACTGCTCCCCCGCCGCCACCTGTTATTAATATTCCCGCTCAACCACCACCGGTAATTAATATACCGGCTCAAGAACCGCCGATTATTAATATCCCACCGGCTCCTGCCCCCGAATTCAATTGGCCAGAGCGTTTTCAAGCCGATTTGTCCGACGCCACATTGGAGAAACTAACGCAAGCGCTCGGTAATCTTCGAATTATTTCTTCGCCCCCCGAGCTTCAGGACTCTTTGACCGCCGTTCCCGGCGAAGAAAAAGCGCGCGGTGAATTTCTCGCTCCGGGAAAAATGCGCCAATGCCTGGAAGAAAACGGTTTTCATGTCGAAGAGTTTCCAAACCATGTTTTCCGCATTCGTCGCGACAAAGAAGCGCCTATTGAAATGAAAATTCGCAATGATCGTTTAACGATTCGCACCGCTGTGCTGGGTGGGCAATTATTACGTCATCCATCGTTCGCCGCACGAATTCTGGAACTGAACGCGGAAATCCAACCGGTCAGTTTCGCGCTTGAAAACGGTCCCAATGGCGATCCCCAGTTGGTGTTGCTCGAAAGCCGCGATGGACGCGACCTGACCCGGCTTGAGTTGATCGAAGTCGTCCGTTCAATCGAAGCCGCCGCGCGCCGCGCACGCACTCTGATGGCGGAAGTGCAGCAGACCAAACCGCCTAAGCAATCGTAACACCGACTCGTCCTCTCATCGGGCGCATCTTCAGTTTGTACCCAAAACGAAGAAAAAAAAGCAAACCGTAAAGGCACCCGCCTGCGCCAAGGCTATGGCGGACAAGCTGGAAGACACAAAGAAA
>CAZOKZ010000080.1:0-19353 GCA_964580585.1 uncultured Candidatus Sumerlaeota bacterium | reverse complement strand
CAATCTTCGCCGGTTACCTTGTAGAGGTCTTCCTCGAACTTTGGCAACTGGCCCGTGCCCGTCATCGTCGCGCGGTTCACGATGAACGGCGGCGCGATTTCCGTGTAGCCGTTCTGGCGCGTGTGCGTATCGAGGAACCAGTTGATCATCGCGCGTTCGAGCCGCGCACCCGCGCCTTTCAGCGCATAAAACCCGCTACCCGTCAATTTGGTGCCGCGTTCGATGTCGAGAATATCGAGCGCCTTGCCTAAGTCCCAATGCGTTTTCGGCTCGAAGTCGAACGACTTCTTATCGCCCCATTCGCGTACGACCTTGTTGTCGTCGGCGCTTTGACCGCGAGGAACACTTTCGTGCGGCAGGTTCGGCACACGCAGCAAAATGTCCTGCTGCTCGGCTTGAACCGCGGCCAACTCGTCGTCCAGGCTCTTCATCTTCTCGCCGATTACGCGCGATTCCGTTTTCAGAGACTCGATGTTTTCGCCCGCCTTGGCGCGCTGGGGAATTTCGCGCGACACCTCGTTTTTGCGCTGCTTGAGCGATTCGGTCTCGGTGATCAGAGACCGGCGGCGCCCATCGAGTTCGAGCAATTGATCGACAACGGTCGGGTCGGCTTTTTTGGCTGCCAGCCCCTGGCGAACCGCATCCGGGTTCTCGCGGATCAGCTTGATGTCCAACATGGGGAGAAGGTCCTTAAGTTTCGATAATGCCCGCCGCGAACGCTATCGCAACGAGTCTGGAATGCGTGGCCCGCCACGCCCCGGGGCGTCAACCGAGGAATGGAATGGAGGACGGATGAGGGATGAAGGATGAATTCCGGGACGAGACAAATCATCCTACCTCTTTCCTGCTTCATCCTTAAAATTTCCGGGCCGAAGGCATTTCGCCTCCGGCCCGGGATTCGGTTCTTGCGTGTTGGAATTCGGCTAGTTGTTGATCTTACCGACATAGACCTGCCATGGACCCGTTGGGGTATGGTGGAAGCCCAATTGCTTGAGCAACACGGGGTTTGCGAACGAAGAGCCCGTGGATTTTGCCCACCAGGCTTCGCCGTTCGAGGTAATCTGGATCAGATCGTCTTTGCCGTCGTTATCCACGTCGCCGGCGAACACTTCCCATCCATTGCCGAAATGCGGTGCCGAGTAGAAGCCGAGGACTTTCCACTTCGTTGGCGTTTGCAGGTTTGTTCCGTTCGACAGGCTGATATAGGCGTCCGCAGCAGGTGTGATGCACGCCATGTCGTCTTTGCCGTCGCCGTTGAAATCGCCCAGCACGATGCCATAGGATGCCGTCGGGGCAGACGCATCGCTGCGGTCGTACAGGAACGAATGATTTCCCCAGGCGGACAGGTTGTTATACCCGGTTTCCGTTGCGGTGGCGACAAACGTGGTGCTGTTCGGATGCAAGGACACGAGATCGTCTTTGCCGTCGCCGTTCATATCGCCTGCGCCAGCCCAGTAACCCAATTCCGGCAGATTGAAAATCTGCACGTTACCGATCAACGTGGGTTCGGGAATAACGCCATCGACATTATGACCAACCCACACGTCGCCGAATTCATTGGTTTGCACTAAATCGGTCAATCCATCGCCGTTATAATCGCCGGGAATGACCGACCAGCCGTTGTCTTGATACAGATAACCATCGGCGGTATGGAAGTTTGCCGTGAAACCTCCCGTGCCGGTGTTGAACTGCATCCAGGCTTCGCCGAGATCGGTAACCATCAGCAGGTCCAGTAACGTGTCGGCGTTGAAGTATCCCGCCACCGTTTGATAACCCGTGCTGGTGTCGTGCGAGTAACTGGTGGTTCCGTAATTGCTCGGATCGCCCAGGACACCGCCGACATTCGTCGATCCCCAGACTTCCGAACCCGGAGTCAGGCATAACAGGCCAACGCCGCGTGCGACGACCGATTCGCGCATGATTCTACGCACAGCGGCGGCACTTTCCAGGTTGTCGTTATCGCGTGCGCGAACTTCGACAACGTTTGTTCCTTGCTGCAGACCTGTGGCTTCAAATTCCCAACTGGTCCAGTTTCCGTTCAGATTCGTTGCATTCGACCAACTGCCGAATGTTACGAAATCCGTTTCCAACCCAACACGATATTCAACGGCATCCAACAGACCCTCCGGATCGAGAGCCGATCCTTGGAACAGATACGTCGATTGCGTGTCGGGGATTACCACATTCGTTGTGGGGTATTGCATATCCAGCGATGGTGGTGTTGACGGTTGAGCCGACATCGATGCTGGAATGGCGATCAACAACGTTCCCATTGTGGCGGTGAGCAGATTGGATAGCCAATCCGACTTTGACTTGCGGGTGGTTTTCTCGGCGTCCCTTTTCATGGTGCCTCCCCCTTTATTTGGCCTTGCCGAGTGGGAACCATGTCGCCTTGCGGGCGAACGGACGATCTTCACGGTTGATTCAGGCACAGTGGTATTGCCAGGGCGGATCGATGCACCCCCCAGTACGTCTTTGGGCCATTGGCATTGCGCTTGAATTGTTCCGGGAAAAATCGCTGAACGTCCTCCAAGAGCGTTGAGCGAACCTCTTTGTTTCCCTCCTCGGCCCGCTTGTACAAGCGGACATGATTAGCATGGGTCAAGTGGGACGAATCGTCAATGTTTCCGCTAAAAAAAGAGTGCCCGGCCAGAGAATTCCGACCGGGCACTTTCACACAGGGTGTTGCAATTTTTGTAAATCAGTCGGCCTTTTTCTGGCAGCACGACGGGGAGCCGCAAGTGTGCCCCGTAGGAGCACTCGATTCGGCTTTAGATTCCGTGGAAGCAGCCGGGGCGCTGGCATTTTTACCCTTGTAATCGGTCTGGTAAAAACCGCTGCCTTTGAAGATCACTCCCGCGCCTGTACTCAAAAGACGCCGGACCTGTCCCTTTTCGCCACACTCACATTCGGTCAGTGGCGGATCGGACATCCTTTGGGTGGCTTCAAATTCCTGGCCGCATGCGTCGCAGTGATAAACGTAAACCGGCATTTTTCAATACCTCGTGATTCCTGATGGTCGGAAAGGGAGGAAGCAACGCTCGCTTTCGCATCTGCATTTCTGCAACTTGTGGGCCAAAATACCCATTTACTTTGCGAAAATTTTGAAGATATCGCTGAACGTGATCAGGACGAAAAATGCCAGAAGCACAATCATCGCGCCATTCAACACGGGCACCAGAATCTTGGGCGGGATAGGCTTGCCAAAGATTGCTTCGTACGTCGCCATCACGATATGTCCGCCGTCCAGAATCGGCAACGGCAGAATATTCATCACCGCCAACGCGATGTTCAGCATGATCATGAATTCCAGGAACCGATCCAGCCCCAGGTTGGCGTGAATCCCTGCCATTTGCGCAATGGCCGCCGGACCGCCGAGGTCTTCGCGTACCTTGCGCACCTCGCCATGCAGAATGCGCTTGCCGATCAGCTTCAAATGTCCGGCGTAGCGCACCGTATTATTCCAAATAATGATCGGGCTTTGCGATGCAGCGGTCAGGAGATCCTTCTTGTCGATGACCTTATCCGGGTTGCCGCGCCAAATGCCGATTTGCCCCACGCCATCTTCGCCGGGGCGTGTGGATTCCGTCGGAGTCATGGCAAGCGCCAATTGCTCGTCGTCACGCGCAACCGTCAGGGTCAGTTCCTTGTTCAAACTGCCGCGCAGGATGTAAACAGCCTCGTACCAATCGTCGATTGGTTCGTCACCGATCATCAGAATCGTGTCGCCGACCTTGAGGCCCGCCTTATAGGCCGGTTTGTTCGGAACCACATAATCGATATATGCCGGACGCGAGGTAATTCCATAGAACAAGTCGGCGATTTTTTCTTTTTCTTTCCAGGGCAGGCTGAATTCGTGCGCGAAGGGCTTGCCATCTCGCTCGAATGTAACCGTGGCGTAGAAAGTATAATCCTCGTCGTTTTGTGCTTCATCCGTGCGAACCAGGGCTTCGAGAGCCTTCTCGTATTCCTCGTTGTTGGAGATAGCGGTTCCATCCACGGCCAGGATTTTGTCCTGGGGATTAATTCCTTCGGCGACAAGCCACGAATCGGGTTCCTGCCATGCAACCACGGCGGGCAGGGGAGCATCGACAGCGGTGCCTTTCACCGCCATGATGGTGACCACCACCATCGCCAGCAGCAGGTTCATCAGCACGCCGCCCGAGTAGATGATGACTTTTTGATAGAGAGGTTTTTTATACAGCGCTGCCTGATCCTGCATTGCCTGGCCCGTCAGGGTGTTGTCGGCAACTTTAGGCGCTTCGGTTATTTTCGCTTCGGCAACATGGGTTTCCGCCTCGCCGTCATCCTTCTTCGCCGGTTCGCCGTCGCCGTCCTCGCCGAGGTAAGCTTCGAGGTCCGGGTGAATCGTCCCCTTCATTTTCACATAGCCGCCTAGCGGTACCAGCGACAGCCCGTAAACCGTCTCGCCAATTTTGCGTTCCCAGATGCAACGCGGCATGAAGGGCAGCGCGTCTTTATCGAAGCCGATAACGAAACGTTCGACGGGAACTTTGAAAAGTTTTGCGGCTAAAAAGTGCCCTAATTCGTGGACCATTACCGCCAATCCAAAGGCGACGATAAAACCCAATGCACCGATTAACCAAACTGAGATTGTATTGATCAAAATTAGTCCTCTTGATAGCTTTTTGTGGGGGGATTTTTGTCAAGCGTTGCGCGAAGGGTGCGCTAGCCCGTTCCATTCGGCAAGCAGCATTTGGGCCTGTTCGCGCGCCCAATTGTCGGCCCGGCGTAAATCGTCCAGATCGGGATTCCGAACGTTTTCGCAACGATCCAATACGGCGCGGATCACGCGCGCGATGGCTCCGCAGGGAATTTTATCGTCAAGATGAGCGGAAACAGCCACTTCGTTTGCGGCATTCAGAACACACGGAACCGTTCCGCTTTGAGCCGCCGCATCGTACGCCATCCGCAGGCAGGGGAATTTTTCGGTATCCGGGTCGGCAAAATCCAGCCGCCCGACTTTGGCCAAGTCCAGTGGCGAGAGCGTTGTTGGTCGCCGGTGAGGCTGCGTCAACACATTCTGGATGGGTAGGCGCATATCCGTCAGGCCCATTTGCGCAATCATCGATCCATCGATGAATTCAACCATCGAATGAATGATCGATTGAGGGTGAATGACGACCTGGATTTTTTCGAGCGGCACGCCAAACAGCAGGTGTGCTTCGATCACCTCGAAGCCCTTGTTCATCAACGTCGCGCTATCCACCGTGATTTTTCGGCCCATGTTCCACGTTGGATGCGCCAGTGTTCGCGCCACCGTGGCCGAGTCGATTTCCTCGCGCGACGCATGGCGAAACGGTCCGCCGCTGCACGTCACGATCAGACGACGAATCGGGGCGGAAGCGTTCGCTTTGCCCGCATCGAGACATTGCATGATCGCGTTGTGTTCGCTGTCGATAGGCCAGATCGTCACGCCCGTGCGGCGGGCGGCATTCATCACCAACTCGCCCGCGCAGACCAGAACTTCTTTATTCGCGAGCGCAATGTCGCGGCATTGCTCAATGGCAGCAAGCGTGGGTTCAACGCCTGTCCAGCCCACTGTTGCAACGACCACCAGGTCGGCAGCGGTTTGCGAGGCGATTTCGATCAGTCCGTCCGAGCCCGTCAGAATCCGAATACCTGAACCGTCAAGCTCGCGTTCGAGACGTTCGAGCCCCGTTTCGTCGGCCAGATGCACGACTTTCGGATGAAATTCCGCAATTTGTTCGAGCAATAGATCGAGGTTTGAACCGGCGGCGAGGGCCTCGACGCGCAGCAGCCCGCTGTGCATGCGCACCACATCGAGGCACTGGGTGCCGATACTGCCGGTTGAGCCCAGAATCGTCAGGGATTTTTGCGTCATAGGGTGGGCGGGCGATTCCTCGAAAGATGCGCAGTTGTGAATCACGACCGCCGGGCAAGTCAAGCGTGGGGATCGGAGAATTCCCAGGATGGCAAATCTTCGATTTCGTTGGTCCTCAATAAAAAGCAGGTAAGATACGCCAGCGGCCAGTAAAGGATGAATTGTCCCGAGAACGTCAGCGTGATCAAAGCCATCACCGTGTAGAAAAAGATCACGCCGACACGCTCGCCACCCAGCACGCCCATTGTTCCGAGAAGCGCTCCGTAAAGTGACGTGGCAATATATAAAATCAACAGCGACAGTCCGATGCGTTTTGAGACGGAATGCTCGTGCCAGCGAGCAGAAAACTCATCCACCATATAGCCAATGAACGGTCCAACCGATAAATTGAAAAGCAGCGATTCCACCGGTGGAAAATCCAGTACCCAATGATTGATGGGCGTGATCGCTGCTCCCCAAGCCAAACCCGCTACCATGCAAAGCAGAGAGTAATGTCTGCGTCGTTTCATGAGCGTGCCTTTCGCGTTGAGTCCGAAGTTTTCAGAATGACCGGCGCTATGGAGACGGATTCTGTGAATAATTTCACAAATAGCAGGTTCCAGGCCATCTCCAAATTCCCCCACCATCCGCTTTCCTTCTTGCCGCCAGGGGACTAGTCGGACAAAAAAGCTCTTTCAGAAACCTTTTTTCGTACCTGCTTGTCGAAGAAATAGCAGCATTTTTGAATACATGGCCGGTTTCACGAGTAGTACGTTTCAAAGGCTGGATAATCCATGTACCGAATGAGTTCAGGAGAATAATGATGAAAAAGATGTTTCACGGTTGGGCGTTGGCGGCATGCACATTGGTCTTAACCCCTTTTGCCGCACAGGCCCAGAAAGTGGCAGTGCCCGAGCGCATGCCAACGGATATCAAAGCAATTCTCAGCGTCAACGATACGAATGGCATGTGGGAGGCGGTGGAAAAAACTCCCGTCTTTTCTCAGATTCAACTGTTTCTGGATCAACCTTCGGTTCGCGCCAACCATGATCTTCAGCAACTGCGCCTCAGCATGGACAAGGCGATCCTGGAACTGGGCTTCAGCCTGTATCCCAACGATTTTCTGGGCAAAACCGTCAAGGGCGCCGATTTGTATCTGGTCCGCACTTCCCCCCAGGCGCCGCCCAATTTGCTGGCGGTCGTGAAATTCGACTCGGCGGCAAACGCGGAAGCTCTTGCTGCCTACATCGAAAAAGAAGCCCGCAAGCAGTCAGAGGACCTCGTGGTCGAAGGCGCCCAGCCGATTAAAATCGACAAGGAAGAAGTCGCCGGGGTTGGAATTACCACGTTGCCGTCGGAGAGCCTTAGTTTTGGTGTGATGGGCGACGTTTTTCTGGCCAGTTCTTCGATCCCGGTGTTGAAGGATTCGATCACTTCTACCGGTGGTGAGCGCATTCACGACGTCACGACACTGCAAAAATATTACAGCAAAGTTTCCGATCATGCGGGCCAGATTTTGCTCTTCATCGATGGGCAGGAAGTCAATGCCCTCACCGAAATGGTTCCCGAAGCGGGCGCCGTTGCGGCAAATCTCAACGCTGGATCTTTCGTAGGCGTGGCAAACTTTACTCCCAATCAATTGGACCTTGCTTCGTTTGTCCAGATTCCGGCCCCTTCGCCTGCGATGAAAAAACTGTTGGCGATTGCTCCGGTCGATCAGTCGAACTTGATGAACTATGTTGATTCCAGCGCGATGTTTGGAACGACAGTAAACGGTCTGGACGGCCCCCTGTTCTATCAGGCGGCACAGGAAGCTGCTGTCGCCAATCCTGGTGCTGCGATGGGGCTTCAGCAGCTTGATGCGTTCGGTCAGTCCGTCGAACAGCAAACCGGTCTTTCCTTCAAAAACGATGTCCTGCCGGCGTTTGGCCCTGAAATGGTCCTTGCCGTGAACAAACTTTCACTCGGTGGTGGGATGAACATCCAATTCGATACGTTGGCTGTTTTGGGCATTCGGGACGAAACGAAAGCCGATAATGTCTTGCGCGCGTTGGAAAGCAATCTGGCCGACATGCTGACCCAGCAGGCGAAAATGATGGACCCGAATGCGACGGAAGTTAAACCCACCGAAGAGCAATATGGCGGGGTTACCATTCGTTCGCTTGGGATGAACAATCCGATGATTCCCGTTCAGTTGGCGTTCACACACGCAAAGACAGCCGACGGACAATTGCTGTTGGGGTTAAACACGGATTCCGTGAAATCCGCTCTGGACCGGAAAAACACCCAAACCGGTGGCGTGAACATGAACGAGGACTGGTTGATGGTTAAAAACCAGTTCCCCAGCGAAGTAAACAAATTCGCTTCGGTGAATTTCAACAAGGTTGGCGTGTTGCTCTCGGATACCATCCCCATGGCGATGGGATTCATGGGCGGCGGCGCAAGCCAGGAAGACCTGGGGCTGGCGCTTCAGGGGATTTCGATTCTCAAGAGCCTCGGGTCGTTTTACGGCACGACGGTGAACGAACCGGACGGCTCGCTGAGCACGATGACGATCGTGATGCAGTAACGTCTGGCGTTATCGATCCGACAAATCACCATGTTGTAAAACGGAATCGGCGGCTGGGAAACCCCAGCCGCCGATGATTATTTTCAGATATACCAGTGAAGATCAAACGCGGTCGTTCAATTGCACGTAAGGACGTTTGGTGGCGCCTTGATACACTTGGCGGGGACGGTAAATCACCGAAGATGGATTTTCGCGGACTTCCTTCCAGTTGGCAATCCAACCCGGCATACGGCCCATGGCGAACATCACGGTGAACATATTCAATGGAATGCCAATGGCGCGCATAATGATGCCGCTGTAGAAATCGACGTTCGGATACAATTGACGATCCACAAAGTATTCGTCTTCGAGCGCTTTCTCTTCGAGTGCCCGCGCGATATCGAGCAACGGGTCGCGGCGATGCAGGTTGCTGAGAATTTTGTTGGCGTATGTTTTAAGAATGCGGGCGCGCGGATCGAAGTTCTTGTACACACGGTGTCCAAAGCCCATCAACCGGAAGCCCGAGTTCTTGTCTTTGGCGCGCAGGATGCAATCATCGACGGTCATGCCTGACGAGTGGATTTGCTGAAGTTGCTGAAGCACAGCGGTGTTGGCTCCGCCGTGCAGCGGGCCCCACAAAGCACAAACCCCAGCGGAAACCGACGCAAACAGGTTGGCTTTCGAGCTACAAACCATCCGCACGGTCGAAGTCGAACAGTTTTGTTCGTGATCGGCGTGCAGGATCAGGATCAGGTCGAGCGCGCGCGCGATATCTTCGTTGATTTCGTACTCGGCGTACGGCTCGGTAAACATCATGTGGAGGAAATTTTCCGAATAACCGAGGTGCGGGTTCGAGTACGTGAACGGACGACCGACAGCTTTTTTGTACGTGTAAGCGGCAATGGTGGCCGTTTTGCCAAGAAGTCGTGTGGTGGCTTCCATAAACGTGTCGGGGCTGTAATTGGCGTCCGTCAGATGCGGCGTGTAGCAGGAAACTGCGTTGAACATCGCGGAAAGAATTGCCATCGGGTGCGCTGTCGCGGGGAAGCCTTCAAAGTGATGGCGCATGTCGTGATGGATGGGTGTGTTATGAGCAATGTCTGCGCGGAAAGTTTCCAATTCCGTTTTGGTTGGAAGCTTTCCGAAAATAATCAAGTAAGCAACTTCGGTAAACGTTGAATGCTCGGCCAACTCCTCGATGGGATAGCCGCGATAACGCAAGATGCCCTTTTCACCGTCGATGAACGTGATATCGCTCTGGCAAGAACCAGTGTTCTTAAAGCCGTCATCGTAGGTGATATAGCCGGTTTGGGCACGAAGTTTGGAAATGTCGATGGCTTTTTCGTTCTCTGTTCCCGTGAGAACAGGAAGCTCGATATTCTGGCCCTCAATCGAAGCCGAAACGGTCTCGCTCATGCTGGAAGTGTCCTCGCTGACGTTGGTTGTCGTACTCATGCTGGTTGATCTCCAGATCATTCCATGGCGCAGGCGACGATGGGGGCCGCTGTTGCGAAATCGCCAGCGCCAAATAATTGGGTCATCGGAATGTTGCGAACGGGAGGTGTGGGGGCTGCCTTCGGGAGCGAAAGGGGCGGTTGCAGCCCGCTGAACCGACACAAAAGGACCATGCCCGGAGCCCGGAGTCAAGGCTTGCCGGTGGGAGGAATTAACCTTCTTCGCGCGCTTCGCGTACCTGCGATTGATTGGAGCGATTCGATTGCCATGCCAGCAATCCAAACAGTACCAGCATCGGCCACAATTTCAGCGACATCCACACTGGAGCCATCGAGCCCATGGCGCCCGGCAGCGTCAAATGCCCTCGAATGGGCAGTACGCCGCCGTAAAGTAAGCTGTCACTGAATTGGATTCCAAGCGAGAGAATCGCGGCAATGACGACCGTCGCGCCGCGTAATACATGTTGCTGTGTTTTTGTGCTGCCAAGTTGCCACAGGACGATCAACGGAACCAGCGCTTGAACGAGATAATGATCCCACATGATGCTCGGAGCGAGCAACGACACCATCACGGCAAGGCCGAACGTCGCCCACTCGGCGTGATCGGTCATCGGTTTTTCCGACGCGCTGGGCGGGGCGACTCGCCAAGCCTTCCATCCGAAAACGCCCAGTGAAACCGCCGTACATGCCCATGTCGCCAAGTTCGCGGCACGCGGCGAGGCGGCGATCCAGGGCGAAAAACCGTTCCAGGGCACCAGCACATGATGCCAGAACGAGTTTATGGACTGATTGTATGGATCGCGCCAGAAGGTCTGGCCGAATTCCGCCCATGTGGACTTTCCGTACCCCATGTCGGCGAGAACGGGCAGGAACTCCATGTGCGTATTCCAACCCGCCATCAGCAGGGCCATCAGCATCAGGATCGAAGCGAGGATGACCATCGCTGCCGCATGATGCCAGCGTCGTGTCAGCAGAAACCAGATCAGAAAAATGCCGGGTGTAAGCTTGAACAGCATGAGAAACGCGGCAATTCCCGCCACGAACCGTGGGTTCCAGCCCTTTACCAATCCATAGAAAACCATCGCCGATCCGGCGAACAACACCATATTCAACTGACCGGCATTATTTTGCCGCTGGATGGCGGTGTTGAAAACCACGGCGGCGGCAATCAATGCCACGGTTTTCCAATTCCACGCCCAGCCCGTCGCCCGGGCGGCAAAAAACAATCCGACAAAGAGCAAGATATGGTTAATCATCATCCAACTGACAGCGGCGGATGCGAAGGAAAGCTTGCTGAGTGGCCAGAGCACCAGCCCTGTAAACGGTAAGTACACGTATGGCAGTATTCCACGCGTGAAACGGACGTCTTCGGACTCCATTGCGTCGCGCATGTCGAACATCATTTCCGGGTCGTAGGGATTTTCGCCCTCGGACAATAACAGCGCGCCGATGTAGAGATGTTTGAAGTCGTTCTGGTGGCTGACGGGCGTGCCGTCCGGGCGCGTTCCAAGCAATGGAACGACCTGGAGCGCCAGATACGCCACCACGGCAATCGCGAGTGCCACCCAAGCCTTGGCCTGATCGTATTTTTTAGCGTTCGCTATCAATCCTTAAGACGGACTCCCGTCGTGGCTTGGAAAATGCGCCGGGCGCGTGCAATCAGTTCTTCGTTTTCCGGCGTGTGTCGCACCCAGATTTGATAACCGGCGAGTTGCTGAGTCGAGCCGGACCAATCGGCGACTTTCGCCCACTCGTCCCGGTGCTCAATCATTCGCTCGGCCAATCCCGATTCCGGCTGCACAATGGCCCAATTGACGTTCCACTGTGAGAGAACATCGTGCCAAGCAAGTTCGCCGTTGGGGTCTTCGGGTTCGTACCCAACGGCCACGAGTTTTTCCTGGCGCCAGATCGTGCCACCGAAAATGTCGAACCGCGAATCGCTGAACACGCGATGTTTCTCAGGTGACAACCGCCAGATTAAATATCCCGCATAGTGATTTTCATTATACATCGGACCGTCGAATTCCACCAGCTCAACGAAATTGCACAAGGCGGCGGGAAACGCCTGGCGATAATATCCTTCCTCGATGCGCAGGTACTCGGCGTTGCGTTGAGGATAACTCATCCCCTCGGGCCAATTGCGCAAAACCATCAGCATCCACATGGCGGAAAGCAGCAACACAACCGCTCCCGCACGTTGAGCGGCAGAGTCTGGAAATCCCTTGGCGAAGAACCGCTTCAAACCTTCCGCCACTTCCGACCACACGCGCGCCGCCAGCGGTACCATCAAAACACCAAATAACAGCAGATGTCGGACGTGGTTGATCGCTTGCCAGAGAAAGAACGCGAAAATCGCCATTTCGGCGAATCGCAAGGCCGCGCGTTTCTTTTTGAAAAGAAACACGTTTACCACAACCAGCGTCGCAATCGCTGCCAGAACGAAGTCGTACACGAACCCCCATTTGGGAGGTTGCAATTCACCAAGCGAGGCCACCAGTTGTTGGTCGCTCATAACGCGTCCGGGCAACAGGTAGAGCAGGTAGCCGCTCGGGTTGGCGAGCGTTGCCAGAAACGTTGCCGCGCCAAGTCCCAACCACCATTTGATCGGCAGGGGAGCAGGCGCATCGTCGAACGGCAGGATAAACGGCACGCGAGGACGGAGAACGGCGAAGGTGTCCTGGGCCATGTATGCCACCAGAACCACCGCGCCTGCCATCCAGGCACCGTGCAGGTTGGTCCATAACGCAAACAACGGCACGAGTGCCCAAATCCACGCGCGGCGAAACCACTGCTCGTGCACACCTGTCAGGATAAGCAGTTCAATCGCCAGCATCACGTTGGACACGACGGGTGGTCTTGGATAAAATGTACGCCGCCCGATTCCGAGCGCGGCGGCGGCGATGAGCAGCGCCAGCCACCAATTTCTCGACAATCGCCCCGCGATAAACCACAGCAGCAGGTAGCCAATCCACAGCGTGATGGCTTTCGCCAGAATCACCGCGCGCCAACCACCGAGCGCCGTGCGTTCGCCTGCGCTCCAGATTTTCCACATCGCCCATTGCGTCAACCATTCGTGGTTATGCCATTCGTGATCGGCGGCGGTGTAAGAAAACACATCGTGCGTGGGCAGTCCGTCCTCGGCGATGATCTTGCCCGACTTGACGTGCCACCAACAATCGTTGTCCGCGCGAATCGGCACCAACGTGACCGAAAACGCGAACACCGTCAGCAACACGGCAGACAAAATCGCGGCAACCAACCCGCGACCGGCAAGGATATCGTTTAGCGAAATCAAAGAAGGCGGTCCTAGTCAAAGGATGAAGGATGAAGGAAGATTACAAAGGCGAAAGGGGAAAGAACGCGGATTAAATTCAGGACAGGATAACCAGGATTTACATGATATGGAGTAAATTTACGGTGAACGTTTCTATCCTGTTCATCACTGTAAATCCTGTCAATTTCATCCCTCATCCTTCATCCTTTCCTTCACTCCTCTTCCTCTTCGTCCTGGCTATCGTCGTCTTCCTCATGACTGTTAACATCGTCGAGGACTTCCTCGGCGACAAAGATCGGCGCGCCGGTTTTTGTCGCGAGCACAATGGCGTCCGACGGGCGCGAGTCGATTTTGATGTGCTTGCCGTCCAACGTGCGCAGCAGCAGCTTGCCGTGGAACGTATCGTTTTCGAGCGAATCGACCATGATGCCTTCAAGCTCGGCGCCCATGCCTTCGATCACGTTCAGGATCAGGTCGTGCGTCATCGGGCGTGGGGCCTTGCGGCCAAACACCGCGTCGTCGGCCGCCTTGGCTTCGTTCTGACCGATGTAAATCGGGAACGATCGCGGGCCGTCTTTTTCTTCCAGCAGCACCAAATGATACGGCGTGACGTGACTGATTTGAATTTCGCGCAATTCCATCTGGATCATCAGAGCGGACTCCCGGCGGACTGAAAAGCGGCGGCATCGCACACCGGGCCAGAGTGGCGGGGCAATCGTCCCGCACGCAACGAAATTCCGGGTAGAAGAAAGAGAAACCACGGAGTTGGCTGGAGGAGGATTTTACCGCAAAGCCCCCAAGGCGCGAAGATTTGCAAAGAAAAATGAAGGGAATGATTTCATCCCTCATCCTTCCATCTTCACCTCGAATACCAACATCCGCAGCACCTTATCCGACGTGTTTTCCAACCCATGCGTCCAGCCCGGTTTGTTTAGAATCGCGTCGCCTTTTTTCACCACGCGCGTTTCGCCGTTCACCGTCATGGTGCCCTCGCCGTCCAGGATCACGTACATTTCCTCGTCGTTGCCGTGCGTGTGCAAGCCAACCGACGTGCCGGGCGGTACCTCGGTGTAGATCAAAAACTGCAACGGCGTCTCGAAATCCTCCGCGCGGTACACCCACGTGGCACGCACCTCGCCGACGCCGTTGTGGCTTGGGCCCATCTCGCCCGGCAACTCCAGAAAATTCCGCACAATCATCGCGCGTCTCCTAATTTTAGAAATCCTGGCCCAACGGATGAATCGACAACTCGTCGATCAACACATTGGCCGGTTGCGATGCGATGTACACCAGCGTGTCGGCGATTTCCTCGGGTCGCAATTGCCACGCGCCTGCTTTTTCGTTCGGTTTTCCGCCGCCGAAATACGTGTTAATCATGCCCGGAGTAATCACCGTCGATTTCACGCCGTCCTCGCGGAATTCACGCGCCACCGATTGGGAAAACCCCACCACCGCGTGTTTGCTTGCCGCGTAAACCGCCATCTTCGCGAGCGGTTTGCGACCCAAATCCGACGCGATGTTGATGATGTGGCCTTTTTTGCGTTCGACCATTTCGCCCACCACCGAGCGCGTCAAGAGCACCAACGCCGTGAAGTTCACGTCGATGGTGCGCACCAATTCCTCCTCGGAACAATCGAGCATTCCTTTGTACGCGCCGACGCCCGCGTTGTTGACCAGCACGTCGATGGGTCCATGAGCCGCGCGCGCCGCCGCCAGCGCTCGTTCGCGGTCGGCTTTCACGGTCAGATCGGCGGGACACGCCACCGCGCCATTGCCGAGCGTCGCCGCCACGCCTTCGAGTTCTTCTTCGTTGCGCGCCACAAGCGACACCCGCGCGCCTTTTGCGTGAAAAGCCTGCGCGATGCACAGCCCCAACCCGCGGCTGGCCCCGGTGATAAATACGTGTGCGTTGGTAAGTTGCATGGAGATGGACCTTTTTGTTGTGTGTTGTTATTTTGAGGGACAATGCGAGAACACGAAGCCAGTCGGCAATCGAATTTGAATGAAGACCTTGAAGTTGTTATAATATAATTAAGCTATGTGGGAAACGTTACGATATTTACCAACGACGCTAATATTTGTTTCAATAATAGAATAAAGTTGGCGAGAAAGTTTCAGTTGGAAAGTATGGAGAACGTGGATGATATTTCGCCCTTTCAGGGCTCGGAAGACATTCATCTCGAACCTAGGGCGGCGCGCTTCGCGCTTGCCCTGGGTGAATTGATAAATATATTACGAGCCCTGAAAGGGCGGGATAATAGAATTTCATTACGCATTAATAAACGGCCTGTAAAGTGGAGGTAGATTATCAGCTTCATATAATTTAGTTCCTTACCAGTTTTCAGTTCAGCATTAAATACAGATAAGTTCCTTTTGAAAGGGTCAAAATGTATCGTGTAATTCAAGATATCTCTTGATATTTTCAGCCATTTCCGTATAATATTTTCTGGCGATTTAGATAAAGTATAGATGAGTTTTTATTCGGAAAGTGTCAAAATATATCGCGATTTCGAATGAAATCTCTTGACATTTTAATCATCGTTGTTATACAATGTGTAATTGGCTTGAGCACGAACTTTATTTCCCCTCGCTATTGGCGACCAAGCAATCTATGCGAAGCTAAGAAAGGAGACGCACGCGTGTTGGTCCGAATATTAGAGGCGGTTTGATTATTTGAGATTCTAATTTGCCAGAATTCAAATAAAGGATTTTCAAACCGAAACCATGAAAAATACTCTAAAAATAGAATTGAAGATTACAGATGATGTCGCAAAGTTCGCAATTTGGACTTTATTTAAATTTGTAGCCTCGATTATCTTGAAGTCTTTTTTTCTATAACTGTGATACCGCCCAAGCAATTGCTTGGGCGGCTTCTCATCTTTTTATGCAAAAACCCTCACTCCGCCTTAACCAAACAATACCTCTTTTTTCCCGCCCTCAAAATCAGCATCGAATCGCTGGCCAAATCTGTTTGCCCCAGCGTGCGTTTGTCCGCGGGGACTTGCACGTTGTTCAGATACAGCCCACCTTGTTGCAGAAGTTTTTTGCCTTCCTTTTTGCTCGGGGCGAGGCTGGCGGTCACGAGCACATCGAGCAAATCAATGCCTCCGTCACCGCACAATTGCACGCGGGGGACGGAGACCGACGGCACGTCGGGAAACAATTCGCGCAGGCGTTCGTCGCTCAGGTTTTCCAGCGCCGAACCGTAGAGCGCTTCGGCGGCGTCGCGCGATTTGCCCGCTTCTTCTTCGCCGTGAATCAGGCGCGTGACTTCAAGCGCGAGGCGTTTTTGCCCGGCGCGTTTTTCCGGCGCGGTGGCGTGGTCGGCGCAAATGGCGGCGATCTCGTCGAGGTCGAGCAGCGTGAAAAGTTTCAGGTAACGCTCGACGTCGCGGTCGTCGCACCGCACCCAGTACTGGTAGAATTCGTACGGCGACGTGCGCGCGGGATCGAGCCACACGGCGCCCGCTTCCGTCTTGCCCAGCTTCTGGCCCGAAGCCGTCGTGATCAGCGGGAACGTCAGGCCGAATGCCGTTTCGCCCGTCGTTTTGCGAATCAAATCGATACCCGCGACGATGTTGCCCCATTGGTCGGCTCCGCCCACCTGGACGCGGCAATTTTCCGCGCGCAGCAGGTGGCGGAAATCCTCGGCCTGGAGCATCATGTAGCTCATTTCGGTGAACGAAATACCCGAGTCGCTATTCATGCGGCTGCGCACGGATTCTTTGCCGAGCATTTCGCCCACGCGGAAGAATTTGCCCACGTCGCGCAGGAAGTCGATGAACGAAATTTTGCCCAACCAATCGTAGTTGTTCACCATGATGGCGGGGTTCGGGCCGTCGAAATCCAGCACGAGCTTGAATTGTTCGCGTTGCGAGGCGAGGTTGGCCTGCACCTGCTCGATCGTTTGCAGATTGCGTTCGGCGCTCTTGCCGCTCGGGTCGCCGATCATGCCGGTTGCGCCGCCCATCAGGATCATGGGCTGGTGCCCGGCCAGTTGGAACTGCTTGAGCGCCATGATGCAGACCAGATTGCCGATGGTCAGGCTGGTGGCCGTCGGGTCAAAGCCGCAATACACGCGCATCGGGGGCTTGGCGGCGAACGCCTTGAAGCCGTCGGCGTCGGTACAGTCGGAGACGAATCCGCGGTCGGAGAGAATCTGGTAAATGTCGGCCATGGCTGGGGTTCCTTGGGTCAATTTGCTGTTTGGGTGCGTTCGAATTCAGGGGCGAATTTGCTCGCCCGCGCGGGCGCCAAGTGTCAACCGGGAAGGGGAAATGGGTGGAATCCTTAATCTATTCTTGACTTGGGGAGAAGGGGCGGGTTTATAGAGATTCATTGCAGATTTGATATTTTTTGGGCGAATGGCCAAGTCGGCGGCAAGACATTGAACGAACTGGATTTACCGAGCCTTTGGCAGAAAACGCCAAGGCGCCTGATACGGACTGGAAGCAAGTGACCCGTAACTTATGCGGGTCCATTTACTATTAGAGGGAGGGCTGCTGGATGAGTACGCTGTCGATAAACGCTCATCTGAAATTTATCGAGCATCTGCTTTATGACCTGGATCATGCAGATGATTCGACAACTGTAGGAGAGATTAGAAGACGGTTCTCAGTGAAGTTTGGTACCAAGACGCCCGTATTCCTTTGCCAAGACTGGGGCATCGTTAGGCTCGTGCCCTTGCTGCTGATGCGCGAAACCCTCAAGAACGAAAAGATTACGTCCGGTGCTAAGTACAGGAAAGAAATCGACATTGTACGACATTCCCTTGCGCATAATTCATTTGCCGTCAATTCAACCGGATACAGGTTCACCTGTGATAGAGGTACGGTCAAATTCAGCTATGATGAGTTTGTGGCATTCTTGCACAAAGTCGAAAATGAGTTCTACAGCAAGAACAGAGAACAAGCGGATGCTACGGATGGCTAACGCCGCACAGGTGCTTGTCGTTAGCTACAAAGAGCGAGGTTTATGCCCTATTACGACTCAAGGATTGTTCCGTCACATGGCGGTCCGGAATCTACAGTATTTTTCGTCAACGAGGCTCCTGGTCCCTGTGAAGCCCACTATGGAATCCCATCGGTTGGAGCACAGGGAGGCAATATATTTTGGGCGCTGCGAAAAGCGCAGATTCCATGGGCAATGGAAAGTGACCCTCTCCCATGGCCCAGGAAGATTCTTGAATGCTACAAAGAACCAAGCAAAGTTCAGAGTCGGTTTGAGCGGAGAGACGCGTTTCTTCAAAAACGCGCAAAGTATATAACTTGCTCTAATGCTTATCCGCAATGGCCTCGTACTGACAACATCACTTGTGATTGGCAAGACCCGGCGCAGAATGATGTCCTCAAGAACGACAATTTGGAACGATTGAAAAGGGAAGTGCATAGGAATCATAAAGTGATTTTGGTGTGCGGAGAGTATGCGTGGATGGCTTGCCTTGGAACACCAATCTCTAAATTGAGCGAGAGAGAAGGTTCGGTGCTTTGCCCGGAGGAATTGAGCCACATAAATGGAAGGCTTTCTTCGGATTTTCAGGCTGGATGGTATATGGGGCACACGCGAAGATGGTCGCTTAACGCGGAGCGCATATCAAAGGTCCTTAAAGAAGTTGCGAAGGCGGCAGGATGGTCCTAACCATGCGTTCGACCCGACCAACCTTCGCTACGCTCCGGGTGGCGGCTTAATGCAACGTTATCGCCCGCCGTGAGATTGGCCGTTTGATAAATTATATTTTGATGGAGGATCGAGAAATGGTTCGAGAATTCAGCGTTGTGATAGAAAAGGATGAAGACGGGTATTTTGTGGCGTCTGTTCCGTCGTTACGAGGATGTCATACGCAAGCGAAATCGCTTGATGTCTTAATGAAAAGAGTTCGCGAGGCGATAGCACTTTGCCTCGATGTAGAAGACACCAGTTCGAACGAATTCATCGGTGTTCAACGTGTATCGGTCAGTGTATGAGCACTTTCCCCTCCGTTACAGGCAAAAAGCTTATTCGTGCGTTGCAAAAGATAGGTTTTGAGGTCGTTCGAACAAAAGGTAGTCATCATTTCCTTCAGCATCCCGATGGCAGATGCACTGTCGTCCCTGTTCATAAGGGAGAGTCAATCGGTCGTGGCCTTCTCGCACAAATACTGAGAGACTGCGAAATTACACGAGAGCAATTGCAAAAAATATCAGTAGTGTCCGGTTATAAGTCGAACAGTGTCAATTGTCCACCTGCACCCTCT
>CAZOKZ010000079.1:0-19601 GCA_964580585.1 uncultured Candidatus Sumerlaeota bacterium | reverse complement strand
AACTTTAAGAGAAAGTCCTACCAAACCGGCGGCTTCCCGGTTGACGCAAAGACTTTCAATCCGACTAAATAGTCCTATCGTGCGCACGGGAGTGCGCGATATCCGGGCACGGCCGCGAATCGTTGGCGCATGCGACAAGTTTGTCTTGCGCGCCTTGAACGAATTGCGTTTCCTGGAATTCACGGGGGAGAAATCACCTGGGGCGGAACGGTAAAAACGTTCCGATTTCTCCGAAATTATCAGATTTTCGGCAGACTATAACGCATGAAACCGGACGAACTCGTCATTCAATCAGCGGGCCTGAGCGATCGGGGCCTCAAACGTGGACACAACGAAGACAGCCTGTCGGTTGTCTCGGATATTGGCCTTTTTATCGTCGCCGATGGCATGGGAGGCCACAACGCGGGCGAAGTCGCCAGCCGCCAGGCCATCGAATCCATTGTGGATTTCCTGCGCCGGTGCCAGGACGACGACGTCACGTGGCCGTTTGCCCACGAACCCGATTTGACCGAGCAGGAAAACCGCATCGTGACCGCCGTCAAGCTGGCAAACCGCGATGTGTGCAACCTGTCGCTCGAACACCAGGAATACGCCGGCATGGGGACGACGCTCGTGGCGCTGCTGCGCTCGCCGGGCGAAAACGTCATCTCGGTGGCCCACGTGGGCGACTCGCGCTGCTATTGCTTGCGCGATGGGAAAATGACCCAGCTCACCATGGATCACTCCTGGGTCAGCGAACAGCTTCAGAAGAACATCATCACGCCGGAAGAAGCCAAAAACCACCGATGGAAAAACGTCATCACGCGCGCCCTCGGCAACAAGCTCGACGTCGAGGTGGACGTGCAATCCATCGAAGTCCTGCCCGGCGACGTGTTCATGCTGTGCTCGGACGGCCTGTCCGGGATGCTCGATGACGACGAAATCGAGGACATCCTGATCGAGACCCCCGACCTGGAGAGCAGCATCCAGGCGCTGATCAAAGGCGCCAATCGCAACGGCGGACTGGACAACATTTCGGTGATTCTCGTACGTTTCCTGCCGTCGATCAGCGAAGCGCCCACCGAGCCCGAGCCCATGCCCGGCATCCAGAACCCGGAAAACGCCTCGGCAACGTAAGCTAGAAACTCTTTCCCCAACATGTAGGGTTTCACTCGCGTCGGATTCCCCAATCGTGCAGAGTGTATTTTAATAATTTAAAGCTTCACCACAAAGGCACGAAGGCACAAAGCAACACAAAGAAAAACTTTCAAAGGCATGCTGTTGCTAATCAGTGGGGTAAATAACTAGATATCGAATCCATCATTCCATGGTTCAAATAATATCCGTGTCTTTGCATCTCTTCGCGATTTAAACTTTGTGTATCTTTGTGCCTTCGTGCCTTTGTGGTAAAAAAAACGATCCACAGAGCTTCTGTGATGCCTGCCCTGCGCTCCGATCGAACGTCCACTCTGCTCCTCTGGCTGCTGCGCGCTTGCGGCGTGCTGACGCTGATCGGTGCGGCGGGCATGCTCTGGGTCGCAGGGGCTCGCGCGTTTTCCGCCACCGTGGCGCCGCCGAGCCCTTTCCTTCGCGCGGCGATTATCATCCTCGTCAGCGGCGGCATTGGCTTCGGCACCAATTGGCTGGCGATCAAGATGCTCTTTCGCCCCCGGCGGCGCGTGCCGTGGCTCGTCGTTTGGAACCAGGGCCTGCTCCCGCGCGAACAACAACGCTTTGCCCACGCGCTCGGCGAAGTCGCCGCCCGGCGTCTTCTCAACCCCGACGCCATCGTCGAAGGTCTGAACGACGAACGCCTGCGCGTGCCACTCGGCGAAGCGTTGCGCGACGAACTCGAAGCCATGCTGGCCGAACCCGCCGCGCGCGAGCTGCTCGCCACGATCATCACCGACGGCATTCGGCAACATGGCGGCGAAGTCGTGCACCAGCTTCGCCCGCGCCTGCGCCAATGGCTCGAACAAGCCATCGACGAGCAAATCACGTCCGAAAAAATGCTCGGGTGGTTGCGCCAGGGCGTGTACGCGTTCGCCGCGAACCAGAAAATGCGCCGCATTCTGGCCCGGTGGATCGCCGACCAAACGTCGAGCGAAGGCGCGCTGAAACGCATCATGGCCGTCGTCGAAGAACAGTTCCACCAATACCGCGAACGCCACCCGGTGAAGGGGTTTTTCGCCGAGCAGTTCATGATCGATTGGAACGACGTGCGCGACTCGCTCCAGGAAGTGCTGCGCAGCGAGGACGCGACGAACGAATTCGCCGAAATCCTGCTCGAAGCCGCCGGGTCGATCATGGAGCGCCTGTACGATCCGCAAACCGCCGACATGGTAGCAAACCTGAGGCGGCAAGTGGTCGATCACGTGCTCGATTGGTTCGAAGCAGACGGCATCGTTCTGCTGGCCGACCGGTTGCGCGAAGCCGCCGATGCGCCGCAAACGTGGCGGCTGGTCGAGCACGCGATTGATGACCTGGCGCACCGCGTGCCGGACGCGTTGTTCGAGCCGGAGAGCGGACAGCTCCGTCCCCCCGTGCGCGAGCGATTGGAGAATCTCCAGCGGCGGCTGGTCGAAGCGTTTCCGATTGCGGAAATCGTCGAGCGGCAAGTGCTCGCCATGGACCCGGCCGCTATCGAACGCATGGTCGACGAAATCGGTCGGCATGAACTCGCGTGGATTCAGATTTTAGGTTTTATATTAGGGATCGTCGCGGGGGCAGGGTTGCTGGCGTTGGTGTGAATTATTTCGTAAACAAACAAGCCGAAACGTGGCATGGTCGGGTTCATTTTGAACAGAATGTCACCTTCGACGTTTCAAGAACTGTGAATAGATTCCATCAGCTAATTTTCGGGCATGATCCAACATTTGTTCGATAGTCTTGGTAGGTATACCAACCTGACCTAACTGAGGAAAATCTATCTCGTAAGGTGGTTTGGCCAACTTTGATTTGTCTTTGCTTTTTATCTTACTACCATTCCCGTCATTATGTGCTACACAATTTCGAATTGGACGTAGATTTTCGATGTATTGATAGTGTTTTTTGATCTGAGATATCTTGAACTTACTGCTTTTACAAATACAACGATAGTGATATCCTAGAATTGATTCGTGACCTTGCTTTGTTGGTTTCTTGATACGGATTTTTCCATCGCGATAAAGGGCATTTGCAATGCGTCCCAACTCGTGCTCTATAAATGAATAGACAAGCAATAGAATGGAATAGTTTGAAAGACGTGGTAGAATGTCTCTCTCTTGTGAAAGATCATCATATATTGCATCGACATAGTATTCCTTTTCTTCGTCATCCATTCCCTTCGTGATCTCATCGAATTCGTTGCAGTAATTTTCCCATTCTTTTTCACGATTTTCCTTCGTTCTCTGAACAAACTCTTCAAGTTGATCAAATCGCCACTCATGCAATGACTCAACATAATGAAGCATACTAGGTTTTGCGGATAATAATCGACGCAAAGGACTTCTCTTAGCCATTTTTCATGCTCCTAAGTAACATAATTTTTCGTCCAAACTCTGCATTTAACCGTGATTCCACCAAGCGCCTATTCGTGCATAAATATAGAGACCAAGGCAAAGCACCGCTCCCAAAGCGCTAATGGTACTGGTGCTATCAGGAGTATCCAAGCTTGAGAAAGTAACGATCAATAACCCCCAGAAACCAAACACACTCCAAAGCTTAAGGCGTTTCCAAGTCTTTCCCGTTTTCTCAATTGTTTGAACGCGAACTGGTTTCGAACTGCGAGGCTGTACGGGAGGTGGAGGCGCTTTCGGCGTGGTTGTCAAATCAGGAAAAGCCTGATTCAACGGAAGCCAATGGGGCATTCCCTCAGTCCAAACCATTGCTGTTTGCTGAATCCTTCCTTCCCGAAAGTATTGTCGAAGTTGATCTGGCGAGTAAGGCCCAAATTGTTGTCCATCTTGATTAATTTGATAGAGAGGGCCCATCAGAAACCTCCTGCAAATTTGTTTGAGTGACAAGTTGCACATCTCTCATTCATCCGCAAGCCCCATCCCCCCACTTTCCCATCGCCCCTCTCTTCATTTTTTCCGCAAATTGAGCAATCAGGATCAAGCAAACGAAAACCATCTGTGGCAGCCTCCTCGCATCACTTCGGGAGTTCGAGCGATGAAAACAGTCACGTTTGAGGATTACAAGGGCCGGGTGCTGCGGGCGGTGCGCTTGATTCACCAAAATCTCGGCGAGGAAATCGACTGGGTGAGCGTTGCGCGCGCGGCGCATTTTTCCGCCCATCATTTCCACCGGATTTTTCGCGGCATGACGGGCGAGGCGCCGGGCGTTTACATCCGGCGGATTCGTCTGGAACGCGCCGCGTACCAGCTTCGCGCGACGGCCACGTCGGTGACGGTGGTGGCTTTCGACGCGGGATTCGAAACGCACGAGGCGTTCACGCGCGCGTTTCATGCGTGGTTCGGCGAGGCGCCCGCCGCTTACCGCGCAAATCCCCACCCCGCCGGTCCGCGTCCGGTCCCCACCGTGCTGCATTTTCATCCCGAGAGCTTGCCGGAGGATTTCATTCCTGTAAACTCTGGAGGTTCAACGATGGAAATCACGATTGAAAAGCTGCCCCCGATGCGCATGGCGTTCATGCGCCATACCGGTCCGAGTCCCGATTGTGGACCGACGGTGGAAAAAATGAGACGCTGGGCTCGCGAACGCGGCCTGGAAACACCGGACGCAACATTCCTGGGGGTGTCGCATGATTATGTTCGATATGATGCCGGCGTTGTGGTGGGTGAGGATTTTCGGCTCGCGGCGGACGACCGGGAGCAAGGCGTGGAGCTCAAAACCATCCCGGCTGGCGAGTACGCAAAGGCTGTCCATCGGGGTCCGTTCGAGCGTCTGGGCGAAACTTACGCGGAAATCTGCGGTCAATGGGCGCCTCGGAGCGGGCGGGACCTCGGCGACGAGCCGTGCCTGGAATTCCCGCGCGTCGGTCCGGAAAGCGGCGCCGATCCCGAAGAATGGGTGATGGACGTGCTGGTGAATTTGAAGTCGTAAGGCAAAAATAAGAGGAAATGGCCCGCGTTTCGAGTGCATCGGGACGCGGGCCGCAATTTTCCTCAGATTTTCCGCAGCCCGACTTGACATGGCAGGCATCTTGCTCCCACCATTAACGTGTTCGGGGGAACGATACCTCCAAAGGCGGCTCACTCCAATGATCGAATTCCAACTTCACCGCTCGGGGATTTTATTCCTGATTTCCGCCCCTTCCGGGGGGGGCAAATCGACGGTTTTGAAGGAAATCCTCAAAGCCGATCCGTCGCTTTCGTACTCGATTTCCGCCACGACGCGCGACCCGCGCGAAGGCGAAGTCGATGGCGAGCATTATCATTTCAAGACACTCGAAGAATTCAAACGTCTGACCGCTGCCGACGCGTTTATCGAATACGCATCGGTGCATGGGAATTATTACGGCACGCTGAAGTCCGAAGTGGACGCCAAACTGGAAGCCGGTCACGACGTGATCCTGGATATCGACGTCCAGGGCAGTCTGAAAATGAAGGACGAGCGTCCGGAAACGGTGTTGATCTTCATCCTGCCGCCGAGCATCGCGACGCTGGAAAAACGCCTGCGTTCGCGCGGACTGGACGAAGAGCGCGCCATCCGGCTGCGCCTGGAAAACGCTCGCAACGAAATCCGCTACGCGCAATTGTACGATTACGTGCTGGTCAATGAGCGTCTGGAGCGCACGATCGAACACATCCAGCAAATTATCGAAGCCGAACGCGCCCGCACGGCCCGGATCACGGTGACCGACGCGTTGGGCGAAATCGAGTTCTACCCGGTGAAAAAGCCGTCCATGGCGGGAAGCAATTCGTAAAGGATGAAGGATAAAGGCGGAAGGATGAGTTCTTCCGCCTTCTTTGTTTATTGATGGTTCAGACTCCACTAATTTCATGAAGTTTAGACTGTTGGATAGCTTGTAATGGCAATCTCCAATAAAACGAGAAAAATTCTTTGGGGACGTTCTGGAAATCGATGTGCTTTGTGCAAATGTTTGCTAGTTGAACCAGAGCAAGCGCCGGACAAGGCATCTGTTATTGGGATGGAAGCGCATATCCATGCACAAAACACAAATGGACCGCGTTTTGACCCAGCATTATCCAAAGATCAAATAGACGATTATGATAATTTGCTACTTTTATGCGGAAATCATCACAAAGTAGTGGATGATCAACAGAGCACCTTTTCAGCCAAAGTCTTATACGATATCAAACGTTCACACGAAGAGTGGGTCAGAGATACACTTGAACCACGCAAACCGAAAGACCCAGAGCAAGCGTATTTGATACGTATTCTGAACGGAAAAGAGCTAACTAATTTAATAAACCAAGCCCGCCATGCTTACGACTTCGACCATGATCCGTTAGAAACAAAGCTGGAAGTCGATTTGGTTGGAGATTTTCTTCAAACACTTCAAGATTGGGGTGATCTTTGGTCAGACCTCGACTCCGCAGATCGTGTGAAGGCAGGCTTCAGTCTAAATGAACAAATAAAGAATCTTGAGAAAGCTGGATTTTGGGTATTTATCGGGAAAAGATCACAAGTCTATTTCATTAATAATGAAATATCTGAATGGCAAATAGCAGTTGTTCGTGTAATTCGACAAACAAACACAGAAATTATCACACTCGACCTACGATCTTCGGAATCCTCCTCACCAGAAAATGTAGGTGAAGCACCCGCATGACAGATTTCACACGGGTGCTTTTTTTATCCTTCATCCTTTATCCTTCATCCTTTTTACTATCACGTCTTCATTTCGCCACGCAGGAGCCCGAACCGCGTCTGGACTTTGTCCCAATCGACGACGTTCCACCATGATTTGATATATCCGCCGCGATCGTTCTGGTAATTCAGGTAGTAGGCGTGTTCCCAAACGTCGATGCACAGCAGCGGAATCAGCCCCCACTGGGAATTGAGCTGGTGGTTTTGCGCCTGGAGAATCGTCAGGCGGTCGGACGCCAGTTGGTACGCCAGGATGCCCCAACCGGAGCCTTCGACGGATTTCGAGGCGGCGGAAAACTGGTTCTTGAAGGCCTCGACGCTGCCGAAATCTTTCTCGATTTGCTTCTTGAGCGACGCTTTCGGGTCGCCGCCCGCGTTCGGACCCATCGAATCCCAGAATACGCAGTGCAAAAAGTGGCCCGCACCGTGGAAGGATGCTTTCTTCGACCAGTGGTCGATGTTGTCGAAATCGCCCGCTTTGCGCATATCCTCCAACTTCTTTTCTGCGCCGATCAGACCTTTGACATAACCCGCGTGATGTTTGTCGTGGTGAAGCTTCATCGTTTTGGCGTCGATATGCGGTTCGAGAGCGTCGTATTCGTAACCAAGTGGGGGCAGCGCCCAATTACCATCGGCGTCCACCGCGCCGGGGATCATTTGTTTCATCAGGTCAGTGTGCCCGCCCATGTGTGGGGCCAGTCCAGCGGCGGGTTGGCTGGTTTGGGCGCTCGCCACGCCCGCCAGCGCGGCTCCGGCCAGCAGCGCGCCGCTGGATTTCAAAAAATCACGGCGATTGGATTCGGTCATCGTTCCATCTCCTTGGAAGAATTATTCGCTTCGGATGCTGTTTTGTACAATTTACGCAGTATCCATCTCTCTAGCATCCATAGAGTAGGGAGCAAGCAAAGGCTCGGCCAGTCATCCCGATCGCCCAGGACATTCAGCGGCTCGTTACAGAGCATTGGATTGAGAATCGAGAGATTGGGGGAGAGAAAAACTGCCGTATCATTCTTTTATTTCCACTGCTTATCTTCTCGTTGGCTTGCCTCTGACAAAGGGTTGACGACCGGCCCGTTTTGGGGTTGCATAAGGGTATGTAGGATTGTCCGTACTGGTCGGCTTTGCTCGATCCGAACGTATTAAATCGGCCTAGAATTCAACGGGGGGTGCCCCTTGGAACTGATTCTTGAAGGCAATAATGAAGCCCTCGAAGTACGCATTGTGGGTGAACTGGTGGCCGAATCGTGTGGGGGATTGCGCCAGACGGTGATGGAAACCGCCACCCGCGAACCCAAGCGTATTACACTTAATATGGAACAAGTGCCCTTTATCGATACCAGCGGCCTTGGCGTGCTTGTCGGGCTGCGCGCGCATCTGCGCAGCAAAGGCATTGCCCTTGCCATCGCCAAGCCTTCGGCCAAGGTCAAACAGGTCTTCAAAATCACCCGATTACTGACCGTTTTTGGCATCGAGGATAACGACTGATCGAAATTGTTTTGCCGTGGGGCGAAGTTGGAGAATGACGCAGGCGCAAGCATCTGTTTGTTGTCTGTATTGAATGACCTCGATACTCATCCAATGATGAATGCCACGTGGATATTGATCTGGCCCAAAAACGAGTTGTGATCCTCGAGGATCATTCCGCGAGCGGCTCTACTATAACCAACCTCCTCAACGATCAAAACCTGGTCCTCGTGCCCGCCCTTGGAGTCGAGGACGTGCAGCATCGTGTGCACCGCGAGCGCGTCGATATGATCCTGGTGGATGGCACGATGCCAGGATTTGAAGGCCCAATGGCCATCCGTGGCATTCGCAGCCGCTTCAAACGCCGCCAGTATGTTCCCATTCTCGTGGTTCTGGGTGAGCGCGACGATTCCACCTGTGCGGCGTTGCTCAAAAGCGGCGTGACGGATTTTTTGTCCAAACCATTGATTCCATCGGAAATGATTGCCCGGATTCAAGGTTACTTGAAAACCAAGGTGCTTTACGACGAATTGGCCGAGAGCAACGTGCAACTGGCCCGTGAACGCGACACGATCAGCCTGACGTTGCGCGAGCTGTTGCCCAATCCGCCGGAGGACATTCCCGGGTGGGAATTTGCCCTGCGGCACCAGGCCTCTGGGGTGGCAGCGGGCGATTACTGCGACATCTTGCCGCTCGCAAATGGCCAGATTGCGTTGGCGATCGCCGACGTGTTGGGGCGCGGCGTGCAAGCCGCAATGCGTGTGACCATGGCCAAAGCGATTTTGCGCGCCCAATTGCGTCAGGGCTCTGATCCCGGCACTATTTTGGGCTTGATTAACAGTGTGTTGCTGGAAACGCCGTCCGAAGATCCGTTTATGACGATTTACCTGGGGGTCCTGGATCCGGTAAACGGTGTTTTGCATCAGTCCACCGCCGGGCATCTGGGGCCGATTTTGCAGACCAACTCCAATGGGCTTCAAGTGCCCGAAATCGCCGGTGGCCCACCGATTGGCGTCTTGCCCGACGCCCGCTATACGTCCAGTACAGTGGAAATTCCCCCCGCTACGCGTATGTATCTGGCCACCAATGGTCTTTGGGATCAGCGAAGCGCTGCTGGCGAGACGATTGGGCACGATCATTTTCTCGAGCTGATTGAAAACACCGCCGCAATGGCGCCTAACGACGCCCTCGATCTGCTGGTTACGACCGCCATGGCATTTGTCGATGGCAGCCAGCCCCAGGACGACATGACGCTGTTGCTGGTGAGCCGAGAGTAAATTTCAAAATCGAAAATATTGGCTTTCCTCTCTGCTTTCATCCTTTGTACTCCGTTCGGTGAAGTAAAACCGAATGAAAATGTTTGGGGTATTCCATCCATGACCTTAAAAAAAATGCCTTGTTCGCTTCTGGAGGAAATCCATGAGACGAGCAAGGTTACAGACGCAAATGGCAATGTCATTCAGTTGCACTCTCATTTACCGCGTCCGCTATGTGTTGCCCTATACCAAACCGTATTGGAACTCAAACCAGTTAACGTGATTGAAGTGGGAATGGCATATGGCATTTCGACACTCGCGATTCTGGCAGCGCTAAAAGAGTTGGGGGGCGAAAGAAAACTAATATCGATCGATCCCGCGCAACATAGTTCCGAGTATTGGAAAGGTATTGGGGTGTTAAATGTCGAACGAGCGGGTTTTTCCCATTTGCATGAATTAATCGAAGAGCCCGATTATTACGCTTTACCTCGGTTGATGCAGGAAAAACGCACTTATGAATTCGGCTATATCGATGGAGTGCATTCCTTTGATTACGCTTTTTTGGATTTTTTCTTTGTTGATCAATTGTTGGCTGTAAATGGAGTATTGGCTTTTAACGATTCGCATCGCAAATCGGTTCAACGTGTTATGAAGTTTTTGGTCACCCATCGTGAATATCAGCAGATTTTTCCGGACTTTCAACCTACTCCAACAGGCAAACCTGCTCTGGATTTGCTGAAGAAAATTTACTGGGGACTTCGAAAGAAAAAGTGGATTGATCGCTATTTTGTCAAGAAATCGGATTGGAAGGCCGGGTCGGATTTTTATAAACCCTTTTGAAATAGAAGCTATTTTCTCGGACAATAAAACTCCCGCGAAACGTTTGGCGTCTCGCGGGAGTTTCTTTTTTATCTGTTGTTGTCGGGCAATCAGTCGTTCGATTCGCCTGACGGGCCAGCGTGAACCAGCGAGGCTTCCTTCTGCTTCAGGACGAAGGATTCGATGACGTCGCCTTCTTTGATGTCGTTGAAGTTCTCGAGGCCGATACCGCATTCAACGCCCGATTGCACTTCTTTGGCGTCGTCTTTCACGCGGCGAAGGGTTTTGAGCTTACCGCTCCAGACCACGATGCCGTCGCGCACAAGTCGCACCGAGTGGTCTTTGCCGATGGTGCCTTCTTCGACCAGGCAACCCGCGATGTTACCCACTTTGCTGACGCGGAAGATTTGCTGGATTTTGGTGCGGCTCATCGGGACTTCTTCGTATTCAGGTTCAAGCATTCCGACCATCGCGGATTCGATTTCACCAATCAGGTCGTAGATGATGTTGTAGAGGCGAATCTGGACACCCACGCGTTCGGCCAGCTCGCGCGTTGCCGGGTCGGGGCGCACGTTGAAGCCGATGATGATTGCGTCGGAGGCATCTGCCAGCATGACGTCGCCTTCGGAAACCGTGCCCACACCGTTGTGCAGGATGTTGAGCACGATTTTGTCCGACTTGATTTTGAGCAAGGAAGCGCAGATGGCTTCCACCGAGCCTTGCACGTCGCCTTTGACGATCAGGTTCAGCGTCTTGACTTCATCGTCATGCAGGTGATCTTTGATGGAATCGAGCGTGATGTGCGGTTTGGCCTTGGCCGAGCGGACTTTGCGGCGGTTATCGCGTTTTTCGGCGATTTCGCGCGCTTCAGCTTCCGTTGGAACCACGACTAATCGTTCGCCAGCGGCTGGGCTGCCGGTCAAACCCATGATTTCAACGGGTTGGGCCGGGCCTGCTTTTTCCATCGGGGCGCCTTTGTCGTCGCGCATGGCACGAATACGGCCATATTGAGTACCGACCACAAAAACGTCGCCCATTTCGAGGGTTCCAGCTTCGACCAGCACCGTGGCGACAGCACCGCGTGTCGGGTCCATGTGCGATTCTACAATGGTACCGATGGCAGCACGGTCGGGATTGGCATGCAGTTCGAGCACTTCGGCCTGCAGGGCGACCATTTCCAGCAAATCCTGGATGTTGGTGCCCTTTTTGGCAGAAACCTCTACCATGATGGTTTCGCCGCCCAGGTCTTCGCTGACCAACTCGTAGCGCATCAGTTCCTGCTTCACGCGCAAGACGTTGGCGCCTTCGACGTCGATCTTGTTGATCGCGACGATAATAGGCACTTCGGCGGCTTTGGCGTGGTTGATGGCTTCCACCGTTTGGGGCTTAACGCCATCGTTGGCTGCAACCACCAGGATGACCACGTCGGTGACGTTGGCTCCACGGGCGCGCATGGCGGTAAAGGCCTCGTGTCCCGGAGTATCCAGGAACGCGATATCGCCCTTATTGGTGGTTACATAATAGGCGCCAATGTGCTGGGTAATGCCGCCGTGCTCGCTATCGACGACGTTGGTCGAGCGAATACGGTCGAGCAGGGTAGTCTTGCCGTGATCGACGTGACCCATGATGGTAACGACGGGCGGACGAGGCTGGAGAGAATCTTCCGAGTCCTCGATATCGACGTACTGGCTGATGTCGGCGTCATCGCTTTCACGCTCGATGACGATTTCGATTCCCATTTCGTCAGCGATCAATTCTGCCAAATCGGGATTCAAGAGGTGATTGATCGTCAGGAATTCACCCATCAGCAAGAGCCGCTTCATGACTTCAGAAGCGTCAACGCTGAGTTTATCGGCAAATTGCCCAACGGTGAAGTCGCCGATCAAACGAACGCGCTTGGGAAGCTGGGGAGCTTGACGCCGGTCTCTCTGGCGATCGTTCTGGTTTCTCTTACGCGGTCCCGTGTTCGAGAAAGACTTGGGTGGACGCCGGGTTACCACTTCGCGTTGGAAAATCTGGGTTGGACCAATACCACGCCGCAAATCGGTTGGTGTGCGGGTACGTTTCGGACGCACGGGGGCATCCGAATCTGTTGCGGTTCGGTTTGGGCTTTTGGATTTGCCGCGATCGTCGCGCCGACGCGTAGGGCGTTCGTCTTTCAGCGTGGGCTCCAGGCTGAAATTCGCGAGTTCTTCGGCAGATGCAGCCTTGTTGCGTTTATCTTCACGTCCGCGCTTGGGTTTGCCGCCGCCAGGGGCAGCTGGTCGTTGCTGCTGTTGTTGCGGCTTGCTGGGCGCAGAGTTTCGCGGCTGCTGTTGATTGGGAGGTGCAGCAGGCCGGGGCGCGGCAGGAGGCGCTGCGGGTGGTTGCGCTTTCTGAACCGGAGGCGCAGGCGGTGTGACGTCCATTGCCTTGGGCGAAGGAGCCGTTGGGGGAGGGAGCTGAGGTGCCGTTTCAACCTTGGCGGTTTCAACGGGCTTGGGTGGCTCGGGTGTTGGCAGGCTGGCCAGACGAGCCATTTCCTCACGTCGCTTGGCCAGCTTTTCATCGGCTTTGCGGCGTTCTTCTTCCTGCACCTTGCGTCGTTCTTCTTCTTCGCGAGCGCGTTTGGCGGCTTCCTCGGCGCGGCGTTTCTCATCTTCTTCGCGCGCCTGGGCCTTGCGAGATTCTTCTTCCTCGCGCAATTTTTCCTGACGGCGAGTATCGATCTCCGCCATCAGCAAGCGCACCGCGTCGTCATCGACACCGCTTGAGGCCGTCAAACGTTTGGCGAGCTTGAATCCTTGCGTCGTAAAGCTCTCGCGAAGGTTCTCGATTTCCTGGATAACGTCTTTCGGCGCCATTCCCAAGATTTCAGCAACTTGACTAATCCGCATACACACTCCAGCTATTGTTGATCCCGCAGTAAAACTATTACGTGGCTGATGTTCGGGGGGTCAGCAGGTGTTTTACTGGTTTTCACAAATCATCATAAGGAATCGGGCGCTTATCTGACCAGACCAAATTTTACAGGCGCACTGTCGCCAGCACGCGGTTACGAAAAGCCCCACTACT
The DNA here is from genome assembly GCA_964580585.1 of uncultured Candidatus Sumerlaeota bacterium. Classification (GTDB taxonomy): domain Bacteria; phylum Sumerlaeota; class Sumerlaeia; order SLMS01; family JAHLLQ01; genus CAZOKZ01. Next base: position 6,252 of record CAZOKZ010000079.1, on the reverse strand, counting down.
GCCACGAGCGAGAAGGCAAGCCGAGGCGAGCCCTCCCGTCAAGGGAAACCCCGGCTTTTCATGCAAATCTCGCCGTTGGTTGAACTTAGAAGGGTTTTATGGACCGAAAAAGTGGGGATTCACGCACGAAACCTTGCTGTGGTGACGACAAAACCGGATCGAAACCGGTAGGTTTTCGCCCCGGATTGGCTTGCCTGAAACTCCCCATTCGGGAAAAAAATCAAACGATCAGTCAATTCGTTGCCTCCTGGACCGATTATTTCATTGCTCCAACTACTGGGGACTTCCAAGTTTTTGGAAAGGGATTTTTGACGCAAAGATAGGGGGATGTCGGCACTTGGGCTATCGCCGAGGGAAAACTTTTCGTGTTGGGCCAACCTATCTCTTGCGCTTCTTGCGGCACTGTCGTTTGGAATTATCCCATATTCATGCCATCCTTATCGCACCGAGGTTGTGACTGCTTATGGATCTGATACGAATCTTCAACAATCGGCGTTGGTTGAATCCCGTGGTATTGGTCGCCGTCCTGGCCGGGTTGTTTACGGGCTGTACCACGAATCAAATGACCGACAATTTCCCGATCGCCGCGCGTATTCCTTACAATGGCGATCCAATTGGCCCGGACGCTTGGGCGTTGGCCGACTCGTACCCGACGATGGAGGACAACACCCCCGTCGCGAGCAAGGAATGGGGATTCAGTTGGTTGTTCCCGCTGACGGTTTACAGCAAATCGGCTCACTTTGAAAGCGACCAGCGCCTTTCCGTGAAACGATTCGTCTATGACGGATTGGGGTTCCCGCTGGTGTTTCTGCCACTGCGTTACAATCACAACGAGTACCTGTACGGTCCGACTTATGCCGAAACGACGGGCTATCAGAAAGTTCACTGGAACCTGTTTTACGCCCACACCGAGCGTGAGAACTGGCCGGAAGACCGGGGCAACTTCTACGCGCATGGTTATCCGATTCTTGGCTCCTATGCCCATTACCGCAGCGAAGATATCAATATGAACTTCTGGCACGGGCTTTGGTCGCTTGGTCCGGCTTACGCAACCTTTGCCGCTCGTCTGGACGAAGATGGCATGAAGGACGTCCGGTACCAGAAACAATCGCCGTACGCCGATTTCCTCGAAGTCGATGGCCTTGCAGGCATGCCGTTGGCATTGGGCGGTGGCCTTGGAGCGATTGTCTGGTTGGACACGGACCTGAACATGACGTCGCGCGACTCCGATGGCGAGTTGGAAATCCACGGACCGCTGATGGGGATGCTGGGTTATATTCGCACGTCGGAAAATCGCCGCAGTTCGGCGGTTTTTGAAGCTGCCGACAAGCACGACCCCCGCCGCAAAGGCTTTACGGAAAAATACCGGGGCATTATTCTGGGCGGCTTGCTGTGGAAAGACTATTACACCGCATACGATGCTCTGCCCGAGTCGCAGAACTCGAGCCACGGACCCATCTGGGGCATGTTTGGCTGGGGCAAAGACAACGGCCACGACAGCATTCGGGTGCTGTGGCTGCCGATCAAGATCAACTGATCGATTGCACGCCGGAAAGTCGATGAATTCAATCAGGCCGCCGGGGGGAAACCTCGGCGGCGCTTATTTTTAAGGCACCTTGTCCAACTCGTCCGGTTTCACGATCGTGATCTGGTTGCGCTTGGTGGAAATCAGCTCGCGATATTCGAGTTCCGCCAGACATTCGGACACCGTCTCTCGCTTGGTGCCGATGATCGAGGCCATTTCCTGGTGCCGCAGGCGGAAATCCAGCACTGTGCCCGCGTCCGTTGGCGTGCCGTAACGTTCGGCTAGTTCAGACAACAACCCGGCGACTTTGCCCAAGCTCGAACGGTACAGCAACCGTCGCAGGCGTATCTCCAGCCTCCGTTGGCGCGTGCCCAGGATGCGCGTCAGGTTGAAAACCACCGTCGGGCGTCGTTGAATCAGGTCCTGGAAAAATTCCAGCGTAAACCGCAGGGCACTGCCTTCGCTGAGCGCCACCGCCTCGGTCGCCATGTTTTCCAACGGCGAGGTTTCGTCCTCGCTCATCCCCACCACATGGTCGATTGGGCCGAACGCGTCGCCTTCGCCGAGCAAATCGATGATGATTTCCTTGCCGTTTTCCGTCAACGAGCGCAGTTTCACCTGTCCCTCGACCATGATGTAAATCAGCCGGGTCGAACCTTTCTCCAGCGCAAGGATGTCGTTGCGTTTGAAGCTGACCAGTCGTGCGCGCGCATCCGCCGAGTGATAAAACGACTCGGTTTGTTCCTCGAAAATCGGAACCTTGCGCATGAACCAAATGTAGGAAGCGGGCTGCTCGGATTCGGGCGGCATGAATGGGGGCGTCCTTAAATGAATCGTCAAGAGTTTGAAAAAATTACGCTCTTGATGGCACTCGGAGCAAGTCCAACTCACGAATCCTGTGCCGCGAGGTTCAAATCCAATTAATAAACGTCCGAATTTTGCGATTGTGGCTTTTTCGATATTTTTTTCTTCAATCGTTCTTGACAGTGTTCGCGCTTCTGGGCCCGGCTGAATGCAGAAAATCCGCCCGTACCTGCGAGGCTCTACCCATGCGCTCTATCCTTGAACGACTGATGCTGTCGGATCTCAGCGAAGCCAACGATCCGTTCTTTCTTTATCACAACGATATCCAGGCCATCTTGTATTTTGGCGATGGGGGGATGTTCCCGCAAGAGATCAAATTGTACAATCGCGAATGCGAAGACGACGGTTCGCTGTCGGCGGCTCAACTGCGCGACGGCATTGAATTTTTACGCGAAAGCCTGCGTGCCGGACGCCGCGTGTTGGCCGTCGGCCCGACGGGCGCGACGATTGTCAGCGCCTACCTGGCCGAGATGGGTTTCAGCACGGCGCAAGCGCTGGAGCTGGTGACCAACGGTCGTGGTCAAGCGCCCACGCCGGACACCGATTGCCTGGAAGAACACGCCGAGGAATTACAACGCCGCAGCACCACGACGGTGCATGGGTGGATGTGACGCGTAGCGTGAACGTAATGAACGAATGTGAGAAGCGGGGCGATAAGTCCCGCTCTTTTATTTGTCTACGGATGACTTGGAAAATTCTCCGTGCTTCCGAAGTGAGTAGAACATCCAGATGTACTTTGGGATGAGGCAAATCCCCCAAACGGTGGAAATAATGAATAAGGCACCAAGTGAGTGGTCGAATTTTTTGGACTCGTTTGATAAAAATACAACGATAAAAACCATTAGGGTGAAAATGTAACCGAACAATTGGATAAGAGGAAATATTTCTAAAAACTGTTTAGAGACGATCTTGTCGAATGAGTATATATAGCAAATAGGGACTATTTCAAGTCGTAGTATCAAAAGCAGAATAAAGAATGTTGCAGTAACCCATGGCGTTGTCTGGATCGTGCCGTACGTGAAGAAAATTGAAAAAAGAATGTCGCCAGGAATATATTGTTTCCATAAATGCTTCTGATAGTATTTTATTATAGGCAGGCTTCGAAAAGGTAGGCCCATTTTGGAATAGGAAGTTGCTTGTGTGAACTCTAGCGTTTGGGTTAAAATGTTGAATGAAAAAAACAATGACGCGAATACCGCGAATAGAAAAGTATAGATTATGAATGGCAATAGCAAATGGGTGATAGCATAAAATGCAAAAATGGCAGTAACATATAGTAGCCAAGGATTTGCTGTCAGGCAGCGAATGGATAAATATTTGAAATCTCTAGGGGCACTCTCCAATCCAATATATTTTCGTACACATGTTGCTTGAAGTGTGTTCGCGGTGCTTCGCTCGATAAGGTCAGTTTGCAAGTCGAAAGACTCGTTATAACTGCTGAAATCAGTTTTGTCTGGTATATTATTCTTTGACATTTCTTCTAAATCCGGTGGGAAATTATCCTCTTGTGTCTTGCCTGATTGAATTGCAATCCATTCATTGAATTCAGCCTGTTCCTGGATCGTATAGGGCTGAGAAATCAACTCCCAGACATGCCGAGTGGAAATTATGCAAACGATGCTAGAATAAATGGTGATGAACCATTGGAGTAGGTGAGATCCTTGTGGTGTGTGGGCGAGTATCGCCCCAGCATGGGGAAGAATCAGAAATATTAATAATTGAGCCAAGGCATTTTGGCAATAAAATCCCAAGCCAATCACGATAAGTCCACAAGCAAGTATCATTGCCAGTAGCGAAAGCAAAATGGAGAAGCACCCTCCAGATGAATTTCCGCCCATGATTTTCTCAATAACTTTGGAACCGATTCGAAATACGAACCGCAAACAAAGCCAAGGCAGGGGGAAAGTTTTCTCTGATAGTTTTTCGCTTAGTTTGATGAAGAAAAAAGCATGGTTGATGAGTATCAAATTGATCAGTATGTGGGTAAAAAATGGCTTTGATTCGATTTGAAATGCGTGGACTATGGCCATCGTAGTGATGATTGGAAAAGTAACAATATATGACGTGTAAGCACCAATTTTGTTTTTAATATTATATAAGTAGAGAGCCTTGTTTTCCAAGGGTAGAAACTCTTGCAATCGTTTATTGTTGAAATGATACGTTGCTTCCGTCATGATGTACGTGACTACAAAAGAAATTAATACTAACACTGCACCACGGATATAAACTGAAATGTAATCATCAGGATATGACGCATTTGACCGTGGCATCAACATCGCTGTAAGAATAATGCTGTATAGAATGCTGCTCAAAATAAAAAATGCAAGATTATGCTCTACCAATCGCCACAGCAATCGCGCGCGCAGCATCTTTTGCATCGTCTCACTCGCTTTCGAAATCGGCGGCGTAGTGCTTCAACGCCCTCGCCAGCGCCCGTTTTTCGTCCGGGGCGACGCCTGCTTCGCGGGTGAGATCGCCGGGCGAACCGAGCGCGCGTTGGGCGCCGTTGTGCAGCAGTAAAATCCGGTCGGCGATGTCTTCTGCCTGATCGAGCACTTGCGTGGAAAAAATAATCGTCTCGTCGCGGGCGCGCGCGGCGGTCATCCACTCGAACAACGTCTCCATCGCCAGCGGATCGATGCCGCCCGCGAACGGCTCGTCCAAAATGCGCAACTCGACATCGGGCAGGAACGCGGCGATCAGCCCGACTTTCTTTACCATGCCGAGCGAAAGGTCGCGCCACTTGGCAAACAGCTTGTCGTGCAAATTCATCACGCGTGTCATTGTTTCAATGCGTTCGAGAAACGTTGCTTTGGGCAGTTTGTAAACCTGGGCGTAAAATTGCAGGTATTCGGCGGGGGAAAGCTGGTCGCCGAAGACCGGTTCGGCGGGCAGAAACGTCGATCGCTCGCGAATTTCGAATCCCTGGCGCCAGCGATGCAGGCCGAAGACCTCGACGTGGCCTTTCGACGGATACAGCAATCCGCCCATCAGGTTTAGCAGCGTGGTTTTGCCCGCGCCGTTGAGCCCGATCACGCAGAGAATTTCGCCGCGCTGCACATCGAGGCTGATATTTTCGACGGCGTGGATTTTGCCGAATCGCCGACTCAGGTCGATTGTCCGCACGCAGGGGGCGGCGGCTGGTTCCATTTCCCTTGTTGTCATTCCCATCTCCGATTCAGGTTGTTCGCAGTATCTTACGCCTTATATCGTGGACGCATTCAAAATTCGCAGGAGTTTTTTCCCATGTCCCGCACGCCCCGCGTTGAAATCGAGTATTGCACGCAGTGTCGGTGGATGTTGCGGGCGGCGTGGATGGCTCAGGAACTGCTCTCGACGTTCGAGGGCGCGGTGGGCGAGGTGGCGCTGGTACCCGGCACGGGTGGTGTGTTCGAGGTGCGCGTGGACGGCGTTACCGTATGGTCGCGCAAGGAAGACGGCGGTTTTCCGCAGCCGAAGGAACTCAAGCAGCGCGTGCGTGATCGGCTCGATCCCGAGCGGGACTTGGGGCACGCGGACCGATGATGAGAACCACGGAGGCGCGGAGACACGGAGAGAGCACTGAGAATATATTTTACGGAAGTTCAATTCTGGAAACGTAAATGACGACGTTGCTCTTGGCATTGGCGTACACTTTCGGAGCGGCGTTGGCGCACGGGGTGTGTTTCGGTTTGGGCGCGTTGGTGTGGTGCGTGCCCGCGCCGGAGCGCCCGGCTGACCGGCTGCTGGCGATTTTCGCGCGTCACGCGGTGGGACTTGGGGTGCTGTCGTTTATTGTTGTGGTGTTGGGGCTTTTCCGTGTGTTGAACGCGCCCGCCGTGGCGCTGGCGGTGTTGCCGCTTGCGGCGGCGGGGTGGTGGCGC
>CAZOKZ010000078.1:2465-20762 GCA_964580585.1 uncultured Candidatus Sumerlaeota bacterium | reverse complement strand
TGACCGCACGGGCCTAATCGACGAAACGCTCGGCACCCTCTCTGACGCGCTGCGCGACCAGATCATCATCACCATCGTGGTGGTGTTGCTCATGGTGTTCCACCTGCGCAGCAGTGTGCTGATCAGCGCCATGCTGCCGCTGGCGGTGCTGGCTGCATTTATCCTGATGAAACTTTTTGGCGTGCAGGCCAACGTGGTTGCGCTCGGCGGCATCGCCATCGCCATCGGCACCGTTGTCGATATGGGGATCGTCCTGACAGAGAACATCCTCCAGCACCTGGAGAGAGCCGACCCGAAAGAGTCGCGATTTGCAGTCCTTTACCGGGCATCTAGCGAGGTTGGCAGCGCGGTGCTCACTGCGGTGACGACGACGATCATCAGCTTCCTTCCCGTTTTCGCCATGGTCGGCGCCGAAGGGAAACTCTTCAAGCCACTCGCTTACACGAAGACCTTTGCGCTTTTTGCGAGCATCGTCATCGCGCTCGCGCTGCTGCCGCCGATCGCGCACCTACTGTTCCGCTGGCGGGCTCCCAAGCTGCCCCCATGGCTTGCTCGAAGCTGGAAGGCCATCCAATACGCCCTGGTGATCGGAGCTGCGGCATTCGTCATCGCGATGCTCTCCCGAACCTGGGAACCGCTCGGAGCACTTCGCACAGGAGCAGAGAACCTGATCTTTGTGGCAGTGCTTGTCGTCGGCTTGCTGAGTTTTTTCTGGCTGTTCCAGTGGAGCTATCCGCATTTGCTCGCCCTGTGCCTTCGTTGGAAAATCGCCTTTCTGACGATCCCCGCAATGCTCACCGTCCTCGGGTTTTGCGCCTGGCTCGGCTTTCCGAAGGTTCTCGGCTGGTTGCCAGCATTATGGCAAGAAACGGCGGTCGTGCAGGACCTCGATGCCTCCTTCCCCGGCCTGGGACGCGAGTTCATGCCAACCCTCGATGAAGGCAGCTTCCTCTACATGCCGGTGATCATGCCCCATGGGAGCATTGGCGAAGCGCAAGAGTACCTGCGCTTGACCGACATGGCGATCCAGGCGATCCCGGAAGTCGAAACCGTTGTCGGCAAACTGGGTCGTGTGGAGAGTCCGCTCGATCCCGCGCCGATCTCGATGTTCGAGACAGTCATCCAGTACAAGCCGGAGTTCATCCAGGACGAGAACGGACGGCGCATTAACTTCGCCTACGATGAGGACGCCGAAGAATACGTTCGGAATGAAGCAGGCAACCCGATCCCAGACCCGGAAGGCCGCCCCTACCGCAACTGGCGCCCCGAGATCGAATCTACGGACGACATCTGGGACGCTGTTGCGGACGCCGTGGACGAGTTCCCCGGCCTGACCGCCGCGCCCAAACTGGCGCCGATTGCCACGCGACTGGTGATGCTCCAGACGGGCATGCGCGCCCCCATGGGCGTGAAAGTGCGAGGCCCGAACCTGGAGACCATCGAAAAAGTCGGTCTTCGTATCGAAGAAATCCTCAAGTCCGGCGACGTGGAAGGAGTACGCCCCGCCGCCGTTATCGCCGAGCGCATCGTCGGGAAACCGTACATGGAAATTATCCCCGACCGCGACGCCATCGCCCGTTACGGCATCAACATCGAAGACGTCATGCAGGTCATCGAAGTCGCCATCGGCGGACGGCCTCTCACCCGCACCGTTGAAGGCCGTGAACGCTACCCCGTGCGGGTGCGGTACCAACGCGAGCTGCGCGATTCCATCGACGCCATCGGCGACATTCTTGTTTCCGCCCCACCCCAAACCATGGGCGGCCAGCCGGTGCAGATTCCCCTGAAGCAGCTCGCTCGCATCGAGTACGTGCGCGGTCCGCAGGCCATCAAGAGCGAGGACACGTTCCTTGTCGGCTATGTACTCTTCGATAAACGCGCGGGTTATGCGGAAACCGATGTGGTCGAAAACGCCCGCGCCGTGCTTCGCGAGCGCCTCGACCCTGAACTTCCCGCAGGCGTTTCCTACGAGTTCGCGGGCAACTACCAGAACCAGATTCGCGCGGCGAAAACACTCGCGCTCGTATTGCCGCTGGCACTCTTGCTGATCTTTCTAGTGCTCTACCTCCAGTTCCGATCCACCGCCGTAACTTTGCTCGTTTTCTGCAACGTTTTCACGGCGTGGTCCGGCGGATTTCTGCTGCTCTGGCTGTGGGGTCAGCCCTGGTTCCTGGACGTCGCTGTGTTCGGGGCGAACCTGCGCGAGGTCTTTCACATGGGCACCGTGAACCTGAACGTCGCCGTGTGGGTGGGGTTCCTCGCCCTCTTCGGTATTGCCACCGACGACGGCGTCATCATGGCGACCTACATCCGCGAAAGTCTCTCCGCCAACCCGACGAACACTGCCGTTCAGTTGCGCGATGCCATCGTCGAAGCGGGCCGCCGCCGCATTCGCCCCTGCCTGATGACGAGCGCAACCACGATCCTCGCGCTCCTGCCCATTTTCACCTCCACCGGAAAGGGCAGCGAGATCATGACCCCTCTCGCCATCCCTGTCTTCGGCGGGATGCTCGTCGTTCTCATCAGCACCTTCGTTGTTCCGACGCTCTACAGCGCGATGGAGGAGTTTAAGCTCGCCATCACAGAACTGCGCCGCGCCCCTGCCCCTCCGGCAGAGTTGCAGGCGGAAACCTCGACCGTTTGATCCAACCATTCAAAGGAGCACGCACATGAAGTACATCATCACGATCCTCGCCACCCTCGCAATCTCAACAGGAGCGGCACTCGCGCAGGATGCAAGCAACCATTCCGCACATGACCACACAAAGCATCAAACCGAGGCGGCAGCCTCCCTGCCCACCGACCAAGGCGAGATCAGCCGCATCGGCGATCCATGGCCTCTCGATACATGCGTCGTCTCCGGGGGGAAGCTCGGCAGCATGGGCGATCCCATCATCATGCTGCACGAAGGGCGAGAAGTTCGTTTCTGCTGCAAAGGCTGCATCGGCACCTTTGAGAAAGACCCCGCGAAGTTTCTGTCGAAAGCCGACAAGGCCATCATCGAGCAGCAGAAGGTGCATTATCCGCTGGACTATTGCATCGTCGAGAAGGCGGAGCCTGTCACCGGCAACCCCGAGGAAGACACCTTCGCTGTCGTCGGCAACAGGCTCTTCATCTTCTGCTGTCCGTCGTGCGAGAAGAAGGTCCGCGCCGAACCTGCCAAGTACATCGCGATCCTCGACAAGGCCGTGATCGAACAACAGGCCGAAAGCTATCCTCTGGAAACCTGCGTGATCAGCGGCCAGCCGCTCGATTCCATGGGCGGCCCCGTCAACATGGTCGTTGCCAACCAACTTGTTCAGCTTTGCTGCGCCGGATGCGAGAAGCAGGTAGAAGCCGATCCCGCCGGAACGCTGGCGAAGATAGAAGTGGCGCAACCAGGCAATGTGCTTGATTCAGAGTAACTATTACGGGGAATCGCTGACCCGCAGTGGCCTGAGCATCTGGTAGAGCAAAACGTCGGTCATCTGGATTTGTCAGTGAGTGGAAAGCGCTGCCAGAGCACCGATCCGGTGGAACTCTTCGACCTGTTCAAAAATGGCATTATTCCTCTCCTGAACGAAAAGATCGAAAAAGCGCTAAAAGGGACAAAATGGCAGAAAAATGGCAAAAACCCGGAGGTTGAGGCTCCGGGTTTCAAGGCTCAAATCATTGATTTGAGTGATGTTAGCTGGAAGGTAAATGGTGCCCAGGAGAGGACTTGAACCTCCACGACCTTGCGGCCACAAGATCCTTAGTCTTGCGCGTCTGCCAGTTCCGCCACCTGGGCACAGGTTGGCATTCCCCGCGAGGGGGAAGAATTGCTAACGGTGCCGGGTGGGGGAAAGCAAGCGCAAATTCGCTTTTTTTCGTTGCTGAATTTTGCTTCGGATTCTAGGCATCCTGTTTACTGGATCGGTCAATAAAACGCGCTCGATTTTGACAGTTCATTGATTGCGAGACGGGATTGACGTTGCCTGCTGTCCGGTGCAAAGTCGCGCCCGACACCGCGGTTATGCCCGGCCCGCCAAGCCGCCCTCGGGGCCGTCCACCGCAATCGTCCTCAAATCCACTCTAAGAGATTTGCCCATGTCTGTTCCTTTCATCGATCTGAAGCGTTTTGAACCGGATTTCATGGAGCGCTGGATGGCGAAATGCCGCCAGGTTTCGGAAAATACAGCCTTTGTTGGCGGACCCGAAGTGGTCGCGCTGGAAAAACGACTCGCCGAAATGACCGGCGCGCCTGCCGTAGTCGGTTGCGCTAACGGTACCGATGCAATCCAACTCGCTTTGCGCGCCGCCGGTGTCGGCCCAGGCGACGTTGTGCTCCTGCCCGATGCCACGTTCTGGGCTACATACGAAGCCGTCGTGAACGTTGGCGGTAAACCCGTCACGGTTGATATTGACCTGACGGATTTGCAGATGGACTTCGATCTGTTCTGCGAGGCGGTGGAAAAATACCAACCGAAAGCCGCGATTCTCGTTCACCTGTACGGCTGGGCGAGCGCTCGGTTGGCGGATTTCCGCCGTTTTTGCGCCGAACGTAACATTCCCCTGATCGAAGACGGTGCCCAGGCGTTTGGCGTCGAAGTCGATGGCGCTTCGATTTACCGCGATGCGTATCTTTCTACGATTTCGTTCTATCCCGCCAAAGTCCTCGGCGCGTGCGGCGATGCGGGGGCGGTGTTCTGCTCCTCTACTGAACTTGCCGATCGCGTGCGTTGCCTCGGAAACCACGGGCGCATCTCGCATTACGAATACGGGTTGGTCGGTTGGAACAGCCGTATGGCTGGTTTTGATGCGGCATTTCTCAACCTTTCCCTGGAATACATCGAAGAGCGTCTCGAAACGCGACGTGTTGCCGCGGCATGGTATCGAGGCAAGCTTGCTGAACTGGGGGCGAATGTCATTGGTCCGCCCCAGAATGTTCAAGAAAACGGTTATTTGAACGTGATTTTGGAAGACCCATCCCAGCGCGAAGCCATCCAAAACGTGCTCAAGGAGCATGGAATCGGGTTTGCCAACGTTTATCCGGGTGCAATGTCCAAGCAACCGGGGGCTGCCGAGGACCTCTATGGAGCCGTTGGGGGCGAAAAAGCCAACTTACTGTCGCTTGGCGTGCTGAACCTGCCGTTGTTTGCCTATATACGTCCAGAAGAGTTGGAAGAAGTCATCGAGGCGTACGAAAAAGCACGGTCGGCAGTCGTGGCGGGGAGCTAAAACTGGAGTTTGAGACTCCGAAATAGGATGCTTAAGGGGGGAGAATGCGGATTCTGGCGTTCTCCCCTCATGCTATGGTTGACTTGCACCGGGGTTGGCACACAAATTTCGCATTCATTTTGCGGCCTGCGGCTAAAACCCCGCAAGCCGATGGGAAAAGGATTACACCATGCACGTCCCCTTTATGGACCTTTCCGCGGTCAATGATGCCGTTTACGAAGATTTTCTGGAAGACGTAAAAGCCATCTTCGAAAGTGGCCAATTCGTCTCGGGCCCCCACATTCAACGCTTCGAGGAATTATTTGCCAAATTTATCGGCAACAAGTTCTGTGTGACGGTGGGGAGTGGTTCGGACGCCATTCTGCTGGCGCTGCGAGCGCTCGGCATTTCGGCAGGCGATGAAGTGATTTGCCCGGCGTTTGGATCGGTTTCAGCCGCCGAAGCCGTCGTTCGCCTCGGCGCGACCCCGGTCTTCGTCGATTGCCGACCCGAAACATACACGCTCGACCCTGACAAGACTCTTGCTTCCATTACCTCGCGCACACGCGCTATCGTTCCGGTGCACATTTTCGGCCATGCGGCGGAAATCGACCGCGTTGTGACGATCGCCCGCACCTACAGCGTTCCCGTAATCGAAGACGTTCGCCACGCAGTCGGCGGTCGCATCGGCCATCGTCGTCTGGGTACCTACGGCGACTTGGGCGCCTACTGTTTCCATCCTTCCAGCCCCCTTGGCTCGGCGGGTGAAGGTGGCGCGGTGACCTCGAACAACGAAGAGTACGCTGGCTTGGTGCGCAAACTACGCAATCATGGCGTGGGCGCAAATGGCACAAACGAAGTCATCGGCTATTCGAGCAAGCTGGACGCCATTCAGGCTGCCTTGCTGACCCAAAAGCTCCAGGACCTGGATGAAAACAACGCCGAGTGCATCGAAAACGCCGGCCTGTACAACCGCCTGTTTCTGGCTTCGCCCGTGGTCGCGCCGTCCTACAACGACGAGGGAGCCTCGATTTACAGCTCTTACGCCGTACTGGTGCCCGAACGTGACAAACTGGTCGAACACTTGAAAGAAAAAGGCATTGGCTACTCGGTCCCCACCGTCGTGGCAACGCACCAGCAGCCCTGCTTTGGGTTCCTTAACTATAAGGAAGGCGCTTTCCCGATTGCCGAAGACATCGCCAAACGCGCGATTTGCCTGCCGATTGCTTCGGGACTCAAGAAACGTCAGATCGAAGAAGTCGCCGAAACGGTTCTGGCTTTCTACGGCGTCAAAATCTGATCCCGGTTTTTTGTGGACCACGGATTGCATCAAATCTTCCGGCCGCCTCCTTCAGCGGCCGGATTTTTGCATCCTGATCACCCTATCGAGAACATGTGGTTGAAAACCTCAACCGCCATCGAAGGCGCCCATGCCGCTCAAGCTACTCAAATATCTCTTCGGCGCTTGCGAAGCGCCTCCTCCTTCCGAAGCCCACCCCGACATGCTGGCAGCATCGGCAGATCGTTTCGCCCGCTGGCTGGCGAAACGTCTGAATCGCGATGAAGTTCCCTGTACGCCCGAAAGCATCGCGCTGCTCGACCCTGCCATCGAAGAGATCAAAGAAACTCTCGTCGGCGTACCGTCTTTGCCGGAGAGCCTCGCCTCCGATTGCGCGGCATTCATCGGAGAAGCCATCCGGCATCAGTGGGGCGGTCGTTGGGGTGATCATCCACTCTTCGGACTCAGTTTGCATGAATGCGGGTGGTTGGGAACCGTGGTGCTGAATCCTCTCGGGATGGTGCACAAAAAGTGGGAACTCGGATCGAAGCTCTCGCTGGCGCGATTTGTGGAGACATTTCCCGATCGTCTCGCAGAGGAAGCCCGCCAGTCCCTTTATCGCGAGCGACAGGTGCCCGGGTTGGGTGAAATCGCCCACGACTTGAATGGTGTGGATTGCGTGGAAACGATGATACGGGCACGGCGATTCGCGGGAGAATTTCAATTCTTCTGGAAATCCCGATTTCACGCCGATCTGCCGCTTTCGCTCGTCGGTACGCGCGAAGTCGAACGTTTCCTGCGCGGTCAATTTTTCCTGCTGACGTTGCACGCGGAAACATTGGTTCACATGGGCTTTTATGTTGGCGAAGTCGGTCGCGAACTCTTTGGAGGGGAGTGGGATTTCGCCCCGGCTATTTTGGATCGCGATCCCACACGCGTGGCGCTCAAATGGCCGGAATTGGATTACTATCCGGTCGGAAAAGTCTTCAAGCTTCTAACCGAACAACCCGAGAACGAAGCGCTGGACGAATACCTGCGCTTGATTCCCAGCGCACGTCAGCAACTTCGTGATCAGACGCCTGCCTGAACGGCACGTTTCAGGAAAAACAACCGTGTGACGCCATACGAGCGGTCATCGGTAACGGACCAGTCGGGACCGAAATCGACATTTTTGCCTTCCAGGCATTTTGATTCCACTTCTAATACGACCAACGCGTCTTTTGCCAGCAATTGATGAGTGCGCAGGCCTTTGAGCGTATCGTGCACGATCCCTAACTCGTAGGGCGGCATGATGAATACCAGACTGTAGCCTCCGGCGGGGGGGCGCACGGTGCGCAGACAAGCGGGAAGACGCCCCGGCACAATATCGGTGGTGTCTTCAAAGCGCAATTTGGCTACATTGCGTTGGATGACACGTACGGCTTCGCTGGCTGCTTCGACAAAGGTGGCGTGGACGGCGCCCCGGCTGACGGCTTCGAGCCCGACCGCTCCGGAACCCGCGTAAAGATCGAGTACCCGCGCCTGGGGAATCTCGGACTGGAGGATGTTGAACAGCGACTCGCGCACCCGACCGCGAAGGGGGCGTGTCGCCAGTCCTTCGAGAGTGAAAAGTTTCGTGCCCCGACGGGAACCGGCAATGATCTTAAGCATCGGACGCCTCCGGTTTGGCGATTCGTTGGATATCGTCCACCGGTTCACCCATTTCGACCAGCTTTTTCAGCAGCGCTTCTTGGAATGCCACGCGTTCGTCGCCGGAGTAATCGCCCTGGGCATAATCGTGGAAGAGTTCCAGGCGGAAACGCACGCGCGAGAATGGTTTTGGCAACGCGGCGCGATCCCAACTCTTGAATCGGATGGCGTTATCCGGCGCAGCCACCAGGAAATAGAGTTTCGATTTGGTGGCTTTGGAAAGCGCAAAAATTCCCGCTTGAGGAACGCATCGCGGTCCACGCGGGCCATCGACAGCAATAGTTCCAACCTGCCCTTTTTTTGTCGCATCGATCAGCGCAAGCAACCCTGACGCGCCTTTGCTGCGCGAGCTGCCTTCGACGGTTCCTTGTCCGAAGCGGTGGAAAACATCCGCCAGTAACTGACCGTCTCGGCTGGGACTGATCATGGTAACGCCACAAAAGCGCTCGCCGGGTTTCTGGCGATTCACCAATCCCAGCACGCTGAGAAACATGCCATGGAAAACCGCCAAGGTGACGGGACCTTCCGGACGGCGCATTTGATCGAATTCGCCACTTTCCAACTCTAAACGCCAGGTTCTCATCAGCAACTTGATCGGAAGAATTACGAGCGGCAAAACGACACGGCGAATAAGCCAGAATTTGATCTGACGACCCTTTCGGTTCGAGGTGGGACGATTCTTTTTGGAAGAAGCCATAAGGGGTCATCGTGAGGGGGTGAAAAAAATCGGCGCAAATGATGCTCTTCATCAGGAAACAACGCCCCCATGGGGGCAAGCACGTCTTCTTTGAACCGTTTGGCGAAAAAATGGCCCAAGCAATGAATAAATAGAACCTTTTAGTGGTACTAATTGTCGAAGGATCTACCCGGCAAACCTTGTCCGAATCAGGACAGACCGAAATTTTGAATTGCCAGAAGCCATCGTCTAAGGCACCTTTCATGCTAAGAAGAAAAGAGAACCAAGGGGAGAGGAACTCGGAACCGGGCGAGACCAGTTACCGCTTACCGAGAGGCCATCAGTACGGGCCGAATAAATGGAGTACCCTGCTCATGAGCACCGCTGACCGTCGCAGGCATTCGCGTATCGGGTGCCAGTTCCCCGCCCAGCTCCTGCTGTTGTTTCCGAACGAACCGTTGCGTCCCTTTTCGGCGCTCGTTCTCGTCTCCGATGTTTCGCGCGAAGGAGTTCGAGTTCTGTGCCCGCATTTTTCTACCGATATTACCCGCGACCGATTGCGCACGGGACAATCCGCCCGATTGTTTCTGCACAATGGGCCCGAGCGCGCGCTGGTTCAGTGCCATATCGTTTGGGTATCCGACACAACCGGTCCCAACGAGTCTTCCTGCTTTGAACTGGGATTGGCTTACGACAAAAAAGATTCCAGCGACAATATCCGCATCGAACAATTCCTGAATCGCGGCAAAGCCACCCGCCTTGGACGCCGCATGTCGGTGACTCCGATCACAGGGTTTGATCTGTAATACCCTGTCAAAACCTCATCGACTTGAAAACCCCGTTTGACCCCCGTTGACCAGCCTTCACAATTGCCGGGTCGAGTGTTTTCCCCGTTAATTATTTCCGGAAGCCCTTTGCCTCGCATGTCTGAACCCGTCACGGCGCCATTGCGCATTTTGTTATTCAACACGGCACATCGCTGGATTGGCGAAGCCGCCGGGACGGACCTGCTCGCCAAGGCCCTTGCCCAGCGCGGTCATCAAGTGCGCATGGCCGTTCCCATTGCGAACCAGATCGAAAGCCACCTGGAAGGCGCGCCTTACGATATCGTTCGCATTCCGTGGCGGATGCCAGGCGGCGCGGGATCGAGCACCCTGGAGCAGCATCGTGCCGTTGCGCGGTTGTTGCGTGAATACGCCCCGCAAATCGTGCACGTTGGGCGCGGCAAAGAACATTGGACGGTGGCGCTGCTTCATCCGTTTTGCGCGTCGGGCAGCTCCATCGTGCGCACGCGTCACGTGGTGCTTCCCATGCGCCAGGGATGGGCGAACCGATGGTTGTTTCGTCGCCGGACCCATGCCGTTACAGCAATTTCAGAAGCCGCGTTCCGGGGATTGGGAACGTTGGGAGAGCACTTGCCAGATGAACGTCTGCGTGTGGTGCTCGGTGCCGTCGATACGGGACGATACGCTCCGGAAAATCGCAGCGAGGAATTGCGTGGGCAACTCGGCGCGGGCGATCCGGGCACCGTGTTGATCGGATGCCTTGGGCGGTTTCAACGCATCAAGGGTTACGATGTGTTTCTCGAAGCCATTGCACGTGTCATGGATCGTCATTCTAACGTTCGTGCGGTGCTGGCGGGACGCAAAGTCTCGTTGGAAAAACCGCGTCTGCTCGATTTGCACAAACGTCTCAAGCTCGAAGGCCGCATCGCATACCTCGGCATGATCGATCGCCCCGAAGAACTGATCGCCTCGCTCGATGTTGGCGTCATTGCCTCGCGCGGGAGCGAAGGATTCAGCCGCATTGCGGTCGAATATTTCGCCTCGGGTGTTCCGGTGGTTGCCACGCAAGTCGGCGCTCTCCCCGAAATCGTCGAACATGAATGCACCGGTCTCTCCGTCCCCAGTGAAGATCCCGCGGCAATGGCCGAAGCGCTCGAACGCATGCTGGAGGACGCGTCCTTGCGCACTCGTTTAGTACACAATGCCCACGGCACGCTTATCGAGCGATTTGCACCCGCGCGGATGGCCGCCGAAATGGAAACCGTTTACCGCGCCGCGTTGGCGAGATAAATCGATCCTCTAATTGACACGACGTGATTAGTGTATCTTTTATTATCAGAGTTATTGGTGAAGGTTCATCTCAGGGACGTGTTGATTCTATGGGAAGCAACTATTCATTCGCACAAGCGACATTTTCACTCTTACTGCTCGGGATAACACCTATCTTTCCTGCGCATGCCACCTTGTTGCTGGAAGAATCCTTCGACTATCCCGCTGGCGGATTGGTGGCCAACTCGGGCGGCGTGTGGGCGATGCACGGGGGTTTTTTGCCCGGGCAAGTCGTCGTGCTCGACACGGCGAGCGACAACGGTGAGTCGCTGGAATACGCGGGCGCGCCAGCGCCGCAAGGACGCCGCGTGCAAATCGATGAATTCTATGCGGAAGACGTTAGTCGCGTATTTACTCCTATCACGGGGCAAGACAGCGTTGTTTACACGTCGGTCCTTGTGAAATGCACATCGATTCCCAGCGGGTCGGGGGATTTCTTTTTTCACTTCATGCTGAATGTGAACAAGAAACCACACGGACGTGTTTATGTTCGTCCCGACGGATCAGGAGGAGTGAATTTCGGTTTTCGTGTTCAATACTCCGATCCAACGCAATATGCCTCGGAAAATTGCGCATTGAATGTTACGCACCTGTTGATCATGAAATATACCATCCAACCCGGCGGAGGATTCGACCGGGTGGACATGTGGTTGAATCCTACCCCTGGCGTTTCAGAAGGTCCTCCCGATGCCACAGGGTTTGCCGTATCGGGAGAAGGAACGAATTCCATGGGAATCGACGCGATCGGATTGCGGGAAAATCTAGGCTTTGGCGATGGACATGGTGTCGAGCAAATCGACGAAATTCGCGTCGCCACCACGTACGAAGAAGTCAACCCGGGCAATTCAAGCATCGACGACTGGATGATGTGGGAGTGAGGGGGGATGGAAAAATTCAGAAATATGTGCCTGCTCTCGCTTTCAAATCGCAAGCAAGGGGACAAATATGGTAATAAACAAAATACAAGATTATGACTTTTTCGGCCTAGATTATTTGACGTCTGTTCGGTTTTATTCTGAGGGGAGCTATGGCGATGAAACAGTGTTGGATGAAATTGTGTGGGTGGAATTGGTTTTTTCAAATGGGATACTGAGTTTACGCGTTAATGGTGACGATGATACCATCGTTCTCAGTGTTGACCAATTGGGAGATGACACGAATCGACGCAGCCTTATAAGGCGTGATTTCCCAGAGATTGAAGAGCGAATACTCTCGAAAACGATATTCTGGGTGTGGGAGCTTTGTAATCACCAAGGTTACATCGATGGGATTCAGATAGAGTTTACGGATAAAGAAAAAAAATGTGAAAACAATGCTGTCCTTCAATTTATCGCTATTGCATCAAAGATAGAAATTTACTTTTTAAACTGCATTGTGAGTTAAAAATCGAGATAGGTCCCAATCATTCTACAGCTTCACACTTCCCACGTTGTTTCAAACACCAAATGCGCCGGGCCGCCGAGCGTAATCGCCCGCACCGCGTTTTCTTCGAGCGTAAACCCAATTTCCAGCGTGTCACCACTGGTGGGAACGACAGCGATTGTTTGCGCGCCGGTCAAACCTCGCCGCTGGGCCCAGCATACCGCCGACGCGACCGACCCGGTGCCGCAGGCTTGTGTTTCCTCTTCCACGCCACGTTCATACGTGCGCACCAGCAGGTGTTCGGGCGCCGCCGGGTCGGGCGAAACGAAATTGACGTTCGCGCCGCGTGGAGCGAGCGCTTCGTGAAACCGTAGCTTGGGACCCTGCTCGGCCACTGGAGCGCGTCGCGCGTCGTTTGTCCACACCACAAGGTGCGGCACACCCGCTTCGAGGTAATCCGCGTCGAACGATTCTCCGTCTGTGTCGAGAGGACGCGCTGTCGGAACGGTTTCAATATCGGGAAACGAAACGACGACCATGGTTTCGCTCGCCGAGGCGCGGTAAGTGCCTGCCTCCGTATCGAAGGTCATTTCGGGTCCGGCGGCGCCGATTAAATTGGCGAACCGCGCGATGCACCGCGCACCGTTGCCGCACATTTCGCCTTCCGAGCCATCGCTGTTATAGTAACGCATGCGGAAATCCGTGGCGTCGCTTCGGCGCGGTTCGATCATCAACACCCCGTCGGCGCCGATGCCGCGCCGCCGGTCGCAGAGTGCCTTGACGAGTTGCTGACGCGCGTCGCCTTCGGGCACGAGGTCCGTGCGGTTGTCCAATGCCACGAAATCGTTGGCTGCCCCCTCGTATTTGAAGACCTTCAGTTGCATCCGGTTTACGCTCCGTGCCAGGAATAACCCCGCGTTGGGGCTGAACGGTAAGCGTGCCGCCCTTTCCCACGCGAGCGAATTCTGTACCCTATGACGAGGAGTTTTCTTCCCCCATGCGACAGCGACTTTGGATGTTGACGGTGGCATTTTTACTCGTGGCTTTGATTCCCGGGTGCGTAGTCATCCCCATCGGCTTTCCTTCGATGCCGACGGTCAAGCAGGTGACCTATCGCGAGGGCAAAGGCTGGGCGCCGAAAAAAATTGCCATCATCGATGTGTCCGGGGTGATCACCGGCGGTGGCGAGGGCCAGGGATTCTTTCCGGTCGATAGCTCGGTGGTGGATTTGGACAAAAAACTCGCTGCGGTGCGCGAAGATAAATCCGTCAAGGCGGTGATTTTGCGCGTGGATAGCCCCGGCGGTGGCGTGACAGCCAGCGACATCATGTTTCGCCAGATCAGCCGTTTCCGCGAAGAAACCGAAATCCCCGTGTACGTCAGCATGCAGACTCTGGCGGCTTCGGGCGGCTATTACGTCAGCATGGCCGCCGATCAGGTGTATGCCACGCCCACCACGATCACCGGATCGATCGGTGTCATCGGGACATTTCCCGAATTCCGGGGCCTGATGGATAAAATCGGGGTGGATTTCAACGCCATTACGTCGGGCAAAAACAAGGATGCGGGCGCTTTTTACCGCGAAATGACCGACGAAGATCGCGCTCTATATCAGGCGTTGATCGACGATATGTACGAACAGTTCTTGAGCGTTGTCGGGGGCAATCGCACCGATCTGGACGCCGAAACTTTGCGCGAATTGGCCGATGGCCGGGTTTATACGGCGCACCAGGCGATGGATGTCGGGTTAATCGACGGCATCGCGTATCTGGACGAAGTGATCGAAACCATCGAAACCGACCTTGGGATTGATGAACCCACCGTCGTACTGGTCAAACGCACGGGCAGCCAGAGCGTCGATACGCTTTATGCGCAAACGGGACGGATGGTTCAACCCGGCGCAAGCACGCAAATCAACTTGCTGAACGTGGACATGGGCGGTTGGTCTACACCGACCAACGAGGTGTTTAATTACATGTGGATTCCGTAAAACCACCGGCGAGCGTTGTTTTCCTGCGCCCCTGTGGTTAATGCTTTACCGAATCCCGTGCCTGGAACCCCGATTTTGACCTTGAAGTTCCCCCGCGGTGAGAAGGCAAAATCAAACCCGGCGACAGAGACTCCCACCACCGGATACGAAATGAGGATGTATGAACTGGTTTAAACGCAATACCCCCGAGTTCATTACGATTCAGCCGCCCACACATCGTGAACGCATCGGCAAAGATGTGTGGCACAAGTGCACGGCGTGCGATTCGATTATTCGCCGTAAGGATTGGGACGCCAACGCAAAGGTCTGCCCCAGTTGCGGACGCCACGATCGTCTGGAAGCCATGGAGCGTTTGGAACTCCTGGTGGACGAAGGCAGTTTTCAGGAAACCGAAGCGCACCTGACGTCGAGCGATCCGCTCGAATTCAACGATAGCAAAAAATACCCGGACCGCATTGCCGCCACACGGAAAAAAGTTGGACGCAACGACGCGGTGATTACGGGCCGCGCCACCATGGGTGAAGTGCCGATATCTCTGGCGCTGATGGATTTTGCATTTATGGGTGGTTCGATGGGGTGTGTGGTGGGGGAGAAAATCGCTCGGGCCATGCAGCTTGCGATCGATGAAAACCGCGTGTGCATTACCGTGGCCGCCACCGGTGGCGCGCGTATGCAGGAAGGCATTTTGTCGCTGATGCAGTTGGCGAAAACTTCGATTCTCTGCAAACGCATGCAAGAAACCGGCACGCCGTTCATTTCCATTCTGGCCGATCCTTCGACGGCAGGCGTCATGGCCAGTTTCGCCTCGCTTGGCGATATCATCGTTTCCGAACCCGGCGCCTATGTCGGGTTCGCCGGGCGCCGCGTGATCGAAAACACCATCCGCCAGTCGCTGCCTGCGAATTTCCAGACCGCTGAATTCGTTCAGGACCATGGCTTCATCGACCTCGTGATCAAACGTCACGATATGCGCGATACATTGATCACACTCCTGCGCCAGATCCGAAAATTACCCGCAATCGAACAAGATGAAGACGAGGTTGCCAAAGATTGATCAGATGTCGGCGATTTGCTGTGGTCTAGGTAGGGAAGAAAAAGACGTTTTAAGAGGGGAAACAACGGAGTCTTTTTTGGAGGAGTGCCATGGTGAGGTCGCCAGGTTTTGCGGCGTGGGCTGCTATCCCGTGCATGATTGTTTGCAGTGCAACTCGTGTTTGCGCGGAATTCAATAATCCTGAAAAAGTAGCTATCATTGATTACAACGACCACGCGATGGAACCCGCCATCAGTCGCGATGGAAAGTATGTGTTTTTTAATAATCTAAACGAGCCCAATGTTAATACGAACCTCCATTGGGCGGAAGCGATTAATGAAGTTACTTTCAAGTATCAAGGCGAGCTGAACGGAATCAACACGATGTCTTTGGAAGGTGTCGCTTCCATGGATCGTGACAATGGTTTTTATTTTGTTTCAACGCGTAGTTATGAACAGACAAGTTCCACGATTTATCGAGGGATTTTTGACGCAGGAAATATCACGAACATCGAGTTGGTTCCAGGTGTTTCGACAATAACTCCCGGGATGGTTAATTTCGACGCTGAGATTTCACCCGACGGAAAGTTTATATACTTTGTGGATAGCAAGTTCGGCAAGTCGGGACCGCTTACTTCCGATATTGTAATGGCCGAACGCCAAGGTTCGGAATTTATTCGTCTGGGCGATAGTTCGACGATCCTGCAATCCGTTAATACCGAAAAACTGGAATATGCCCCTGCGGTTTCGGAATCCAGGCTTGAAATATACTTTACTCGATTTGATGGAAAACTTCCGGGTATCTATCAAGCGACACGCTCCGATATTAATTTGCCGTTTGAGAATCCGAAAAAAATATCTTCTATCTCTGGTTTTGTTGAGGCGCCTGCCCTGTCGCCTGATGAATTGTCGCTCTACTATCACCGAAAAGAAAACGACGGGGTCTTTGCGATTTACCGTGTGACTCGTTCTTTCGATAAACAATCTCCTTAGTCTTTACGATTGGCCCGATCTCTATTCGGTGGATAACATCATCCTGGTATCAAATTGTTAATCTGGTGAAGAAATCATGAAGCGTTGGCGCCGTAGGATTTTACCATTCATCATTGTTGTAGGAATTTTATTCGGATCGTCCCCTCGTATTGTTCTGAGCGGAGGTGTTGATTCGAATGAGGTTTTTTCGTTGGCTGGCCCAAAAGCGCTACGCGAATCTGTTGTGCGCATCGAATACATGGACGATGACGAGTTGGTGGGGATTGGATCGGGTTTCTATTTACAAAATATGTTAATTACCAATTCCCATGTTGCAGGTGATCAATTCCACGATTCGTATTCATCGGTGCAGATGGATCATAAGTTACGAATAATTGAATACAATGGAAACACAGAGGAAATTCGTTCCGTGAAAGCGGGATTCTCATCACGTAGTCAAGATATCGTCGTTTTTCGCATGTCTGGTAAACGTGGACATTTTAATGGTTATGTATTACCCCAGGATTTAAACGAGGGTGATCGCTTGTGGTGTATGGGGAATCCGAAAGAACTGGCGTTCAATTTGCGATCGGGTCAAATGGCGTCGGTGTTCGATAAACGAAATCGCGAAGACAATGAAGTTCTCGTTGGTATAGTTGAGTCCTTGTCTTCTACCGGCCCGTTGCAATTTTCTGGCGAACGATATTCCCGTCTGATCGTTGCTACACCGTTAGCAGAGCCTGGTTTCAGTGGCGCTCCGGTTGTCGATGATTACGGTCGGCTCGCGGGGGTTTTATTTGCGGGAAGCAATGAATATTCGTTGATCATTCCTATCGATGAAATTGATGGAAATGTTGCATTGCATTTGAATCCTCAAACCACTTCGATCCGGGACATCGATCAGCGCAAAATCAATACAAACGGCAAAAAAAGCCCATATAAAATCCTGTCAAATCCCAAAGTGGAATACACGCCATTTGCCGTTTCGGATAACACATCTCATCGTTTGTATCGATTTCGTCTCGACGAAGAAGTTGTCCAAAAAGTTAAATATCAAAACAAAGAAACGCTCTGGGGGTACTTAATTAATATATCCCACTTTGAAATGGACTCGATCAGAAGTATTGTGTTCCAATATTCTTCTCGCGAAGATATTACGATATTTACTCAACGCATTGACCAGAATTCGGAGCCTTCAATACAGCAGAACATCGCCTATTATTTTCCATTCGATCATGATCGAACGGGTATTATTATTGCCAAGGATAAATTTCCCACTGATGTTCCGAGCGCTATAAATTTTCAGACCAAATCAGGCGAGAAGTATATTTGCGTACCAGGGTCGAATAGATAAGTATTGTATTATACTTTTCAAGGTCGCGAGGATCGCTTTCTATTTCTAGGTGTCCCCGTTACTTCTTCAATCGGGGGGAAATCGTTTTCGGTTTTCAACGCCCACCATATCCATCTTCCTGGCGTAAGAAGAAGGATCGTTCTGCCATCCTGATCTGTTCCCCCGCGTGAAACAGTTCCAATAACAGTTCCTGTTTCCTGGCTGATAATCGGTGTCCCGCTTTGAGATTGTAATGGGACGAACTTATCTAATTTGACCGCATAATAGGTGGACGTGGTTTCGATGACTTTTCCTTCAATTAATTCATATCCATTCCGAGCCAAAGGATCTTTATTTGGCAACCAAACGCGTTCTCCGTCTTCTAGCGCATCGCGTGTGTCCAACGTTAAAATGAAGGATTCTGGAATTATAATATCGACAGGCAGGAGCAAGTAATCGTTGCTCAAATCCGGCTCATCGCCGAAACCGCCGCTGCCATCGCCCGGAGGTCCCCAATGATGCTTGAAGGTGGCGACTTCTTCTTCCGTTTGGATATCGAGCCATGCCGCTTCGGCGACAGGTGGGCCTGACTCCTCGATGAAATGACGACTCGAAACAGCCGCTACTTTTCCGTTTGGTGTATGGGCGAAAAATCCCGTGCCGTTTTCGGTG